>CAMLLB010000016.1 GCA_946480815.1 uncultured Flavobacteriales bacterium
AGGCCTGTTATACTCTCCATATTACTACTCTTATTAACCACTCCTTTATTCAGCCAAAAAGCCAAGAACGGTGATTATACGGTTACTTCAGCAGGAACAGTATTGAATGCATATACAAATGTGACTGCGAATATAGCAGCGAGTGCTACCTCTATTTCTGTGACAAACAATACGTTGACCAATTCTTACTTTGGTACTGCTTTAGGGGCAGGAGATTTGATCTTGATTATCCAGATGCAAGGTGCAGATATGGATATTGACTTGCACCCAATTACCAATTGGGGCGGGAATTATACACTTTCAGCCTCAAACTGGAATGATTTCAACAGCGGGAATTTTTCAACTGTTGAAGCAAAGCGTCCTGAATGGGGGGCTGTAACAGCCTACAATAATTCAGGAAAATATGAATATGCTGAAGTCCTTTCTACTTCCGGTTCGACAATTAATCTAAGATGTGCATTAAAAAATAGTTATACATCAGCCGGTCATGTACAGGTTGTTCGCGTTCCAAGACTCGGAAATTTGACTTTAAATGCCAACACAACCATTATTCCTCTTGCATGGAACGGTTTAATTGGTGGAGTTGTAGCCTTGGAAGTAGACGGTATTATTAATTTTGGTGCAAATTCCAAGGTAGTTGCATCAGGATATGGCTTTAGAGGTGGCGTTACGGATAATACATCCGGTGGACCGGGAGCTACAAATGATGTAGGGAAACCCGGGTCTTTTGCGGCTTCTGAGGGATCTGAAAAAGGAGAAGGTATAGGTGGCTCGGCTACTGCAACAGGAGAACTGACTGTAAACTATCAATCTCGTTATGGATGCGGTGCCCCTGCGAATGGCGGAGGTGGTGGAAACTATAAAAATTCCGGAGGCGGCGGAGGTTCCAATGTGGGAACAGGAATGTATAATGGAAAGGGGGTAGCAACCGCAGGTTATACGGGTTTTTGGAACCTGGAAGCTGCAGGGATGGCTATAACGCCAAGTTCCGGAGGTGGACGAGGTGGATATGCTGGTGCTCAAAGCAATCAGGATGAAGCTATAGTAGGTCCAAACAATGCAGCTTGGTCCGGAGATAGTAGAAGAAAAGAGGGGGGACTTGGTGGACACCCGTTAACGTATGACGCAACTCGCGTTTTTATGGGCGGTGGCGGCGGTGCCGGTGAAATGGATCAAAATCAAGGTGGAAGTGGTGGCACAGGCGGGGGAATTGTTTTTATTCAATCCTATGGAAGCATCACTGGTACGGGGACCATTGAAGCAAACGGAGCAAACGGACAAAATTCAAATCCGCTAAATACTCCAAACCCTGGAGGTTTCTCGTCAACTAAGTTAGGAGTTGATGGCGCTGGAGGAGCCGGTGGTGGAGGTGCCATTATTATTTCAAATGGTTCAGCTATTCCAAATACGATTACTCTGAGTGCAAATGGTGGAACTGGAGGAAATAACGCACTTTCTTTTGGTGGTTTTGCTTCCGGTTTGGAAGCTGATGGTCCAGGTGGCGGTGGCGGTGGCGGTATGATCGCTTTTACTTCAGGTTCTCCGGTTCAATTAGTAAATGGAGGTGCTAATGGTACTGTTACTGCTGTTGGAACTACAAATATTGTCGCTAATTTTCCTCCTAACGGTGCAACCGGAGGTGCTGCCGGAACAAGTTCTTTACCACAGTCCTACTACAACCTGATTCCAAATAACGCATCGGTTTGCAGCGGGAGCCCGGCAAGTTTATCGGTAACCGTTCAGGGTACATTGCCTGCACCGATCACAAATGCAAACATTACATGGTATACTACCTATACCGGAAATACTTCCGTTGGAACAGGATTAACGTTAAATATTCCTTCAGCTACAGCTACAACAACTTATTATGTAGGATTTTGCCCGAACGGGACATTTAGAGTGCCGGTTACTGTTACTGTGGGTGGACCAACTATTTCCGGAACTGCAGTAGTAACGAACGCTACTTGCTCATCCGGTGGTTCCATTACCGGATTAACCACTTCTGGTGGTGCACCAACCGTTGCAATTACATGGAACGGTGTTACAACACCTACAATGAATTTAAGCAATGCTGCTGCGGGTTCGTACACGGTTACAGTCACTGATGGAATTGGCTGCACGGCAACTTCAGGACCTTATACAATTGGAACTTCCGGTGGCCCTGTGATCAATTCTACCAATATGCTTGTGACAAACGCGTCTTGCTTAGGAGGTGGGGGATCAATTACCGGAATAACTGCAACAGGCACCGGACTGACTTATAACTGGAATACCGGAGCTTATTCAACTTTAGATATTACAGGTTTAAATACCGGTAATTATAGCTTGGTTGTTACCGATAATAATGGTTGTACCGCTTCTTTAGGACCGATTAACGTGGGTCAAAATTCCGGGCCGGTAATCAGTACTACCAATATGGTTATTACAGGAACAACCTGCGGATTAAATAACGGAAGCATCACAGGAATTACTGCAACAGGAACAGGTTTAACCTATAACTGGAATACCGGAACTTATTCGACACTGGATATTACCGGTTTGTCCAGCGGAAATTACAATCTGTTGGTAACCGACAATGTTGGATGTACGGCTACTGCTGGACCAATTGCAATCGGGACTTCAAGTGCTCCTGTGATCAATACTGCTTCCGTTTCAATTACGGATGCACACTGTGCGCAATCGAACGGTGCGATTTCAGGCCTTACCGTTTCAGGAGGCCAACCCGGATATACCTACAACTGGAATTCAGGAGCTTATTCAACATTGAATCTGAGTGCTATTCCAGCGGGGAATTATAATTTAACAGTTACAGATAACCTGGGATGTATTGCAAATGCAGGTCCGTTTACGGTAAATGACATTGCGGGTCCTGTTATTAATACCACAAACCTTGTCATTACCAATGAAACATGTGCAGGAAATGACGGTGCAATTACCGGAATTACGGCAAGTGGTACCGGAACTTTGACTTATAGCTGGAACCTGGTAGCGAGTCCAACACTTGACCATACCAATATTCCGGGAGGATCGTATGGCTTGTTGGTTTCGGATGCTTTTGGATGTAATGCAGTTGGCGGTCCGTTTAGTGTTGGTTTATCTCCGGGACCTGCTATTAATACAACGAATATGGTTGTTACAGGCACGACTTGCGGATTGAACAATGGAAGTATTACAGGGATTACAGCGAGTGGGACCGGTTTAACGTATCAATGGAACGGAGTAACTACTGCAACATTGGACCAGACAGGTTTGGCTTCGGGGAACTACACATTGGTAGTTACTGATGCTGCAACCTGTACCTCAACATTTGGTCCTGTTTCGATCGGTGCCTCCAGTTCTCCTGTTATCAATTCAGCTGCAGTTGTAATCACGGATGATCATTGCGGACAATCAAACGGGGCAATTTCAGGATTGTCAGTTTCTGGCGGACAACCGGGATATACGTACAATTGGAATTCAGGAGCTTACAATACTTTGAATCTTTCCGGTATTCCGGCAGGAACTTACAATTTACAGGTTACAGATAATCTTGGTTGTAGTGTGAATGCAGGACCGTTCACAGTCAATACTATTGCAGGGCCTGTATTGAACACTTCCAATGTGCAGGTAACAGCAGAAACATGTGCGCTGAATGATGGGACCATTTCGGGATTGACTACTACAGGAACCGGATTGACCTACACCTGGAATGGAGTAGTAAGCCCGACATTAAATCAAACCGGTTTAGCTCCGGGGACATATAATGTGGTTGTATCAGACGGATTTGGTTGTACGGCAAACGGAGGTCCTTTTACTGTAAATGCGATTGTTCCGTTGAGCCTGGATACAAGTTCAGTAGTGATTACGCCAACAGGGTGTATCGGAAATACAGGGGCAATTAACGGATTACAGATCGTAGGAGGTATTGATCCGACAGTTTCATGGACAAATACAAGTGCTACAACACTGGATATTTCGAACCTGGCTGCTGGTTCGTATACCATTACGGTGACAGATGATCAAAATTGTTCTGTTCAGCAAACATTTAATGTGGCAACAACTTCCGGTTTGACAATCAGTACGAACAATGCGGTTATTTCAAATGATAATTGTGCATCCGGTTCAGGATCCATATCCGGTGTTGCAGTTTCCGGAGGTACGATTCCATATACTTATTCATGGAATAGTTCACCGGCTCAAACCACATTGGATGTATCGGGTCTTACAACCGGGAATTACACATTGACAGTTACTGATAACAGCGGTTGTCAGGCTACTACAACATTGTTTGTAGGAGTTGTTCCTCCTTCAACTATTGATCAAAGTAATGTGGTTGTCACGAATGAAAGTTGTATCGGAAATAATGGAATGATCAATGGTGTTCAGGTATCGGGGAATGCTCCGTATACGTATAGCTGGACCGGAACACCTTTAACAACCCCGAATTTGACCAACCTGAGTTCAGGAGTTTATACGCTGACCATAACAGATGGCAATGGTTGTGTAACAACCGGCACACCGATTACGGTTGGATTAGAGGGTGTTCCGAATGCAGATTTCACTATTTCAAATCCAGTGGCATCACCGGGTGAAGTCATTAATTTCACGAATACAAGTACCGGTGGGCCTTTCCAAAGTTATAGCTGGACAGTTTCAGGAGTTGGATTGATTGGAACAGGTTCTTCCACGACGTTCAATTCCCTGGTTGAAACAACATACGATATGACACTGGTTGTGGAAACGGTTGACGGTTGTATTGATTCAATTACCAAGCCATTTGAGATCCTTGGAGAGATTAAGATCCCGAACATCGTAACGGCTAACGGAGATCATACGAATGATGAATTCTATATTACCAATTTGAAACCAAATTCAAAACTGGTTATTCAAAATCGTTGGGGGAATGTGGTGTTTGAATCCGATAACTACAAGAACAACTGGGGAGGCATTGATATCACAGGTGAAAAATTGGTAGATGGTGTTTATTTCTACCAATTAATAACTGCGGATGGTAAAATGTGGCAAGGAAATGTTCATTTGCTCATTGATTAAGATAAGTTCTTTTTGCCTTTGTTATATTTACGGACTGTTAACAGTTGATGCAACCTGGTACACTTCACATAGAACCCAAAATGATATTGGCCTCTTGGATTCAGGATGTTAAGGATAGTCATTTTAATTCGATCCAGGTCGCTCATTTCGGACCATTAAACCAGGATTTGGTCAATAGTTTTACGCTTACGACTGAAGATTTCATGATTTCAGCGGGAGATAAAAAACCATTGGTTAAACGCGTTTTTTCTATTTTGATTGAAGGCTTACAGAATATTCTTCTTCACGGCCGAAAATGGGACAACGAGCAGCAAGCTTTGATTATAGTTGCATTCAATGATAAAGCTTACCGGATTGCCTTAGGAAATCTCACCGAAATTTCTGAAAAGGAAAAACTGGCTTCATACCTGGACCGTTTGAACGGAATGAATGAAGAAGAAGTAAAAACCTTTTACCTGGAGACCCTGAACAATGGATTGATTTCCGATAAAGGTGGAGCAGGGCTTGGTTTTATTACCATGAGAATGAAATCAAAAAGTTTATTGAATTACCAGTTCATTCCCGTTAATGACGAATTAATGTTGTTTACCATTTCCACAGATGTAGACAGAGCACAGTAACATGTCCTTTTTTGTTGCGTACCATCCTTCGTATATTCATTCTGTCCCGGCTAACCATCGTTTCCCGATGGAAAAATATGGCTTGCTGTATCAGCAACTGCAGTATGAAGGCCTGGTTGAAGCCAGGGAATTTGTAGAACCGGAACTGATAGATCTGGACATTGTTCGTAAAGTCCACTCAGAAGAATACCTGGATAAATTACTGAATCTGAATTGTACACCTCGTGAACAACGTGTGAGCGGATTTGTTCATAACAACGAATTGATCGAAAGAGAATTGCGGATTATGGAAGGGACCCGCTTGTGTGCAGCTTTGGTTAAAAACGGCGGCGCCGCCTTGAATATAGCAGGGGGAACACATCATGCGTTTACAAACAGAGGTGAAGGTTTTTGTTTATTGAATGATCAGGCGATTGCAGCACAATGGCTTTTGGATGAGCAATTATTCAAGCGAATATTGATTGTGGACCTGGATGTGCACCAGGGAAACGGAACAGCGGAAATCTTTAGAAACACACCGGAAGTATTTACCTTCAGCATGCATGGTCGGGCTAATTACCCGATGCACAAAGAAAAATCGGACAAAGACATTCATTTGGAAACATTCCTGGATGACAGATCTTATATGGAAATATTGAGAAGTGAACTTACAGGTGTTTTGGAAACCTTTGAACCGGATTTTATCTTCTATCAATGCGGTGTGGATATCCTGGAATCAGACAAGTTGGGAAAACTGAAAGTTACCCAAAGAGGTATTCATTCCAGGGACGAGTTTGTTCTCAGTATTACAAAACAAAGGAATATTCCGATCGTTTGCAGCATGGGAGGAGGATATAGCAAAGATGTTCGTGATATCGTAAATGCACATATGCACGTTTTCCGGTTGGCACACCGGTTATTTTCTAAATAATTGAGAAAAGTTCACTTCGGCTACGCTCAATGTCCTTTAACGTAAAATATTGATTAGGTGGCTGAGCGTAGTCGAAGTCACTAATCAATTAACAAAATAATTACTAACAATTCTTGGTATTCCGATTTCTCAGTTTATCTTTGTGTAGAATTAGTCTAAATAAAGATGGTTAAAAAAGAAGTTTCCTCACAGCAACCGATTTTACCTCTATTCACATGCAGTAATTGCTCTTGCGACAAAAAGAAAGATTGTTGTAAGAAATATAAAAGAAAAGGATACCACTGTAAAAAGTGCCCGAAACTTTAGTTTTAGCTAAAGCATTCGGTTATTTTTGAAGCATGTTTCGAAAGCTTGCTTTTTTGGTGTTACTAGGCATTTCCTTTTTGGGCAGGTCCCAGGATTCCGTAAACTATTCTCTCGGAGCAGATTTTCAATATCATCCCCAGGATTTTTTCTTTCATTTTCGTGGCCAACTGATCAAGAAAAGGATTTCCCATGAAGCCTTTTTAGGATTCGGGATTAAGAGTACCATTTTTCAGGGACAAATGAGGCCTTCTTTGGGTTATGATCTATCTTACAGCTCAAAATTAATTGATTGGATTTCCATTGCACCGCTTATTCGTCTTTCTTATTCACTCCTGAATACACAAGTTCCCGGGAACCACCCCTTGATCCATACCACCGAAAGTTTTATAGCCTGCAGGATTGCGATCGGTTTGAAAAATAAAATAGCATTTACAGGTGGAATAGGCCCCGCGATAGAATGGAAGTACGACGGGTACAATGCGAGAAGAAATCATTTTTTTATGTGGAATTACTTTGCAGAAATTGCGTATTACTATGAGTTTTAGACTGCTGATATGGATTTTTGTACCGGTTCTTTTGTCGTGCAAGAAACACAAAGACTTGTATCCCGATACGTTAATCGGCGGACATGCTTGTGCAGGATTGCATATTTCCAGCAGTAATTATCACGATAATAGTCTGGAAGCTTATAAATATGCCCGGAGTTTTGAAACTGTTTTGATGGTGGAAGTGGATGCGCAATTGTCTTCAGATGGTACTTTGTGGCTTTTTCATGATCCGGAATTAAGTGAAGAATCAACCGGTTCGGGAGCAGTTCCGCAAAGAGAGGATGCCTATTTGTCCGGATTGAAATACAAGTCGCTCGAAAAAGAACAGTTGATCCGATTGACTGATTTACCTGCTGATCTGAAAGGTGTCCGCTTACTGATAGATTTAAAGGAATCGGATGGGACCGAAACCGGATTAATCGATTCAACGAATATGATCGATGCATTAAAGCAGGCAAAAGCGTATTTTTACAATGGAGATTTAGGAATGGTAACCAATACCAGGAGATTTGTACCGACAATTAAAGGGCTTGGTTTTAGGGTTTATTACAATGCAGTAAATGCCGCGCAATTTCTAAGTTATCCGATCAGTTCGATTTCCGACGGAGCGGTTTTCAGGAATTCGGATATTGCAGTTTCAGACGTGAATTCTGTTAAATCCCTTGGAAAAGAGGTCATAATATACGATGTTCGATCTCCGAAAGGAATTAAATCTGCGTTGGGGAAAGCTCCAGATTATTTACTGACAGACGATATTAAAGCAACATTAATAGAAAAATACAAATGAGCAAAAAAAATAAAGACAGGGTAAATATTGTTTATTCGACAAACCCTGATTTTTCTTACGATTTTGAAGAAAATGAAGAACAGGAAACATTGGAGCCATCCAAACAACTGTTGTATGTTTCATTGGATAGAAAACAGCGTGCAGGCAAAGAAGTGACTTTAATCGAAGGATTTATCGGAACGGATGAAGACCTGAAGGAGTTGGGGAAACTGTTAAAATCAAAATGTGGAGTAGGCGGGACCGCAAAAGATGGAGAAATTATTATCCAGGGATCTTTCAGAGATAAAGTAATCGAATTGTTGACGAAAGAAGGGTATAAAACCAAGCGAAAAGGTGGATAAAATGGAATATAGATGCCGGATTTACGTTTCAAAATTTATAACCAATAACCAACCCTATGAAAAAGTAAATATCTTCCGACATCTAAAATTCCAAATTAAATATCAAAATAGAAAAATGTGAAAATTCTTTCGATCCTGTTTCAAAAGTACATTAAGTTTTTCTTAAATCAATAAAAAATGAGTAAAATATTCACTTTATTGATTAAATGGTAAAAAATTGATTCTTAATCTTTTCAAACCGGAAAAATGGCCTTAAAAACGATTTAGTTTAATCGCAGAAAATCGAAAAAAAGGTTGACTAATCGAATCCTTTTACTAAATTTGTCTCGATGGAAAAGCAAGTCATTTTAGATGAACAGCAGGTTCAGTTAACCATGAACCGTCTTGCTTATCAATTAATCGAAAATCACGATGACTTCTCAAATACAGTACTTATCGGCTTGCAGCCGAGAGGGATTTTTGTGCTTGAAAGATTGAAGGAAATCCTGGAAAATGTACGGGGAGAAAAGGTTACCTGCGGTCAGTTGGATATCACCTTTTACCGGGATGATTTCAGAAGAAGAGAGAAACCATTGATCCCCAATGTCACCAATATTGATTTTACGATTGAAGGAAAAAATGTGGTCTTAATTGACGACGTTCTCTATACCGGACGTACTATCCGTTCGGGATTAGATGCCCTGATGGCTTTCGGTAGACCGCTTCGGGTAGAACTCATGGTATTAATTGACCGAAGATTCCAGCGTGATTTACCTATCCAGGCAGATTACGTCGGAAAAGCTGTGGATACGCTTGATTCCGAGCGTGTAACTGTAGAGTGGAAGAATAGCGAAGGAAAAGATAAAATTGTATTGTATACACCCGAATAATGGAGCATTTAAGTGTTGATCATTTAGTTGGAATTCGAGACTTGACTCGTCAGGATATCGAATTGATCTTTAAAACTGCAGATAGTTTTAAGGAAGTTATTAATCGACCGATCAAAAAAGTTCCTTCTCTTCGAGATATTACCATTGCCAACCTCTTTTTTGAAAATTCTACCCGAACAAGACTTTCTTTCGAATTGGCAGAAAAACGCCTTTCTGCGGATGTTGTTAATTTTTCAGCAAGTTCAAGTTCCGTAAAGAAAGGGGAAACCTTAATTGACACGGTAAACAACATTCTTTCCATGAAAGTGGATATGGTGGTGATGCGCCATCCGAATCCGGGAGCTGCGAAATTCCTTTCCGAGCGGACGAATACTTGTGTGATTAACGCCGGAGACGGTACACACGAACACCCGACACAAGGCTTATTGGATGCTTTTTCTATTCGGGAAAGATTGGGTTCGGTTGAAGGCAAAAAAGTGGTGATCGTTGGAGATATCCTGCATTCACGCGTTGCTTTGTCCAATATTTACACGCTTCAAAAATTAGGGGCAGAAGTCATGGTTTGCGGACCAACTACCCTGATCCCGAAATACATCGATTCCCTGGGGATTAAAGTAGAACACAACCTGAGAAGAGCATTGGAATGGTGTGATGTTGCAAATATGTTGCGTATTCAATTGGAAAGACAGGATATTCAATATTTCCCGAGTTTGAGAGAATACTCCATGCAATACGGTTTGAACAAAGAAATCCTGGATAGCCTGGATAAAGAGATTATTGTGATGCATCCCGGGCCAATCAACCGCGGAGTAGAAATCACTTCGGATGTTGCTGATTCCAAGCAATCCATTATTCTTCAGCAGGTTGAGAACGGCGTTGCAGTTCGAATGGCAGTCATTTATTTATTGGCTGCAAAGATCGGGCGCTAAAGTCTTTTCATTTTCAGAGTATAAGAAAGAATATTTTGTTACATTTGATAAACACAGTGGCAACATGAATTTTATTATTGCACAAGATACCAACTTTACGGTCATTCAGTCTTCTGTTGAAAAACTGGATGCTTCAAATGCGCCTGATCTGAAAAGTGAATTACTTCTTTTGAACAAGAGTGGAGTAAATTCAATCATCCTGGATCTTTCCAAAACAAGATATTGTGACTCTTCCGGATTGTCGGCTGTCCTAACGGCAAACCGTTTATGTAAAGATACAAACGGGCAATTTGTATTGTGCGGATTGCAGGAAAATGTAGCAAAAATGATCCGTATCGCTCAATTGGATAAAGTTCTGAATATTTCCGAAACACTTACTGAGGCGAAATCAGCACTGATTTAACGCATGAATTTTGAAGTAACCATATTGGGTTCCGGTGCAGCGTTGCCAACTTCAAACAGAAATCCTACAGCGCAATATGTTCAATGCAATGACCGCCATATCCTGATCGATTGCGGTGAAGGAACACAGGTCCAATTGCGTAAGAATCACGTTCATATTCAGAAAATCAATCATATTTTAATTTCCCATCTTCACGGAGACCATTTTTTCGGATTGGTTGGCCTTTTAAGTTCCCTGCATTTATTGGGAAGAGACAAAGGATTGACTATTTATGGCCCGGAAGAGTTAGAACAGATCATCAAAATGCAGCTTGAGGTTGGTGGGGCCAAACTGGGATTTGACCTTCATTTTGTACACTTGAACGGAAAAGAACATCGCTTGATTTTTGAAGATAAAATGATTGAGATCTGGACTTTTCCTTTAAGTCACCGAATTCCTACCAATGGTTTTTTAATCAAGGAGAAACCGAAAGAACGGAAACTGAATGCCGATAGATTTGAAGAAGCGGGGCTTTCTTTGACACTTATTCCAAAATTGAAACAAGGTTTGGATGTAGCGCTGGAGTCCGGTGAAATCATTTATGCAGATGAATATACTTATCCGGCAAAACCGAGTAAATCGTATGCGTTTTGCTCAGACACCATTTTTGACGAGCGGATTGTTTACTATATTAAGCAAGTGACTGTACTGTATCACGAGGCTACCTTCCTGCAGGAAAAATTGGAACGTGCAAAACAAACATTCCATACTACGGCACAACAAGCAGCTATGATTGCGAAACAGGCGGAAGCAGGAAAGTTGTTACTGGGACACCTAAGTGCGCGCTATGAGAACGGACTAAGGCATTTTGAAGAAGCTTCTGCCGTTTTTGAGAATGTGTGTGTGGTGGAAGATGGGGAGACGTATTTAATCTAATTGTCCATTATCAATTTTCAACTCTGTTTGATTCTCCTCAAATAATTGATCTGTCCCAAATGATATCCTAAGTGGCTTGCTAACTTCATAATCATATGGCCTGTTGTCATCGTGTAGCCAAAGGGTTCCAACGGATATATTTTTAGAAGATCTTTTGCTGTTAATGAATGCAGCGCTTTTTCCAGCATGTCAGAAGTGCGCTTAATTTCAACGATCATTTCGATTTTGGACAAGTAACGCTCCGAAAATTCGCGTTCACGTGTACGGATATAGCCTGTGTTTCCAAGTGTTGCACCGATAAAATGGTTCAGGTTCCCGATCAAATGCTGGGTTAGTGTCCCAATGGAATTGGTAACTCCGGGTAACACCTGCCACAACAAGGCTTCATCGCAAAGTTCTATTTCCTTTGCTAAGGACTCCAGATCTTTCGTAAAACAACGTGCAAACTCGTGATTTATCATCTTTTAATAAGTTAAATGACGTTCTTTTTTATCCGGGTAAACATCTGCAATCGTTACCAAAATCCCGGTTTCTTCTACATTTCCGAAATCCGGGTTGACAGCAGTTCCAAAGGTTTTCATAGTTGGGGAAAGATGCATATAGATATTTACCAAGGGTGGAACATTTTCTCCATGCTGACGCACAAACGAGTTCAACACTTTAAATCCATCCTTGAAATCCAGGCCTTTTAACTGCTCTTCCACAAAAGTGGTATCATATTCCGTTTTCAAGGGGTGGTAAGGGACCATCAGATTTTCTGTATCCGGGAAATAATGATGCATGAAATGAAGCAGGAAATCACGTGCTTCCCGGTTGTAATTCGGGTACATGGTTACCTTACCGAAGAAATACTTGATATCCGGATAAGTAATAGTTAAAGCGCCCAGTCCGTCCCAAATATTATCCAAAGCAAACAAGCCTTTTCGTGGATTTTGGGCTGGTTGATAATCCGGTTGTACCCAGCTTCTGCCTAATTCGCAAGTTGTTGGCAAATAGTCTTTGATGAAATGGTCCGAAAAATCGAAATAATGCGTTGTCGACAAGTGGATCTCCCCGTGTTCATCGATAGCATCTTTACATAAAATGAAACGGTATCCGCCAATGATCACTTCATCTTCCGGATCCCACACAATCAGCTGATTGTAGCAGATTTCCTGGGTGTCATATTCGTCCAGGTCCAATTCTTCACCGGTTCCACCGCCAGCAAAACGGAAAGTTACTTCCCGCAAACGGCCAATTTCACGAACGATATTCGGTGCCGTATGACAGTTTACAAAATAAATCTCATTATCGCCTTTCCGGGTGCTTCTGACCAAGCCTACTTCTGCAAGCTCTTTTTTGATAATCTCTTTGTCAACAGCAGGTATTATTGGTTTCATACGTTTTGTTTCAAGGTATAGACGTAATTACGGAACCATTCGGCCCATGCAACGTCTGATGTGTTTGTATCTAATGTGCTGGCTTCAATTGGTTTTCCAACAGTAAATCGGATGTGCTTTCCTTTTTGACGAAACATTTCATCAGCCAGGTAAAGCATTTCTATATTTGCTTTTATTCCAAGAAATGTACGAAAATTAGCCAAACGATAAAAGAAGTTTGACAATTCTCCGTCAATGTGAACCGGAACAATCAGTTGGTTATTTATGCGGGCTTGCTTCACGAATGCTTTTTTCCATTCCAGATCTTTAACAACCCCGTTTTTCTTGCGGCTAACCAACCCGGCAGGAAATACACAGACCAATTGATCGGATGAAAACAGGCTGTTTACCTGGAGTAAGGAACTGCTTTTCGTTTTTCCGTGCTTATTGATCCCTACAAAGATTTCCTTCAAAGGCTCCAGGTTCAAAAGCAAATCATTCACAATGAATTTAATATCTGTCCGGTGATGACGTAATCCGTCTACCAAAGCCATTGCGTCCATTCCTCCGAGCGGGTGATTCATTACAATGACACATTTTCCTGTTTTCGGAATGTTTTCAATACCTGAAATGGAATAAGAAACACCGATTTCAGCCAATACATCTTTACAAAAATCCTGGTTTTTGGAATCATGTGTGTTCAGGAAGTTGTTGATTTCCTGTTGGTGAAGAATACGCTCTAAGTAACGGATGATAAAACCCGGGATCCATTTAATTAAACGCGGGTTTTTACTTTGGATTAATCTCCGTACGTTAATGAAATCTTCTTGTTGTTTCATAGCGCAAAGTTAATATCTATCTGCTAGCTCAGCGTTAAAAATGTTAAAATGAAATAACAAAGGGGAGTGAATAACTGCGGAACTTCGGCTACGCTCAGTTACCGAAGTTATTCAGTTAATGCTTATAAGGTGACTGAGTCCCGAAGTTTCGGGAAAGTCACCTTTACGGAGTACAATACAACGTATCAAACGATGGGGAGTATCCGGCCCACAAACCAATTGCGCCACCCTGAATATTGGAAGGGATCATTGTTGGGGAAGCAAAGGGATTTCCAGTGGTTCCCAACTGCATGTATTTCTTTTCCAAAAACTCGTAAACGGCCGCGTCTATTTTAGAGAACTTGATGACTACGGAATCTCCTTGTTTGTAATAACCCTTGTCTGTATCCTGAACAGTTTCATCGTCCCAGGTAAACGGATTTTCATAGTAGAAATTAAAGGTTTGTCCACCAAAGAACTCATCGTCAAAAACCGGACTGAAAGTTGCTTTAAAAGCAGGGTCCTTCGTGTTTCCGTTTACCATATTGATCCGTTTTACTTCCCAAAAGTAAGCGTCAAATCCCGGTGGATCGGTCAGTGTTGCCCAGGAATAACCATATCCCTGATTTGCTCCGGGATCCTGTTTCCAGTAAACGGAATCCAGTGGAGTGGGATTGACGATTTGAGTCGATGATGTGTATACTTCGCCGTTTAATTCGACTTTCAGGGAATAAGTTTTACCGACCTGTCCCCAAATGGCCGTATTGAAGGTTGAATAGGCGCAAAGGTGGTAGTTTGCAAGTTCTTCTTCCGGAATTCCAAACATGGCAGCGGCCATTGCTTCCGTGCCCGGAGGGAGATTGTCGGAACAAATTTCGTCCAGAACAACTGTTGTGCTTCCATCTGAAACGGTGACAACTGCACCCGATTGAAAGCTATTCAGGAATGCTTCCATGGTGGTTGGTGAATAAATGTCCTGAGTTTTGGAAATCAGTACGATCGGAGGCATTCCTGTTTCAATTCGCCCGTCGATGACCATTTTTTCCTCATAACCGGGAATGTCGATCTTCACTTCCTTGGTACAGCTTCCAAGAAACAAGATCAAACTGAATAAAGCAATTAAAACTCGAAATTCCATGTGACACTTGGTAAAATTGGAAATAATGAAACTTGTTTAACCGATATTTTAAAATCGTTCGAAGTAATACTTCCTTCGTTATCAATATACAAAAAATAAGGATTGGCACGGTTATAAACATTGTAGATTGAGAATGCTACATTTTGCCTGAACTTCTTCACCACTTCTGTTTTTTCGCCTGTTTTCTTATCGATCCTGGTTTTGGTAGGTTTATCATACCAGGTAGCCGAAAGATCCAATCTGTGATAGGGAGCCATCCGCGTAGAGTTTCGTGTTCCGTAATTGAAAAGCAGATCCTGGTTGTTGAAGTACCAACTGTTCGGAAGTGTCAGTGTATTTCCGGAAGCGTAGATAAATGAGAATCCGAAAGTCCAGTGTTTGTTTAATTCATAGGTCCCGACAAGGGTTAAGTCATGTCTTCTGTCATATTTTGCAGGATATTTTGTATCCTGGAGATCCGGGAAGTAGCGATCCGATCTTGCCAGTGTATAGCCGATCCACCCGGTTAATTTTCCAAAGGTCCGTTTGATGAAAAATTCAGCACCATAGCTCCATCCGGTACCGTAAACAAGCAGGTTGTCCGTATTGTCATTTACATTGTCTGAAGGCAGTGCGCCCTGCTTAAATTCAATGACATTTTCCATTTTTTTGTAGTAAACCTCTACGGAAGTTTCCCATTTATTGTCGTTGAAGTTTCGGAAGTATCCCAAGCTTGCCTGCCATCCTTTTTGCGGCTGTGCTTTATCGGTACTCGGATACCAAATATCTGTCGGGAGTGAAACTGCGCTCAGACTCGCAAGGTGTATGTACTGATTGTTATAAGTGAAACCGGCTTTGATGGAACTTTTGTCCTTCAGCAGGAAACGAGCGGAAATACGTGGTTCGAAACCAAAATAGGATTTGATAATTTCCCCTTTGCCATAGGTGTTGGTTGAATCGGTATGTCCGGTTACGCCTTTATAATAGCGTGTAAAAGGTCCTGTGAATTGATACATGCTTACACGGATTCCGGCATTTACACGTAACCAGGAAGCAATATCCACTTCATCCAGGACATAGATACCGGATTCATGGCTGAATAATTTTTGAGCCAGGCCTGTATCGAAAATCACGTCATCCTGCGAAGCAGAAACGCTGGCAGGAGTGAACGTGTGGTACAAATAATCGACTCCCATTTTGATGGAATGCCGTGTGTTAGGGAAATAAGATAATTCGACTTTAGCACCATAGTCGCGAATTCCGGATTTTAATTCAAATTTGAATTGGTCTTGTTCGGAACCGAAACTGAACAGGTAGTCTGTTAGTGTTGCTGTGGTGTTCATGAACAATTTACTATTGAACTGATGATTCCATCTCAGAGCAGCAATTCCATTTCCCCAGGGCATTTTTACACTAAAATCATCCGCTTTATTCCCGAAATTGAATAAGTCTTTTCCGTAATAACCACTCAGGTAGATCTTGTCTTTTGGCCCCAGGCGGTAATTCAGTTTGGCATTCAGATCGTAGAAGTAATAACTGGAACCATAAAAAGAACTCGACTTTTTAATGAAAGCTTTCATGAACAGATCAATATACGTTCTTCTTGCAGAAACAATGAACGAGCCTTTGTCTTTAACGATTGGTCCTTCGAAGGTGAGGCGGGAAGAGATTAATCCCAATCCACCGGTCACTTTGAACTTCTTGTTGTTCCCTTCGTTCATATTCACTTCCAGAACGGAGGAAAGTCTTCCGCCATAGTTGGCAGGCATACTTCCTTTGATCAGGTTTACACTTTTTATGGCATCCGAATTGAAAACGGAAAAGAAACCGAAGAGGTGAGAAGCGTTGTAAACTTGCGCATTATCCAGCAAAACGAGGTTTTGATCCGGTCCGCCACCACGGACGTAAAATCCTTGTCCGCCTTCACTGACCGATGAAACTCCCGGAAGCAATTGAATGGTTTTCAGAACGTCTACTTCACCCAAAAATGCCGGAAGTTTTTTGATGAGTTTGATGTCCAGTTCGATTTGTCCGATCTTGGTAGAATTTACATTGTCTGCTTTTTTTGCATTGACCTCAACTTCATCGATTTTAATTGTTTTACCTAATTCGGAAGTAATGATTGTATCCTTCGTTAGTTGGATGTTGATAGTATCATTTGGAAGGCCGGCACCACGATAAATCAATTGATAAGTACCTACCGGAAGCGTTAAAGAATAAAACCCGAATGTGTTGGTAACAGCTCCTTTTTGGATACTTGGAACAAAAACCTGTCCGCCAATTATGGGTTCTCCCGAACTTCCTTCATTGATGTAACCGCTGATAGTTGCATTTTCCTGTCCCCAGGAGAGTGAAACAGCAAATAGAAATAAGAATTGTATCGTGAGAGATTTCATTCAAAAATTAGTGTGAACGAATTTAACGCTTTTATGTCAAATTAAACCTCGCTTTCTGAGCTTTTTCTTAAATTTGAGCTTCGAAAAAAATTACAACAATGAAAATTTCATCCGCTTGGTTACACGAGTTTTTACCGGTTCACAAATCTCCCGAACAATTAGATCAGCTATTAACAGACACAGGTTTGGAAGTTGAAGGATTTGAAACCATTGAATCTGTGAAAGGTGGTTTGGAAGGAGTTGTAGTTGCGGAAGTCATTGAATGTGAGCAACACCCCAATGCGGATAGACTAAAGGTAACGAAAGTCAATAATGGAAAAGAGATTTTGCAGGTTGTTTGTGGAGCACCGAATGTAGCTGTGGGACAGAAAGTAATTCTGGCACAGGTTGGTGCGGTCCTATACCCGAAACCGGATGAACCCTTGAAAATGAAAGTTTCCAAAATCCGTGATGTTGAATCTTATGGAATGCTTTGTGCTGAAGATGAATTGGGCTTAGGAACAAGTCACGATGGGATTTTGGTACTGGACCCGAATGCAAAGCCCGGAACACCGGCTGCGGAATACCTGGAGCTGGAAAGCGATGTGCAGATCGAGATCGGATTAACCCCAAACAGGGCAGATGCGATGGGACATGTGGGTGTTGCCCGTGATGTACTGGCATACATGGCTTGTCATGAAGGAAGCGCTGCGAAATTGCAGTTGAAAGAAATAAAGAAGCCGGTAAAAGAAACGGAATTACCTGTTTCTGTTGTGGTGGAAAATACAGAGAAATGCCCGCGTTATATGGGGATTACCATCAGCGGAGTTGAAGTAAAAGCTTCACCGGCCTGGTTGCAAAATAAATTGAGAGCAGTTGGCTTGTCGCCGATTAATAATGTGGTGGACGTAACGAATTACGTGATGCGTGAATTGGGGACTCCTTTGCATGCATTTGACGCTTCCGTTGTGAATGGAAAAGTAATTGTCCGTACTGCAAAAGCAGGCGAGAAGATGATTACCCTGGATGGTGTGGAACGTGAATTGAACGAAGAAGACCTGGTCATTGCCAATGAAAAAGAAGCGATGTGTATTGCAGGTGTTTTCGGGGGAAATCATTCCGGGATTTCAGATCATACAACTGATGTCTTTTTGGAGGCTGCTTATTTCCAGCCGGTTTCAGTTCGTAAAACAGCTAAAAGACATGGTTTGTCGACCGACGCAAGTTTCCGTTTTGAACGTGGAGTGGATGTGGATTTGGTTCCGTATGCTTTGGAGAGAGCGGTACAACTCATTCAGGAGGTAGCAGGCGGAAAAGTGGGAATGGAAATCGTTGACCTGTATCCGAATCCGATTGAAAGAAGAAAAGTAACACTGCGCTTTGATCGAATCAATCAGGTATTGGGGCATGTTATTGCTCCGGCTGTTATTCAGAATATTTTGACCTCTCTTGATTTTGAGATTTTGAGTTCGACCAGCGAGCAGTTGGAACTTTCCGTTCCGAATTACCGTGTGGACGTAGACCGTGAAATTGACGTGATCGAAGAAGTATTGCGTATATACGGATTCAATCAAATTCCGCTTCCGGAAAAACTAAATACATCTTTAGTGGTGAGTGAAAAACCGGATTTGGAACGATTGGGTGTGAATTTGGCTGAGATTTTGGCAGGAATGGGATTCAATGAAATGATGAACAATTCATTGACAAGTCCTCAATATGCTGAGAAATTAGGGGGAAACCAGTTTCCTGTATCCAAAGCGGTAACAATGCTCAATCCTTTGAGCCAGGATTTGGCTGTGATGCGTCAGAGTTTATTATTCCAGGGAATGGAAACAGTGGCGCATAATCAAAATCGTCAGAACCCGGATTTACGTTTGTTTGAATTCGGTAAAACATATTCCTTCGAGAATGACATTTATTCCGAAAATAAGCGCTTATTGCTCTTAATGACCGGGAACAAACAGGAGGAATCCTGGGCGCAAAAACTAGAGAAATCAACTTTGTTTACATTAAAAGCAATTGTCTCCAATGTATTTGAACGACTTGGCCTGGCATCATTTATCCAGGAAGAAAGTTTAGGCGAATCTGTTGTTTTAGCGGACGGTTATCAAATCCGTATTCTAAAAAATGTGGTTGGAACCCTGGGATGGGCCAATGCGAAGGTGAAAAAGCATTTTGGTGTTAAACAGGATGTTTTTGTAGCAGACCTGGATTGGGATGCCGTTTTGGATTCGTTGAAACTGGCGAAAGTTCAGTACAAAGAATTGCCGAAAACATTTGAAGTTCGCCGTGATTTTTCGTTGTTGCTGGATTCGAAGGTACGTTTCGCTGAAATCGAGCAAATCGCTAAGAAAGTGGATAAGAAGATCCTGCAAAAAGTGGGGTTGTTTGATGTTTATGAGGGAAAGAATTTACCTGAAGGAAAGAAATCATACGCTGTTTCATTCACATTCCAGGATGCAGAGCAAACATTGAAAGATGCACAGGTAGACGGAATTATGAATTCGATCCGTGCCGAATTGGAAAAACAATTGGGTGCAGAGTTGAGATAAGAGTCAGCCGCGGCTGACGATAGAAACCCGCCGTGGCGGATTAGCGCAGTTTAAAATAAAAAACATGCAGATGAGAATATTCCTTACGATTATACTTGTTGCTTTGTCGGCGTTTTCTTTTTCACAAGAGATGGATCCGATAGAGAAAATTTCGAATGCTCCTGTAATAACAGCAAGCAACGCATCAACTTTTACGAGTTACGAGAATACATTGGAATCTGTGGTGAACTTTTTTTATGCTTCCCAGATACGAAAAGATAAGGAATGGGAAAAGGTTCTTCCATTCACTGAAAAAAGAACTGAGATTTTGCGACAAAAATTGCAAAAGTATGAAGGATGGCATTTTACAAAATTTTCTTTGACGGGTAAAGTGGAGCATGAAGTTGGAAAGTTTTGGGTATTTATCAATATTGAAATCACAGCTGATGGAAAAACAACTACTGGAAATGGTCGGGTAGAAGTAGAGCTCATTGATGGCAATTTTGTAATAACAGGTATTCCTGCATAGATTTGGATTGCACCAACTTTATACCGAAAGGAAAACGAAGATGAACTCATTTGTAATTACAGGAATCGGAACGGAAATAGGTAAAACCGTTGTAAGTGCAGTGCTTTGTGAAGCCTTGAAAGCAGATTACTGGAAACCGGTTCAGGCGGGAGATTTACATGCTTTGGATAGTGACTTTGTTCAAACACATACTTCCGAAACAACTGTTTTGCCAGCAAGTATTTTGTTGAATCACGCCATGTCGCCACACGAAGCGGCGCGTCTGGACGGAATTGAATTAAACGAAGAAGATTTCGATTTGCCTGATTTTTCCAAACAAACCATTATTGAAGGAGCGGGTGGAGTAATGGTACCTTTGAATGATCAGGGGTTATGTTACATCGACATCTTTCAATTGTGGGAGATCCCGGTGTATGTGGTGACAAAACATTACCTTGGGAGCATTAATCACACCTTGTTGACATTGAACGCATTGATGTCACGTGAAATACCCATTGCGGGATTAATTGTAAACGGAGAACGAAATGAAGCTACGGAACGGATCTATCATGCACATTTCTCCGATCTTAAAATCACAACGATCCCGGAACTAACCGAATTTTCGAAAGAAAGTATCCAACAAGCAGCCAAATTATGGATAGAGCAGCAAGCCTAGAAAAAGATAAAAAACACGTTTGGCATCCCTTTACCCAAATGCAGACGGCGAAAGAACCGTTACACATTGTAAGAGCAGAAGCAACAACACTTTTTGATTCGAGCGGGAAAACATATATCGATGCCAATTCATCCTGGTGGGTAACTATTCACGGACATGGTCATCCGTATTTAGGACAGGCTTTGAACGAGCAGTTTTCGCAGCTTGATCACGTAATATTTGCCGGTGCAACACATCCGCAAGCAATTAAACTGGCAGATCGCATTACTTCCTTGCTCCCTGATAAGTTAGAGAAGGTGTTTTTCTCAGACGATGGTTCCACAGCCGTTGAAGTTGCTTTGAAAATGGCTTTTCAGTATTGGTTCAATAAAAACGAATCGAAAAAACGGATCATTGCCATAGAAGGAGCTTATCACGGAGATACCTTCGGTGCTATGTCGATCGGTCAGCGTGGGTCTTTCAACAAACCTTTTGAGCACTTGTTCTTCGACGTGGATTTCATTGATTTCCCCAAAGACGAAGCAAGAAGCCAATCGCTTATCCGGGCAGAACAGATCCTGAAATCCGGGGAAGTGGCGGCAGTTATTGTAGAACCTTTGGTACAAGGATCGGCAGGAATGCGCATGTACGACGCAACCTGGCTGGATGCATTTGTGGCGTTGGCGAAAAAGTACCATGCGCTGGTGATCTTCGATGAAGTAATGACAGCCTGGGGAAGGACCGGAAAGCTGTTTGCTCATAATTTCTGTGAACAGGAACCGGATATCATTTGTTTGTCGAAAGGATTAACGGGTGGAATTCTGCCCTTGGGACTGACTGTTGCAACGAACGAGATTTACGATGCCTTCCTTCACCCGGAGACCGCTAAAGCATTGCTTCACGGGCACTCCTTTACCGGAAGTGCTTTGGCTTGTGCAGTTGCGAACGCAAGCCTGGATTTATTTGAACAGCCCGAAACCTGGGATTCCATAGAGTGGATCGAAGAACGCCACCGCTATTTCATCGAAGCACTGAAAACGCATCCGAAAGTAAAAGAGATCGGTTTGTGTGGCACAATTTTGCGTTTTGAAGTGGAAACAGGTGAGGGGAATAACTACTTTTCGTCTATTCGTGATACAGCATATGACTTTTTCCTGGAAAACGGGTGTTTGATCCGTCCGTTGGGGAATATTCTCTATCTAAACCCGCCTTATTGTATTTCGGAAGAGGAATTGGATAAGTTGCATGTGGTGCTGTTGAATTTTTTGGATAGTTTTTGAGTTCTCAATTTCCCCCTTTGAAGGGGGATAAAGGGGGATGGCGGACTGAGTCTCTCCCCTTGAGGGGAGATAAAGAGGGGTGGAGAAGGAGAATCGCCCACACAAGCCACCCTCCTCAGTCCTCCCTCAAGGGAGGAGGATCTAATCTCCCTCCTTGAGGAGGGGTTAGGGTCTGACGACTCTGACGAGTGTCAGACTCCGTCAGAGGAGGTGGCCTGAGAATCAAGAGGAAGAAGAAGGCATCCCCACTCTCAAAACATGAATCACATGCCGCACCTGTTCCGAAACCACATCCATATTCCAGATCACATCACCTTCTTTAAAACGGATCACCGTATAACCCAGCGACACCAGTTTATCTTCACGGTAGCGGTCATAATCCGGCTTACTGAAATGCGAATTCCCATCGATCTCAATAATCAACCCGATCTCCGGGGCGAAGAAATCTACTATAAAGTGATAGATAGGCCGTTGCCGCAAAAAGCGTTCTCCGGTTTGTTTCCTGGATAGCAATCCTTTCCAGATCACCTTTTCCGCTTTGGAAGCAGTCTCCGTCCGTAATTCACGGGCATACTCTTTCAGTTTGGGGTTGTAGTGATTGTGGCTAAATGTTTTCATACTTTAATTTAAGCAGAAAAATCGATAATACAAAGGAAGCCAAAACAGGCCATCCCCCTTTTATCCCCCTTCAAAGGGGGAGATTCAATCCACTTCCTTCCATAAGAAAGAAGTAAAGCTTTAAATATTAACCAATATTATTTCGATTTCGGGATTTCTTCAACCTTAGAGGATCTATAAACTTCTCCCCTTGAGGAGCCTGTCCCGACAGGAAGTCGTCGGGAGAGATTGAGAGGGGTGGCTTATCGTCTGAAGGCGCCCCCACTGGCCATCCCCCTTTATCCCCCTTCAAAGGGGGAGATCAAATACACCTCCTACCTTAACGATAAGAAGTACTGTTATTTAATATGAAGCAGGATTACAATTCCTCCCTTGAGGGAGGATAAAGGAGGGTGGCGTAAGGATCGAATGGAGGGTGGCCTGAATTATCTCCCAACCTCTTTCAAAATCTTATTCATCTCCCGGATCGTCAACCCGGTCAATTTGCGTATTTCTTCTGCGGACATGTTATTGAGCGCAAGCATTTTTCTTGCAATTTCTTTGCTTTTTTCTTTCGCCGCTTTTTGCGCAGCAATCTCCGCTTTCATTTCGGCTAAATCCGTCTTAGTGGTGTCGATCAGTTCCCACATACCGCTGTTCTTGATGTTATCCATCATTCCGTTATCTTCAAAGCTGAAATAATCATCTTCGGTGATCACCAGATGATCAATCACTTCTATTTTCAGGAATTTTCCGGCTTTATAAAGGTAATCTGTCAACTCTTTGTCTTCTTTCGAAAGATCGGTAGCTCCGCTTGGGTGGTTGTGCACCAAAATAGCTTGGGTAGCGAGTTTATAAATCGCCATCCGGAACGTATCCGAAGGATTCATATTTACCCGGTTCTGCTGACCCAGAGCCAGTAATTCAATAAACAGGATGCTGCTCTTATTATCCAGCCCGATAATCCAAAAATGTTCTTGTTTTCTGCTAATTCTGTTCTCGCGCAGCAACACCTGCTGCATGATGTTGTAAACATCCTCCGAATTGGCAATTTTAATCTTCTGATCTTTGGTTAACCGAACGTTCATGGAATAAATTTAGCAAATAGTTTTTGGATGGGGTAAAGGTAGGGGAAAATTGGAAAGGAAGTATGGAAAAGAATAATGTGTTTCCAAAATTATTAAGTAGTATTGAAGATCGAAAGAAACTAATAGTTAATAGAAGTATCACATCAACCAAAAACCTTCATATTCTCTACTTATGGAAATCAACAGAGAACAATTACTCCAACTTAAATTCGGGGAAAACGAGTATAAGCAATTTTACATCGATAAGAATTACGACCATAGTGAATCAATTTTTGTACAGATCAGTAAGACCATCGATCTATTGATCAAACACATAGATAATGATACACCCGTTGAGGAGCTTCACCAGTTTTTGAGAAAACAATTTCTAAAATTGGAGTGGCACAAATTCCTGGAACATATGGAATATGTAAGACCAAATGATCCGGAAAATCAATTGCATGATGAGGTAAATAAATCGTACTTCGATCGGATGGCTCAAGCAGTAGGGTTGGAAAATTTCCGGGAGTACGTGATCAAACCACCTAAAAGGGCTGCATCTTCTGCAAAATCAAACCACGATCTATCAAAGCTGGATGAATTGGAGGAATTCCACGGAAAGCGAGTAGTGAATCAAATCAGGAAAGCATTCGAAAAATGCCTCCGTGAAATTGATTCCATGAAAGATCCTGCGCTCGAAAAGGAGCTCGTTATTCAACACTTCGAAAAACTCCTGGACTTTATCACTGATGATCTGGATGTCTATGACACCGACGACCGGGAAGTAATAGCTGAAGTGGTGGAAGATTGTTTGATCCAGTATGGATTTTCAGATTCGGATGGAATGCTGGGGAGGTATGTGTAGGGAAAAGAATGTGGTAAACCGCAAGTGGAAATGTGGGAAATACTGATTCTTCAGTGGAAAAGTTTTTGTTTCAATTTAATTTCTAGTTTAGACCACTGAAACTTATCAAAGCTATCAATTTGGCCGTTAACTTATTGCGTAATTACTACTTCAACTTATGAAACAGAACCCAACCATATATAAGATAGGCAAACAACACACTTTAGAAAATGTATATGAAGGCGTCTTAAAACACTTGCGCCAAAATAACAAAACCTTTAAAGAAAAGAATTTTCAATTAGTAGATTTTGAACTAAAATTAATTGTAATTGAATCGGATGACAAAGATTCAGAATGGTCTGAATTTTTTCCGTCGGAATATGTTGAGGATATTTCATTACAATATAAAATGCCTTCGCTGGTTTTGTTAATCAGCACCGATGCAGGAATTTATTCTGTCGTAGGCGGAGCGTTTTATCAATACGTATTACCGTTTTTAGATACTTCCTACGGTTTAAATACATATTCAAGAATAATGAACCCAATTCAAGATCAAATTATAACAATTAATACAAGAGGTGTTACGGGACTTAGAGCCGGGATGAAAGAGCAATTTAAAGAGAATTACCGAATTATGGACTATATTAAGTTCGGCAAAATACCTACAGAATTGAAAATAAAATTGTCGGATGAGACGGCTAATTTGTATTTTGATCAATTTCTTACATCAAGATCACCTCAAATAATTTTGAGTATTTCCTCTGGTTTTAACATAAACAAAAAACTTTCATTTATTGAACTTGGAAACCTTGTCGAAATATTAGTGCATCTAGAATCGCTTTCGCCAAATGATTTTTTTAGTTCATATAAAGAAATAGATGATAATAATTTTATTTCAAAGTTTCTTACACCAGCACTATTAAACAAACTCTTTAATGAAAGAATTGATATAATTGATGGTAAAACATCAAATTTTGATGTGTGTTATCCAAATAAGGTGGAAGACTTTTATAGCGCTGATGAGTATGAAATAAAAATACATCAAGGCAAGTATAAATTTGAAAAAATTGGAAGAACATCTGATAAGAGCGGAATTCTGCGAATACTATTTAAATACTTAGCAGAAAATAATTACGATAGAAATTTAAAATCCTTCAATAACAAAATCTATAATACTTACATACTAACTTATAAAAATCAAAAAAGCACTCCTATTTTAAGAACAACCTTAATTCATCATTTGAATACTGAAATATATGTTCCTGATGTTGGGACATTTATTTATTTAGATTCAAAATGGTATAGATTGAGAGAGGTATTTATTGAAGAAATGAATAATAGGTGCGCAGAAATTATATCTAACAACAATTTGAATAATACAATCCTTAATGAAAAATGGCAGCTTAAAATAAATGGCAAAAGGGAAGACGAAGCAGTTTATAATGCTAAATATTTAAAGGACAATTACCTCGTTCTTGATAAAATAACTGTTGATTCAATTGAACTTGCTGACGTTATTCATATTCAAGATAAGTGGCTTTATTTGTGTCATGTAAAGTATGGCTTTAGTACAGAAATGCGAGAGTTGTATAATCAGATCATCTCATCTGCTAGAAGACTTAAAAATGACCTTAAAGATGAGAACAATACATATCTTAAAGCGATTTATAAACAGTTGGAAGAAAAAGACAGAAATGGTGGATTAACTGAAAAAGAATTCGTTCAATTATTTAAAACCAAAAACATTAAATACGTCATGTCAATTACAAGTCATTTGAAAAATAGAAGTGTAACTAATCAAATTAAAGAGTATCCATCAAATATTGCTAAATTATCTTTGATCCAGTGTTTTACAGAAATGATGACAGAATATTATAATATGGAAATGGAGGTTATCGATAATAATGAATGTTTTCTAGGGGGCAGTATTGGTAACAAAATGGTTGAATAGATATAAGTGCGTATACATGCGTTTCAAATACCCCAAGTTAGCGTGAGCAACCTGTCCCGACTCTTCGGGATTTTGCTCGTGCTACATCAATCTCCCGCAAACCTCCACCCGCAGAAAACCAACCCACATCAATCTCCCACAAACCTCCGCCCATAGAAAACAAACCTACATCAATCTTCTACCAACGTCTCCTCATAGAAAGTGAATCTCTCTCAATCTCCCGCAAACTTCTGCCCGTAGAAAACCGATCCAACTCAATCTCCAACAAATGGAACTCAATCTCACGGAAACATTTGCTCGTAGAAAACGAACCCGCGTCCGTGTGCAGCAAATCCTACGAAAAATTTAGTTAGTTCAAAACCGCCTTTTGAAAGCGTCCAGTAACATTTTGCTGCGCCTATGCTGAAGCTTCAGCGCAAGCATACAGTGGAACCACCATTAACAACTCTTAACGATTGATAAACAATAGTTTGGCATCATTTTTCATTAATAGGGTTGTTAACCATTTAATAACTGGAACAATGAAAAAATCCACCGCAAACAAACTGAACATGTACGGGAGTGTACTTTCGGTTTTAAACGATCATCAGGCAACCTGGCAGGGAATCCCGGCGTTTGTAAGTGCTAAAGAAGCTTTTGAAACGAAATTGAACCTGCTGCGGGTGCGTGTCACCGAACAACTCGGCGCAACCACCGGTGTGGCCATCGATAAAAGACTGCGCATCACGGATCTGCGCGAGCGTATGCTCATTGTGCAGCATGCACTCTTCCTCCTGGGGCGCGCCACCGGCGATGTATTGCTGCGGGAACGCAACAACCTCACCAAGACAGACCTCGAAGACCTGCGGCTCACCCAGCTGGCAGCCCGAAGTGCCGAACTGAAACAAGACATCGATACCTACGGCACGCAATTATCCGCTTACGGAGTCACCACACAGATCCTCGATGAACTCATTCCGCTCCTGGAAAATGTGAGCGAAGTAAACAACAGCGTCCGCAAAGCGATCATCAAACGAAAAGGGATCACCCAGTCCATCAAAGAACTGGAACAGGAACTGAACGAATTGCTCCGCGTAGAATTTGACCGCCTGATCCTGGTATTTAAGCACTCACACCCGGCCTTCGTTGAAGACTACACCAGTGCCCGCATCACGATCGATTACGGCAATAAAAGCAGCAGGGGAAACGAACCGCTTAATCCCGCAGTATAATGCAATAGATTCCCTTCCGCGGCGGCGGAGGGGCTTTTTCTTTTTACCAGTTTGTGATTTTCCTCCCCCTTGGTCCCCCTCCAAAGGGGGAGATTTTACTTCCCCTTTTAAAGGAAGAATCTCAGTTCTAAATATTAATATACTCGAAGTACCTATCGAGCTTTTTAGTGGGATCTTCGTTTTCCCCCTTTGGAGGGGGATGAAAGGGGGAGGACTTACCCCCTAAACGCCTTTAGCGCCTCCAACTCAAACACAATTTTCTCCAAATCCACCTGGATTGCCTGGAATTGCTGATTTTCTTCAAAGATCGGATCTTGAATAATTGCCTTTACAGGTTTGAAATCCATTTCTTTTTCGCGTTGCATGTGCTGATAGAAAATGATCTGAATAGCTTCCATGTATTCATTCAGGATAGGAGTCAGCCGTTCTGATTTCTCTTTCTCCAGGGCAAAAGCCAGGCTGGTGATCTCCCGGGAAATGCGAATGTTTGAACCGACTTTGGCAAAATGCACATCAATCTGGCGCTGGTGCGCCTGTGGTTCTTCATACATACGCTGAATGCAGGCGAATAAGTTGTTGTTTGCTGCTTCGCTCAATCTGCGGCTCTTGTGCCACGTAACTCCTGCGGGAAGTTTTTTCTGGTAGTTGAGAATTACCTGGTTCAGGAAGAATAAGTTCTGATTAAACGAGCTATTCAGCAAGGCCGGAAAACGTTGTTTTTCCCACATAGGCCAGAATGCAAAACTGATCAGGATTGCCAGTGCGGAACCAATCAATGTGGAAAGTACCCGCCACCAAATTAGATCCCAGGAACCTTGTTTGGAAAGCTGCATCATCACTACCAGCATAATGGTCACGAAGAAAACTCCCACTTTGTAGTTATTCCTTAGGTAATATGCAACAAAGAAGGAAATGAAGATCAGGATCACTACAAAGGTTTCGTGTTTGATCGGGAGCAGCATGATTGCCCCACCGACCACGATTCCGGCGACAGTTCCGATGATCCGTTCAAATCCCTTTTTCCGGGTTGCGCCATAATATGGTTGGATAACAATAAGCAGTGTCAATGCAATCCAATGACCATGATCGATTTTGAAAAATTTGAAGATAAAAACAGATAGGGCCAATCCCAATCCTACACGCAGCGCGTACTTAAACTGCTGGGAATCGAAATTGAAGATTTCCCGCACCACCTGGAACAGAACCCGCGGCTGCAAGCCCGCAATGAAATGGTTAAAGGATAATTTATAGTTTTCAAAGTAATTGCTGCGCTTGAAACTCAGCTTTTGCGTCATCAAATGAATGGTGTTTTCCATAAATTGCTGGCACTGGTTCAAACTCACAATAAATTGGTTCAAAATCAAGTGATGGTCTTCTGATAAGTCCTGCTGCTGTAAATTCTCTTTCAGAATTCCGGCGGCAATCTCAAAACGTTTGATCCGTACTTTGGCCATCGTCAGGTCTTCCCCGCGGAAGGTAAAAATGACAATGGATAGTCGGGCAGAAGCCTGGGACAAAGCTGAAAGCGTCTTGTATAAAATTGCATGATTTTGAAGCAGAACCGGCTCGTTTTTAATAGATTCCAATTCTTCGTGCAGTAATTTAATACTGGCCCCGAAATAAGCGGCAGATTTCCGGATTTCGATCATTTGATCGTAATGTTCGGCTTTGAATGTGGAGTTTTCCTTTCTCCGACTGAATAAATCGATGGATTTATCAACAGCACTGCGGATTTCGATTTCTTTAGAGGTAATTGCCAGCAGGTCTCTTTTTGCTTCGGGTTCCAGGAATTGCTGTATGAGTGCATCGAGGTAATCGGTGTTCCGTTTCCAAATGGTTGCTACCGATCTTCTCAAGGGGTTGGAAGCCGAAAAGGGAAAAGACAAAAAGATAATGGCAATTGCCCAGGCTGCTCCGAACAGGATGTATTTTCCATAAACCAGTGATTCTGAAAAATGGGTGGGATTGGAAATACCAAATAAGTAGAAGAATCCGACTCCGACACCAATGGTAGAACCGTAATCACTCCAGTTTCGGATCAAGGCAGCAAAAACACCAATTACAAACATACCGATGACGGACAATGTAACGGAATCGCCAATGTTCATTCCCAGGATTGCCGCAATCAGAATGAGAATTGCTTCCACCAGCTGGATCAGCATTTTTTTGTAATGCGACCCCCTGTAATCGATCAATGTGAGCATATAGGCACTGAAAGCCGCCCAAATTATGTGGTAGGAAAAGCCTAAAAAAAGCGGGAAGACGATTAAAGGAACGTTTAAGGCCAAAACCACCCGGATAGACCAACTGATAGTGGGTTCCAGGTATTCCTGCTGAAGAATGGTATTGAACTGCTTAATCGGTTGAAACCGCATAGGAAGAGAACTTTCTTAACAAATATAGGTACTAATTCCGAATGCCTAATTCCGAATTCCTAATGGTGCCCTGCGAATTATTATAATTTGGCGATTTTTTTGATTTCGGAAGTGTTTTTCCCTTCGATCAGACAAACGTACAAGCCGATCGGCAATTGCTTGATCTCCAAAAAACCTGCATCATTGGTTTTCAGTGTCTGAATGAGCTGACCGCCAACGGAGAACACCGAAACTTTTGCATTTGGTTCGGAGATCAGGTTGAAATAATCTTTACTTGGATTTGGAAATAAGTGACTTTCGTGTGCAGTGGAGACCGGCATTTCCATTTTATAGAAATCGGAAGTTCTGGTGAAATTGTCTTTTAAACCACTGCCCAGGTAGAAGTTTCCATTGAGAACGAATCCTTTGGCTCCTTTTATGCCGCTTATGGGAAGCGGACTAACTGCTTTCCATGTTTTTGTATGGTCCAGGATGTAGCAATCGTTGTGAAAAGTGCTGTTTTGGTCCATTCCTGCGCAAATCAATGCGTTGAAGTCGGTGCTGATAGCTGTGCCATACGAACGCAAACCAGCGGGAAGGGGAGAAATGGCTGTCCAGGTTTCCGATCCCGGGTTATAGGAAAACCAGGAAGGGGAGTAATTGATAGGATTCGTATCGAAGCCCTCTCCGAAAATTCCTTCATTCAACAATTGAAAGCCCAATACACTTCGATTGGGTCCTCCGGGATAATCTGCAAGTTGTGTCCACGTGTCCAGATCCACATTGTACTTCCAAAAATCTGCTAAAGTAGAATCGGCTGTGGTTCCCATTCCAACATAACCGACCTCCTGGATATGAAGGGCTGTTGCGTGCCAGCGTGCCGGTCCGGGAAAGTCGTTCAGTTGTTTCCAGGTATTGGTGAATTCATCGTATTCCCAAACATCTTTCAGAGCCTGGCTTGACTCGGAATAACCACCAATTAAGTAGGCTTTGTTTTTTAATGTGAAAACGCTTGCATATTGTCTGGCTATTCCCGGGAAAATTGCTTTTTCATTCCAGGAATTGGTGTTCGGATCGTATTGGAACAGTTTGTTGCTTTCGTTGAACGTACCCAGGTAGCCCGTTACGATGTAACCGAATCCATTGAGTGAGAAGCAAACGCCATCGTCTCGTCCGGCGGTTGGAACGGAAGGAACGGAAGTCCAGGTTTGTGCTTGTACGGCAGTTGTAAAAAGTAAAAACAGGACCAGTATTCCCTTCATCGCAAATCGTTTGTTTGACTAACGCAGAATTTGGAGAAATCGTTTGCGGGGATTAAAATAATTAAAAGGGCATTTCGACTTCGCTCAATGACCTTTCAATTCCAGACGTTTTATTAATAAGGTGACTGAGCGGAGTCGAAGGCGCATTATTTCGTCTCATTCACCGCTTTCTGGATTAGTTTCCCGACTTCATGGATTTGTTCTTCCGTAATATTCAACGGGGGTGAAAGCCGGAAGCTGTATGGATGTGAAAGGAACCAAAAACTGATCACTCCGAGTTCCAATAAGCGTTCAACTACTTTCGCAACACGCTCATCACTTTCCATGTCACAGGCAAACATCATTCCTTCACGGCGAATTTCGAAAATTTCATCAATTTGCTGCAGGTAACTTTCAAGGAGTGCTCCCAATCGTTCTACTTCTTTGAAATCGATCTCTGATTCAAACACTTCGAGTGTTCCCCAAGCCGCGGCATTGATCACCGGATTTCCACCGAACGTGGTGATATGTCCAAGCATGGGAGAGTGGCTCAGTTGATTCATGTATTCGTATTTCGAAATAAAGGCCCCGATCGGTAAACCGCCTCCAAGTGCCTTTCCAAGTGTCAGTACATCCGGAATGACTCCACTATGCTCAAACGCAAACATTTTCCCGGTCCTTCCCATTCCGCACTGAATTTCATCGAAAATCAACAAGGTCCCCACTTCATCACAACGTTTGCGCAATGCTTTTAGAAATTCATCCGAGGCTTTGCGGACTCCTGCGTCACCTTGAACTGTTTCCAGGATGACTCCTGCAGTCCGGGTGGTAATTCGTTCCAGGTCTGCGAGTTCATTTAAGCGAATGAAATCCACATCCGGTAAGAGCGGACGAAAAGGGGTTTTCTTGATCTCGTTTGCAGAAACACTTAAAGATCCGTGTGTATTTCCGTGGTAGGAACCCTTGAATGCGACCAATTGGGTTCTTCCTGTTACCCGCTTTACAAGCTTCAACGCAGCTTCATTGGCTTCCGTACCCGAATTTACCGGGTAAACACAATCCAATTCTTCGGGAAGGAAGGTGCGAAGTAAACGTGCCATTTCAAGTGAGGAATCCTGGATAAATTCGCCATAAACCATAACGTGCAGGTATTTATCCAGCTGTTCCTGAATGCGTTTAATGACTTGCGGGTGACGATTCCCGATGTTTGTTACAGAAACACCTGAAATCATATCTGTATAACGTTTCCCGGATTTATCATAAATAAAAATCCCTTCCGCCGATTCAACATCAATTAAATAGGGGAAGGGATTTGTTTGTCCTAAATGGCTTAAAAAGTCTTCTTTACGGTTTTCCATGCGGTTTTCTGTCCATCGGCGGTCCGTCTTTCCGATCTTTCAATCTTTCAAGAAGAACACGTCTGAATTCATGTTCCAAACTTAAGAGTTTTAAGGTTCTTTTTTCGCCAATGATCTTAATAAATTTTTCACTGTACTCTTTTTTCAGATCCAATTCTTTCTGGTCATTTTCAAAAAGTGTATTCATCTTTTTCCTGGCATCGTCGTTGGAGATTTTCTCTTCCGATTCTTTTAATTCCTGGTTGATCTTGCGACAACTTTGACGGATTTCTTTCATTTTGGCTTCCATTTCATTGTAAACAGGCCAAAATTTTTCGGCTTCGCTTGATGTGAGGCTCAATTCTTTTGTAATAAAACCGACTTTCAATGCTTCGATTTTGTCGTCTTTGTCTTTCTCATCACCGGGTCCCTGGGCAAACGTAGTGGTTGCGAGGAGGATCGGCAATAAAATCCAGGTTAATTTTTGTATCGTTTTCATGTTTTTCGTTTTAATATTCATTCCTCAGCCGTGGCTGATTATGACTTCGTTTTTTAAGATTCAATAAGTAAATATTCGTCCAATTCTCCGTCCCGATAGCTATCGGGATCGTCTTTCAGATAATCGATAATTTCTTCGTCTTCAATATGCTCCAGTAAAGGAGATTTTGAAGTGAATGTTTCCTGTTTTTCCTTTTCCGAAGCACTTTTTTCGGGTTCAGTATTGAGTGAAACTGTAATCACATTATTGCTTAAATGCATAGCGATCGTTTCTGCGTCCAGGTCTTCAATGTTTTCGTTGAGGTAATTGTATATCTCTTCATTGCTGACTGAAGATAAATTGATCGGTTCAGAATTTACCGGAGAATTGGTGTTGTTCCAGGGAAACAGAAGGGCGAGCACCAGAATTGCTGCAGCAGATCCCCAAACATACCAGCGCTTGTACATGGAAATTATCTGTGCTTCTCTCTTCTTTTTCAAACCACCATTTCCGATTTCATTCAGTACACTTTTCTTCAATTCTTCGAAATACAAATCCGAAGGTATTTGAATAGGCGTGAGTTCTAAATCATCAATAATATGTTTGTTTTCCCGGTTCATAACTCTAAGATTACTAGTTTGTTCAATGGTTTAATTTACCTTTTAAAAATTCTTCGATCTTTCCAACCGCATGAAAGTAATTTGCTTTCAAACCTCCCACGGAACCACCGGTGAGTTGCGCTATTTCTTCGTATTTCAGATCTTCAAAGTATTTGTACTCGAACACCATGCGTTGCTTTTCCGGCAGTGTTTCGATTGCTTCAAAAAGGAATTTCGAGATTTCTTCGGAGCTCAGTTTGCCATAATGCTCTGATTGATGTGAAAAGGACACAATCGGCTCGGTAATATCCAAACTTTTGTGTTTATTCTCTTTCTTGAGGAAAAGGATGGTTTCGTTGTATGCAATTCGATAGATCCAGGAAAATAAGGCACTGTTGCCTTGAAACTGCTTCCTGTTATTCCAGACTTTGATAAGTACTTCCTGGAGGATGTCGTTGGTCAATTCATGGTTATTTATCCAGCGGCGAATAGTAGTGTAAAGTCTTTTACTGTGCAGATCCACGATCCACGTAAAAGCCGTATAAGCCAAATCATCATCCCGATGAAAATAAGAAATGATAGTATTTTCATCGGGAATTTGACTCATATTTTTATTTGCGTTTTAAAACTTTTTTTGCTGCTTCAACAATGTTTGGAGTATCCAAACCATATTTTACCATTAGTTCATCAGGTGTTCCCGATTCCCCGAATGTATCGTTTACCCCAACATATTCCTGTGGTGTTGGCAAATGCCGCGCAAGTACTTGTGCAACGGCATCACCTAAACCTCCATTCAACATGTGTTCTTCTGCAGTAACAACACATTTTGTTTTGTTAATTGAGTCTAGGATTGCTTTTTCATCCAAAGGTTTAATCGTGTGCATATTTATTACTTCGGCACTGATTCCCTGTTCGGCCAATTGTTGTGCCGCCTCGATTGATTTCCATACCAAATGTCCGCAGGCAATGATGGTTACATCTGTTCCTTCGATCAATACGTCTGCTTTACCAATGGTAAATTTTGCGTCCGGTTGAATGAAAATCGGAACAACAGGTCTTCCGAAGCGCAGGTAAACAGGTCCATTGTGGGCAGCGATTGCCATAGTAGCCTGTTTTGTCTGATTGAAATCACAAGGTACGATAACCGTCATGTGAGGCAGCATGCGCATCATTCCGATATCTTCCAGGATCTGGTGGGTTGCACCATCTTCTCCAAGTGTTAAACCGGCATGTGAAGCACAAATTTTCACATTCTTTTGAGAATAGGCTACTGATTGACGGATTTGATCGTAAACACGTCCGGTAGAGAAATTAGCGAAAGTTCCTGTGTATGGAATTTTCCCACCAATCGTCATACCTGCAGCCATTCCGATCATATTTGCTTCAGCAATTCCTGCCTGGAAAAAGCGATCAGGAAATTCTTTCAGGAATGCATCCATTTTAAGAGATCCGGTCAGATCTGCACATAATGCAACCACGTCGGAATTCTGGCGACCTATTTCTAATAAACCTTCACCAAAACCAGATCTGGTATCTTTTTTTCCTAAAATTTCAAATTGCTTCATTGTTATAAATTAATCGAAGTTGTTTTATTGGATTGTATTTTAAATTTCTTTTCTACTGTGTAGGTTGTTGACCGGAGTTGTTTCTGCCTGTAAACCAGGCGATAATTACCAGGCTGCAGGTAGATGAAACCCTTTAGATTCACCTGATCGAGGTTACAAACCCAATCAACAGTGCCATTGTCATTCTCCACAAAGATCTGTGCAGCAATCATTTTAGTTGCACTGTAAGTTAATTGTCCCGGAGCCGGTAAATCAATTGTTTCGGTTGCACTTTGAGTGACTTTCACCGTGTGGTAGATACGTGGAAGTGTCAGGATCTCTACTTCATAATCACCAACAATGTATTTGTCTGTTGAGCCAACCAATTGTGCGTTCAGTGTCAGTTGATCCGTTTTTTTATAAACCCGTGAAACCACCTGGTAAGGACTGGTGGCATTCGTAAAGCGGAGCTTAATAAACCCCTGCGGGCAATCCACCGGAATTACATTGTGTGTGTTCTTGATAATGGAAATGTTGTTCTTATAGACCTTGGGAATAGTATTCACTATCAGGTCGTATTTATAGGATGGATCCATGGTTAATGTATCCGGATTTCCCTGACGGTCCAAGGTATGAACAAAGGTGTACATCAATTCTTTCGTGCCGGCTTTGTACAGGAACATGGTAACGTCCGTTTCAATCGGCACTTTATGAATGTTATTGAGATTGATTTGAACGGTGGTGTTTATTACCGCTTTGGAAACAACCGTTTTCAATACGTTTTTGAAGGATTCTTTTGTTTCCGCTTCCATGTAACTTCCGATACATTTGAATTGATCGAGGTAGGAAATATCCAAACCTAAACCAATTACGAAAGGCGTTACTTTCACTCCTTTATCGTGCAATTTCTTGGCGATGACACACGGATCCTTATCACATGCTTCCAATCCGTCGGTGATCAAAATGATGATATTCCGCGCATTGGTATCGGGGAAATCCGCTGCAGCTGCTTCCAGGGAGCGGGCGATAGGAGTGGTTCCCTTCGCCAGGATTGTTTTGATTTTATTCCGGACCCGCGTAAAATTATCCGGTCCGAAAGGGACTTCCAGTTTGGTATCGTTACAATCCTGGTAAGTTGCCGTAATAGGTGACTGATGACCGTAAACACGCAGAGCGATCTGCAAATTTGCGGCCCCATTCAGGCTATCGACAGTTTTGATCAGTAATTCCTTGGCTGCATCAATACGGGTTTGTGATCCGTCCCACTTGGCATTCATGGAATTGGACGCATCGAGAATAAACAAAATACGGGTCAGTTGTTGCCCCTGAGCTTTAAAAAAGCCCAAAAAGATAAAGCAAAAAATGACCGCGCACTGTCTCATTAATAATCTCCTAACGTTTCTTCCAACTGGATCAAAGCTTCCTGCAATTGTTCCACATTCGGAGCAACACCGTGCCATTTATGAGAACCTACCATGTAGTCAACTCCCTGACCCATTTCTGTTTTCATAATAATCACGATTGGTTTTCCGTTTCCGGTCATACTCTTAGCTTTGTTTAGTGTTTCGATCAGGTCCGGATAACTGTGTCCGTCCATTTCCAAAACTTCCCATCCAAAAGCTTGCCATTTTCCGTTCAGGTCACCTAAAGAAAGTACGTCTTCCACATCACCATCGATTTGACGTCCGTTATAATCAATGGTAGCAATCAGGTTATCAACTTTATTTGCTGCTGCGTACATTGCTGCTTCCCAAATCTGACCTTCCTGTAATTCACCGTCACCATGCAGTGTATAAACAATGCGCTTATCGTGATTCAATTTTTTAGTCAATGCAGCACCGATTGCGTTGGAAAGACCTTGTCCGAGCGAACCTGAAGCCATGCGTACACCCGGGATTTTTTTATCCGTACTTGGATGTCCCTGAAGCCTTGCGTTCAACTTGCGAAAAGTGCTTAATTCATCAATTGGAAAGTAACCGGCTCTTGCTAAAACAGAATACCAAACAGGAGAAATGTGACCATTTGAAAGGAAAAATAAGTCTTCCTCTTTTCCGTCCATTGAAAAATGGTCCGGATTGTGTTTCATCATTTCAAAATAAAGTACGGTTAAGAAATCTGCACATCCCAAAGACCCTCCCGGATGCCCTGAATTTGCTCCCGAAACCATTCGGACGATATCTCTTCGTACCTGTGATGCAATTGCTTGTAATTGTTGAATTTCCATTATTTATTCCTATTTGGCAATGCAAATCTACTATTTATATTTTGTTCTTTTTAAGAGGTATAATGCTAAAATGGAAGCAATGTTATTTTTTTATTCACATTCTGGATCATTTGGCCCGTCTAAATCCTTGAAAACCTGTTTTCAGGAGGTGTTGAGAGTCAGATAAATAGGCTTGTGTTTTAAAGAATCTACCGAATTTTGGAACGAATCGTTTCATCAAAATTTAACTAAGCGTGCAACTTTTTATTAGTTTTATCACTCTTCAATATGAATCTCCAATTTCAAAATACACCAGACAAATGAAATTAAAACACTTTTTTATTACACTAAGCCTTGGAATTTCTTCAATCAGCTTTGCTCAGGACATCAATTATATGTATGCACACGAGTATGATTCTTTAAAAGCGATTGGGGCATTAACCGGTAACGAAGTAATTCTTTCTTCCGAGATGGTTAATCCTGAAGAATTAGAAGGAGTATATATATCAGAATTCTTTCCGACAAAGGCGCAGGGCTGCAGTGGGTATTTCGATCCACCCGGACCTGGATTGGAAGTTACGGCAGCCGATGACGGTTGGGCAACAGTAAGTCCTTTGACCTTGCCTTTTACCTTTTGTTTTTTCGGTGACAGCAAAACCCAGGTGTGGTTGAATAACAATGGAAATATCAGTTTTAACGGTGGGATCAGCGCATTTAGTTCAAGTGCTTTTCCTTCGGTTGGTAATGAAATGATTGCTGCTTTCTGGGCAGATTTTGATTTCGGAGCGCAGGGAGGAAGTATTCATGCGACAATTACCCCGACAGCCGCGATCTTTAACTGGGTAAACGTTGGATACTTCAGTTCACAAGGTGATAAGAGAAATACTTGTCAAATTGTGATTACAGATGGTACGGACCCTTTGATTAATGCAGGAAACGCTGCGATCCATTATGCAGATATGCAATGGACAACAGGTTCTGCTTCCCAGGGAGTTAATGGATTTGGAGGTGTACCGGCAACAGCTGGAGCTAACAGAGGAAATGGCGTCGATTATTTTACTATCGGACGATTTGATCATGCCGGGGTTGATTACGATGGACCTCTTGGAAACAATGATGGTGTAAGTTTCCTGGATAATAAATCTTACTTCTTTGATTTTTGTACAGCTAATGGTGGGAACATCCCACCGGTAACATTGCAGACGGCTTATTGTGATACGTTCAAGATTTGTGGTATTGGTGATACGATGGATATTACATTTCCTTTCCTTTCTCCGGAGCTAACCCAGTTGACAACAGTGACATTCTCTTCACCAACGCTTCAGAATATTGCTGTTTTGAATTCAACGGTTGCAAATACCGGCTCATTGACAATTCGAATTATCGGAGATTTGGAAACGCCGGGTGTTCATGATTTAACAGTTACAGGTACGGATGATTTTGCGATTCCAGGTGTGACGGATGTCTATTATAAGGTTCAAATCACTGACCCGAATACTATTTTCCAGCCGGAAGCGCAAATGATTTATACCAGCGCTTGTCCTCCTGTAGAAATCGGTCTGGATCAACCTTTCGATGGTTATCTATGGAGTCTAAATAATTCTACAGCACCTGTAGATACATTCCATACAGGATACGATGGATTGGTGAGTGTAATTGTACAGCGGGGAGGATGTGAAATGACGATCGATTCATTGATTTATATTCCAAACCCGCCGCAATTTAATTTGCAGGGGTCTTATACTTATTGTACGGATGATTTACATACTACTTTGACTATTCCGGATTCTGCGGCACTTTCATCTGCAGACTGGATATTGAACGCGGATACAATCGGAACGAACTTTACAGAAAATCTAATCGCAGGAACGTATACCATTCATATTGTTGATTCAAGCGGTGTTTGTTCGAACGATACGACTTTTACAGTTGTAAGCATCCTGTCTCCGGTTATTTTTGATGATACCATTGCATGTGATTTCGTTTACCAGGTTCAGGGAACAATTTCACCGAGCGGAGGAGTTTGGTCATGTGCGGATACCAGTGTTCATTTCTCTGATCCTACGATTTTGAATCCGTTGATTACAAATAATAGTCATCAGCCAGGAGTTTACCAGATTGTTTATACGGATAATGTTTGTGGTACAAGAACCACCAATCTTGAATTTATTAACTGGGCTTTTGTAACAACTATAGATACGGTGGTTTGTTTCGGAGTAGAGCTTACCACTTCCTGCGGGGTTTATCCTCAAAATGACTCGTATGTATGGAGTAATGGTGCAGTCGGACCTAATATTACCGCGGGACCTGGCGTTTATACTGTTACAGTATCGAACGAATGTAATACACATTCTGAAACGATGGTCATTGAGGGTAAAACATGTTATATTAATGCTCCGAACATTATCACTTTATCATCAACGGTAGGAAACGATAAATTCACTCTTTCCTATGACGGAGTTGAAGAGTTCCACATGACTATTGTGAACAGATGGGGTAACCTGGTTGCAGAAATCGATGATGTTGCAAACGCATGGGATGGAAGAGATCCAAACGGAGAAATTGTTTCCGAAGGAACTTACTTCTATAACTTTACTGCCAAACTGCTAACAGGTGAAGAAGTCAAAAAACAAGGATTTGTTCAAGTCTTCCACTAAATAAAATGATGTTAAAAAGGCCCTGACGAAAATGTCAGGGCTTTTTTTATTTGTAATTTCAACCAGGATTTACAAACACATTAATCAAAAATTTACAGTAAAAACAAATGGAACAACGTATAAGAGTAGGAGTTAACGGATTTGGAAGAATCGGACGTTACTTTAGCAGATTGGCTTTGATGAACCCGCAAATTGATTTGGTAGCTGTTAATGATCTGGCACCGATCGAAACCCTGGTTCACTTATTGAAATACGATTCTGTTCATGGAAGAATGCAGGATGAATTTGAAATCAAGGAAAATCAACTGGTATTTAACCAAACCCATAAAATACAATTTTTGCAACACAAGAACCCGGAAGAAATTCCGTGGGGAGATTTGGGGGTAGATATCGTCATTGAATCAACAGGATTGTTCCTGTCTTCTGAAAAGGCCGGAGTTCATTTAAAGTCGGGTGCAAAACGGGTAATTCTAAGTGCACCATCTGTTGGGGATGATATTTTTAACGTGGTAATCGGGGTCAATGATCATTTGATCACAGATGAGCACCGGATAATCAGTAATGCTTCCTGTACAACGAATTCTGCTGCACCGTTAGTAGCAGTTTTAAAAGAGTTTTGTGATATCGAGGAGGCATATATTACGACCATTCACAGTTATACATCGGATCAGCGTTTGCATGATAGTCCGCATAAAGATCTGAGAAGGGCCAGAGCAGCCGCTCAAAGCATTGTGCCGACATCCACCGGTGCTGCAAAAGCAATTACACGTATTTTTCCTGAACTGGATGGGAAAATGGGAGGATGCGGAATGCGTGTTCCGGTTCCGGATGGTTCATTGACTGATTTGACAGTTATTGTGAAAGAGAATCCACCAACTGTAGAACAGATCAATACCGCATTTCAAAAAGCAGCAGCTTCGAATCTGAAAGGAATTCTTCGCTATACGGAAGATCCGATCGTTTCCGTAGATATTTTGGGTGATCCGAATTCCTGTATTTTTGATAGCGAGTTGACTTCGGTGATCGGGAATATGGTCAAGGTTGTAGGGTGGTACGATAATGAAGCCGGTTTTTCGAACCGTTTGATTGATTTGGTATTGAAATTAGGCTAAATTAAATGAATTATAAACACGTAGGGGCGCGATTAATCGCGCCCCTACGTGTTTATACACTATATTTTTACATTTTCAATACCCATGCTCCCGGAACGGAACTTTGAATGTTTGCCGCCTCAGCAGTTGCTTCATTCAGCGTTGCAAATCCTTTCACACTTACACGGTACATGCCGTTATTCATCGTTACGGAAGCTTCTCCAAATCCTTTGGATTGAAGTTTTCCTGCTAATTTATTCGCGTTGGCTTCTGATCCGAAAGAACCAGCGATTACATGGAAATGCTTTGAGCCATCGAAACTTGCTGCAGAAGTTGTCTTCGGAGTTTTTGTTACAGGTTTTTTATTCACCGTTACCGTAGTTTTCGGTTTTGGAGCAGGAGTTTCCTTCTTTGGAGTTACTGTCTTTTTCGGTTCTTCAACCGGTTTTTCAGCCGGAACCTGATCTTCAACAACCTGTACTTCATCTTCCGGGATCGGTTCGGATGCTGTGGACGAGTCTGCATTTACACCCGGATCTTCCTCTAATTGTTTGACTTCTTCACTGCCTTTTGCTACATCATCATTTTCACCTGCCAGGTCAGCCAGGATCGGGAAGTCTTTTTTCAGGCTATCGAATTGAATCGCAACAAACGTTCCTGCTCCCAGGATCAATACGAGGAATCCCCATAAAATATATGCAAATACGGAAGTCTTCTTTTTTTCTTTTGGAGCTTTGGGTTCTTTAACCGGTTTTTCCTTCTTAACCGATTCCTTTTTTGCTTCCGGTTTTACAGGAGCAGGCTTCGGTTCCACCGTTTTTGGTCCTTGTGCCATCGCTGAAGCTGTGGGCGACATGCGATCAACTACCGGCGGAACAATTTTTTCTGTTTTCGGTTCCTCAACTTTTGGTGTTTCAACAACCGGAGGAGCAATTTTCTCCGCTTTCGGTTCTTCTTTTGGAAGTTCTTGTTCCTTCGGTTTTTCATCCTTGACAGATGAAACCTCAGTCTTCGAAAGCGGTGCTTTCTCTTCTTTTTTTGGTTCTTCCTTAACCGGTTCAACGATAGGAGTAACAGGAGTCTCAACTACCGATTCCTGTTTAGGAGTATCGTCTGTTTTTTCCTGTCCGGCATTAGCCGCCGACCACGCTTCGAATGCAATTTCTCCGTCCACTTTTACAAAGCGCCCGAATTGGTACATATCGTAGGAATTTCCTTTGTCTAATTCCGCTGTTACTTCACGCACGAATTTGGAGATCATGTTCGATGCATCGTTTAACTCCATGTTTTCCTTACTGGCAATGTGCTTTGCTAGCGTACCATCATCAAACTTTAAATAAGGCATAAACAGAATTTCACCGGTGCTTTCATTGGTAACGGTTAGTGCTCCAAGCCCGGGAATAATCAATGTTTTGACTTCTTTTAATAGTTGCAGTAAGTAATTGTTCATGATGTGAAGTTTTGTTCTAATTTACAATTTTATCCAAATACGGATGAAAAAGTCATACTATCTTTTAATCGCACTCCTTTTTCGGTTTGTTCTACGGTACAACATTCATTGACGCTGTCGTGTTCTAAAAATAATACAAACTCCTGACTTGCAGCATTTTCAAGAAATGTTCCTTTTTCACCTAAAGTAATTAAAGGCCTGGTGTCATATCCCATAACGTAAGCAAGCGGAATATGCCCGGTACTTGGCAACAAATCAGCCATAAATACGAGTGTTTTATCCTGGTAGTGAATGTGTGGGACCATCATACTTTCCGTATGACCGTCGACAAACAATACATCAAAATTGTTGAATACGGATTTGGTATAATTTCCTGTACGTTCCACGAACTTCAGCTGACCACTTTCCCGGATAGGTAAAATGTTTTCACTCAAAAAGGAAGCTTTTTCGCGGGCATTGGGTTCTGTTGCCCACTTCCAATGATTTTCCGTACTCCAATAAGTTGCATTTTTGAAAACAGTTTCCAGTTTTGTCCGGTCAGAGTTCCATTTGACAGCTCCGCCACAATGGTCGAAATGAAGATGGGAAAGAAAAACATCTGTAATCTGGTCCAGGCCAAATCCGAGTTTGTTCAGACTTTGTTCCAATGTTTTAGTGTCTGCCAAATAATAATGTGAAAAGAATTTTTCAGTTTGTTTGTCACCGATTCCGGTATCAATCAGGATCAACCGGTTTCCATCTTCGATCAATAAACAGCGCATAGACCAGGTGCATAAATTGTTTTCGTCTGCGGGATTCGTTTTTGACCAAAGTGTTTTCGGAACGACTCCAAACATAGCTCCTCCGTCTAATTTAAAGGTACCTGTTTCAATTGGGTATATTTTCATTTTCTTCTATTTCAATGTGTTCCAGCTGCTTATTGAACAGCTTGATTACAACGAACTAAAAATAGAAAATTCAAGGAGTATGGCAATGGATTGTAACACTTTGGAACTAAAAATTCCGAAAATAATTCAACTTGTCTTTTTCGAATTGCATTGTTTTTACAGGTATTTTTGAAAGAATAGGGGCTTTTAAACCCGTATTGAATTCGGTTTCTCCGGTAATGACAAGTGCTTCATCCCACAAATTGGCTTCAATGAAACGGGAAATGGTATTTGCTCCGCCTTCTATCAGCACCGAATTGATGTTGTTTTCAAACAGGAACTTCAATATGGATTCCGGACCCAGTTCTTTCATTTTGATATAGGTAACAGCATTCATGTCACGGTCTTCCAGCAAATTGAGGACAAGTGTGTTTAATCCGTCAGTAAAGACCGTGGCTTCTTTTGGTGCCTGTAATTGCGGATCAATAACGATCCGAAGCGGATTGGGCCCTTTGAAAGCGCGTGTGGTGAGTGAAGGATTATCGTTTTGAATGGTGCGCCAACCAACCAGAATAGCCTGTTCCGTACTACGGATTTGGTGTGTAATCACTTGTGTTTCAGGTTGTGATATCCAGTTGATGCCGCTTTCCTGATTTATCGAACGGTCACGGTCTATGAATCCATCACTTGTTTGAGCCCATTTTAATGTAATATATGGACGCTTTTTGGTGTGAAAAGTAATGAAGCGTTTATTCAATTCCCGGGCTTCTTTTTCAAGAATGCCGCAATCTACCCGGATCCCCGCATTTCTGAGTTTTTCAATGCCACGTCCTGAAACTTCCGAAAAGGGGTCTATCTGTGCAATGACCACGCGTTTGAATCCCGAGCAGATCAACAAATCTGCGCATGGTGGCGTTTTTCCGAAATGGGAGCAGGGTTCAAGCGTCACGTAAATAGTAGCCTCTTTCAGCAGCGATTTGTCTTTTACAGCATTCACAGCATTGACTTCCGCATGTGCTTCACCATATTTTTGGTGATATCCTTCTCCGATGATTTCATCCTTGAGAACAATGACTGCTCCGACCAGTGGATTAGATTTGGTGGCAACACCACCCAATTTCGCCAATTGCAGCGCACGAAGCATGTATTTTTGATCGGAACTCATGCTTCAAAATTACGAATTACGAATTAATTGTGCCTTCGACTCCGCTCAGTCACCTCGTTACATGTTTTGTTTTTTTGAAAAAAGGTAGCTGAGCGGAGTCGAAGTTACCTTTTCAATGATTACTTTCGGCTCAAACAAACTGCTTTGGAAAAAATTGCCTCTTACAAACCTCTTTGGTCCCTTCCCGTGATTGTGGCAGCATTGGGTTACTTCGTAGATATTTACGATCTGCTTCTTTTCGGAATTGTTCGTGTTCCAAGCTTACAGGGATTGGGATTTACTAAAAATGAGATTACACATGTTGGTACGCTGATTGTTAATTGGCAGATGGGCGGTTTGCTTTTGGGTGGAATTTTATGGGGAATCCTGGGAGATAAGAAAGGACGCTTATCGGTTCTTTTCGGGTCGATCGTGATGTATTCCCTGGCAAATATCATGTGCGGCTTCCTGCCGTATTTTCCAAATGATAAGGAGAATCTTACTTACACCTATGTTGCTTTACGTTTCATTGCCGGGATTGGATTAGCAGGTGAGCTTGGGGCGGGAATTACCCTCGTTTCGGAGGTCTTGCCGAAAGAATTACGTGCTCTGGGTACTTCGCTGGTTGCGGGGATCGGGCTTTCAGGAGCAGTAGTGGCTAATTTGACTGTGAAACTGACTCCCGACTGGAATATTGCCTATTTTATCGGAGGCGGAATGGGGATCGGTTTGCTTTTACTTCGAATCGGAGTGCTGGAATCCGGAATTTTTAATGAAACGAAAAAAAGGGAAGTGAGCAGAGGGAATTTCCTGATGTTCTTTACCAATTGGAATCGTTTTTGGAGGTATCTCCGCTGCATTGGCATCGGGCTGCCAACCTGGTTTTGTATCGGGATCCTGGCTATGTTCGGGAATGTTTTCGGAGAAGCTTTGGGGATCAAAGGCGGAATTAATCCGGGGGATGCAATTATGTGGGGATACATCGGTATTTCGGCAGGGGATATTTTCAGCGGTGTTTTGAGTCATTGGCTGAAATCACGTAGAAAATCCATTTTATGGATGATGGCCTTTACACTGGTCAGTGTGGTTTGGATCCTTTCCGGAACGATCCATTCTGCGGGAATGTATTATTTTATGTGCTGCTGGTTTGGTTTTGGAACCGGCTATTGGGCCATGTTTGTAACCATTGGCGCAGAGCAGTTCGGAACAAATATCCGATCCACGGCGGCAACAACAATCCCGAATATGGTTCGGGGAACGGTAATATTAATGACGATCGGATTTGAATCATTGACCGGAAGCGGGTATAACGCATTAGTTGCTGCAGGAATTGTGGGATTCGTATCTTTTGCGATCGGGATTTACAGCACCTGGAGCATCCCGGAAACGCATGGAAGAGACCTGGACTTTGTAGAGGAATGAGCTGCATTTAAACAGGCAAAAGATCTCAATTGACCAATAATTAATATATTCAACAAAATTTTTCTCTAAAAAAGAAATTCTCCGATGGAAATAGACCTTAACGCGAAACCTGTAAAACCGAAACCCTGGTATAGAGCTTTGTATTTTCAAGTATTGATAGCCATCATACTCGGGATTCTTTTAGGTCATTTTTTACCGGATAAAGCGATCAACCTAAAATTGCTCGGAGACGGATTTATTGCCCTGGTGAAAATGATCATTGCACCGGTTATTTTCATTACTGTTTCCACCGGAATTGCGTCGATGTCTGATTTAAAATCGGTTGGACGTGTTACCGGCAAAGCATTTATTTATTTCATTACGTTCTCTACCCTGGCATTGATCTTAGGAATGATCGTCAGTAATCTGATACAAGTAGGTTCAGGAATGCATATTGATCCGAAATCATTGAATCCGAAGGAAATACAGGATTATGTTTCGGCTTCCAAAGAACACACGCTGACGCATTTTATTTTGGATATCATCCCAAAATCCCTGATGAGCTCATTGACCGGGGACAGTATTTTGCAAGTACTTTTTGTTTCCATTATGTTTGGAATCGGGGTTTCTCTTACTATGCCGAAAAGCAAACCGGTCCTGGATTTTCTCAATGCATTATCGCATCCGATTTTTAAAATTGTTGAAATGCTTATGAAACTGGCACCAATCGGTGCATTTGGAGCAATGGCATTTACAATTGGTAAATATGGATTGGATACACTTTGGAGTCTTGGTAAATTGGTCGGCTTGTTTTATGCTACTTCGGGATTCTTTGTTGTGGTTATTTTGGGAGCAGTTGCCTGGTACAACAAGTTCAATATTTTCAAATTACTTCGTTACCTGAAGGATGAATTACTGCTGGTACTGGGCACCAGTTCTTCTGAACCTGCGTTGCCGGGATTAATGAAAAAACTGGAAAATGCAGGATGCTCTAATCAGATAGTTGGCTTGGTGGTTCCTACCGGATATTCTTTCAATCTTGATGGAACAAATATTTATATGACACTTGCGGCGCTTTTTATAGCACATGCCTGTGATGTGGACCTGTCGTTTCAGCAGCAGGTATTGTTGTTATTGGTTGCTATGCTGAGTTCCAAAGGAGCGGCCGGAGTTTCGGGAGCCGGATTTATTACACTGGCTGCCACACTGGCGGTTGTACCGGATATTCCAGTTGTTGGAATTACTCTGATTCTTGGAATAGATAAATTCATGTCAGAGTGCCGGGCTTTAACCAATTTTATCGGAAATGCAGTTGCAACCATTGTTGTAGCGCGCTGGGAAAAACAATTGGATCCCGAAGCGTTGAAGAAAGCGTTAAAATAATTATCAATGAAAGGAATTATCAATTATCAAGAGCTTGATAATTGATTCATTTATAATTGATAATTTCCTTTTGAGCCCAATGATTGAAGCACTTCGACATGGTGTGAACCGTTTAATCCGCTTGCGTCACGCATTTCCTGGAAAGCCTTGAATGAGGGAACATTTAAAAGTTCATTTTGCATCATTTCGTCTGCATATTGGGAATAATGAACGAATGAGACACCGTCTTCTTTTACGAATACACTGTACTTGAATTTCGTGGCATCCAATTGTTCGAAATCATTTAGAAAACACTGAATGTTTACTTTGTTTTGCTCTGCAAACTCAGGCTTTACCTGGTATGTTACTATTACTGAAATCATGTTGTAAAATTACGAATTGCGAACGTTTAAATCCTTGTTTTTTACTGGATGAGTCAGAATAAATAGAAACTGGAAGCAGAAGCCAAAGATGAAAATTGAGCCGGTTTTTGGAATAATTTAGGTTGTTGTTTTATTTCGGATATTTTTGTCCGAAATAAAAATATTCTTATTTTTGTTCAGAGCACTATGACAAAGTGTTAACTATTGAAATATAAAAATGATGGAATATTCCTTTTCAATTGGAGCTACCTTTCTTTGGATCGGTTTTGTGTGTGCGATTAGTTTTATGGAAGCCTGGTTAAAATTCCGGGCTCCGGGAATAACGCGTGCTTTGGGGCTCGGGATCGGGCGCTTGGTTTTTAGTGCACTTAACAAGGTAGAATGGTTTTTTGCATTGACGCTGGTGGTTTGTTACTTTGTTTTTAAGCAGAAAATGGCCCTGACCGGAAGTCTATGTTATTTTGTTCCGCTTGTTATTCTCCTTTTGCAAACTGTTTGGTTACTGCCCGCATTGGATGCTCGTGCAGAATTACATATAAAGGGGAGTTCGATACCGCGTTCGAACCTGCATTTTTATTATGTAATACTAGAATTGGTAAAAGTTGTTTTATTGATTTGTTCGGGTGTGCTTTTATTTAATCAGTTTGAATCAGGTTGTTGAATTTGAACAAAATACAAACGTAAATGATTAGGCAAATAATATCTTTTTACGATGATCTTCAGTATGAAGAACAAACAAAACCTGCAATTAAGGTAATGGTCAAAACTCCCTATGCTAAAGAGATCCGGATTGTTTTTCGAAAAGGACAGGAGATGAAAGAGCACAAGGCTCCTTTTCCGATTATAGTACAGGTTTTGGAAGGAGCGATTGATTTCGGGGTGGAAAAGGAACGCATTCTTTTAAAAAGAGGGATGATGCTGTCATTAGAAGGGCATATACCCCATGATCTGATTGCTGAGGAAGATAGTATTGTGAGATTGAGTCTGAACCTGCAAGATATGACCCAACGGGTAGAAAGTGTTTAAATGAACTGTTTTCAGAGATTCCTTTGTGGAATTCCGAATGAAAATTACCTCAATTCCTCCAATGCTTTCTTAGTTCCGATTGCCGCCGTAATGTAATCCACATCACGTTTAGGCGAACGGGCAGGAGAGTGGCTTCTACCGTAAAAGATGATTTGCAGATGCAGTTTATTCCACAACTCACGCGGGAAGAGTTTCTTCGCATCGCGCTCGGTTTCTTCTACATTCTTACCGCTTGTCAATCCCCAACGGGTCATTAAACGATGAATGTGCGTATCGACAGGAAAAGCGGGTACACCGAAAGCCTGTGACATCACAACGGATGCTGTTTTGTGACCAACTCCGGGCAATTCCTCCAATTCTTCAAAAGTTTGCGGAACTTCTCCGTTGTGTTTATCAATGATCAAATGTGACAGGTCGTAAATGGCCTGGGATTTTCTTGGAGAAAGGCCGCAGGGTTTGATGATATCTCTTATTTCTTCCACAGACAATTTGATCATATCCTGCGGACGGGAAGCGCGTTTGAATAAAGCGGGAGTGATCTTGTTTACACGCTCATCTGTGCATTGTGCTGAAAGTAAGACAGCGATTAATAAGGTGTATGCATCCCAATGGTCTAAAGGAACCGGAGTTTGCGGGTAGCATTTCTCCAACTCATCGATCACGTATTGCGCTTTTTCTTTTTTTGTCATGGCGAACAAAAATAAGGAAATGATTGATATGATATGTATGAAAACAGTAGGCACGCGATGCGCCGCGACATATGTATTATTTGCCCCCAAGCCATTTTTCAAGCACATTACTTTCTATTTTACCACAGATGCGCAGATTCTTTTGCTCGGCTACCGCACTCGCTTTTTAAAAATATCAGCCATTTATAGGTTTTACAAAGAAAGAGGCGACTGGTAAGCGCCTCCAATTATCTGTGTATCTGTGGCAAAAAAAAATGGTTGCGTATTGTGATTAATCTCCATGCGTCGCGTACCTACATAATTTTCAATCCATATTCATTAATGTACAACGAAATGAACAGTCTTTGAAGCGGTATTTCCGTCGTGGTCCAAAGCAGCAACTACTTCCAGTTTGAATGGAGTGTAAGCTGTATAGTTATGGGTTACTGCTTGATTAATCGTGAAATTTGCCAAATGGTCATGAACGTCGTTCTGGTAAATGATCGAATCATTCAATGTATTGGTTACCGTGACCTGGTATCCGTGAAGATTTGCAGTTCCGACGATTGTTCCCGTAACTGAAAAGTTTCCCTGGATGGTGTCGTTTTCATTCGGTGAAGTGATGGTAATAACCGCAGTCGGATGGTCTTCGTGTTCGGTACTTTCGTCTGTTGCTTTATCTTTTTTACAGGCAGTTAAAGAGATACTGCTTACAAGAATTGCTGTAATTAAAAATGGTTTCATATCTAATTGAAAAAATAATTAAGTGAAATACTACATGCTGTTTTTTGACGGGAGTTTCCATCTCCCAGGTTTTGAGCAATCGGAACATGATAGTTCCCCTGGATTACCCATGAGTTAAATTGGACAGATGCGCCAACGATTCCGGTTAAAATTTGTCCCTGAGTGGGAGAACTGGAAATTGCTTTCCGGTTCAGGTAATCGACACCGCTCCAGGAGTATTGCGCTCCGGCATAAACACCCCAGGTCCTGAATTTATATTGTGCGAAAAGACTGGCACTGAATAAAGATCCCGGAATGTATTTGTATTTGTTCTCGCCCCGAAGAATGTATTGAGCTGTTTGTAACAAACTCCATTTCTTTTTTTGAAAGAAGAAGGAATTTTGAAACACGGCATCAAAGGTCCCTGTCCCCGGATAGAGATACAAATCGACATCATCGGGACGTGTGAATTTTCCGACAGGACTTTTTATTCCTGCTCCTGCAATCCAGCGAAACCGGCGGGTTTGCAAACTGTCCTGCTTGTCGAAAAGGAAAAAGTTGACCATCAATATCGGGTCTCCCAATCCGTTTTTCTGAGAAGTGGTATCGTCTGCAACATGCTTGTTAAATCCAATCGGAAGAGAAAGCTGCAGTTGCCATCTTTTGGAAATACGCAATTGTCCCGTTACATCCAATCGCTGAAAATAGTCCGTACTGTGTTCGATGCCGTTCCCGAAAACTTCCGGGTGCTCACTTTTGTACAGACGGTATTGATAATTGAGTCCAATGCTCGTTCGGTTGCCTTGTGCCAATGTTCCCAAACCATGTGTGGAGTTAAAAGCTCCGCACCCGCAGACGTCGCAAGACAGCGCGGTTTGGTACACGACAAGGCACACGAAAAAGAGGAAACTTTTTTTCATGATGCTGTATTAAATATTTTGAATAAAGATTAATTAGAACGATCTCTGAAGTTTCCACCTTTTTCATTGCCAAAAAAGGTGGAACCAAAAGTCTAGGACTGTACTCAAAAGTTTGAAAACGACGAGTCATTTCGCAACTTCCTCAGAGCTTTCGTTTTATAAACGGCTCTTCGTCTTCGACAGTTTTACTGTCTCTTACCCAAACTCGTCTAATTTGTTACCCAATCCGATTAAAATCGGTTTGGACAAGTTGACTCAAACATGGGTTCGGTTGCGCTTCATTCTCTTGTTTTCTGAAACTTTTAGCGTAAAAGTCCTGAAATCAGTTCTAAGAAAAAATCAACCGAGTATCGGCGGGTGGAAAACGGAACCTGAAAAGGAATTCAGTTCGGTGTTTTGGTAAAAGAAAGCGGTTGTTTTTTCCGAAAGAAGTTCAAGAATGTTTGCTTCAAAAGCAGCGATAACCTGGGAATCGGAATTCCAGAAGTTTTCCTTTAGTTTGAAAGGCATTTTTGGAACAGGTTGATTTTTCTTTTCCCGATAGTTATCGGGATCCTGTTCCAATTTCTTCAATTGCTTTGCCAAATAACATTTACCGTCACAATGAAGCATCGTTTTTTTCTTATTGACACAATATTTAGCTGCGAGTTCGACCTGGTTGTTGTAAAACCAAATGTTCCATGAGAATGCCGCAATATCCTTCCATAGCAAGGCAATTACGAAAATGATACTCAATATGCCCGCAGTTCTTTTCAAATCTTCATTAGTAAATCGAAGGGAAAGCTGTTGGGTCTGCTTCGTTCATAATGGAATAAGCTGCTTCAACGATATCGTCAATACTTGGTTTGGAGAAATAATCCCCGTCTGTTCCATAAGCCGGTCGGTGGTCTTTCGCACTTAATGTTACCGGAGCCGAGTCCAGATGAGCATAACCGCCCTGTTTTACCAAAATTTGGTCTAATAAGAATGCCGTAGCTCCGGAACTTACATCTTCGTCAACAATCAGTAAACGGTTTGTTTTCTTCAATGACTCTGTTACCATTCCATTGATATCAAATGGAAGTAAGGTTTGTGCGTCGATCAATTCAACCGAAATTCCCATTTCAGTCAGCGATTTTGTTGCTACTTCACACAAATTGAATGTAGAACCGTAGGAAACGATTGTCAAATCTGTTCCTTCTGTTACAATTTCAGGAATTCCGAGTGGAGTAGTGAAGCTTCCGATGTTTGTCGGCATTTCTTCTTTAATGCGGTATCCGTTCAACGGTTCGATTACCAAAGCCGGTTCGTCTGCCTGCATTAATGTATTATAGAAACCAGCAGCTTTTGTCATATTTCTTGGGACACACACATGAACCCCACGAATGGAATTAATGATCATTCCCATCGGTGATCCACTGTGCCAGATTCCTTCCAGGCGGTGTCCGCGTGTGGAAACGATCAATGGTGCTTTTTGTCCGCCTTTTGTTCTGTATTGTACCGTTGCCAAATCATCAGACATGATCTGAATTCCGTAAAGCAGGTAATCCAGGTATTGAATTTCTGCGATCGGACGCAAACCACGCATTGCCATTCCAATTCCCTGACCAATGATGGTGCATTCGCGGATTCCAACGTCTGAAACGCGTAATTTTCCGAATTGCTCCTGCAGACCCTCCAAAGATTGGTTTACACCTCCGATTTTCCCTGCGTCTTCTCCGAAGATCAATGCTTCCGGGTGTTTTTCGAAGATTGCCTTAAAGTTATCCCGCAGGATAATTCTTCCGTCTTCCATGTGTCCGCTTCCGTCATAAGCCGGTGCAACTGCATTCACTTTTAATGCGCTGTTTTCCGAATTGGAATACAAGTAGCTGCTGTAGCGATCTGCATTGTTTTCAGTTTCCTGTTTCAACCAGGCAATTAGTGCAGTTCTGGCAGCGCTGTTTTCATCCCGAACCAGACGCAATACTTTTCGAACGGTATTGAAGATGTCTTTTCTGATCGGGTTCATTGTTTTTTGAAGTGTTTCGATCTCTTTTTTGATGAAAACACCGTTTGAACTTTCATTCGCTAAGTTTTCCAAAACGGCTACTGCGCGATCCAAATCTTGTTTTAAATCTTGCGTAAACATCGCCCAAGCTTCTTTCTTTTGCTCGTTTACGTATTCTTTTGCTTCTTTAGCTATTTGCGCCAGTTCTTCTTCTGTAGCTAATTTTTGACCGTCTGCATCAAAATTCAGGATCCATTCTTTGAATTTGTTAATACAATCAAAATCAGATTCCCATTGCAACCGTGCAGTATCTTTATAACGCTCATGAGACCCGGAAGTAGAGTGTCCTTGCGGTTGATTCACTTCTTTCACGTGAACCAATACCGGAATGTGCTCATTTCGGGCTAATGTTACTGCTTTTTCGTATGTTTCGCATAAGTGAGCATAATCCCATCCTTTGGTTACGAAGATTTCATATCCGGGTGAATCTTCAGAACGTTGCATGCCACTCAATGCTTCAGAGATACTTCCTTTAGTTGTCTGATGTTCACGAGGAACGGAAATTCCGTATCCGTCGTCCCAAACAGACATCACCATTGGGACTTGTAAAACACCTGCAGCATTGATTGTTTCCCAGAAAGGGCCTTCTGAAGTGGAAGCATCACCGATTGTTCCGAAGGCTACTTCATTTCCTCCATTGGAGAATTTTTTGAATGCTTCCAGGTCTTTCAGGGTTGGGTGTTCTCTGTATACTTTTGATGCTTGCGCCAATCCTAATAAACGCGGCATTTGTCCGCCGGTAGGAGAGATGTCAGCCGACGAGTTCTTTTGCTGGGTTAAGTTCTTCCAGTTTCCGTTTTCGTCCAGGTTTCGTGTGGAGAAATGTCCACCCATTTGACGACCTGCAGATTGCGGTTCAATGATTTCATCTGTATGGCCGAACAATCCGGAGAAATATTCACGTACGTTTAACTGGTCAATGGCCATCATCAGGGTTTGATCGCGGTAATATCCCGAGCGGAAGTCACCGTCCTTGAATTGTTTTGCCAATGCAATTTGTGCCAATTCTTTTCCGTCACCGAAAATTCCAAACTTTGCTTTTCCTGTAAGAACTTCTTTTCGCCCTAAAAGGGATGTTTCTCTGGAGATACTAGCCAAACGAAAGTCTTTCAGTACTTCCGACTTGAATGTATTAAAGTCAACTGCGATCAATTCTTCCTGGGGTGTTTGTGATGCCATAGCCTTATTATAAAGTTGCACAAATATAGTGAATCTTGGCTAGTATTGGAACGGGATCTAAAGGAAGGGAAGCAATTTTTTGAATAGAACGTACTGTTTTTGTGAACCAATTAACTAAAAGGTTAACAAGTTTATGATAAGCAGATGCGATTCAGTGATTTATGAAAACGAATTAACTAAAAGGTTTACAAAGTGTGTTGCTTCTGATAATGCTTTCTTTTAATTTTTATTCCCCGAAATTCAACTAAAAATGAACGAACCGGTTTATTGATTGTAACACCCATCAAAATTGACCCGTTATGAAAACAACCCTTATCATTTTAATGCTTGGATTCAGTTTATCCTCGCATGCAAGCACACTTTTTGAACAACTTTGTGCTTTTAACCCGAATTGGAAACAGTATTCCAAACATGTTCCCGCAGAAAGCGAACGCATTTTTCTCTCCGACAAACAATACATTCAAGCGCATTTGGAATTGGTGCTTGGAGTTTTGAAAGCTGCGGACGTAAATCATTTGACGGAAGAACAATTGGCCATGCGGACTCATTTAATCGACGTTCTTTCCGATTACAGGCTGCAAGGTTCTTTTCCAATGAATTATTATCGTGCAGAACGAATCCCGGTATTTATTGATGAGCACAACACACACTGCGCCGTTGGTTATTTGATGCGGGAAAGCGGTTTTGAAAACCTGGCACAAAGCATTTCAAAGGCAGATAATTACATCTGGGTGAAAGATCTGAAAGGTGATCAAGTGATGGAATGGCAGCAGTTGTCTGGTTTTTCACTGGAAGAATTGAAATTGATCCAGGGAGCATACGATTCCTATATGCCTTTTGCACTGGAAGCACCTAATCGCATTGAAATTCCGCAAAAACCGGAAGTCATTGCGTTGAATTTTAAGCGGCAGGACCTGGATGAACGTGATATTGAAGCAGGCAGAAATAAGATCTGGATCCGTGGAGAAGGAAAAGGAAACGTATTACATGGAAGATGGGAACAGAACTATTCTCCGACTTTACCCTGGATTGTTGGGTTTTACCAAAATGGAAATCGCGAAGGAAAATGGCTGGAGTATTACCAGGGAACAAATAGTCTGTGCAGAACAGAGCATTGGAAGAATGATAAATTGAACGGAATCCGCACCCGCTTTGATCGTTCCGGGGATGTGATCGAAGAAATCTTGTTTGAAAATGGCAATGCGGTCCTGAAAACTAATTATGATTTGGGTCAGCAATTGAAATATGTGAGAAAACCGCTTGGAGATAATAAAGTTTGGACAGAAATTTATGATTTGGGTGGGCGAATGATCGCTTCCGGACATGAAACGATCCACAACCCGGGAAATCTCCAGTGGTTCCAGAATATTGAGCTGACGGCTTTGAATACCATGTCGCTGGCGTCACAAACGTATTCGTCTGAAAGATTGACAACTGGAAGCAACTCTAATGTTGGAAACCCGGTGCGTTTGTATGATGAACCGCCATTGGTTGAATACATCAAGCAGGGCGATTGGAGCTATTATGAAGACTTTAAAGGGGAATCCGCTTCGCATCTGACAATTCTTCAGAGTTTTTCACGTTTAAGTGGTGAGATCCTGCCTTCAGGAACTATGTGGGAGATCACAAAAGACTTGCCGCAATTTGATTCTTTAAAAGTGAATTTTTCCGATGGAAATGTGAATTGGTTAAATGGGTTCCATAAGAAAGGAAGATCACGTATCGAATTTGAATGGTTTACAGAAGCTGAATATTCTCTTTTGACCGGATATTTGCCAATTTCAGTTTATGATCCTTATGCTGGTCAACGTTATAATTCGTGGGCCCAATTAAAGAGTTATGGTTTCGTGAATGAAAATGATGAGAAGATTGATAAGTGGTATTATTATAACGAATATGGGCAGCTGTCGAAAGTGGAGGAGTTTATTCAGCCTGAGAAGAAAGAATTTGTGTTAAGTAAAATGGACTAAAATAACTTTTCAACTTTAGGTATTCGCAAATTCGCTTGTTCCCAAAGATACGAACAGATTTTAATTTAAATTATTTATTTTCAATCATTTAGATTTTTAAAATATAAATAACCAATCCTAAAGAAAAGCAAAAGCGGTATTCAGTTTTACCCGAATACCGCCTACTTTGCTTTACTTTACTTATGTTGGGTTGGTATTGATTCAAGAGAATAATCAAAGAGTTTAAAATGATATGTGTTGACTTTACATATCTTTCACTTTTTGAAGTTCTTCTAGTTAGTCTTCATATTGTTCATATGCCTCAAAAGGTTCGTCGGCGTACATTACTCCGGCATATTCTTGTCCGTCAATTAAGGCTTCTTGTTTGTTGATGAATAGTTTTTTTCCTTTTGGAACTTCGATAACAATTTTAATTTCTTGATTTCTAAGTCCATCTGATGAGGGGAATGAGTAATAAGGGCTAATTAGTACTTTATTTCCTTCTATTCGCAATTGGTGTTTGATATGCATGCTACGTTTTTGAGCTGCTGCCAAATCAATGCCATGGGCTTTGAAAGCTTGTGAAACATGGAATAAACTATCATTGGATTCTTTGTAGCTTATATTGATTCCATGCTCCATAATTTGCCCTTTCTGGATTGAAATAAAGTCTATTCCACCACTGCTCTCTATTTTGTGGTTGTTTATCATTAATGGGAGTTCTTCTAGTTCCAATTCGTTCACCGCAATATCTAAATGTTGTTTTGGATGCCAGGAATATACCTCGTAATCTCTTGCAGAATTAATAGATCCGACGATTCCAAATATTACCCCAATAAACATGGCAGTAGGAAGAATAATGAAGTTCAACCTATAATATTTGTTCACTTTCCCGATAAGTAATCTGATACCAATTGCTATTGAAAGCAGAGGGCCTGCAAATCCAACCAGTAGAATTCCCATCCAGATCAATGAAAACGATTTGTTTACAGGGGAAACCAGCTGAAGGAATTCATACAGGGAGGCGAGGTTTTGGTCTCCCGTCATCGGAACGACATCAATAACACCGCTAACAATCAAAGAGAAAACGATCAACCAGATCAATGCTCCAGCAATTAAGAATACTCCGAAGATCTTTCCGATGAAGCGCAACACCTTTGCAGCCTGGCTTGTGAGATGTTGATTGTTGGTTTTGAAGCGATTCGCAGCATTAATCGTGTCATCTTTCAAGCGTCCGGCTGTTTTTTCAAACTCTTCCTTTAAGGTGTCTATATTGACGGGTTTCCCTCTCATTTGTAAACGCTCGGAAGGAGTTTTCGCACTTGGAATAATGACCCATAGAATGATGTACAACAAGAAACCGAATCCCATGAATAAGAATATCACGAAAATGATACGAACAATTACCGGATCGATTCCCAGGTAAGCTGCAAATCCGGAACAAAGTCCTCCAAGCATACCGTTGTCTACGTCGCGATACATGCGTTTCTGACCGCTTGAATCGTAATTTGCCTGTGTTTGTTGTTTGGGCTGTTCCGTTTCTTCCGTAATTTCTTCCGGTTCACCCAGAGAAGAAATGGCTTTTTCAATATCACTGATGGTTACAACCTGGCGTGTTTCACCTAAATATTGGGTCAATAATTCTGCAAAGCGCATTTCGATGTCTTCTACGATTTCCGTAATACCGGATTCGTTTGCGAGAGAGGCTTCGAGTTTCTTCAGGTAAGCCTGCAAGCGGTCGTATGCATCTTCTTCGATGACAAACAATTGACGACCTAAATGTATTGAGAGTGTTTTTTTCATGATCAATTCTTTTTAGTAGTTAATGTTTCTACAGCGTGATGGAGCTCGTTCCATGTGATTTGCAAAGCTTCCAATGTGTTTTTTCCTCCTTCCGTGATGGAGTAGTATTTTCTGGGCGGACCAGAAGTGGATTCTTCCCAGCGATAGGTAAGGAGTTCGATATTCTTCAAGCGAGTTAAAAGCGGGTAAAGAGTTCCTTCAACCACAATTAGCTTTGCTTGTTTCAGCTGGTCCAGAATTTCAGAAGGGTAGGCTTCTTTTGAATTCAGGATACTGAGAATACAGAATTCCAGGATTCCTTTCCGCATTTGGGCCTGAGTATTTTCTACATTCATAACAAGTACTATTTATGGCACAAATATATGTATAATTTGGTACTATGCAATACAAAGTACTATAAAAATTGAAAATATTTTTCAAAAATCTCCGAAAGTCAATAGGAGTAAGGGTTTTGGGATTGAAAAAAAATAAAGATTTGGGAAATGTGAAGGTTTTGAAGATCCGTGTAGGTACGCGATGCATCGGGATTTTCATATATTATTGATGCGCTTACGCTGGAGTTTTAGCATAAACGCACCGCACTCGCTTTCTATAGTGAAATCTTTATAGAATTTAGAAAAAGAGAGGCGACTGGTAAGCGCCTCCAAAAAATTTGTGCATTTGTGGTAAAAATAAAAATGGGTGTGGCTGTGATTTATTCCCGATGCATCGCGTACCTACTGTTTTCATAATGTGAATCAATTGTATAAACAAAAAAATCCCCCTCGGGGTAAACCGAGAGGGATCCTTTATCTTAAGAAGGTTCGATTACTCGTTTCCTTCCATTTTTTCTTTCAATGCAGCTAAAGCATCCAAATCACCCAAAGTTGATTTCTCATTGCTTTGGTTGTTTGCTTTAACAGCTTGTGATGTAGAAGAACCAGCTCCGGCTGCTCCTTTTTTACCACCTGCTGCAGGCTTAGATACTTTCTCATCTGTTCCGTCCTCGAACGTACGTGTATGAGAAACTACGATTTTCTTAGATTCCTTATTGAATTCAATTACTTTAAAGTCAAGAGTTTCTTCAACTTTTGCGTTGCTTCCGTCTTCTTTACGTAAATGCTTGGAAGGACAAATTCCTTCAACTCCATAAGGAAGTGCTACGATACCAGCTTTATCTTTTGTTTCGATAATAGTACCCTGGTGAACAGAACCTTCTCCGAAGATAGTTTCAAACACATCCCATGGATTTTCTTCCAATTGTTTGTGTCCTAAAGAAATACGACGGTTTTCACGATCGATTTCCAATACAACTACTTCCATTTCATCACCTACCTTACAGAATTCAGATGGGTGCTTGATTTTCTTTTGCCAAGAAAGGTCAGAAATGTGGATCAATCCGTCAACACCTTCTTCCAATTCTACGAATACACCGAAGTTAGTGAAGTTGCGAACTTTCGCGTGGTGCTTCGTTCCAACAGCATATTTCGCTTCGATTGCAGACCATGGATCCGGCATCAATTGCTTAATACCTAAAGACATTTTACGCTCTTCACGATCCAAAGTCAGGATAACAGCCTCAACTGTATCACCAACTTGCATGAAGTCCTGAGCAGAACGTAAATGCTGAGACCAGCTCATTTCAGAAACGTGGATCAAACCTTCAACTCCCGGAGCGATTTCAACGAATGCACCGTAATCAGCCAAAACAACAACTTTACCTGAAACTTTATCACCAACAGCTAAGTTAGCATCTAAAGCATCCCATGGATGTGGTTGCAATTGTTTTAAACCTAAAGCGATACGTTTCTTATCATCATCGAAGTCTAAGATTACAACGTTCAATTTTTGATCTAATTCAACGATTTCTTCCGGGTGGTTAACACGTCCCCAAGACAAATCTGTAATGTGAATCAATCCATCTACACCACCAAGGTCGATGAACACACCATAAGAAGTAATGTTTTTCACAGTTCCTTCCAATACTTGTCCTTTCTCCAGGCCAGAGATGATTTGTTTCTTTTGTTCTTCCAATTCTGCTTCGATCAACGCTTTGTGAGAAACAACTACGTTTCTGAACTCCTGGTTAATCTTAACAACTTTGAATTCCATGTTCTTACCAACATACACATCGTAGTCACGGATTGGCTTAACATCGATTTGAGAACCTGGCAAGAATGCTTCGATTCCGAATACGTCAACAATAAGACCTCCTTTAGTACGACATTTTACGTATCCTGTGATTACTTCACCTGAACGTAACACCTCATTCACGCGGATCCATGCTTTGTGCATACGAGCTGTACGGTGAGAAATGATCAACTGACCACTTTTGTCTTCCTGACACTCAACGAATACATCTACTTTGTCACCAGCTTTTAAGTCCGCATTGTAACGAAATTCTGAAGCAGGAACAACCCCTTCAGATTTGTAACCAACATTGATGATTACTTCTTTTTTGGAAACCGCAATAACAGTACCTTCAATTACTTCTTTCTCGTTAATTGAAGTAAGGGTCTTTTCGTAAACGTCAGAAAGCTCTGCACGTTTTGCTAAAGTGTACCCGTCCAACGCTAATGCGTCCCAATCAAAATCCGCAGATCCCTGCGCGTTAATTTGTTTTGCCATTTGGCTTTTTCTACTTGTATTTCAGGATGTTTCGTAGTTTCCTGAAAGAAATTAAACATAAACTGTAAACGAAACTTACAGTGTTTCCCAACGAAAACGGGTGCAAAGATACAGCTATATTTTTTATTTACAAAAGGTTGAGCGCGCGGATTTTACCTTTTTTCGACCGGCAGTAATTCGCTACGGATAAAACATTCAAAAAGTGTGGTTCAAAATCATTGTAATCCTAATTCGTTGATTGAATAAACTTAGTATCATTTTATGACTTAAAACGCTTGTTTTTTCATCAAAATTGATAAATCAATTGGTTTGAAGTAATAAATGCTTGTTTCATAGCTTTTTAAAGCGGTTTCATCGATTTTTTTTGCGATTTAGCGAGCGAAAAGGAAACCAAACCAATTTTTTTTCGTTTAAATTTGTAACCATGTTAAAAACTTCTTAACAGAGGAATCCTAGTTGTTATTTTTAGCACATTTATAGTGTATTTTGTTAATTAAAATTAAAATGAAGTATGGGAATGTTAAAAATAGCATGCAAGCATAAGATAAAGATGATTGATATATCATAAAATTTTATCTAATTACTTGTTAATCAAAGAATTTACGACTTTTTAATTTCTCGTGAATGTTACCGGTTCAGCTTAATATGGTCGATTTTTGATTTTAAATCTTGGAATCTTAAATTAGTAATGTTCGGTTGAATTTAGCATTTGAAAAAAAAAAGCCCGTAAATGTTCACTGGCAATGGCCAGATACAAACATAGTAACGTCATTCAAATATCTAATACACTGCGATGAAAACGAAAAAACTACTTACAAATCAGGGTATAGGATGTATCCGATTTGTTCTCTCCATGATTCTTTTCTTGTCAGCAAGTTTAGCTTTCGGACAACCTGGAAGAGATGGAGCAGTAACCATCACTGCATTGAATACTGTTGTAAACTGCTATAGCCCGGTAACAAACGACGTGGCAGCAGGTTCAAACTCTGTAACCGTGAATAATTCCGGTGGAAATAACTGTAATTGGCAATGTGGGGAAATGGTTATGATCTACCAGGTACAAGGTGCTTCGATCAACACTTCCAATTCCGATTCATATGGTGCAATTACATCCTATAATAATAGCGGCCTTTACGAATTTAATTATGTTGCAGCCTACAACGGGAATACCGTGGTCCTGCAAAACCCGCTGGCAAACAGTTATACTGCTTCGGGGCGGATTCAACTTATTAAAGTACCATCATACACCAGTTTAACGGTTAATGCCGGAGCTTCCATTGTTCCATTGGCTTGGCAGCAAGGAGGAAGTTTTAGAAAAGGTGGGGTGGTTGCAATCCATTGTACCGGTACGATTACCGTTAACGGAACCATTCAGGCTAGCGGTTTTGGTTTCAGACCAGGAGCAACCGAACAAAATACAACCACTGCGGGAGCTGGTGTAATGGCATCTTTTGTCTCCGGAAGCGCAGGTGATGGGGGAGAGAAAGGAGAAAGTATTGCCGGCTTTGGAGCTGAATATGCTGTTGGACAATATAACCGTGGTGCCCCTGCTAACGGTGGTGGTGGTGGAAATGGCCACAATGCCGGCGGTGGTGGTGGTTCTAATGGAAATAGCGGAGCTGCCTGGAACGGTCAGGGAATCATGTGTTCCGGATGTCCGGGATCTGCAGCCTGGTTGTTGGATCCGTATGTGATTGCGAACGGAAACGTATTGACAACTTCTTCGGGTGGAGGCCGTGGTGGATATACTTATGCATCAAGTAATCAGAATGCATTGACATTGGCACCGGGAAATGCTTCCTGGGGAGGAGATTACCGTGATCCGGTTGGAGGATATGGTGGAAGACCTTTGACAATTAATGCGCAAAGTCGCATTTTCTTTGGTGGAGGTGGAGGAGCCGGTGATTCCAATAACGGATCCAATCTGCCTGGAGGAACAGGAGGTGGAATCGTTTACCTGATTGCAACAAATGTGGTTGGTTCCGGAAGCATAAGAGCTGAAGGAAGTCAGGCTGTTAACCAAATTTCAACTAGTAACGGTGCGAATAATGATGCTCCTGCCGGCGGTGGTGGAGGTGGAACAGTGATCGTTAAAGGTACTGTTGCAAATAGCCTTACTTTAAGCGCAGTTGGCGGAAAAGGAGGTGATCAGGGAAATATTACCAATGAAAGCGAAGGTCCTGGCGGTGGCGGTGGCGGTGGTTTTATTGCCATTACTGCAGGTACACCGACCCAAAACGTTGCAGGAGGTCAGAGCGGAATCAGTTTATCTACCTCCATGACGGAATTCGTTCAAAATGGTGCTACAGACGGTGGAACAGGTCAATTGGCTTCCATTCCGAATACATTCATTACTTATACGGTAACTGATGTCAATGCAAGTGTGAATTCTCCTGTTTGTGTGGGAGGATCATTGAATTTTACTACGGCTGTTAATACTTCCGGTGGAACTTATCAATGGACCGGACCAAACGGATTTACATCTACGGCTGCAAATCCAACTATTTCAGGAGTGACTGTTGCTCACACCGGGACCTATCGTGTAGTTTACATTACTCCGGGAGGATGTGCAGATACGTTCTACGTTGCTGCGGTTGTGAATCCGAATCCGGTAATTGCATTGACAGGTACTAATTTATCTTGCGCTACGCCTTGTAACGGAAGTGTGGCGTTGAATGTTACAACACCAACAACTGCTCCGTATACTTTTGCATGGAGTAACGGTGCAACAACTCAAAATATTTCAGGCTTATGTGTGGGAAGTTATTCTGTTACTATGACAGATGCGAACACCTGTATTGCGACTGCCGCTACCAGTATCACCGCCCCAACTCCGGTTGCGGCAACACTGGCTACCACAAATGCTTCATGTAACAATACTTGTAACGGAAGTATTACAGTAACTGCTTCAGGGGGGACGCCCGGATATCAATACAGTTTGAACGGGGCTCCGAACCAGGTGTCCAATAGCTTTACAGCTTTATGTGACGGCGCTTATACTGTACAGGTAACAGATGCAAACGGTTGTGTTTTAAACGTTAACACTACGGTTACTGAGCCACCGGTTTTAAATATCAGCCTGGTTTCAACGGTTTCTTCCACTTGTGGAGTAAATAACGGATCTTTAACTGTAAGCGCTTCGGGTGGTACACCGGGTTATCTGTTTACAGTTGGTGCAGTAACGCAAGCATCCGGAACTTTTTCAGGGCTGGCTCCGGCAACCTATAACGTGATTGTAACAGATGCAAACGGTTGTACAAATAACCTTTCGGTTACCGTAAATTCAACAGTTGCGCCTACTGCTTCTATATTAACACAGGAGCCGGTGAGCTGTTTCGGAGGATTTAACGGTTCAGTCGTTATTGGAATTACAGGTGGAACTCCGAGCTATACTTTTTCATTAACTCCAGGCCCGACAAACCAGCCTTCCAATGTGTTTAACAACCTGGCAGCAGGTTCATACACTGCAACTGTAACGGATGCAAACGGTTGTATTGCAACGGTGCCTGTAATTATTGTTCAACCGACTCAGTTGACGTATACTACAACGATCACGAATGCTACATGTAATGGTGTTTGTGACGGGGAGATTCAAATCAATGCTTCCGGTGGTACAGCTCCTTACGATTATTCACATGATAACGGTTTGACATTTTCTCTTACGAATCCGATTACCAATTTATGTGCGGGAAGTGTTGATATCGTAGTCAGAGATTCAAAAGGATGTTTGGTTAATTCAACTGTCAACGTGACACAGCCTGCCCCTCTTTCAGCTACGTTTACTACGGTTAACCCGGTTTGTAACGGAAGTTGTGATGGTTCTATTACTGTAACTCCTGCCGGCGGTGTTCCGGCTTATAATTATAGTCTAAATGGTGGTGCGACTCAAGCATCGAATATTATTTTGAATGTTTGCAGTGGTACACAGGATGTGCTTATTACGGATGCAAACGGTTGTACCTTCGAGGTGAATCCGGTATTAGTTGATCCACCTGCAATTCAAATCAACTTGGTAGATATGATTGAGTCGAATTGTGGATTCAACAATGGTACATTGATTGTTTCCGCAACCGGGCCGAATCCGGGATTCACTTATTCTGCAAATGGAGGACCTGCGCAAGCTAACGGTACATTCTCCAATATTTATGCAGGTGCATATGATATTGTTGCAACAGATAACCTGGGTTGTGAGGTACATGAATTCTTCGGTGTCAACGACATTGAAATGGATGGTATATTGATTACACAAACAGATCCATTCTGTTTCGGATCATTGGATGGAACAGTTGAAGTTACGAATGTCAATGGAGCAGCACCAATCAGTTATGAGTTGGATAATTCGGGGGTAACCCAGTTTTCAGGTTTCTTCCCAGGTCTGGGAGCAGGCAGCCACGTTGTTGTGATCTCTGATGCCGGAAACTGTGTGTTTACAATTCCTTTTACAATGGATCAGCCGGATCCGTTGGTTTTCGATCCGCTTGTAACGAATGTTGCCTGTTATGGATTTTCAACCGGGGAAATTCAATTTACGGATACGACAGGAGGAACTCCCGGTTATATGTTCAGTATTGACGGCGGAGCAAACTTCTCTTCAGGAGGTTCCTTTGCCAATCTTCCGGTAGGGACTTACAACCTGGCGATGACGGATGTGAATGGTTGTATGGAGTATGGTTCTACAACGATTACACAAACACTTCCAATTGAGATTTCGAATAATAAAGTGGATTTGACCTGTTTCCAAAATAGCAGCGGATTCATTCAGCTTGGTGCAACCGGAGGAAACGGCGGATACCAGTATTCGATAGATAACGGAGCGAATTTTACTGCTAATAGTTCATTTATCAATTTAACAGCTCAAACGTATAATGTTGTCGTAATGGACCAGGAGGGTTGTCTTCAGGATACAACGATTACTTTAACAGAGCCTGTTCTGTTAGTTGCAGCGGCAACTCCGACAGATGTATTGTGTAACAATGCCTGCGACGGAACAATTACCGGGTCAGGAACGGGTGGAACACTTAATTACCTGTTCAGCGTAGATGGTGGAATTATCTTTAATGCAACCGGTTCATTCACTAATTTATGTGCCGGGCCATATGATTTGATTATAACTGATTTCAATGATTGTGCTGACACAGTAAGTACAACGATCGGGTCACCTGCCGGAGTAACTTTAACTGTTACTTTAACACCTTCTACGTGTGAAGATGCTAATGGAGAAATTGATATGAGTTTGGCAGGCGGAACAATGCCTTATAATTACAGTATTGATAACGGAACGACTTTCACCGCAACGAATGTCTTTACAGGATTACTTGCTAATGATTATGAGTTGGTAGGAGAAGACGCAAACGGTTGCAGTATTGATTCGATTGTGACGCTGATCAATATGGCTTCACCGGTTATTTCCGGGGTTTATGTTACGGAACCAACTTGTTACAGTGTTTGTGATGCAGTTGCACATGTGAGTGCAGGCGGAGGTACGGGAGCGTTATCCTTCACTATCAATGGAGTTTCACAAACGGATAGTATTTTCAATGGCTTATGTGCAGGAACTTATGACGTGATCATTACAGATGTAAACGCTTGTACAGATACATTAAACATTGTAATCGATCAGCCGGATACCTTGATCTTTACGACAACACCAACAAACCTGACATGTTTCCAAAACCAAACAGGGGTGATTCTTGTTAACGTTCAAGGTGGTACAGGTCCTTTCCAATATTCATATGATGGTGGTAACACTTTCGGATTGGTATCCAATGCACAACTACTTGCTGCGGGTAACTATACAATTGTAGTTCATGATGCCAACAACTGTGAGGCTACGGGAACAGAAACTCTTACTGAACCGGCTTTATTGACAGCCACTTTGAACATTACGGATCCAACGTGTTATGCTTTTTGTGATGGTTCTGCGGTTGCAACTGCAAGTGGAGGAACTCTGAATTATACTTATAGCTGGAATGGTGTTGCAGGAGCTTCAAATACAAACTCCAACCTGTGCTCAGGAACTTATACTTTGAAGGTTACGGATGCAAACAACTGTTTGTTCGATACGAGTTATGTGATTGCAGATCCTGCTGAGTTTGTAATCGACTCGGTTGGTAATACAGATGCAACATGTAATACATTCTGTGATGGAACCGCAACAATTTATGCTACAGGTGGTGTTTCTTACAGTTTTGATAACGGTAGCACTTTCGGGCCTTCGAATACTCTGGGTTCATTATGTGCTCAGGCATACCAGGTGCAGGCAACAAATGCCGCAGGTTGTATTGCTGTCAGTTCAGTAGCTATTGAAGAGCCGCTTCCGGTTCAATTATTCTCTACTGTGGATAGCTTAATGTGTACAGGAGATACGATTCCGCTTTTTGCGATTGCATTCGGTGGAACAGCACCTTATACTTATACCTGGAGTAATGGATTTGTAGGTCAGACACAAGATGTTATCCAAACTACACCGGGAACTTATACTGTTTCGGTAGCCGACCAGAATGGTTGTACTACAGCGGCACCTAATTCGGTTAACTTAACGATGCTGCCGATCCTGGCTTTCAATATCACGGGTGATACCACTATTTGTGCCGGAAGTAACATTGTTCTTCAAGTGAATGTGACGGATGGGGCACCAACGTATACTTACCAATGGAGTACTTCTGTAAATGATACCTTAAGCCAGATTACTGTTACTCCATCTGTGCCGACACTTTACAGTGTGAGTGTTTCAGATGTGTGTGTTACGGTTGATACAAATGTACAGGTTGATTTCTATGCTGTTCCAATAGCGCAATTTGTTACTGATGCGGCATCCGGATGCAGTCCTTTGAATACTACGTTCTCCAATGATTTGGGAATTACGAATCTTCAGAATTGTACCTGGACATTCTCTGACGGACAAACATTCACCGGTTGTGGAAGCATTAATGCAACATTTACGACACCGGGATGTTATGATGTGGTTTTCACCGGAACAACAACGGATGGTTGTCCTGTTACCGGCGATTTCACTGCTGCAATCTGTGTTTACGATAATCCGACAGCAAACTTTACGTACTCTCCGCAGTTACCAACCGAACTGGATAATCAGGTACAATTTACAAGCTTGTCTTACGGAGCAACTTTATTTGACTGGACATTCGGAACTTCCTATGGAACTTCCACCAGTATGAATCCGTCACGTACTTTCACAGGGATTAACCCGGACGAGGTTGTAAATGTTTGTTTGCTGGTTACTTCAGAATACGGTTGTATGGATTCAATCTGCAGACCGATCAAGTTCTACAGTGATCTGTTGGTTTGGGTTCCGAATACGTTTACACCGGATGGAGATGAATTTAATAACGTCTTCAAACCTGTTTTCTCAAAAGATCGCATGATTGAAAATTACACTTTGATGATCTTTAACCGTTGGGGAGAATTGATTTTTGAATCCCACAACCCGGAATTCGGATGGGATGGAACGTACCACGGTGAATTCGTTAAAGACGGAACGTATACCTGGAAGATTGATTTGAAAGACGGATTGAAGAACAAGAGCGAGCAATTCATCGGACACGTGAATAAACTGCAATAAATTGAAAAGGTAAAATGTTTTTGAACTGATTTACCTGAACCCTAAAAATAATGAAGCCGTCTGTTTCTCTGGAGACAGACGGTTTTTTGTTTTTATGATTTCCGAATAGGATAATTCGTATACGAAGGACCCGGTGGGTTCATAGGATCAACTTCCCTGCGGGGAATGCATTATAGCCGCTTGATGCAATGTTGCAATATTACCGCAGGTAAAAATTCCAAGACTATTTTTCTTTCAAAAGGAATCATTTGTATTTCTTCGCAGTATGTTTTCCCGACACTATTTTTTGTTTCCAGGTATCCGGAGAATATGCTGCAGAAATTTATTTTTGGGAATCTATTTCTTTCTGATTGGTAATCTTTCCAACCTTACATTTAAAACTGAAGGCTTTCATATTTGCTTTAGCTTCTTTTTGCTCGTAAACGATCCCTTCCTTCATGTTCGAAGTGTCAAATCGCCAACTGGCAATCGGGTCGTGGAAGGCATCGTCCATGTCGGTAAAGAAAATGGTTACTTCATCGTTTTCAGAAACTAAAAAACGAAAGACACGCGGTTTTTCCGGAAATACAATGCTGTAATTGTTTCCTTTATGAATGTTTCCGACTTCCAGATCGCCCATTTTGATTGAAAAATCAAGATCCGGAGCATCTGTTCCGAATAAATCATGGTCCCAGGCCTGGCCGTTCTTGTCGAAGGGCTTTACAATCAATGAATCCAGGGCGCATTCGAAGATTTTTGTCAGGGGCTTGTTAAATGTGAAAGCTGCTGATTGTTTGGTTTGCTTGTAAGTTGTATTGAAACCGTCTTTTCCGTAAAGGTCTGCAGAAACATATAGGGTTTGTTTTCCTTCTTTTAGTTTGAGTGCTGCGTAAGGTATGAAAAACACATTGATTACAGGAATTGCTTTTGATTCGGAAAACAGGGCATTACAGCTTTGCTTGAATTCAATGAAATCACCTTTTCCGAAAGCTTTTTGGTAACCAAATGCCGACTTTACCTGGTTGCTGTCCTGGAAAATACTCAGCTTAACCGAGAATTTGGCAGTTAACAACGCATGATTCAGTAAGCTGTCCGATGGATATTTTTTTCGGAGTATTTCGTAATCACAGGCAGCACTAATGCGCAGACCTTTTACTCCGTTTTCAACATAATCGGTTTGGACAACAAGATCCGAAATGATAGGATCTTTACTTTGTGCGAATAAGTTACCTACCGGAGCTAAGACCAGTAAGAAGACTAATGAGTGAATGTGTTTTGTGCTTTTTAGCATCGGATGGATCAATAAGTGTATTCAATTGCGTTGCAGGAATTTCCTGTGATAGTAAATGTTCCCTGAGTTAAGGTAAATCCGTCCTGGTCTTTGATAGAATATCCGAATGATTTGGTTTTCGTAAACCCGATTCCTACGTTTTGATATTTCATGGCGTCTTCATGATCGCATCCCGGTACAAAAGAGAAACCAACGTTTGGAGACATATGGTCCATATAAACTCCATCGACGTATAATTTTACATCCGTTACGCCGTCATTGATCAATTGCTGGGATGTTTGCTGGTCATGGTAAAAGACAACACTGCCCTGATAGGAGCAGGTTCCGTCATCTTCCGTTGCTGCCACATTGTAGTTCAGACTGTCGGTATCCATACAGCCGGGAGTTTTCTTTTTGCATGCTGCGGTTCCTAATACAGCGATTGATAAAAGCAGAATTAAGCGATTTTTCATAGTTGAGTTGTTTAATTGAGGTATAAATGTATTAAAAAGAATCCGGGCCTTTGTTCAGGCGCATTATTGCACCACTAATAATTTGCGGAATACTGATTTATCCTGGTTATAACCGCTGATCCAATAGGTTCCTTTTTTCCAGGAGGATGTCACAAATTCTGTTTTTGTTCCCGGATTTATACGCTGATCCACTAATCTTCCCATTGCATCACTGATCACAATACGGTCGGCAATAACTTTGCTTTCCACGGAAACAAGCCCGTTTGCCGGATTCGGGTAAAGCGTTACATTTGATTCATTGTCCAATTCGTTCAGACCAAGATGCCATCCTTTGATTGCAATGGCGTATTCACCTTTTTGCACATTGGTAGCATTCATTGTACCGGTTTTGTCCGTTACATTTCCGAAGTTCTTTGTGTATGTCGGGAATTCGATCCAATCTACCGACCGGTCCGGACGGTAAAGCAGAATTAAACTGTCTTCTGTTCCGGTAATCAATAAATGGTCCAGGTAGGCATTTCCACCGGTAATTTGTCCGCTGTAACGGAACGTTGCATTGGCGTTGAATCCCGGATTCCAGATCCCGTCGATACGCCAGTAACGTTGCGGAGAAATCAGTTTACCGGATTCCCAATCGATCACTGGGTCCGGAGCAGCCCAATTGTGTTCTACCACTACGAAAGCGGAATCAGTTACGTTTTGCACCTGTAACAGCAGGTTGGAATGTGCAAGGTTTTTTGTTCCGGTTGTAGTAATGGTTGTATAAGTAGCTGTTACGGCATGTGAGATCAATTCGTCGCGGTTAAGGTAACCGAAAGCAGGAATGAATGGAACGGAAACGGTTACGCTATTGTTCATCCCGGATGAGTGGATAGTCGTTTCGTATGTATTCCAGTTATCATCGCGTAAAGTTAAGGTCAAAGGAATTTGATTGCTGTAATTGGTCCTTCCAACGAGTTTTTGCTTTAAATGAACAGTTACGTCGTGTTGAATTCCGTTTGGTACTACCGTCAATGAATCAATGGAAACATGCGGCCAACCTCCCTGGAAAATCCAGTCAGCAAAGAAATTATCCAGGTTAAACCCGGTTATTGCACTTAGATCATCCCGGTATTCAATGGCATCGATATCGGAGAATTTGTTTTGTTCCAATAGTGTTCTCAAACCATTGAAAAAGAGGGAATCTCCCAGATAACCTCTGAGTGTATGAATCATGTCAGCACCTTTTAAATAGGTTGTATTTCCGTATGTGTGTTCCTGTGGAACTCCGGAAAGCGGCCAATATCCGCCATCATCCATATGACAGGCACGCAAAAGCTCTTTGTGTTCGTTGCGTACAAGTGCTTCGTAATTTGCTCTGTTCGTAAGTTCCTCTTTAAAAACATATTCACAATAAGCCGCACTGCCTTCGTTGATCCACATGTCTTCTGCGGTCCGACAGGTTACGAGATCTCCCCACCAATGATGGGATAATTCGTGCGCCATAATGGATTGATATGTCAGACTGCCATCTGCAATTACTTCGGGGTAAGCAATGTTCATTGCATGCTCCATCGCTCCGGAACTCATAGGCACCAATACATAACCGACACGGTCCCAGCGATACGGACCGAATTTATCTTCAAAAATGTCAAATGCATTCTCCAGGTTGGTAAACGAATTTTTCATCTGTGTTGTGTCCGAAGCATGTGCTGCCAGTTTCACCGGAACGGGATTGTTCTGGTAATTGGTGAAACTGTCATTTACGAAAACATAATTGGACACGGCAACCGAGATCAAATAGGAGGGAATCGTTTGGAAAACTTTCCAGTGATGTGTTTCCGACAAATCCGGGTTGATAACGGTTCCCTGAAAAACGCCGCCGCATGCAGCATCGTGAGCCGGAAGGGTCGTTACGAAGAGATCGTATGTAGATCGTGTAGTGAAATTGTCGAAGCAGGGAAACCAGGTCTTTCCATAATTGTGAGGAATGTCGTCCAGTGAAACGCCTACGTTGTAAGCGTATGCAGCATTGAAATAAAATCCTCCGAATGTCGGGTCCTGAACCGTTGTCCCATGATAGAAGACCTCAATGGAGGTAGAATCACCGCTATTGAAGGTATTTCCCAGGTTTACCTTGAATCCGAGCGGGGCAGGAGTGAATGTCAGCAAGTTCCCGTTTGCATCGTGAACACTGTCAACTGTCGGACCCATAAGATCCAGTTTGATTTCTGTGATATTGTTGACTTGTGGTTTGAAAATGACCTGGGTATGTCCTTTCAATACAAAAGTGCTGAAGTCCTGTAAGTCCAGGTGAACGTTGTAATGCACGATGGAAATGCTATCGCTGCGTGTATCATATGGAAATGCTGTTTGAGCAAAAGCGGTATTGAACAGACCGGCAAAAAAGATCAATAAACGAAAGGAAAATAGTGCAGCAGAATGATTCATAGTCTCTGAAATAGGATGTAAAGATAGTGAATTGCTTATTGAAAAGTAATTATCCATTACCAGGGATTGAATTATCACATGAGATAAGGTTTTTGTAAAGAATTTGTTAGTAAAACGGAAACTCCGGTCGAATTAAAAAAAAGATGTTATTTTAGCCCCTCAAACTAAAAACTGGTACTATGAAAGTAAATGTTGAACGTCCATACACTTTAGCGGAATTGAAGCCTCAATTGGAAGCTGCATTTCCGGAATATACTGTGAAGTTCAGAGGGCCGAAAGTGTTGATAATTGGAGAAGGTAAGATTGCAGGAGCACAGATCTTTGGTGAAAAAAAAGGATTCGTTCGTTTGAATGAAACATTCCCTACCATGGGAGGACAAATGCTTTTTGCTTTATCCATCGTGCTTTTGGGAGTTTTGATCCCATTCATTGTGTTTTTAACCGCTTTTAAACCGAAACAAGTGAAATTACGTGATAATGTTGCTGATTTTCTTCGTAAAGAGTATGGTTCAGGAGCAGTTGGATCTAAAAAGGCAGAAACATCTGATTTATTGGATGCAACTGTTTAATTGATTAAGAATTCATAAAGAAGAAGGAATCTGTTTTGGCAGGTTCCTTTTTTGCTTTTGGAAACTCTTAAAATAACTTCATTTGTCCGCTGGTATCAGGGATTTCAAATAGATCCGTGCGCAGACGTGGAAATGGAATTGCTGGAAGAAATTTTTTCCGGGCCAGTTGTACTTGCCGCTGGATATTCAGCGCATAAACGCCTTCACCCTTCATTCGGGTCCCGAAACGGCTGTCACTGAGTTTTCCACCATGCATATAGCGGAGTTGATTCAATACTTTTTCGGCACGATCGGGGTAGTTTTTCGTAACCCAATCTGTAAAAATTTCTCCATTTGGCCCGTTGAGTCGAACGATCTGATGATACATACTCAAAGCGCCGCGTTTTGCCACCGCTTCAGCGATCGAAAAGATCTCGTCGTCATTCAGTGCCGGAATAATCGGTGCCATTAACACGTTTACAGGAATTCCATGTTGGGCCAATTGTTCAATGGCAGCCAGTTTTTTGTGACTGGTCGCCGTACGTGGTTCCAGTTTTCTGCGCAACTCCTCTTTGAGGCTTGTTAAACTGATATTTACAGCTACCAGGTTTAATTTTGCCAATTCTTCCAGGATGTCCAAATCACGTGTAATCAAGGCGTTTTTGGTAATAATCCCGACAGGATGTTTGTATTTGAGCATGATTTCCAACAGTTTCCGGGTAATCCCATATTCCCGCTCACAAGGTTGATAGCAATCAGTATTCCCGGAAATAGAAATGGTTTGCACATTCCAGGACTTTTTGTTCAAGGCTTCTTCCAATAATTCCGGTGCATTCTTTTTGACAAGAATAACACGTTCAAAATCGGTTCCGGCGCTGTAGCCCCAATATTCGTGTGTAGGTCGGGCATAACAGTAAGTGCATCCGTGTTCACAACCCTGGTAAGGATTGAGAGAATAGTACATACCAATATCCGGGCTGGTCAGTTTATTGACAATTGTCTTCGGATGGATCTCAATAAATTTAGTTCTTTCTTCGGGTTCGTCAGCAGGGTCGATATCATCAAAATCATCTCCCTTCGCTTGTGAAAAGAAACGGTTATGTGGATTAATCTGGGCCCCACGGCCGTTTTTATAATGGAAGTTATCTGACATTTGCTTTAACAGATGAGAAGTTAAAAACAAAAGTAATGATTATTAATTAATAATTTTGCGATTAAAAAATAATCAGTTGTTAAAAAACAGATTCAAAATTGAAGCTGGGAAACTTTCATTTTAATCGTTCATAATAAAGGATAATCGCTCCGCATTCGAACGGCTTCGTATTGACTAATTTGAGTTCCATTCTTTCCCGGATATTTTTAAACAGGGGCAGTCCCTTACCCACAACAACCGGATGGACCATGATCTGGTATTCATCGATGAGTTTGAGGTTCGTAGCTTGTGCAATCAAACCCGGACTTCCGATAAAAACAGGTTTACCTGGTTTTTCTTTCAGAGCATTAATTTCTTCTTCCAAACTACGGGTTGCGAGACGTGAATTTCGCCATGGAACTTCGCGCAAGGTGTTCGAAAAAACAACTTTGGAAATCCGGTCAATACTTTGTGCAAATTCATCCAGGGATCGGTCACCTGACGGATTTTCAATCAGTGTAGGCCAGAAATCTTCCATTAATTGGTAAGTAGTTCTGCCATACAAGATGTCACCCGCTTCGTCCAGCAATTTGGTATAATGATCATGAACAGCTTTACCCGGTGAAACAGCTGTGTGGTCACAAAACCCGTCGAGGGTCATATTGATTGCCGCGATTGTTTTTCTCATTGCTTAACTAATGCTGAATTATTCTTTTGCAGAGACTTTAATTAACTCCTGGCATTAAAATTTCTTTTCTTCTAATATTATATAATTCGGTGTAAATTTCCTCGTAATATTTTTTCTTTTCTTCATCAGAGAAATTTTCCGGCATGTTTTCATAGAAAGAAATTTTGGCAAGAATAATTAAATACTCATGTCGCATTTGTCTGTGATAGACCCATCGGGCACCCCAATTCAATACCCGATCAATCGCAATAAGGATTGCAGCAATTCCGGATATTATTTTTAAATAAAAAACATCCACATCAAGTAAAGCGGCCAATGAAGTCATGATTATGGTTACAATGGTTGTGCTATTATAAACAATACCATCCCAACCGCCATATTTACTATGTTCACCAGCGCTTATTGTGATTTCGTCTCTAAGTTTTGAAAAGTCGGTCACTTTGTGATTATTCATCTGGATTTTATTTAGTGAGTAATGGCCCCGATTGAATTGGATAAGTTAACCGGTGATCCTTATTCAATACTACCAAAAAAATCTGAAATACAACATCTTTCGAGTAAAAGGGAATCGAACCGTTGTCGTCTCGATACTTTCGCCTGTCAGTTCGAGTCCCGGAAATCCGGGATATCGAGAACACAGGCGAAATTCCGATAGCTATCGGAACGACCTGACAGCAGTTTTGCGGATGATTTGAGAATGCCACCCTCCTTAATCCTCCCTCGAGGGAGGAGACAAAATTGAAGCTTCGAACCACAATCCCACACTCAGTCCTCACACTCACTCTGAGAGAAAAAAGCACAGAAAGATTGGGGAGAATGAGGGATTCGAATCTCCAAAAGCAAAAAAGCATCCAACTTACGCTGAATGCTTTTTTCTTTTTGTGGAGAAGGACGAACGGAGATGGAACCGGAAGTAAATTGAATTTCGGATTATCTATTCTATTTAAAAGCTATTTGTTTTTTATTTTGAGTAATTCATTTTTTAGTTCTTCAAGTTCAATATCTGATAGATTATCATTTTTATGATAAGTTTTTTTAAGTAGAGAATCGTATTCTTCTACAAAATCTGAATTAATTTTAACTGGAGATTTTATGATATTTAGAATATTAAAATTTGCTCGTTCGGCAATTTTCAAAAACTCTATATCTAAAGCCCCTTTTTTATTATTTGTCAATATCCATCTTACTTTATTCATCGTAAATGCTACAAAATCTACTAACTGAAGTAGTGGTTCATCTGATGAAGATCTATAATAAAGTTTATCATTGAATAGAATACCATCTAATAAGGAACAACTTTGTGCTGTGTCCTTTTTTTGTCTACCTTCATCAATGATAATTTCAACAGGCTTTGAATAGTCAGGGTTTTTACTGAAAAGCTGTTTTATCCGGACTAATAAAAAAAATAAAGCGAAATCACTTGTGTCTTTTAAATTGAAATTATCAGCTTTCACCTTTTTTCCATCCACAATTATTCTATTTCTCAAAATATCATCGGAAGTAAAGGTTTGAATTAACATTGGATATTGCGTTATTCTATGAATTTCAGCAAATGCCCTAAAAATGTTCAATCTTATTTGCAAATCAATTCCTTTAAATTTTTTTGTCCCACTATATATATCTGTAAAATGAAATTCGTTAATACCAAATGTAGATTTCAACTCATCAATACAACTAAGCATTTGTGATTGAGCTTCAATTTGCTCTTCTGGCTTTAAAATTAGACAGACCCATGTTTTTCTGTCTACTGTATCATATTTGCTTTTTGAAATATAACCTGGTGTTCCTGAATCATCAATGTAAATATATGTCCTCATAATAGTCATTAACTTGATTAATATTCAATATTATCAAAAAAATCGAATCACAATATCTTACGTGCAAGGGAATCGAACCAAGCTGAGGTTTTGGAAAAATGAATGAAATCAATGGTTGCAAACGATTTGACTTTGCCACCCTCCTTAATCCTCCCTCCAGGGAGGAAACGAAAATCATACTTCGAACCGAGATTCCCTTCATTCTCATTCTCCGCTCTCACTCTGCAAAAAGAAAGAGCCACAAAGGAATGAAAAGCAGAACGAGAATGAAGGACAAAAAGAAAGCCCCGACATTTATCGTCTGGGCTCTTTCTTTTTGTGGAGAATATCGGACTCGAACCGATCACCTCAACACTGCCAGCGTTGCGCTCTAGCCAGATGAGCTAATCCCCCAATAATGAATTTGCTAAATTACTTTTTCCTTCGATATCTAATCAATAATGGCAAAATAATTTGTGTTGAATAGTTTTTGTAACTTTGTATTCTATGCAAAAACAAGTATTCACATACAATAGTTTAGCGGTTGGAATCATTGCCTGATTCCGGGTGTTTTGTTTCTTAAATCGCCAGCTTGGTAATACCTATATTACCAGGGGTTGATTTATATATTGCAAACCATTCGGATGATAGAGAATTAAGCAATATTATTTCATCATATTAAATTATTAGGTAGTGAATAACTTATCATTATATGGTTGGAACGACAGTTTGTTCCAATTAAAGCAAACTTCACAATACAAACATCTTTTTCATGGCCGTGTTTCTGCGGTAAACAAAACCAATTATGAAGTCATCGCCGAGAGTGGTGTGCTATTGTGTGAACTAAGTGGTAATGTACTTTATGGAAGGTCATCGTTTGAACTTCCTTGTACAGGAGACTGGATTATTTTTCAACCCTTTGACGATGGTAAAGGAATAATCGTCGATATTTTACCACGTAAACATACACTGTACCGGAGAAAGAGCGGAACAGTATCTGACAGGCAGGCTATTGCATCTCATATCGATAAAGTATTTATTGTACAAAGTCTTGATGCCAATTTCAGCGTTCGGCGAACGGAGCGCTTTATGTTTCAGGTATTGGAAGAAGCTATACAGCCGGTATTGATACTTACTAAATCTGATTTGGAGTTCAATCGTGATCTGGTAGATGAATCGTTGAAACATATCCTTGACCGGATGCCGGTATTTTTCACAAGCATTCTTTTTCCCGAAACAATCCTTCCTGTCAGAAAATTTATCGGCCAGGGAGAATCGATCGTATTTGTGGGATCGTCAGGCGTTGGAAAAAGTTCATTAATCAATGCATTGTGTGAACGGATAGTATTTTCAACATCTGAAATAAGCAAATCCTCCGGCAAAGGGAAACATACCTCGACCCGAAGAGAAATGGAATTGATGAATGGCGGTGGCATTTTAATAGATACACCGGGTGTAAGAGAATTTGGCTTAGCCTCGGATAATCCTGAGGTATTAGCAGATATGTTCGATATTTCTGATTTTTCAGGATCCTGCCGTTTTACGAACTGTACGCATGTCAAAGAACCCGGGTGCGCGGTTATCGAAGCTGTAAATAGCGGGCTTTTAGAACCGGAAGTATACAGCAGTTACCTCAAATTACGAAAAGAATCCTGGCATTTTTCGGTTTCCGAATATGAAAAACGTAAAAAAGCTAAGTCTTTTGCCAAAATTTCAAATGAGGCTAAGAGAATGAAAAAACGTTAGTTTCAGTATTTTAAATACAGGTGTTTCACCAGGTGGAACACCTGTATTATAAGCGAAAAAAAGTATATCAATCTCCATAGAAAGGTAAAATCTGAAATACAATACCTT
>CAMLLB010000017.1 GCA_946480815.1 uncultured Flavobacteriales bacterium
CTCATTCTCATTCTCATTCTCATTCTCATTCTCATTCTCATTCTCATTCTCATTCTCATTCCTCTTCATACAACTCTCTGCCCCACTCATCCACACTGCGGTGATTGTAATGCTCGTTCCAAAGCAATTCGCTGAATTCTGCTTTTAGTTGGCTGATCGCTTCGGGATCCGTGATTCGAATGCGCGTTTCATGGTTCAACAAACAGCCGGAGCGCGTAAAGTTTACGGAACCCAGGTATGCGATACAGTCATCAATAATGTATAATTTGCTATGCAGGTTGAATGCCTTCGAGCGGTCGGTCTTTTTGCGGGAAAAATAGGAATAGAAAATTTTAACCGGGAAAAGTGAGCTGTAGGAATAATACCAAAAGTTAATTCTTCCAGCATGTTTCCAGAGCAGTTGCCCGATAAGTGCAATGATTGCGGGAACCACGAATCCAATAACATCCGAAACACCCGTTGATCCGGAAAATAAAACAGGAAGCCTGCAGATTGCTGCAAATCCGGATAAAACGAGTAAGGTAATTCCCAGCCAATGGAAGGCCTGCTTCCTGCTTTTTAACTGTTCATCCACATGTTTGTGCTGTTTGACAATCCGGTAACTGTTTTTGTCTTCGTGCTTGTGATCTTCCACTTCATCGGAAGTAACCAATTCGACATGTATACCCAATCTGAAACGATCCAGCAAAATATCGACAAGGCTTGCAGACAAATAAGGCGACATCACCCGGATTGATCGCTTTGCCCGACGCATATCTTCCAGAATTGCTTTTCCTGCTCCTTTTCCAATGAAGATATCTCCTGCAACAGTTCTTATTTCCTTACTCATAACAGTGGTTTGTTGTTCATTATTAATAAGCCCAAAGAACGGATTCGATACAGTGATTGAGAAAAAATTTTCGATCCAAACTTTAACAAACTTTTTTTGTAAAGAAAAAGCGCATTTAGTAACTTCCTGTTGAACGGTAAATTCTAAGTTTATGTATCGATCCGCAAAATATCGAAACACGCTTGCCTTAATACCTCTATTACTGTTAGGAGTTCTAATTCTTTATGTGAACTATCAAATCATACTTTGGGGAGTCAGGAAAGACTACCTAAGCGTGATTTACTTCGTCTGGGTGCTGATCGGTTTCCTGATCTTCATCTTTTACCTGGAGCTCATTTATTACATGTATTCCGTTATGGAGATCACAAAGAATGAGATCATTTTCACCAAACCATGGAGACGTTTCGGCTTGTTCCGTAAACGTCGGAACCGCTGGACCATTTCACACAAGGAATGGACAGAATTGCATGCTTTCAATTTCAAATCGCATGTAACACTCTATTTCAGAAAGGAACGGGATGCAGTCTTTTTTGCGACAATTGACGGTGGAAGTTTCTTCGTAAAGAAACTCAAGAAACATTGCAGGGAAAAGCTGATCTACACATCCCAAAATGACAGATTCCCTGGGAAACTGTGTGCAAAAATGGCAGATGAGTTCCCGGAGCGCATGATGCATTATTGAAAACCACTGCACTGAGTCAAGCCCGAATCATTACAATCTATTGTCCCGGCTTGACTCAGTTTATCCACCTGATCGAACCATATCCAACCACTATTTCAAAAGTAGTTTCGGCTATGATGTTTTTACCTTTTTTGATTTTTCAACTATTTTTTTCTTGCAAAAAACCATGTGATTCACTAACTTACTGTTGAATGTAATTTATTGAGTCATGTCCTGAACGGATTTTAGCAAGAAATCCGTTATTTACCTCATTTGAAACATCCTTTTTATTGGCCATTAAAATTTACAAATGAAACAAAGACGCAAGGATTTTTAAAATCCAAAATCAATTGGTCACTAATTAATTAGTTGTCTGAGTTTTGTCGGATGCCTTTCCAATTAAAACTTATCTCTTAGTTGTTAATTTGTAAAAACTATGTTATGAAGAAGCTAAAACTACTCATATTACTTGGCTTAACTGTTGCATCCTTTGCATCTCAAGCCCAGGTAAGCACAAATATCTTTTCTCAATCTTCGGGGACATACACGAACATTAGCGGAGGAACGGCTCTCTGGAGTACTACATTTGATGATGATGTTTCTGGAGCAATTACGATTCCATCCTTTACATTTAATTGTACCAGCTATACACAGGTGTATGTATCTTCAAACGGATATATCAGTTTTGGATCAGCTCCTTCAGGGACAGATTACACTCCGATATCGGGCACAAATACTTCTGGCATCGCAGCACCATTTGCAGCTGATCTTCAACAAGCAACAACCGGGACTCCGGAAGTCCGTTACCAGGATATCAGCGCCTCGAATGAATTTGTTATTCAATGGCGTGATGTGCGGCGTTACAGTATTACCGGAGAACGGATCAGTTTTCAGGTCCGGCTAAATTATTCAACCAATGTAATCAACTTCATATACGGAGGCACAATCACCGCGAATGCTGCTACCACTCCAACGATAGAAGTTGGTTTGCGCGGCCTGACAAACACTGATTTTAATAACCGTTCCACAACAACAAACTGGGCCGCAACTACAGCCGGAGGAACCAATACGGCTTCCTGCCAATTTTCAGGCACTATCAAACCAGCTGTAGGACAAACATTTACTTTCACACCTGCAGCTATGACTTATGTTTCCTGTACAACTTCACAACCAAATACATCCGGAGTAGAAAAATGCCTGTCAGGACAGCAAGTTATCAGGGTCGAAGTAGTTACTTCAGGATGCACTACCCCATTAACTCTGACACAATTCCAGATAAATATGACAGGATCTACCATCGCAGGTACAAATACGAACGATGTATCGTTGATCCATGTGTATTATACCGGTAATTCAAGTACTTTTTCCGCCATCAATGCTTTCGACGGAGCCGGAACCGCTGTTGCAACCGGTACAATTACAATATCAGGCAGTCGTGTTTTAACATCGGGTACCAATTATTTCTGGATAGCGTACGATATGAATAACAGCTCTGCCACGATCGGGAATGTTGTTGACGCACAATGTACCTCATTAACAGTCGGCGTCGTACGCACACCAACTGTTACAAATCCGGCAGGTTCGCGATCAATTATTGCCTGTGCCGGATCACCCGGAGGAGTATCTACCGGACTAAGCGCCTGGTATAAAGCAGACAATACATCCAGTATAACCATGGCAACCGGGGTTTCCTCCTGGGCAAGCTCCGGAGGTTCCGCAGGAAGCTGGGCAGTAACTCAAGCAACCGGGGCACAGCAACCGGGAGTTATATCCGGCGCAACAAATCCCCGTCTATTTAACTACAATCCCCGGATTGATTTTATTGCTGCAAATAATACCATGCTCGGCAATAGTTCTACTGCGACCGATTTAATGACGAGCTCCGGAAGTTTTTTTATCGTCAGCGATAACAGTACAGACGATCTCACCGGAATGACCTGTTCTGCAAACCTTTCCAGTTACAGGCATCAATTCAAACCAGGATTCCGGACACAATCTTCTGATGGAAGCGTTAACGGCTGGACATTTGACTGGACTGCTCCAACCGAATACAGCATCTTAAGCGCATGCTTATGTTCTGTTACAGGTAGCGGAGCAACTGCAGTAGCTTATAAAAATTCCACCTCTTTTGCAGCTTCCAATACCAATAATGCAACCTATACGCCTGCAATTTCATCAGGTTTATATCTTGGCCGCAATAACAGTGGTGGAGAAGATACTGATGCAAATATCGGCGAGATCATTTTCTATACCGTCACACCATCTGTCTCGGAACTAAACAGAATCGAAAGTTACCTGTCATTAAAATACGGTATTACACGGGGTGGAAATACCAATACAGGTTCCTCCTACAATTATCTTTCTTCAGCAAATACGACAATTTGGAATAAGACAACCAACAGTGGTTTTAACAATGATATAGCCGGTATCGGTCGTGACGATGCTTCTGCACTCATTCAAAAACAATCGATTAGTGTTAACAACAATGAACCGGTAACAGTTGGACTTCTGTCAATAGCAAGCAGCAATGCTACAAATGCAAACAGTTTTAGTGCAGATCAATCATTTCTTGTATGGGGAAATAATGGACTTGCCACTCAGATAACGAGCAATGCTTCCTGCTTTGCAAATCTTCCCGCAGGGATTTACGGACATATCGAACGAGTATGGAAAGGCCAGGTAACAAATTTCGCTCAAAATGTGACAGTAGGTTTTGAAACAAGCATGTTGGTAAATTATACACCGGTATCCAATCTCCGTTTACTCGTTGACAATGACGGTATAGACTGGACGAATGCAACAGTTTATTCAGGAGCAGTGATCAACGGGAGCCGGGTGGAATTTTCGGGAATCAGCATCACTTCAGCACAACCTTTTTTCACCCTTGCTTCTATTTCATCGGCCACACCGCTTCCAGTTGCTTTGGTCTATTTTGATGCTCAATTAAATGACAAACGACATGTCGAAATCAGTTGGAAAACGGAATCAGAACAGGATTGTGATTATTTCACAGTAGAAAAAGGCAGAGATGGTATAAACTGGCAGCAACTCCAAATCCAGCAAGGAGCAGGAACAAATACGGAAAATCATTTTTACCTGGTATTTGATGATCGCCCGATACAAGGCGTCAACTACTATCAACTGAAACAGACCGATTTCAACGGGCAGATTCACAATTATGGAGTCCGCACAGTGATACTGAACCAGGAAGAGGAATTTTCCTTTTTCCCGAATCCGGCATCCAGTCAACTTGTACTCTCATTTAATGATAAATACGAACACGAAGTTGAATTGGTGGATTTGCAGGGTCGAGTAGTTAAAAACCTGTTGGTTAAAGGCAGTATTTCAATCGCAGTAAATGAATTCAGTCCGGGAGTATATTTCCTGAGAACAGAAGACGGGAAAGAATATAAATTAACAATAGAATAAGTCACATCCTGAAAATTAGTGCAATCCGGGATGTGATATCAGAATAGCTATCAGTTGATGGCTATTCTGATTTTTGTTTTATATTGAAGAGTTTATGCCGGTTCGACCGTCCAGGTGTTGTCCATATTCAAAGTCACATTCATTGCAAAGATTCCGGGAGGAAATACCACAGCTTGAATGCCGGATATTTCCTGGAGGTTTAAGACCTGTCCCTGTTCAAAATCACCAAAAGCGATCCAGTACTCAGGATGTGGTGTAAACGTCAAGTTCATGTTGGGTTGAGCCTGTACCACAAACGTAGGTGATCCTGACATACCGATTCCTACATTGGCCTGTTTTAAAGGAACAGTACTATCCTCTTTGATGTACAAACTTCCCGCAGGTGTTTCAGCAGTCGGCTCACTAAAAGCATATCCACCATCATCGTAGGTCAGGGTAATTCCGTTCATATCCAACAGATTTGCAGGGATATACTGAGAAGTTCCCGTAAGAATCCCAGAAGAAATTGACGATTTTTCCATCCAGACAAAGTTGTAATTCAGTGTCCAGTTAAAGAAACCCTGTGTATTTGCATGAGCAAATTTGGTCATCCAGGCCAAAGACATAGCACCTTCGACATTGAGGTTTTCATCTTGCTGGAAAACCATGAAACTTCCGGAATTAATGGAATTGTTGAAAAAGTTGATCTGATAGTCAACTCCGTTAGAATTATTTTCAGTCATAATGAATAATAGTTAGAGGCGGTAAATGTAATGAATAAATTCAATCGTCGTTTTTCATTATCAAAAAACCTTACTCCGTAAACCAAATCAGACACCTTTTGATCCCGATAGCTATCGGAATTGTATACTACATTTTTAATTTTCTATATCTTTGTGCCTTCGCTGAAGCTTCAGCATAAGCGACCCACACGAAAAATAAGAACTCACTTCATGAAAAACGTAGCAGTTATTGGAGCAGGAACAATGGGAAATGGAATTGCCCATACCTTTGCACAATTTGGATATAAAGTATCATTAATCGATGTAGCTCAGGCTTCATTGGATAAAGGATTGGCAACAATCACTAAAAACCTGGACCGTCAGGTTGCAAAAGAAGCAATCACGGAGGCCGACAAAACGGCAACTTTGGCAAACATCACCACTTTCACTTCTATGGAAGATGGTGTGAAAGGTGTTGAATTAGTGGTTGAAGCAGCGACAGAAAACGTGGACTTAAAGCTGAATATTTTCAAGCAATTGGACGCATTAACTCCGGAAAATGTGATTCTTGCTTCCAACACTTCTTCTATTTCAATTACAAAGATTGCTTCGGTAACAAATCGCCCGGAAAAAGTGATTGGAATGCACTTTATGAATCCGGTACCTGTTATGAAACTGGTAGAAATTATCCGTGGATATTCTACAACGGATGAGGTTACGAACCTGATCATGGAAACTTCAAAGAAATTGAATAAAGTTCCTGTAGAAGTAAATGATTATCCAGGATTCGTTGCAAACCGTATTTTGATGCCGATGATCAATGAAGCAATTTACACCTTGTACGAAGGAGTTGCCGGAGTAGACGAAATTGATACCGTGATGAAGCTGGGAATGGCTCACCCGATGGGACCATTACAATTAGCTGATTTTATTGGTCTGGACGTTTGTCTGGCGATCCTTGAAGTATTGCATGATGGTTTCGGAAATCCGAAATATGCTCCATGTCCTTTATTGGTAAACATGGTAACTGCAGGCAAAAAAGGAGTAAAAACAGGCGAAGGATTCTATTCCTGGAATCACGGAACGAAAGATCTGATCGTCGCGCCGAACTTTTCGAAAAAATAAGATTCTATAAATTTAGAAAAAGCGGAATTCTGAAGAGGGTTCCGCTTTTTTTGTAACCCCATCCGAATTAACCGTTAAATCATCATGAAACAGAAGCTACTTTTCCTATTTGGCTGCATATCATTTATTTCTACAAGTGTTCTTGCTGAAATACCGGAAGTGCGAAAACGTCAATTGGACAGTATTGTTTCACTCATGGACCTTTCGACCCGGAAAGACCTGGAAGCTGCTCACCGATACTTAGATTCACAAGGAAAAGACCAGGAAGAAAAAGTTTGGTTATTCTATGGATATATCGGAACCTATTTCAAATACGATAAGGAGCGCATGAGTGATCTGAAAGCTCCATTTTATAATCCGGAACTGACCGTAAAAAAATCAAAAGGTGTCTGCAGGGATTTTGCACGTGTATTTGAACACCTCTGTGTAAAAAGTAATATTCCCTGTTTTTCTATAGTCGGAAAAACCAGGATGCCGATAAAGTTGTTTATTCAATGGAAATTACACCTATACAGCACTAAAGTAACTCATCAATGGAATATTGTTCGTGTAAACGGAACCTGGATGCTGATGGACCCAACCTGGACACACATTGAGTCCAAAACAAAGATTTCCATTCCGGATCCCAAAAACAAAACCACTAAAACATTCAACCTCATTTCCGTAAGCCGGAAATATTACAACCCAAGTCCCGAATTCATGGCAAAATCACATGCTCCGATCCATCCGGCATTCAGTCTTTTTTCAAGTGTTCCAACTTTCAAAACGATGCGGAAAGATTCCAAAAAACAGCGAATTTACAAAGACAACTATAATTACTCACAGGTCCTTGATTCGATCTGGAGTCAGAAAAACACCTTATTTTCACGTGCTTTCGTAGATGAAAGTTTTCACTATTCGGAAGTTGCAACCCTTTATCGCTTGTTTGATTATGAACTGGATATCGCATTGGTTAAACCGAACAAAAATCAGCCGGTCACAACTGCATTCTATGATGAAAGGATTGCAAAAATTAAAGGCCTGGTTACCCATATTGAAACTATTTTCGGTGTGAACTACACACATGCGAGTGAAGAAACCATTGCAACACTCCAAAAGCGGAAGAAGGTGTTGGAAAAGCAGTTAAAAGAAAAGCCTAAAAAGAGATAATTAAGGTTTTAGTTCGTGACCCCACGAACTAAGGATTGACCGTAGCTTCGAATTTTGAGAACAGTAAGATTCTACATTTGAGAAAAGCGGAATTATGAAGAAGGATTCCGCTTTTTGTTTTCGTTTTTAAAGGTATGTTGTTAGCCATATAGCTAAATAGGTAATTTGCAATATCGCTATTTTGCAAATTAGCGATAATCTGTTCTCAAGTTTTCTCCTATCTTAGCAGGATCAAAGAAAACCTGTGAGATCATTCTTCGCACTTCCCATTTTTAAAGACATCCGATTCTGGATCATCCTTTTCTTCCTGATCCGTATGTATGGGATTGCAAATCCGCCACTGGAGGTTGCACACAACTGGCGACAAACCACCGGCACGATGGTTACACGTAATTTCTATGAAGGATCGGCGAATATTCTTTATCCACGCATTGACTTTGCAGGAGAAAAAACCGGAATCACCGGAATGGAGTTTCCACTCCTGAATTACATCGACTACCTGGTTTCGGAAGTATTCGGTTACCAGCACTGGTACGGACGATTGGTCAACCTGCTCATCAGCAGTCTCGGAATTTGGTTTTTCTTCCGACTCTTGAAACGGTATTTCAGTCAGCAAGCAGCTTTCAATGCGTCGATTGTTCTATTGGTATCCATTTGGTTTGCTTATAGCAGAAAAATCATGCCAGATACCTTTGCGACTTCATTGGTCATTATCGGCTTTTATTATGGGGCTTGCTATTTTGAAGAAAAGAAACGAAGATGGCTGCACCTGGTCTTTTTTGCATGTTTTACACTTTTGGGAGTACTCGCGAAATTACCTGCAGGATTTTTACTCATACTTTATGCTTTTTTCATCTTCAACAGACAGGTAGCTATCCATCTCAAGATCGTATTTTTAATTGTATCGGGAATTCTACTGGCTCCAATTGCCTGGTGGTATTTCAGTTGGGTTCCTTACCTGGTAGAAAAATATGAATTCTGGCATTTCTTCATGGGAAAACCGATCAGTATAGGAGCAAAAGAATTGGTTGCGCACATGGGAGACGGCTTAAAGCATTTCTATGATGCGGCTTTAAAGTTTACAGGATTCGGGATGTTCCTTGTTGGCTTATTCTTTGCCTTCAAAAGGAAGAACATGCGCTTACTTTGGATTTTATGCCTTGGTTTTTCAGCATTTTTGATCGTCGCATTAAAAGCCGGTTTTACTTTCACACATCACTCGTACTACATCATTCCCTTCGTTCCGATTATGGCTTTGACAGCGGGTTATGGAATTGCCGTTATTCAAAAAAAGCCGGTACAGATAATCGTCCTTACAGTGATCATGTTGGAAGGTACGTTGAATCAGTTACATGATTTCCGATTAAAAGAACATGAACTGGCCTTTGTAAAGCTGGAGTCCCATCTTGACGGTTTTTCTAAACGGGCCGATCTGATTGCAGTAAACACAACAGACAATCCTACAGCGATCTATTTTGCGCATCGCAAAGGTTGGGTGGCGAGTAATGACGAATTATTGAACGAGGCGTTCCGGAAAGATATCCAACAAAAGGGATGCAAATACATTGTTGTATTAAAACGTTATCTCGGAGGTGATCTGTATCTGCCTCTAACCATTGTTATGAATACCGAAGATTGGACGGTATATAAACTTTGATTTCAACCATAAATCAGTACTTTTGCACTTTTCTAATTAACCAATGAAAAACATCACCTTTTTTGTATTCCTTTTCCTGTGCTCCGTAACATTCGGACAAATTGTAAGTCCCAAATCAAAATCAAGACCTGTGCGAACAAGACCGGTCAGAGTTTCACCAAATGATACGAACAAGGTTTACATTATCAGACATGCCCCGCAAAATATGCGTCTTGTTCAATTTGGATTTGAATTAGGCACCGTTTTTATTGCCGATTCTGCACAACGCTATTATCTGCCTAAAAAACAAACCATTCATTACGGACTGAACCTGCGCATTGGTGATATCTATAAAAATCGTGTCTACGGGATTTTGGGATTTGAACTCTACGCTCAAAAAGCATATAAAAGCAAACCAGCACCCGAATACGTTTATTATGGATCAACTGTTGGAATGAATACCGGCTACAAAAACAAAAATGTATTTAATGTCATGGGATATATGGGATGCCAGGTTCCATTTCACCTTTCCGAATTAACTTCTATCAATTTGTCTTCTGCATTGATGATGGGATTTTCAGGAACTCCCAATGTGGAAGATGAAGTCAGATATTTTGGGATCAGATTGGCAGCAAACGTAGAGCGGAGACTGGGAAGCCTTCCGGTTATCGGGATATTCGGAATTGCATATGATAACAATTTTCTATTCCGGGATGATCGTTCGGAAGCCACCCGGAATCCAAACCTCTTAAAATTCTATTTTGGGATCCGCATTTGATACTTTCTCTCCACGACCTGAGCTCAATAAACTTTTTCCATGTAATTTAGCCGTCGAATGGCAAAAAGAAGACAAGCCCGTAAAAAAGCAGCGCCTAAGCGCAAATCGTCGCGTAAAAAAAGAAAAGGCAGGTTCTTTTTCTGGATAGCAATTCCAATCGGTGTGTTGGCATTTTTCTTTTTTTGGTACCAGACCGAAGGAATGGTCCAAACCTCGACCCATTTTCATGAAATCATTCCTCCGGGATATAAAGCAGTCGGATTAGATGTTTCCCATCACCAGGGAGAAATTGATTGGGATTTATTGCTTCATGAAAAGGGCTTCGACACCATCATTGACTTTGTCTATTGCAAGGTAACTGAAGGTTCGGACCACCTGGACACGCAATGGGAACGAAACCGGGAATACCTCAACAAACATGGCATCTCAAATGGAGCATACCATTATTTCAACCCCAAATCACCGCCACGACCTCAGGCAGCCCATTTTCTTTCAGTCTATAAAATCCGGAGTATTGACCTGCCTCCCGTAATTGATGTAGAAGATGAAGGATTTTCGGATGAAGACCTGAGAGCAAAAGTATTGATCTGGTGCGAAGAAGTGAAAAAAGCAACCGGTGTAAAACCAATCATCTATACCTCATTGAGCTTCTATGAAACCAAGTTCCGCGGGAAAATGGAAGGATATAATTTCTGGATTGCGGCATACAGCAGGGAGCCACAGTACATGACCGATCGGGAAGTATTGCATTGGCAGTTTTCAGAATCCGGCAGGCTTCCGGGAATTAACGGCATGGTGGATTTGAATGTGAGCAAACAAGACCTTTATTAATTACGAATTCCGAATGCACAATTCCGAATTTTTAGATTTATCACATGTGTAAGGTCTTTTTTACACTGATTAATCTCATATTCATTCTAAATAAGAATAGTTCCAAGAGGTGAAATTCGTAATTCGTAATTAATTATTCCAATACTGCCCTTCTCCGCCCTTCATCTGGTGGTATGAACGCGTCAGGTAAGCCAATAAAATGCGCATAGCATCAAAAGCTTCCTCAGTTTCCTGGCTGATTTCTTTCTTCTGCAATTTCAGCAGCAATTTCATATAAAGCGCATGGAAACAAACTTCCAGGTGATTCATTCCCTTTAAATTGGAATGTTCGATGAAATCCTCAATGTATGGAAGTGCTGTAGAATAAAGCGTCCGGTATTTCTCATCATTTACAACAGTCAATAATGAATTGTGCAAATAAGATAATTCTACCAGTACATCCTGAAGCTCCAAACGGTGTCCGGATTCAATGATCCGTTCCGATTTCATGTCCTGGATCAATCCCGCATACCAAGCCCGGTAGCGCTCCAAATAAGCACGATCCGGGAGATTTGGTTCTACGACTTCTTTAACGATACGGTCCAGATCAAACTGGTATGCACGGATCAAATCTTCGATCTGATACATGTACAAGATATATTCGGCGACGTTTTCGTTAAGTTTTTGTTGCGCTATCAGCATAGTTTATTTGCCCAGGTCTTTATCCATTGCTTCTTGCTCATGGTTCAAGAAATCAATAAATGACCGTGTTACGTTCATTTTATCATTAATGAAATTGATCTGTCCGCCTTGTCCGTGGATCAGCAATACGTCAATCCCATATTTCTCACAGTATTTTTTTCCTGCAACTTCGATCTTTTTTGAAAGAACCGTCAAAGCCTCATTAGTTTCTTTCTCCAATGCGGCACCTCTTGTTTGTTGTTGGTTCATTAATTGCTCACGCATACGCATGATCTCATTCTCCAGATTTTGCAGATCAGCACCTGTCATAGTACCTTCACGCATGTATCTTTCGTAATTCTGCGCTTTTTGCTCCAAAACCCGTTGCTTCGCAATCATTTCGTTCTGGAAAGCTTCTCCTTTCTTGGTGATACGCGCATCTTCATTCTTATAGTAGGTAAATCCTTCTTTCAAACTATCCGAATAATAGAACGCGATTTTCAATCCTTTTGAACTGACTACCGGAACGACCGGTGCTTTTTCTTCCGGAGTTTTTTCCGCCTCAGCAGGTTTTTTATCTGAACAGGCAAAAGTTGTTAATCCAAGAATTAAACCCGCTGCAACGATGTGTCCTAATTTCATAGTTCTTTGTTTTTAAATGCCTCTTCCCAATCTGTTCTCATGGAAAGAAACCGTTCAAGTGAATTACGTAATAATTGATCTGTTATCATGCGCTTCAACTCTTCCAAACCATTTACATCCGTCTCGGCAATCTTGAATGTCTGCTCAAATTGGCCCAATTCAATTTTTACAAGATACTTAGCATTGTACAAGAAAATCTGAATCTTGTAACGTGGATGTGGAATGTCGGCAATTACACGCATAATCCAACAAAAATAACTGATAATTGAAAATGTACAATTGAAAAGTTAAAAAATAGTTCAAAAGGTATTGGATTCAAGTGTTACAAGGCGTTCAAAAAGGATCAAAAGGGTTGAAAAGGTTCAAATCTTCTTCGCCCTCTGAGCTTCGAAGGTTCAAAATTGTTTAACGTCAAATTTGAACATAACAAACAGTCTGACCGAAAAATCAGTATTTATCTTTTATTCAGTAAAAACAGGATATTAAGCGACTACCAGGTCATTGTCCGAGTATTCGCGGAAATCAAATGGAACATGAACCATGAAAGCGTAATCCTGGCCTACTTCATACATATCCTCATCGGATTGTCTGTAATACCATTCAACCTTCGCTTTTTTCCCGGAATCAACGAGTTCATTCAACTTATAAAGCAAGAATAAAATACGCTTTGATGAAGTAATATTGAAATACTCCAAATCGATTCTTACAAGCGTCTCATCATTTGGATTCGCCATGTAATTATCAAACCATATCAAAACCGCACCCCAAAAAGCTTCGGGATCATCCGGAATTGAACGTCCTCTAATTTCCATGATTCCTGTGTCAGGATTCAGATTTACCAAGGGGGTTTGAGCAGTTGCCTGAATTAATAATGTATCCATTTCTCACTTTCGCTCCTGCAAGTTGTAAATTATTTTTTAAACCACAAGGTACTTTTCTACGAAAGATTTAAATATTTCGACTAAACTCCTCTCTGTCAGTTGCCAAAAACCAAATATCAACTTATTTATTCGTTCAATTGATGAAAACCGATCAAATCCTTTAAGGGACTGGCTATTGCCTTTTCAACATGAATGCCGAAGCGCCGAAATGCTTTTGAAAAAACTTCCTGCTGCTCATAACCGTAAGACCCGATAAATGAAATTTGCTTCAATCCGGAGACAGGGCTACAATACATTTCCACAAACATCTCTGCATTGATCTGATGAAGAAAATCGAAATCCAACTGCGCAGTCTCCTGTCCCAGGCCCGAAATCCATTGTTGGGAATCCGCTCCCGCCAATTTGGAAAGGACCCATTCACGTGATTGGAATAACTCAATCCATTCCGCTTTCCACTCATCAGTTCCAAGCAAGTGCCTGACAAGTAACTTTCCAAAATAAAATCCGCTTCCCTCGTCACCGACCAGTGAACCATATCCTCCTATTCTTCGTGTAATCTTTGAACCGTCATATTGGACTAAAACGGATCCTGTTCCCAAAATTGCAAGCCATCCGGGATTGTTACCATATAATGCCCTGCAGGCAGCAAGCGTGTCCGGATATACGTTTACCTCGGAAAATCCCAATTGCAATAAAAGATCGCGCATTTGTTTCTGCACTATTTCACCTGAACATCCCGCACCATAAAAATAAAGCGGAACCTGCATTCCCTTGAATTGAGCTTTTAATGCACCAATAGCATAATCAGTGGAAAGCGCATACTTGGGATGCAAGCTATCCGTATGAATAAAGGCCACTTCGTTGTTTTTCTGCACAATTCCCCAGTTGGTAGACGACCCACCCGAATCAGCAATGATATACTTCACATCCATAAATCAAAAATACCTTTTTTGAGGTATTGTTGTCCGGGTGTTATGAAACTAACTTTGCAATCGAATTAAAAAACAAGTTTTACTTATGAAGAATTTTATTTACCTCTTTGCCATCAGTGCACTAGTTACTACCGTAATCTCCTGTAAAAAGAAAGGATGTACTGATCCAAATGCGGCAAACTATAATTCCAAAGCTAAAAAAGACGATGGAAGCTGTACCTATAACCCAACTCCAACCTATACAGTTCCGACAACCTATACTTTTACAAATTCCAATGGTGAATCAACTGTTGATTATGCAGGTCAAACAGATCGTATCAATCAATTGATCGAAATGATCCAATATGCAGACCTTGGAACTACACAAGTTATTTCAGCACAAGCTCTGAAAGACATGTTTGCAAATACAAATGGAAACGGGAACGGGAATTTCTCTTTTACATCCACAAGAAAACTTCAGGATAAATGCTTTAGCCTGGATACTGCAATGATTATTGCACATTTCAACAATATTGCAAATGCAAGTAATTCCTATATGACTACCGCAACAAACGGACAGGCAGGAACACTTACTTCCGGAAGCTCTACTTATTTGGTTGATGCAAATGGTTTTGATGAAGCTGAAATGATCGAGAAATCTGTGATGGGTGCTGTATTTATGTACCAGGCTTTGAATGTGTATTTAGGTTCAACAAACATGAATGCTGACAACACAACTTTGGTTGCAGGAAAACCATACACAATGCTTGAGCACTATTGGGACGAAGCGTTTGGTTATTTCTCTGTTCCTACAAACTTCCCTACTTCACCTGCTTTTGCTTTCTGGGGTAAATATTGTAACTCTCAAAATGCAAACCTGAACTCTAATCAGGTAATGATGGGGAACTTCCTGAAAGGTCGTGCTGCAATCTCAAATGACGTACTTACTGATCGTGATGCAGCAATCGTTGCAATCAAGGAAATGTGGGAAAAAATTGCAGCTTACCAGGCAATGAAATATTTAGATCAGGCGGTAACAAATTATGGAACTGACCAGGCAAAATTCCTGCACGTACTTTCAGAAGCTTATGGATTTATTTACTCCCTGCGTTTTGCTCCTGTAGAAACACGTAAAATGAGTATTTCTGAGATTGATAGTTTGCTGGCACAATTCAACGGGAACTTGTGGACAGTAACTTTAAATGACATCAACAGCATCAAAGCTGCGATTGATCAAAAATATTAAAATTCAGACCCATGAAATTAGTAAAGTGGACATTTTTGCTATCTTCTGTAGCACTTCTTCTGATCACAGCTTGTAAAAAGAAGAAGGGTGATGATACCGAGTTTGACAAAGGGCCGATTATGGTCAATATGGCGGATAATTACATTATTCCCGGTTATTCGGACTTAAAAACAAAAATTTCTTCACTTGAAACCTCATGGAATGATTTTCTTGCGGATAAGACGCAGGCAAAATTAGATGTGGCAAAACAAGCATGGATCAATGCAAACATCTCTTTCCAGCATGTGAAAGCGTTTGACTTCGGACCGGCAATGACTGCAAATCTTTTTTTTGCTTTTGGAACTTTTCCTTGTGATACTGCTCAGATCAATAGTAATATCCAAAATGGAAGCTATGATCTGAGCCTTTCACAAAACATGGATGCTATCGGTTTTGATGCATTGGATTATTTGTTTTACAGTTCGGGTTCTTTAACGAAATTCCAAAATTCAGCTGCAACTTGTACTTACGTTTCGGATATCGTATCTAAAATGAAAGCCGAAATTACTGCTGTTGTTGCAGGATGGTCAAGCTACCGGGAAACTTTTGTGAACGGAATAAGTAACGAATCCACCAGTCCGTTCGCTTTGTTGGTAAACAACTTTTGCAAGGATTATGAATCATGCAAAACCACTAAAATCGGTTTCCCGATCGGAAACCATACATTGGGAATACCACAACCAAATTACCTGGAAGCCCGCCGTTCCGGTATTGGCAGAATCTTGTTAATCGAGAACATCAAAGCTTCCCGTGCAATCTTTTACGGTTTGGATTTATCAGGAAATACGAACGGAATCGGGTTTGACGATTATTTGAATGCTCTTGAAGATAAAGCTTCGCTTTCAAGTACTATCGCATCCCGTTTTGACTACATGTTTTTAACTCCTCAATCCTGGACTCAAACCCTGGAGGAAATCATGTCTTCATCTCCGAGTACTTTAAATGAATTTTACGCATACCAGCAAGCAACCGTTGTTTATATGAAAACGGATATGGCTTCTGCTTTTGGTGTCTTGATTACTTATCAGGATACAGATGGAGATTAGAAAAAAATGGGCTGATATGTTGTTCAGGGAAGTGTCTATCACTCCCCTGATCGCTTTTCGGATTGTCATCGGATCGTTGTTTTTATTCAGTACGCTGCGTTTTATTTCAAACGGTTGGGTAAAACAACTCTACATTGATCCTCCTTTTCATTTCTCGTACCTGGGTTTCGATTGGGTCCGCACTTTACCGGGAAACTGGATGTATCTTCCTTTTATCTTAATGATCCTTGCAAGTCTGGGGATCATCTTCGGAGCATTTTATCGTGTTTCCACCACTTTGTTCTTTTTCGCATTTACTTATGTAGAATTACTGGACAAAAGCTATTACCTCAATCATTATTATTTCGTAAGCCTGGTCGCATTTATCCTGATCTGGGTTCCTGCAAATGCGCAATTCAGTATTGATGCAAAACGTTTTCCCGCCATTCAGCGGGACACTATTCCAAATTGGCCGCTCTTTCTCCTGCGTTTTCAATTGGGGATCGTTTACTGCTTTGCAGGGATTGCCAAAATCAATTCCGACTGGCTATTGGAGGCACAACCGCTACGTATGTGGCTGCAAGCTTTCAGGGATTTGCCCCTGGTTGGAGATTTACTGGCAACATCCTGGGTAGCATTCGTATTTTCCTGGTTTTCCTGTTTTTATGACCTCACTATTCCTTTCTTTCTGTCGAGCTCCAAAACCCGGAACATTGCTTACTTTTTCGTAATCGCTTTTCACATTTTAACATGGCTGCTCTTCCCGATCGGTGTTTTCCCGTGGGTCATGATCTTCAGCACCCTAATTTTCTTTCCTCCAAGTTTTCATGACCGTTGGCTTGGCCCACTTAAAAAAGGATTCCGTTGGACAAGTAATCCTTCAGCCGGAAACAATTCCCGGTCACGGATCCTGGTCGCCTGCATTTCCTTTTTCCTGGGGATCCAGCTGATCATCCCGTTTCGTTACCTGCTCTATCCTGAGAACCTGTTCTGGCATGAAGAAGGTTTTCGTTTTTCCTGGAGAGTGATGTTAATGGAAAAAAAAGGATACGCCACGTTTTATGTAGAAGACCGGAATACGCGAAAATCGATCGAAATAACCAATTCGGATTATCTGAGTCCGCAGCAGATTGACCAAATGTCACGCCAACCGGATATGATCCTGCAATTCGCACATTTTCTCGGGAAAAAGTACCGTGATACCACGCTCCGTTTCGGCAGTAAAAGTGTACATTTGTCGCGTCCAAAGGTAAGTGCAGATGTGTATGTCACCTTAAACGGAAGACCGAACCAGCATTTTGTAAGCCGGGAAACAGATTTAATGCAAGAAGAATACAATTTGAAACACAGAAAATGGATTTTACCTCTCGCAAACTAAGCCTTTCTTTTCTGTTTTCTGTTCTTGTTTCCCTTTCCTGGTCACAAAACTTCGAAGGAACAATTATCGATCAGACAGAAAATCCCCAAATGGGAGTTTTTGTGCAATGTGGTGATAAAAAAACCATGACAAATGAGCTGGGGAAATTCCAGATTCCTTGTGATAAAGGCCCGCTGATCATTTACGGTGATGGAATCGACACCCTTGTCTATGTTCTGAATGGAATCGCAGCACCAAAAACAATTATACAGGTCCAAACTTCCAGGTCTATTGAGGAAGTGGAAGTACGGAGTAAGCGCCTGCATTATTTCGATATTGGTTTTATTCCCCCGATCAAAGGAGTGCAAATTGCTACCGGAACCAATACACTGATCGAAACGGAACGCCAGGGAGGTGCAAAATCAAGTGCCAACCCAAGAGAATTATTCGCAAAAGTTCCGGGCTTGAATATTTGGGAAAGTGATGGTGCCGGAATCCAAATGGGTGTCGGAGGAAGAGGATTGAGTCCCAACAGGGCGGCAAATTTCAATACCCGGCAAAACGGTTATGACATTTCAGCAGATGCACTCGGATACCCGGAAAGTTATTACACACCGCCATTGGAAGCGCTCCAGGCCATTGAGATCATTCGTGGTTCGGCAAGTCTACAATACGGAACACAATTTGGCGGCTTAATGAACTTCATCATCAAAGATCCTGTTCAGAGCAGCCCATTCCAGTTCACATCCAGAAATACAGTAGGAAACTATGGTTATTTCGGAACTTTTAACCGCATTTCCGGAACCAAAGGCCGGTTTGAATACCAGGCGTATTACCAGTTAAAGACAGGAAATGGTTACCGTGCCAATTCAGACTTCAACCAGCAACAGGCTTTTGCACAATTGGGTTACCGGATCAATGAAAACAATCAAATCCGCCTGGAATACACGCGAATGACTTACCTTGCCAAACAACCCGGAGGATTAACTGACAAGCAGTTTGAAGAAGACCCGAAACAGAGTGTCCGCGACCGGAACTGGTTTAAGGTGGACTGGAATATCCTGACACTTCATTTTGATTCGAAACTTTCTAAAAAAACCTTTCTGAACATTCGCGCATTCGGAATGTTATCCGACCGCTATTCCTTAGGTTATTTAGGAAAAATCAGTACTGCAGATCCGGGAGGAAAACGCGATATGATTGCCGGGGAATTTAAAAATACCGGTGTGGAAACGCGGGTTTTGCATCGTTACAAACTGACCAGGAAACAAAAACACGAAAGTGCATTCCTTGTTGGAGCCCGTTATTACAGGGGAAAGACAAGCAATCTTCAGGGCTTGGCAACTGATGGTAACGGTTCGGACTTCCAATTCAACAATCCATCTGAGATGGAAAATTCGGATTTTAGTTTCCCCTCCGAAAATTTTGCAGCTTTCACAGACAACATCTGGTTTTTAGGGGATCGTTGGACAGTAAATGCCGGTTTGCGCTTCGAGTATATTAAAAGTTCATCGATCGGGTATTACAATCAATATACCATCCATCCACTTACACTGGACACCTTAAATGTTTCCAAAATTAGTAGTTCCAACACCATCAGCCGGTCTATTCCATTAATTGGTGCCGGAACATCTTTCAAAACCGGGAAATACTCGAATGCATACATCAATTTCTGTCAGAACTACCGCGCAGTCAACTTCTCGGACATTCGTGTGGCGAATCCCAATATTGTGGTTGATTCCCTGATTAAGGATGAATATGGAAATACCACGGAATTGGGTTGGAGAGGATTTATCGGGAAATACTTCTACACAGATATCGCTGTCTTCACTTTATTTTACGGAGACAAGATCGGTCTGGCCCCTGAACCGAATTCTACCAAGAAAATCCGCACCAATATCGGGAATGCTTTAAACACCGGTGCAGAATGTTTCGTAGAATTTGATTTTATCAAAGCGATCATGGACAGTTCCCGGATCGGATCATCCATTTTCGTTAATTTCTCCTATATCAATGCCACGTATATCTCTTCCAGGGAAAAAAGTTACGTTGGGAAGCAGGTAGAATACGTGAGCCCGATCATGCTCAAAAGCGGTTTAAAAGTACGTGCAAAAAACTGGCAGGTACAAATCCAGGGATCTTACAATTCGGCACAATTCAGCGATGCCACCAATTCCAAAGTAGGAAGCGGAGATGCTGTTATCGGGGAAATTCCAGCCTACTTTGTTATGGACTTGAGTGCACGGTACACTTTCAAAAAATATTTCCAACTGGAAGCAGGTGTAAATAATTTATTGAATTCATCTTACTACACAAGGAGAGCAACTGCTTATCCGGGTCCGGGAATTCTTCCTTCGGATGGTATAACTTTTTATGGTACATTGCAGTTTACCATTGAAGCTAAACGATGAACCCTGCAGAGAAATACAGAATTCTTGAGCAAATAGACGCGAACAAGAAACGGAAATTTGCACACATTTTTTTGACGGAAAATAAAAGTTCGGGCAGTAAATCGATTCTTAAAACCGTTCAAAAAACGGAAGACAACCTGGTTGTCCAGGACCGTTTGAGAAAAGAAGCCGCTTTTTCATTTATTGTAGATGGTTTACCGGAAACACTTGATTTTTTTGAAAGTGATTCGGAGATCTTTTTGTTTAAGTCCTTCCAAACCGGGATTACCCTGGGAGATTACCTGGAACAATTCAGATCTAAGGAAAAACCGCAAAAACTATTCGAGGTTCTCGAGCAATTGGAACCGATCCTGGAACACATTCATCAAAACAAGATCTACCACCTGGATATCAAACCGGGAAATATTATCATTGATCCTTCCAAAGGGATCCGGGTTTCATTGATTGATTTCGGACTGGCATTGAATAAGAACGAACCCGAAACCCGGAAAACGCTCTTTCCATTGGGATTTGCTGCTCCGGAACTCTTGTTGAATCGCCTGGATTTGGTCGATCCACGAACAGATTACTTTGCACTTGGTGTCAGCTGCTGGACCTGTTTGCAGGGAAGAATGCCTTTAATCGATCCGAATCCCAGTATTACTACCAATCTGCAATTGACTTATCCCCTTCCCAATTTGGATTCGAAATACAAACAATTCAGTGAAGTATTGCAAAAATTATCCGGGAAACACCAATTCACTGTTCCTCCTAATAAATTAAATGCAGAGGAATTGAAAACAGCGTTGATCAAAGGAATGAATAAACGCTACGCAACTTATTCAGAATTTATTTCAGATTTTGAAAAGCAACTCGGCAAACAGAAAAAATCCTGGTGGCCCTTTTGACTTCGACTTCGCTCAGTCACCGGCCGTAACTCATTTTTGAATTAACTACAAATAAAAAGGTGATCGAATTAACTCAATCACCTGTAACTTCAATTCTTCTCAAGGTAACTGAGCGGAGTCGAAGTAACCTTGTGAGTCAATTTTCAATTAAAAGAAGATATCTTTTCTAAATCCGATTGTGAATCCAAAATTCAGTGCTGAAACCTGCGAACCGGCGTCACCGGACAGTTTGGAAGACCCGGCAGCAACGATTGCATAGGACAAGGAAAGATCTGTAAACAAGGTTCCGAATGCGAATTGTTTCTTAACCCCACCCTGCAAACCAAAACTCAGTAAGAATACACTTCCTTCATTCGAAGTTTGCAGTCGATATGCACTTTCATCGATCGGATCGATCACTTTGCTGGATAATTTGTAGAATGAAAAATCAAATACAGTTCCTCCGTACAAACCGAAACCATAATCAAAATTAGATCCGATAAAATATCTTCTCGTTCCTCCCTGAACTCCGAATTGGGTCACACCGTTCTTAACGTTGACCATCATAACGGAAGGGCTTGTCATTAAATCGATCGCTTCTGCATAGGTTGAATCTGTTTTCGAATTCTTCAAACTCGCATAGGCACGAATAACGATCGATGCATTTTCATCCCGTGGGATTTCAACTCCTAAATTCAGTGTCTTGAATAACTGACCTGAGCCAAAACCATAATTCAAACCTGGTCCGATCATCAAACCAACCTGTGCTTTTGCAGAAAAGCTAACAATCACAAGGATTATTGGTAGTAATAATTTTGCTCTCATAACTTACTATTTTTAGTTTCAGTTTCGATTTGAAGTTTTTCCCACCACTGTGGGCTATCAAATCAAAAGCTACGCTTTCTCTTCTTTATATCTATAACAACCAGGCTGATGTGCCCCGGGAAGATACCCGGTACTCATCAAAAACTCATTAACGATCTCTCCGCCAACAAATTTAAAATGCTTTTTAAACAACTTCACCCATTCTTCTTTTGTTTTACCGGAGTGACTGTCTAACCATTCCTTAAAGCTACCAAATTCTTTTTGTATTAACAATACCTGGTTCGCATTATAAATAACGGCATTTATTTTCAATTTATTTCGAATTATCCCTGGGTTCTGAAGTAATTCATTCACTTTATCCTCCTGATAATTCGCAATTTTATCTATTCTATAAACGTCAAAAGCTTCCGAAAAGTTTGTTTGTTTCTTTAAAATCAGATCCCAGGATAAACCTGCCTGGTTAATTTCAAGAATCAAACGTCCGAAAAGCTCATTGTCGTCCTCAATTGGTGTGCCATAATGAAAATCATGATAAATACGATGATGGTCGTCTTTTGGTTTGGTTAAAACATAATCACAATAACTCATTTTGCCGTTTTGATTTCATATTTTTACCAAAAATAGGTATTCATGGCGGTATATTCATTCAATGGTTTTGTTCCGGTTGTTAAAAAATCCAGTTTTATTCATCCGCAAGCTGCTGTAACCGGTAATGTAATTATCGGTGAAAACGTCTACATCGGACCAGGAGCAGCAATCAGAGGTGATTGGGGACAGATCATCATTGAAGACGGATGTAATGTACAGGAAAATTGTACCATTCACATGTTTCCGGGAACTACTGTCACCCTAAAGAAAGGCGCTCATATCGGACATGGAGCGATCGTTCATGGAGGAACAATTGGCGAAAATTGCCTGATCGGGATGAATGCTGTGATTATGGACGATGTTGTTATCGGGGATGAATGTATTATCGGTGCTTTGTGCTTCGTTCCTGCAAATACGGTAATCCCAAGAAGAAGTCTCGTAGTCGGAAACCCGGCAAAAGTAATCAAGGAAGTTTCGGATGAAATGATTGTCTGGAAAACGAAAGGAACAGCCTTATATCAGGCATTGCCTAAAGAATGCTATGAAACATTGATTCCCTGTGAACCACTGGAGGAAATTGAACCCAACCGCCCGAGCCAGGAAAAAATGTACCAAACCTGGGAAGCGATAAAAAAACACTAAGGTGTTTTTTAATTACGAATTCCTAATTGCGAATTGGAATCGTGGTTCTGCTGAAATGATTCACATGCTGATTTACAAATGATCATTCACAATTGATTAATCCTCGATCGTTTCAAGGATTTATTCTTTTTTATAAAAAAAGGTGTTTACCTATCCAATAGTTCCACATCTGTTTCTGTTAACCCCATAAAAAAGGTCTCAGATGAAGCAGTTAATCACCCCAATCGCACTCTTCCTGTTCGGGAGTATAGCAAGTGCACAATCCAAAGTTTGTTATTCACTGGAAGAAGCTAAGAAAGCACCACGCCAGGTAAAAGAACTTCATTTGACGAATTCTCCTCTTACCGTGATTGATACGAACTTCAATCAATTTACAGCGCTTGAGGTCCTTGATCTGTCTTATAATCCGATTTTGGAAGTCTCTGAAGGTGTTTCCATTCCTTCACTGAAAGAGTTGAACCTCGCTCATGCTTCTTACAATCCCTGGAAGATAGGCCTGATTGGAAAAGCATTTCCAAACCTGGAACAATTGAACTTAAGCAGCAATCAATTGTCTTTTATTTGGTCGGGACTTCAAAGCCTGTACAAACTTGTTCGTTTGGACATTTCAGACAATAACCTGATTGATATTCCTGTTGAGATGATGTATTTATCCAACCTGAAAGAACTCAACGTTTCAAAGAATGAGATCAAACTACAGTCAAACGAACTGGGAGCATTGTGGTCATTGGAAAAACTGGATATTTCCGACAATTCGGGATTAAGTACCAACAACCTGATTTTAAGCATTGCAGAAAACAAAAAACTAAAAGACCTGTCCATTAACGGAGACGAATTAACTTCAAAAAGTATTCAGCTCCTTTCCAATATGAACCTGGAGCGCCTGGAACTCACCGATGTTCAAAAACCTGCAGGAATCGATTTTACGCGCTTTCCTTCTATACGAAAAGTAGCACTCACCCATTCACCCGACTGGCTTTCTCCTGAAACAACTAACGAATTTGACAATGTCAATGAAATCGAATTAAGTAATTCCACCATTGCTTCCGGGATGGAAAAACTAAAATCATTGAAGGTGCTGGTCTTAAATAACATCGACGAAGCACAAATTCCAAAATTGTATTCTTTAAAAAAGCTGAGCATTCTGAATGTTTCGAATACCAATTTCAATAAAGAACAAATTGCACAATTGAAACAGGAATTACCAACAACACAAATCATAACGGGAACAACAGATGTAACTGAAAACATGATTGCCAATAAAGTGGAACCGATCATCCAAATTCCCGTCAGGAATGTTACCCTTCAATCCGATGTTGCCAGTACGGTTACAGAAAAAAATGTATCCCTTTCCATTCCTGAAAATGCGTTCCTGGATCCGCAGGGAAATTTATACCAAGGAAAAGTAACTGTTTCCCTGACGGTTTATGATGATGCGATCCAAACAGCACTGGCTGGTATTCCAATGGCATTCACCGACAACAAGCAACAGGAATTATTTGCCTCCAATGGCATGCTGAAATTTGAAGCAAAAGGCGAAAACAACGAAACACTTCAACCCAATCCTGCAAACCTGATCCAGGCATCTGTCGGGAATCTTCAGCCCCAAAACCCGGGTGGATTGTATGCGTTCAATCCGCAAACATCTCAATGGAATACTATTTCAAATACTGTAAACACAACGAATGCGAATGCACAGCTTCAGCGCGCCATTGATTCCATTAATCGTTTGGATCTGAAAAACCTCGTGCCCCGGGTTTACAATGACCGTATTTTTGCGCTTTACCCGAAATTTTCACGCCTGGACAGAACTGAAATCACCTTGTATTCTCAATTTATCCCGGCTCAATCTTCTGCTATTGCGGTGACACACAACCGAAGCAATGCCCTCGGAAAATTAATGACCAAACAAAAGTGGGTAATCGATACATTGGTGAATAAAGACATGAAAAGACAGCTGAAAGTCATGAAAAAAGAAACAAAAGCGTGGCATCAGAAAAAATTCAAAAGTCGCGACGCTAAAAAGTTTATCCCACGTTTAATGAACCGTTTGAGTATCGAACCTGATCCTTTACATGATAATTACCGCTTGACTTTCAGATACCGTGATTCTTTGGTGAGCCTACCGGTTGCTTTGGCCGGAAATTCGAACAAACAAATCCAGCGGAATACCCAAAAATTCCAATCCGGAGCGAAACAGGCCCGAATGACCGATAAAAAAGAAGAGCAGAAATATCAAAACTCGTTGGAAGAACAACTGAAATTGGCTGAAAACAGCCTTCGTCAGCGCTTGATTGCAGGAGAAACAGCACGAATTAATTCACTCATGGGAATCAATACATGGGCTTCACCAAACCAGCTCAATTTCGGGTTAAGCGCTTTCGGATTGATCAATTGCGATTTCTTTCAAAGAAACAGACCGGATTACTCGATATTTGCAGCCCAAAAGCTAATCGATCAAAATGGGAAATCACACAAAGTTCCTGCAACGGTCATTGCAATAGACCCCGCTAAGAACTTTTACATGGAAACCAGTACGGGAATCCCTATCAAGTGTTTTAAATCTACTATTTTGGTATTCAACCTTGGAAATAAAGCACTTGGTGTTTCTTCACCAAAAAAAGGAGGAACACGGGTTTCCGCAATCCACGTGATAGACATCACCGACAAAACTCCTGCAGAAATTTCCCAAGCCATTTTATCAATTTGATCATGAAAGCCAACTTACTCTTCTGGCTCCTGCTGATTTCCTTCCCGTTGTTTTCACAAAGTGAATTCATCCGGGAAGCACGCTATCATTTACCGCGAAAAGATTCTTTGTTTGCCTTCGAATCAGCTCTTTCCGTGACCGGTAAATACAATTATTTCAGTGATTCAACAGAGCGAGTGGAATTAATGATCAACGGGTTGCTAAAAAAAGAGAACAGGAACCGAACTGACACGTTGAAGCAGAGTTTGGTCCTGACCCAATTAGCGACACTTTGTGTGAAGCGGATCCATACACTCATGCCCAAGAAAACAAAACGCAAAAAAAGTCTTGAAAAACGCATCCGCAGGATCTTCTTTGGTTCCAATTGCAGCTTCGGACTGATCGAAACCATTTCATTTGAAATTCCGCTGGTAAAAAAGACCCCGAACTTTTATTATAACAAGAAAGGTCCCGACGGAGGTTTCAATTTATATGAAGGAAAATCCAAACCACGAGCTACCAAGACAGAACCTGAGCCAAAAGAAGTTTCCCTGGAGGCATATCGTTATGAAGAAATTCAGCAATTAATCCGAAAGCAATTTACCCGGAAAAAGATCAACCGGTATTTAGCAGAGAAAAATATCGCCGCTTTCGGTTACTATATTCAACTGGATGAATCGACCCTTCACAAGAATAAGATCCCTAAACTGAAAGTGCTGGTTATTCTGGGTGAAAAGCGTTTTTCGTATAAACAGAGACGGACGTTTAATCGAAAGGTAACTTCGATTCAATGAGACTTCGACTACGCTGCGCCTATGCTATAGCTTTAGCGCAAGCATTCAGTCTCCCTTTGATCAAATGCCTTGGTGGCTGAGCATAGTTGAAGTCAAAAACAAACCCCGACGATCAGTCGGCTGACTGATGTCGGGGTCCAAAAGAAAAATTTATATACTCGTTATGCGTGCTTCACGTTAACCGCCATTAATCCTTTTCTTCCTTCTTCCAAGTCAAATGTAACAGCGTCGTTTTCATTTACTTTGTCCACCAATCCTGAAACGTGTACAAAGTACTCTTTGTTAGTTTCATCTTCTTTAACAAACCCAAAACCTTTAGTTTCATTAAAGAATTTAATAGTTCCTTTATTCATATTCTCGTTTATTTGATAAACAAAGATGTAATAATAAATTGAATACGAGTTATTTATTTAAAAAAAATCGCAGAAAATTAAAACGGCCACTCGATTGAGCGGCCGTTTTAATGATATATCAATTTCTAAACCAGCATCATAACCGGGTTTTCCATGTATTGTTTAAAGGTCTGTAAGAATGCAGCTCCGGTTGCTCCGTCAACTACTCTGTGATCACATGATAGTGTCACTTTCATAATATTTCCAGGAACAACTTGTCCGTTCTTCACAACCGGCTCCTGAGAAATTCCCCCGATTGCCAGAATACAGCTATCCGGTGAATTAATGATCGCTGTGAATTGTTCTATTCCAAACATTCCCAGGTTTGAAACGGTAAAGGTATTTCCTTCCCATTCAGCCGGCTGCAGTTTTTTATCTTTTGCCTTTTGGGCCAATACTTTTACTTCCTCACCGATTTGAGATAAGCCTTTGCTATCTGCAAAACGAATCACAGGAACCAGCAAACCTTCGTCAACAGCAACAGCAACTCCAATATGCACATGATTATTTCTGCGGATCACGTCACCCAACCAGGATGAATTAATCGCCGGATGTTTACGCAATGCCATTGAAACCGCTTTGATCACCATATCGTTGAATGAAACTTTTACTCCTTCATTGCTGTTCATCGCCTTACGTGCCGCAATTGCATTGTCCATATCCAGAGAAATAGTCAAATAGAAGTGCGGTGCGGTAAATTTAGATTCACCCAAACGGCGTGCAATCGTTTTACGCATCTGCGATACAGGTTCATCTGTAAAAGATTCACTCATTGCAGCTCCCGAAGCAGCAGCAGGTCTTGCAGGTGCATCGTAAGGAACATAATGATCAACGTCTCTTTTTGTGATTCGCCCACCTTCTCCTGTACCTGTAATAAAGCTCAAATCAACACCTTTCTCCTCTGCTAATTTCTTAGCAAGCGGAGAAGCCAGAATACGTCCGTTTGTAGTATTTGAAACAGCAGGAGCAGCTTTTGGAGCAGCAGTAACCGCAGCAGGAGCTTTTTCCTCCTTCGGTTTTTCATCTTTGCCAGATGAATCCTCCGTCTTCGAAAGCTTCGCTTCCTCTTTTTTATCTTCCGATTTTTTTTCTTCTGCGGGAGCATCAGCTTTTGCCGAAGAACCGATCAAAGACTTAATATCTTCCCCTTTTTCGCCAATGATTGCCAGCAATGCATTTACGGGAGCTGTTTTTCCCTTTTCAACTCCAATGTGCAATAACACCCCGTCGTAAAAAGATTCAAACTCCATGGTTGCTTTATCTGTTTCAATCTCAGCCAATAATTCACCTGATTTTACAGCATCACCAACTTTTTTGTGCCATTCTGCAACAACACCTTCTGTCATGGTGTCGCTCAATTTGGGCATGTATATAACCTCAGCCATCTGCGATTTATTATATTCTAATTAATATTCAATAATGTAAGGGTAGTTCGGTTCCTGGTAGATGTCTTCATACAGTTCATCTGCATCCGGATACGGAGATTCTTCAGCAAATTTTACCGAATCTTCCACTTCGTTTTTCACCCAGGTATCAATTTCTTCGATTTGCTTGTCAGTCAACCACTTGTTTTCCTTGATCATATTCAAGCAATGTTCGATCGGATCCTGTTCCATCCATTCCGCTACTTCTTCTTTCGTACGGTATTTTTGCGGATCCGACATGGAATGTCCTTTGTATCTGTATGTGCGGATATCCAATAATGTTGGCCCGTCACCTCTTCTCGCTCTTGCAACTGCCTCTTCCACTGCTTCGTGAACTGCTTCGGGAGACATTCCGTTCACAGATTTGGAAGGCATTTCGTAAGAATCACCGATCTTGGATAAATCCGTTACGTTCGTAGTACGTTCAACAGAAGTACCCATTGCGTAATTGTTGTTCTCAATAATATAGATTACCGGCAATTTCCAGTTCATCGCCATATTGAATGTTTCGTGCAACGCTCCCTGACGAACTGCTCCGTCACCCATTGAAACGAACACTACGTTATCCGTTCCGTTGTATTTCTCAGCAAAAGCAACACCAGTTCCCATTGGAATCTGCGCTCCAACGATTCCGTGTCCACCCATAAAATTCCGTTCCTTATCGAAGAAGTGCATGGATCCTCCTTTTCCTTTGGAACAACCTGTAGAACGACCATATAATTCAGCCATCAATACACGAACATCTGTTCCCAATCCGATCGGATGCGCGTGATCGCGATAAGCAGTCATATGAGAATCCGTTGGCTTTGATGCACTGACTGTTCCGGCAACGATCGCTTCCTGACCAATATATAAGTGACAAAATCCACCAAACTTCTGCTGAATGTACAATTGTCCTGCTTTCTCTTCAAAACGACGCATTAAAAGCATGTCTTTATACCATTTAACGTATGTCTCTTTCGAAAATTTAGATGTGCCTTTCAATGCACTCTTATTTGTTGTTTTTGATGGTTTTGAAGCTGTTTTCGTAGCCATGCTTACCCGTTTTTGTTTGTTTAACGGACAAATATAAAAAGAACTCGGCAGATAGGACATGGATTTAATTGAAAATGGAGAATTTTAAAATTGAAAAGTAAAAAGCAAAAAATCTTCACACTTTTCAATTCTCCATTTTTCAATTTTCAATTTCACAAAATGTTTAGTTTTGTGGTCATTCGATTCGTTTCATGGTAAAAATTGGTTTGCTTTCCGATACACACGGTTTTCTTCCCGAACGTGTTTTTGAATTATTCAAAGATGTGGACGAGATCTGGCATGCCGGAGACATCGGAAGCCTGGATATTACCGACCGGTTAAAAGCATTCAAACCATTGCGTGCCGTTTTCGGAAATATTGATGACCAGGCAATCCGGTCGGAATTCCCGGAATACCTGCATTTTCAGATTGAAGCAGTTTCCGTTTCAATGACCCACATTGCAGGACGACCGGGAAGATACAGTAAGAATTCGGCAGATTTTATCCGTGAAACACAACCCAACCTGTTTGTTTGCGGACATTCACATGTATTGCTTGTCCAGCATGACAAAAGTAAAAACACCCTTTGGCTGAACCCGGGAGCTTGCGGGAACAAAGGTTTTCATTCGATCCAAACAGCCTTGCGATTCCAAATAAACGGGAATAAAATCGAAAAAATGGAAGTGATCGAATTTGGAAAAAGATCAGACCTGAACAATGAAGACAAAAATTAAACGTTATTGCCACATATGAAATATAAACTGGCGCTCATATTACTTAGTATACTTCCATCTATTGTTTTTGCACAAACCGGAGGAATTCATTCGTTTCAGAATTTAAATTCTCAGTACAATGCCAGAACTATGGCTTTGGGTGGCGATGCAATCACCATTTATGACAATGACCTGAACCTTGGATTGAACAATCCGGCAATTATGAACTACCAGATGCATGGCCGTTTCGGATTCAACCAATCCATCCTGACAAGCGGAGTCAATACAGGAGCACTGACTTACGCCAGAAAGATCAGAAAGACGATGGGAATGGTCCATTTCCGATATTCTTCTTATGGTAAAATGCAACGCACGGATATTGACGGAACGAACCTTGGAACATTCAGTCCGGGTGATTTTATCCTTGGGGCAAGTGCACAACATGCATTCAACGAGCGCATGTCGGCCGGTGCCACTTTAAACATTCTTTACTCTCAATTGGATTCGTATACCGCTTTCGGTACCAGTCTTGATATTGCAGGACTTTACAGGGATTCTGCCCACAACTTAAATATTGTTGGGGTTGTCAAAAACCTGGGAGTACAATGGAAAGGATTCACAACCGAGAAAAATCCACTGCCTTTGGAAGTTCAATTAGGTATCTCTCATAAATTAAGACACGCACCCTTCCGGATCAGTTTAGTTGCTCAACATTTACAGAAGTGGAACCTTTCGTATGTTGATCCCAACGCAAAACCACGGATAGATCCTTTAACGGGTGATACGGTCCAGGTAAAAAAATCCGGATTCTTTGATAACCTGGCACGACATGCAAAAATCCAATTGGAGATCCTGATTGGTAAAAAACTTCAAATCAGGACAGCCTTCGACTACCAGAGAAGAAAAGAACTGGCAATTGTAGGCCGGGGAGGATTAGCCGGTTTTAGCTTTGGAGCAGGTATGGCTTTCAAACGATTCAGTATTGATTATGGGTGGTATATCTACTCTGCTGCCGGCAGTCAGCACGGCCTGACTTTAAATTTTTTACTTTCCAAAAAGTAGGCGCAGTTCATTTTAAATCAATGATTTACGCTTATATCAAGAACTTATTTTTAAGTTATTCACCGAAATTTGTTAACATGTTTTTGTAACCTGAATCTTTTTAATACGTAGATTTGCCCAAACCAATAATAATTTATAACATGAAAAAGTTAAGTTTACTTTTAGGTGGAATGATTTTAACAACTGCTGTAATGGCACAAAAACCAACAGAAGGAGCTCCAATGACATTGGAAGGAAACGTTGCTGGTGTTGCTGCATTCGGTTTCATGAATTCTTCTGCTACAAACTTGAATCCTACAACTAATGGTGGTACTACTCCATCTATCGTTGCTCCAGGATTACGTTTCCGTTATTTTGCTACTGAAAACATCGCAATCCGTTTGTCTTTAGGATTCAGCTCTAGCAAAACTACTAACAATTTCTACGAATTCGAAATTGATAACACTGGTGGTTCTGGAACATACGTTTCTAGAATGGGAACAACAACTATCGGAATCGGAGGTGAGTACCACTTCAAAGGAACTGAGAAATTGTCTCCATATGCTGGTTTAGATATCAACTTCGGTATGGGTAAAATGACAACTGAAGGTGACCAAACAGATGGTGCAACTTGGGTTGCTGCAGATTACTCTGAAAAATCAGAGCAAAAAACTGCTGGTTTCGGTGTTGGTTTAATCGCTGGTACTGATTACTATTTTGCAGAGAACTTCTACTTAGGAGTTGAATTAGGTTTAGGATTTAATTCTTACACTGCTAAAGAAGGAACTGCATCAGTAACTTCAGGAGGTGTAACAGTTGAAGCTACAGGTAATGAAATGAAACAAAGCGGATTCTCTAACAACGTTATGGGTATGTTCCGTCTAGGATGGAGATTCTAATAGTAGATTCATCTAAAAAATATAAAGGGTTCGTCATTGACGAGCCCTTTTTTATTGAAAGGAATTGCTGTTCCTTGATTTTAAACTAAATTCGCAGCATGCAATCCACGCAACATATCACGATCGCAATTGATGGGTTTTCTTCCTGCGGAAAAAGCACACTTGCAAAAGCATTGGCAAAGAAAATGAAGTATACGTTTATTGATTCCGGAGCAATGTACCGTTGTGTGGCACTTTACGCGCTAAAGAACGGTTGCGCTTTAGGGGCACACAAAATCAACCTGAGCTGTGTTGTGAACAGTCTTCCTCAAATTCATATCCAGTTCGGCAAGGCGGACGCAAAAGGAAATCGCCCTGTTCTTTTAAACAATGAAGATGTTTCGGATGCAATCCGACAGCTGGAAGTTGCCAATATCGTCAGCGAAGTAGCTGCCATCAGGGAAGTTCGTGAATTCCTTGTGAAACAACAACAGGAATTGGGGAAAAACGGTGGTGTTGTCATGGACGGAAGGGATATCGGTACCGTAGTCTTCCCTAACGCCGAATTAAAGCTGTTTATCACTGCAAAACCAGAGATCCGGGCGCAGAGAAGATTCCTCGAATTACAAGCAAAAGGAGAAACAAACAGCCTGGATGAAATCCTTGAAAACCTGAAGCACCGTGATCGTATTGACAGTACAAGAGCAATTAGTCCGCTTACCCAGGCAAAGGACGCATTAGTGGTAGACAATTCAGAAATGACTGAAACACAGCAACTCGAATATGTTTTAAATCTTGTTAAGAATCATACGCGTGCATAACACTAACTATAACTAAAGTTTACCCATTTAATCACACGATAATCTTACCCCAACAGAATATTCATCAAACATTAAGTTTTCTTCGTTGAAATCAATAGTTTGTTCATTTTGTATAAAATCTAACAGTCTTACTCCCTTTTCTGTGTGCTTTTGTTTAAATTTGCACACCTATTAATTCAAACCAAATTATGTTATCAATTGGAAAAATAACAGAAGAAATTATTGGTAGAAGCCCGTTTTTGCGTGAAGCAATGACGGATGATCTGATCAATATTTCTTCACTTGCACGTAAGATCAAACCAGAAATTGAAGAGGCTTTAGGAAAAGAGGTAAAAGAAGGAGCGATTGTTATGGCAATTAAACGTATGTCTCCGGGACTTTATCACCGCCTTAACATCAAAATCACGAATATCATCGGTGAACTGGGAGATTTTTTAGTTCGCTCAAACCTAGAAGACTTTACATTTGAAAATACCGAATCATTGCGCTTGAAACAAGCCGACCTGGTTCAATTGGTAAATTCGGAATCCGATATTTTCTACACTATTTGCAGAGGCGTTACTGAAACTACGGTTATTTGCTCGCAAAGCATTTCACCACGCGTTGAGAACTTGTTGATCAACGAGCGTTTAAAGTCTCATACACGTGATCTAGCTTCGATTACGGTTAAACTTCCTGCAGTGAATTCGGAAGTGTACGGTATTTACTATTACATCTTAAAGCATTTGGCATGGGAAGGTCTGAACATTGTCGAGATCGTTTCAACAGCAAATGAGTTTACGATCATTGTGAAACAAGATCATGTAGACAAAGCATTTAAAGTGCTGATGCAATTGAAAAGAGGAAAATAACACTTCGACTTCGCTCCGTCGGCCGCCAAAGGCTTACCGTAGGCAAGGCAGTGTCCTTTGACTCAAGTAAAGAATAGATGAAACAAAAAATCCCTGACAATAATGTCAGGGATTTTTTGTTTCTATTTATCCGGTGACTGAGCGGAGTCGAAGTCACAATGCTTTCACACTTCCTGTACCATTCAAAAGGACGTCTACTCCCAATGGCGTTCCTTTGTAAAGGATATTCCCGGATTGCGTAAGGTAACCGTAAAGAACCAGGTTATTGGCATTGATCTTAATATCACCCACCGTTTCTGATGCCACGTATAAAGAATCTGTAACAGTCAAACCGGTAACATCACAGTAGCTATTACTTTTTGCACAAATCCGCGCCTTCTTTGCTTCACCGGTTAAAGTGAAATTACACCAACCATGATTCGCTTCTGCATTGATTTCAATTGCTTTCAGATTCAAAGTCACATCTCCTGCACCATCCCGGCTGTAGAATGTAAAGTAATCTGTAAAGATCGTTCCTTCGTTTGTCAGAGGTTCCGTTCCTATAAAACGAATATTGACCAGTTTGGTAAAATGGATCTCGGCTACAACTACTTTCTTTGCATTACGCAAAAAGCCACAACGATTCTTATTCTCGATTGTCAGTAAGCCGGATTCCGATTTCACTTCAATCAGGTTCAACAAATTCTTACCTCCTTTCAAAACCACTTTATCCAATGAATCTTGGATAAGGACATATTTCACGTGTTCCCGCAGATCCAGGCGATCAAAGGAGGCAAGCGGAATTTCTTTCGTGCTTTCCGATCCCAGGAATTTGAAACACGTTCTGTCCTCCGGTTTTTTACAGGAAAAAACAAGTAAACTCACCAATAAAAGCAGCAAACTATTTCGCATGATATCTTCCTTTATAGTTAAACGTGTATCCAATTCCGTATTCAATATAATCCGCCTTTGCCCAGTGGGATTTAAGCACCAGGTTTAACAACAATCCGTTTTGGAACTGGTAGCGCATTCCCACACGGTGATAGAACATCGCATCCGGTTGATAACGGTCTTTGATATACGCTCCCATCCCAATCACAAAACGAAATTTATCCAACGGAATGTTGTATCCTACAAAACCACCCACCTGCAAAATATCCCATTGGGATTTCGGGATGTATTCTCTGTAATGGATAATAGATTGCTTGGAAATGATATCCAGGGCGATTTCCATTCCCACTTTCGGTTTAAACTGTTTGAAAAGCATTCCGCTCAGGGCATAAACCGGGTAATGCCTGCCCCCTGACGGAAAAATCTGTTTATCTGAAACAATTCCAACCAATGAAACATTCCAGCTTTTAAAGAACGGAACACGCTCAAATGTTGTAAGTTCCAAACCGGTCTCCTCTTTCTTTTTAAAGGTATATTCATATCCCAAACCGATAAAGGGCATGTTCACCCCCAAATTTGGCACTTTGCTCGATCCGTTTGAAAAATGTGTCATATCCATGCTATAAAAAAGCGCATGTTGCGGTTTAATATACCAACGTCCCTGTAGTCCCAAACAAATAAGTGCATTCAAGTATGTACTCATAGGCACATTTTTCGGGTTCTTACCCACATCATATACCTTGGTCACAGCTCCTAAGCCGGCACCCAACTTACAGGTAAACACATGCTTTTCGCTTCTTGACCAGGGAAATTCGATAAAACCATACGCTCCGAAACCATATCCGAGGATTTCTTTGTTTCCTAAATTCGACCCGTACAATGTGACTCCTGTATAAGGATTTTTATATTCCTCACTCCAGTTTTTAGATCGTAAACGCTTACTAAATGAAAGTTCTCCGGCAAAAAGGCGGTCTTTGGCAAGATGCCCCATAGTTCCGCGATGCGCAGCCAAAAAACCCGACTTTCCTTTCAAGGAGAAAGCCCAATCATCTATTCTACTTTCCTGGGAATAACAAAAAATGGGTAGCAAAAAAAACAGCAAGGCAATTTTCATAATCCAAAATTACAAATTTTGTTCTATGTACATTTGCAGTATGGAATTAGCTAATAATAATTTAAACCAAGACCCGAGACTGGCAGCTTTTGCGCGTTTGTTAACTGTTATGGACGATTTGCGCGAGAAGTGTCCCTGGGATAAAAAACAAACCATCCAGTCATTGAGACACCTGACCATTGAAGAAACCTATGAACTTGCCGATGCAATCCAGGCGAATGATCTGAACGGGATCCAGGGTGAATTAGGAGATCTGTTCCTGCACCTGGTCTTTTATTCGAAAATCGGTTCTGAATTGGGTGCTTTTGATGTGACCAGTGTTTTGAACGGGATCTGTGATAAATTAATTCACCGTCATCCGCATATTTACGGAGATGTAACAGCTGATTCGGAAGAAGAAGTAAAAGCAAACTGGGAAAAAATCAAATTAAAGGAAGGCAAAAAATCCGTTTTGGAAGGAGTTCCCAATACGCTTCCTGCTTTAATTAAGGCAATGCGGATCCAGGAAAAAGTTAAAGGAATCGGTTTTGAATGGTCTGATATTGAAGATGTAAAGAACAAAGTCATTGAAGAATTCTCGGAACTGCATGAAGCTCAGCAAACCAAAGATCCGGAAAAGATCGAAGACGAATTCGGAGATGTGATGTTCTCTCTTGTAAACTATGCCCGATTCATTCATGTAAATCCGGAAGATGCTTTGGAATCTACCAACAAGAAGTTCAAATCGCGATTCCAGAAGATGGAAGAACTCATTGCCGAAGATGCCAAAAACATGAGTGAAATGTCACTGGAGGAAATGGATGTTTATTGGGAAAAAGCTAAGGTATTGCTTCGCAAAAGTAATTAGCCAATAGTAATCAGGTAATAGCTTAATCGGGTTCAAGTGTAATAAATTGCTATTGGCTATTGGCTAAAAGCCGTTTAATCAATAATCTGCACGTTTAATCATTTTTCGAAATTTTCATTAGTTAATTAGTGTTAATTATGTAACTTCGGAACTTCTTTAAAACCAGGTAAAACATATGAAACAAATACTCTCCTTATTTGCATTTTTAACCGTTTCAATTGTCTCATTCTCTCAAGATCATACCATTCGCGGATTTATATTCAACAACGAGAACAGTGAAGTTGTTCCGTTTGAAAAAGCAGTATTGATCCCTACTGAAAAAACACAATCTATTTTAGGCGCCAGTACGGATGTAAATGGATTCTTCTCCATTCCAAAGGTTCCGATCGGGACATACCTTTTAAAGGTCCAAACCGTAGAATTTAAAGAATACAATAAGGAAATTAAAGTCATTGAAAAAGGAGGAATTACTGAAATTCGAATTGACTTGATTCCTGTGGAAGCAGTTGGTATCGACGAAGTGGTTATTTCAGCTGAAACGAAAGCAAAAACAACGGAAGTATTGATGTCAGTTACCAAACTGGACAAGAAAGGTTTGGAAAGAATCCCGGCTGTTGGTGCTGAAAATGATATTACAGCTGCTTTTTCTGTTACACCCGGAGTTGTTACAACAGGTGACCAGGGAGGTCAATTATATGTAAGAGGTGGAACTCCGATCCAGAACAAAGTCCTATTGGATGGAATGACGATCTACAATCCCTTCCACTCCATTGGTTTCTTCTCTATCTTCGAAACAGAATTGGTTAAGAACGTAGACATTTATACGGGAGGATTCGATTCCAAATACGGAGGAAGAATCTCTTCTGTTATGGATATTACTTACCGCGACGGAAATAAAAAGAGCTTCGGAGGAAAAGTTTCTGTATCCCCTTTCCTAGCAAAATTAGTTGTAGAGGGCCCAATGTATCGTGCTAAAGAAGGAAGACCCGGAGCCGGATCATTTATCTTCTCTGCAAAACACTCCTTATTGGATTATACGGCAAAAGATCTGTATCGTGGAGTAAACAACGGAAACGGATTGCCATACAATTTCACCGATATCTATGGAAAACTAACCTTTGCAACGGGACAAGGTTCTAAAATTTCCGTATTCGGTTTCAGTAACACCGATAAGGTAAACTACAATGAATCTGCAGCCCTGGATTTCCAACAGGCAGGCGGAGGATTGTCGTGGATCTTATTGCCCGGAGGAGGTAAAACATTCATTAAAGGACATTTAACTGCTTCCAATTACAAAACTCATTTTGAAGAAGTAGGCTCTCAACCACGCACCAGTTCTATTTTCGGGACAGACCTTGGTTTTGATTTCTCTTACTTCCTGAAAAATGAAAGTCAAATTGACTATGGTATCGGGATCAATATCTTCAAAACAGATTATTTAACATACAATGAAGTTGCTTCGAAAATCGAGGACCAAAACAATACAGTTGAAATTGGGGCCTATGCCAACTACAAGTTTGTTACAAAAAGATTTGTCGTTCAACCGGGAGTGCGTGTTCAGGCTTATGCTAGTTTGAGTACAATTTCAATTGAACCGCGTTTGGGTATCAAGTATAATGCAACGGATTACTTCCGCCTGAAATTATCAGGAGGACGTTATTCCCAGAACTTTACAACAGCTTCATCAGACAGAGATATCGTGAATTTGTTTAATGGTCTTTTGAGTGCTCCGTCGAATGTTCAACAAACATTCATCACTGAAAGCGGTAAAGAGAAAAATCCTAAAAACGGGATCCAATATTCCTGGCATGCAATTATCGGAGGCGAACTCGACTTAACTAAAAACCTGATGTTGAACATTGAAGGATACTACAAGTATTTCCCTCAGTTGAGTAATATCAACATAAATAAATTATACGAAGATGTTTCCGAATTCTCAAAAGAAGACGATGTATACAAAAAAGACTTCCTGATCGAAAGCGGAAAATCTTATGGTGTGGATGTTTTGTTAAAATACACGTTAAACAGATTATTCCTGTGGGGAGTTTATTCGTATGCCAAATCAACCAGATGGGATGGCTTTACAACGTATGCACCCGTATTTGACAGAAGACATAACGTAAACCTTGTTGCATCTTATGCCTTTGGCAAGAAAAAAGACCTGGAATTGAACATACGCTGGAACTTCGGTTCAGGACTTCCATTTACACCGACCTCCGGGTATTATCAACCGGAAACATTTGGACAAGGGGTAAACACAGACTACACAACAAGCAATTCAACTTCCGTAGGTGTTCTATTGGGTGAATTCAACTCGAAAAGACTTCCAACATACCACAGATTGGATATTACGGTTAAAAAACAATTCAAGTTCAAAAACAAAACAGAACTGGAAATTGTTGCGGCCGCAACCAACGCTTACAATAGAAAAAATATTTTCTATGTAAACCGTGTTACCAATACAAAGATCTACCAGTTCCCGTTCTTACCGAGTTTAGGGATCAGTTATAAATTCTAACTTTATTTTTGAAAAGCGTGTTATGAATAACACGCTTTTTTTAATTAACAATTTAGGCAACCACTATTCAATTGTTTCGTTTTATCTTAGAACACGAAACTAATTTTACTATGTACTACTATAAAACAAAGCCCCCGTGCTATGTTTTGACTACTGCGCTATTATTTTTTACAACTATAGCTTTCGGTCAAACACAATCCGGCGTCGATTCTTTAAACGCGGTTCGTTCTCAATTGATCTCGAACAATCAATCTACTTCTGAAGTAGACATGCTTCTGCATCAATCGGGAAACAACCCAGCATGCCTTATTCAACAACTGGATGATTTTACTTTCACATTTGTATCGTATCGCCCATTAGGTGATGCACAAAGAGAGGAAAAGGTAAATCTCCGCCTGAAGGCTCACTATACGTATTTAAACGTGATTGATTTCAGTGATGATTTCACATCTGTTCGCATCAACTGCAATCAGCAGCTTACGTCTGCAATGATCAATGAGTTAGTTTCACATTTTGGATACAACGGCTATGAAATACATTAAATCACTACTCGTTACTCTCCTACTCTCTTTTTCCTTTTCTTTTTTCATCGGAACCCAATCGGCAAGTGCGCAGTGTAATACAAACACTTCTATTTGTACTCCCGGAACAGCAGGTCCTTTTACTTTTGTAACTCCCGGACCATACGTTAGTTCCTGTCTTGATTTTATTGGCCCGAACATGGGGTATATTATTCTCCATATTACCTCATCAGGACCATTAAACATGCTCATTGACGGAAATTCAAGCAGCGGGTTCCTGGACGTTGCTGTTTTTAATATTCCAAACGGACAGGCTCCGTGTACTGCCATTCAAAACTTAGGTAATGAAATAGGCTGCAATTATGCAAGTGCAGCCAGTGGTTGTAATCAGTTCGGAACTTATTTCCCATGTAGCTCTTCCGTGCCTGCTCCAATGGTTACGGCGGGACAAGAAATCATGATCGTGGTTGAAAACTGGAGTGGATCTTCCAGTAATTTCACCATGCAGCTTGGGCCTCCCCCGGGAGCTCAAACCGGACCTCCGAACCCCGCAATTACACCTGCCGGTCCATTTTGTATTTCTTCCGGATCAACTCAATTAGTTGCTGCCGATATGGGTGGAACCTGGTCAGGACCAGGAGTTTCTTCATCCGGAATGTTCAATCCTGCAAGTGCGGGACTTGGCACGCACACAATCAATTATTCGGTTGGTGTAGCTCCTTGTAATGCAACTTCTTCAACAACAATAACAGTTAACAGTGCAACTGTTACTCCTCCTGCTCCTCAAACCATTTGTTCCGGAGGAAGTGCAACGCTCACAGCCAGCGGTGCAGGTACTTATACCTGGTCACCATCAACCGGTTTATCGGCCACAACGGGCGCCACTGTAACTGCCAGTCCCGCCAGCACAACAACTTATACCGTCACCGGAAATACAGCCGGCTGCACCAGTAGCGGGACAGTAACCGTTACCGTTGCTCCATTAACCGTCAGTGTATCACCGAATACCAGTATCTGTTCCGGAGCTTCCACCACATTAACAGCAAGCGGAGCGACCAATTATACCTGGTCACCGGCAACCGGTCTGTCTTCTACAACAGGTGCTTCTGTGACTGCCAATCCGACATCTACAACAACTTATACCGTTACCGGAACGAACGGTTCCTGTTCTGCAACAGCAAACGTAACTGTTACGGTAACTCCGTTAAACCTTACTGTTTCACCGAATACTACAATTTGTAGCGGTGCTTCAACTACGTTAACGGCCGGAGGTGCAACTTCTTATTCGTGGTCACCTTCAACAGGCTTGTCTGCCTCAACAGGAGCAAGTGTGAGCGCCAGCCCTTCAGCAACGACAACTTATACTGTTACAGGAACAAGCGGAGCATGTTCTTCGACCCAAACAGTAACGGTAACCGTCACACCGCTCGCGCTTACAGTATCTCCTGATGTAAGTATTTGCAATGGTGGATCAACTGTTTTAACAGCAAGCGGGGCGACTAATTATTCCTGGTCACCATCAACCGGGTTATCTTCCACAAGCGGAGCATCTGTTACAGCAAATCCATCTACAACAACTACCTATACGGTTTCCGGAACAAGTGGAAGCTGCACATCCTCTTTACCTGTGACCGTTACTGTCACACCGGTTGTGGTTGGTGTTACTCCGAGCACAAGTATCTGCAACGGAACTTCAACTACACTAACTGCAACGGGAGCAACTAATTATAGCTGGAGCCCATCAACAGGTTTATCTTCCGCTACAGGAGCAACTGTTACGGCGAATCCAACTGTTACAACAACTTATACAGTTACGGGAACTACAGGAACCTGTTCAAATACAGCTACAACGACAGTAACCGTAAACCCTGTTCCAACGGTAATCGCTTCCAATAACGGCCCGTTATGTGAAGGAAGTACGATGCAACTGACGGCAACCAGTCTGCCGGGAACGAGTTATACCTGGTCAGGACCGAACGGGTTCAGCGCCAACACACAAAACGGTTCTATTCCTGCAACAATAAATGCCGGAGGAACTTATACCGTAACAACATCCTTAAATGGCTGTACTTCGTCTACCACAACAAACGTGGTCGTTAATTCCGGACAAGTACCGGTAATCACTCCAGCGGGTCCTTTCTGTGAAGCCGGAACAAATTCCATACTTTCTGCCAGCATTCCGGGTGGAAACTGGTCTGGAACAGGAATTACGAATGCAACAACCGGCGAGTTCTCACCTTCACAAGCAGGTGCAGGTTCCCATGCAATCAGTTATACAGTTACCGGAGGATGTGCAACACCAGGAACAACCACGATCGTGGTGAATCCGATGCCTGTCGTGCAAATTACAACCCCGGATGCAAGCGGCTGTGCCCCGTTTATCACTTCATTGGCAGATGCAAGTACTCCTTCATCCAGTTCAATTACCTGGGATTTCGGAGATGGAAGCACGAATTCAAATCAATTGAACAGTTTCAGCCACACATTCAACAATCCTGGCTGCTATGATGTAACGGTAACTTCTACCAGCCCGTCGGGATGTTCCACAACAACTACTTTCCCAAGCTTCATTTGCGTACTGCCAAATGCAGTAGCGGCATTTTCAGTGAATAACCCGATCCATGGTTTGATGAATCCTGAATTCCACACCTTTAACACTTCGGCAAATGCTTCTATTTATTCCTGGGACTTTGGAGACGGAGAGACAAGCAATGCATTTAACCCGAGTCACACCTATTCGGAAGATGCAGGAAATTATGTGATCAGACTAATTGCCAATAATACCGGAGATTGTCCGGATACAGCCTGGGTAACAGTAACCATCCAGGAAGAATTGGTATTCTACGTTCCGAACACCTTTACTCCGGATGGTGATGAATTCAATAATGTATTCTTCCCGGTATTCACTTCCGGTTTTGATCCATACAACTATACCCTGACAATTTATAACCGCTGGGGAGAAACCTTGTTTGAATCAAACGACACGAAATTTGGCTGGGACGGAACGTATAACGGAGAATTGTGTAAATCCGGAATCTACACCTGGACCATTCGATTCAAGTCATCCGAATCGGACAAAAAGATAACGAAAACGGGACATGTTCAATTATTAAAATAAAAAAGAGGCTTAGGCCTCTTTTTTTGTTCAAATGTTCAATGGTTAAAAAGGTTCAAACTTTGAACTCTTTGAACTCTTTGAACTCTTTGAACTTTTTTTATTTCCCCCAATATTCAAATGCTTTTTTCTGTGCGTTATTCGGATTTTCGATCACCTGTACTCCGTATTCCAGATAGAAACTTCTTTGAACTTCCGGTAAAGGTAATTCCAGAATTCTTCCCTGGCGAATCACGGTCAATCGTTTATTCTGATCATCCAGGTAAGACAACCAATTGTCAATATCGCCATTCAATTTGAATTCATTTACGCCAATGATTTCATCATTGATCATCAATCCTGTAAGATCTGCTGGAGAACCGGGATAAATTGCTGTCACCTGGAAATGCGCTCCCAACTGCACTGCTTTGAATCCGACTCTGCCGGCAGAATATTTTTGATTTGGTTTATGTGTCAACTCCAATCCGATGGACTCCAGTGCTTCGGTTAAAATCGCTTCAAACGGCCTTGTTCCATAGAAATAATCTGTGATCAGTTCCTCTATTTCAGGACCGGCCAATTCTTTCAATAAACCAAGGTAGTCTTCTTCACTAACTCCTTTCCCATTCAATGCAAAATTGAAATACAGTCGTTTCATCAACTCATCCAATCCGTGTTTGTTTGCCGAATGCTCGCGGATCTTCACATCACAAACGAATGCCAATAAACAACCTTCCGTATAAATAGAAACCTTTCGTCCCGGTGCCCCAGGTATATAACCATCCAGCCAGGTATCGTAAGAAGAATCTGCAACCGAATAATGGAAACGACCGAAATTATCAAAGTGTTTCTGCAATTGTCCGGTAAATTCATGCAAATACTGGTTCAAATCAAAAACACCTGATTTATATAGCATCAAATCTCCCATATAGGTGGTTACACCTTCACACAAATAACCCAGTTTAGAAAGGTTTTCCTTTTGATAATCGTATGGGAACATTTCAATCGGGCGAATAGCCTTCACATTCCAGGTGTGATACAATTCATGGGAAGAAACACCCAATAATTCCGTGTAAAGCGCACCAAAAACATCATATGTAGGTCCAAGCGCAATGACAGTCGATTTCTGATGTTCTACTCCATGATAGGCTTTATAAGGAAGAATGTGGAACAAAAAGTGATAATGCGGAACCGGAAATTCGATAAACTTCTCGATCTGTTTATCTGTAAATGCTTTAAAATCTCTGATTAATCTGGTCCAATCGACAATGCAATCTCCCTGGAACCACAAATGGAAGATCGTTCCATGCGATTCGTATTGATTGTATTGCAAAGAGGCCGAACAAATGAAAGGTGAATCTGCCAATTCATCAAAATTTGCAGCTTTCAGCACATTACCTTCTCTTTCCATAGAACACGCAATATTCCAATCGGAAGGAATGTTCAGGATCACTTCACAAGCTTCGTCTTTTTTCCCCTCCTGGTAAACAAAACAGTTGACCGGGTTGGAATACAATAATTCCTTGCTCAGATAAGTTGATCCAGCATTCAGCTCAGCAGCATAATAGCTATATTCTACGCGAATGGTCGTAGGTTCCGTAACCCGAATTTCCCAGGAAGAAAGATCCACTTTACGGAAATCGACCGCTTTCCCTTCAGAGTTGAATACTTTGAATCCTCTGACGTTCTTTGCAAAATTTCCCAGCTCGTACCTTCCGGGTCTCCATTTCGGTAAATGAATAATTGCATTCGGAGCTACATTCTCAAAAATTACTCTGAATTGGATGTATTGCTGATTTGCCTGTTCGATCGCTAAATGATACTGAGCCATTTTGTCAATTTTTGCTCAAAATTAGAAAATCCGTAAAGAATACTTGTTTTTCATTTACCACAAATGCACAAATGTTTGGAGGCGCTTACCAGTGGGAATTATGTACTTTAATCAGGTAACGACAAAAGCATCAATAAATTCTATCCAAAAATTCAGACATTTTTTAGCTGAATCCCAGTTAAACAAAGGGCTGTTCGCAATATCGCGAACATGCAAATTTAGAACCATTTAAAGCAAATTCGAACACTCAAAAAAAATGTATCATCTGAAATCACCTGACTTAAATACATAATTCCCCTTACCAGTCGCCTCTTTTTTCCAAATTATTTCGCATGATGTATTTCATATAAAAGCGAGACCTGTGCGCCTATGCTAAAGCTTCAGCGTAAGCATTAGGCGAGCAATTAATTTGCGCATTTGCGGGAAAAGATATATTCGATAGCAAAGCGGGAATAATCTATTTTGAATTCGGCAGCAGATTCGTTCACAATTCCTGAGAATTGATTAATTTCGTCCCATTACATTTTATTGAAAAAAGAAATGAATTACGATATCATAGTTATTGGAAGTGGTCCCGGCGGATATGTTACCGCTATTCGCGCATCACAATTGGGTTTGAAAACTGCAGTTGTAGAGCGTGATTCATTGGGTGGAATCTGTTTAAACTGGGGATGTATTCCAACAAAAGCATTATTGAAAAGTGCAAACGTGTTTGAATACATTCAACATGCGTCTGACTACGGAATTACCGTAAAGGATTCAAAAGCAGATTTCGGAGGAATGGTTGAGCGTTCCAGAGGCGTTGCCAATGGAATGAGCCAGGGGATCCAATTCCTGATGAAGAAGAACAAGATCGATGTTATCAAAGGTACAGGTGTTCTGAAGGCTGGAAAAAAGGTTGCTGTTACAGGTGAAGACGGTAAAGTAACGGAGTATTCTGCTGATAAAGGAATTATCATCGCAACCGGAGCACGTTCCCGTCAATTACCGAACTTACCGCAAGACGGATCGAAGATCATCGGATACCGTGAAGCAATGAGCATGAAAACGCAGCCTAAGAAAATGGTTGTTGTTGGTTCAGGTGCAATCGGTGTGGAGTTTGCTTATTTCTACAATGCAATCGGAACAGAAGTTACAGTTGTTGAATACTTACCGAACGTAGTTCCGATCGAAGACGAAGAAGTATCAAAACAATTGGAGAAATCTTTCAAGAAAGCTGGGATCAATATCATGACAAACGCTTCTGTTGAAGCAGTGGATACTTCAGGAAAAGGATGTGTTGTAACGATCAAAACAGCTAAAGGGGAAGAAAAAATCGAATGTGATGTAGTTCTTTCTGCTGTTGGAATCCAGGCAAACATTGAAAATATCGGATTGGAAGAATTAGGAATCGTTGTTGACAAAGGAAGAATCCTTGTAAACGATTTCTACCAGACAAACATCCCTGGTTATTTCGCAATCGGGGACGTAATCCCTACTGCTGCATTGGCTCACGTAGCTTCTGCCGAAGGAATTATCTGTGTTGAGAAAATTGCAGGACACCACCCGGAACCATTGGATTACGGAAACATCCCGGGATGTACATACTGTTCTCCTGAAGTAGCATCTGTCGGAATGACTGAAAAAGCTGCTAAGGAAGCCGGAATGGAGATCAAAGTGGGTAAATTCCCGTTCTCTGCATCTGGTAAGGCATCTGCTGCCGGAGCAAAAGACGGTTTCGTGAAGTTGATTTTCGACGCGAAATACGGTGAATTATTGGGAGCTCACATGATCGGAGCGAACGTAACTGAAATGATTGCTGAGATCGTTGCTATCCGCAAGCTGGAAGTAACCGGTGAAGAATTGATCAAAACGGTTCACCCGCATCCAACGATGTCTGAAGCGGTAATGGAAGCTGCTGCAGCTGCGTATGGAGAAGTGATCCATTTGTAATCAGACTTTAAGACGTCAGGACATTAAGATTTTAAGACTGATGTACACACTACTATATTAAAACCTTCGGAATTGCTTCCGAAGGTTTTTTGTTTTATGGGCGATATGCAGGATCATAGCGGACGCATGTATCTTGTCACTACTATTTTTATACCACAGTCAAATCCTCGTTAAAAACACTTTTCCAAATCACCTGTTTATTTATTTCATAAAAAAATAACACCAACTAGCGAATTCGTTCAGTAAACCTCTTCGCCTTAACAAACAGCCCTTAAGCCAAAAAGAAACTAATTCTCTTGTTATAAAATTTAACCTGACGCTTTCATTTTTATTGAATTTGTAAAACAAAAATTCTAACTTGGGTTTCTCTAAACTCAAAAACAGAACTGAATCTCTCTTCTCTCCTATGTGATCTAACAGGGTTAATGATTGTACTATTGATTTTGTAGATAAACGAACACAACTATTGACTTATGGCTTCTCTCAACCCGATTACAGGAGCCTTGGGTACTCAAAGAGCCGCACATTTACTGCGTCGTGCTACTTTAGGTCCAAGACTGCAAGATATTTCCTCTTTCGCAGGAATGACAGCCCAGGCAGCTATTACTGCGCTGACACAAACTCAGCCGATCCCGGCACTTCCTATCGATCCTGCAAGTGGTACTGATTGGGTTTATCCCAATACGGTAAGTCCGAACAGCACAAGCTTGTCTGATTACACCCGCAGCTGGTGGATGGAAAACATGCGTTCTTCGGGACCTAATCTGACCGAGCGAATGATCTGGTTCTATCACACGCATTTTCCAATGATCATGAGCCGGATTGAAAACAATCAGCAGTTCTCAATCGATTATCTCCGTTTATTGCGCTATTATGCCCTGGGAAATTACAAAGACCTGACAAAGGCGCTTGTTATTGATAATGCGATGCTCCTTCATTTGGATGGAAACCTGAATATCAAAGGTGTTCCACAGGAAAACTTTGCGCGGGAATTCCTGGAATTGTATACAGTCGGGAAAGGCGAAGAAGTGAGTTTGGGGGATTATACCAATTTCACGGAACAGGATGTGCAGGCACTCACCAAAGCTTTAACAGGTTGGGGAATCGATCCTACTTTTCAAACGATCGACCCGGTAACCAATCTTCCGACAGGAAAAGTGAAAGGTTCCGCCACAACTTCTTCTCAACACGATGTAACAGCAAAACAATTTTCAGGAGCTTTCAATAATACAGTCATTCAAACAGGAAGTGTTACCGGAACGAATGCGGCTATAGCTGCTGTTTATACGGAACTGGACGACATTCTGAATATGGTTTTTGCTTCACCGCATACCGCGAAACATATCTGCAGAAGAATTTACCGGGAATTTGTTTACTACGATATAACCGCCGAAGTCGAATCGGATATTATTGAACCGCTGGCAACAACATTGGTTAGCAATAATTACAACATTACTTCTGTACTGGAGGTTTTGCTGCAAAGCGAACATTTTTACGATCTCGATACCCCGATAACGGAAGACAACAACATCGGTGCGATCATAAAATCACCGATGGACCTGGTGATCGGGACGATGCGCTTGTTTAATCTGACTGTTCCGGACAAAACGACTCAGTTGGTGGCCCATTACGAAATGTACGGTCAGCTGATCGGCCAACTGGAACTCCAGGGACTTCAGTTCTTTGAACCTTATGATGTTGCAGGGTACGAACCTTATTACCAGTTCCCGGATTACCACCGTTACTGGATATCGTCTAATTACCTGGCAAACCGGTATAAATTTTCAGAACTACTGATTACCGGGTTTACAGGAATGAACGGAAATTTATTAAAACTGGATGTCGTGGCATTTGTGGATACCAACTGTTCCAACCCGGGAGATGCGGATACGCTGATCCAGGAATTGGTGGGCTGGCTATTCCCGATTACACTGGATACCACTCGTTTCAATTATTTCAGAGACGACGTGTTACTGGATCAGCTTTCAGCTGCCAACTGGACAGCCGAATGGAATAATTACGTGAATACAAGCAGCGATGTCACTGTCCGTTTACAACTGGAATCCTTGATCAACGCAATGATGCAAACACCCGAATACCAACTATTTTAAAAACTACGCCCTATGGATAGAAGAGACTTTGTACGCATTTCATCTCTGTTGGGAACAGGAATGCTCTTAAAATTCAACGGTATTGCATTAAGCACGGTTCAACCGGACGGATTACTTGAATCCATGGCTAAATCAAGCCTGAATGACAAAATACTGGTATTGATCCAATTGCATGGCGGAAACGATGGTTTGAATATGGTGATCCCGATCAATCAATACGGTCAATACTATAACCTGCGTCCGAATATTGCCATTCCGCAAAGCGGAACACGGCATTACATCACGCTGGACCCGAATTTACCTGCCAATAAACAAGTAGGACTTCACCCGGACATGGTCGGTTCAAAGGCGATGTATGACGATGGAAATATGGCGATCGTTCAGAACGTTTCCTATGAAAACATGAACGGTTCACATTTCCGCAGCCGGGATGTTTGGTACATGGGTGGAAATTACGACGACTATTTCAACTCCGGTTGGATGGGACGCTATTTTGAACATTACTATCCGGATTATCCGACAGGTTACCCGAGTGCAACTGTTCCGGACCCATTGGCACTGGAAATGGGAACCGGGGTTTCTCTTGCATTTCATAGAAACCAGGGAATTCCGGCAGGGCTTTCCATCCAGAACCCGGATGCATTCTACAACCTGATCAACAGTGTCGGTGCGGAAGAACCTACCAACTTCCCTCCTACACACGCAGGAGATGAGATCGAATACATCATGCAGATCGAACGGCAGTCCAACAATTATGCAGAACGGTTGCGGGATGTCTACGATGCCGGAACAAATTCAGGAACGGTTTATCCTGATTTGTACCCGTATATTGCACCAAGCGGTTCCTTAAACAATCCATTGGCGCCACAGTTGAAAATCATTTCACGTCTGATCAGCGGAGGAATCGGAACGAAGATCTTCCTTTGCCGGATCGGTGGATTCGACACACACGCAAACCAGGTTGTCAATAACAACACAACGATGGGGTCACATGCTGCCTTGATGTACCACATTTCATCCGCAGTAAAAGCCTTTTATGACGATTTGACGAATTTAGGATTGGCGGATCGCGTATTGACGATGACTTTCTCTGAATTCGGTCGTCGTGTGGCGTCAAATGCCAGTTATGGGACAGATCACGGAAATGCAGCTCCGATGTTGATTTACGGAACGTGTTTGAATCCGGGAGTTTACGGAGATAATCCCGACTTACAAAATCTTCAAAACGGAAATATTCCGCTGCAACACGATTACAGGCAAGTCTTTACTTCGGTAGTGAAAGACTGGTTCGGTGCACCCGATGCAGCGATTGAACATATAAAATTCGAGAATTTCGTAGCCAATCGGGTAGATTACGTAGCATGTAAAGAACTCAGTGTTACCGAACTGTTCAAGGAGAATTTGTGGCTCAAATGTTATCCGAATCCAACAAACTCAAGTATCAGCATTTCATATGTACTGAAGAAAGAGACCAAGGTTCACATTGAAGTAAAAGATATTTCGGGTCGGACAATCGGCAACATTCCCGACGCACCTACAGTTCCCGGGGAACATTCCCTTGATTTTAATTTATCCCGCTATGCCAACGGAACATACTTTGTCACTTTAATTGCAAATGACAGCGTTGTTCTCACTGAAAAAGTAATCCTTTCCAAATAATGATGTCAAACAGATTTTTACTTCTCTTACCGGTCCTCCTGTTGAATTTTAACGGATTGACCCAGACAAAATACAGTGTTCACCGAAAAGGCAGAATCTATCTCGGGATATCCGGCGGAATGAATTTCAGTAAAGCACAGGTGGTGAAAGACTATAATTTGCTTATGATCACACCACAATCATCGGCAAACAATACAGATTCTGAAAAGGACTACCAACCTTTATTTAAAAACAAGGGTTCTCAATTCGGATTGTACTTTTCGTATTCTTTCAAAAAAAAACTGGCTATTGTTTTTCAACCGGCTTATCAAACCGCGAGTTTCAATTACCGGACCGCTTATTCCTGGTCCGATACGGTAAATGGTGCTGACTTTTCCATGGAAATGATGCATCAGCAAAAGCTATCCGGTGTGAACCTCCCGTTATCCGTGCGCTGGGATTTTACAACATCCCAATTCTCGCCTTACATCCAGGGAGGGATTTTTGCCAATTTCAGAACTCAGGCGAAAAAAACCATCTTTTATGATTACACAATTGATGAGGAAGTGGATAAAAAAACAGCCGATAAAACGGGCGAAGCAGATCTTACAGAGCACATCAATAAAGCCAATTTCGGACTTACTGCCGGGATCGGGTTTACCTATTTCGCCAATTATTTTGCCATCAGTTTGGAAAGCAATTTTCGCTACGGGTTCCGTTCTATTGTCAATGACCAGAACCGCTATGCAGATTATACCGGTTTCAGCGTTCAATACCTGGACGTTATGGACCAGTTAAAACTGATGAACCTCGATATTCAATTAACCGTGATGTTCCCGATTGACAACTCTATTTCATTGGGAATTCTTCGAAAAAGCAGACATTAATCAGAACGAGTATGAGATTAGTAATACATGCAATGATCTTTTTAGTCCCGGTAGTTATCGGGATGGGAATGGGATTTTCAAGCTGCAAAAAGAAAGTCAAAGACGAAGAAATACCGTTTATCAAGATTTACGATGACCAGAACGGAAATAAACATTTTCACCCCCTGAGTATTACCACTTCTGCAACGAATGACGGATACCTGGTAATGAGTGCTTATGACGGCTGGAGGATCCATTTGATGAAAGTAGACAATACCGGGGAATTTGTATGGAATTACGAATTACCGGCCAACTATGTGAATGCCGTTCCAAACCTGGTGAAAAGCAATGGCGAAAACTACCTGGTGTGCATGGATGCTGTCGGATTATTTACGTATGTGCTGAAAATTGACGAAAACAATCACACCACAACAGAAGTTGCTACTTTCACCGATGTGCTCTACCCGACCTATGTTTATCATTCGGGACAAAATGGTTATATCCAGAATTACAATCGCTTAAGCATGCAAACCGGTTTGCATAAATTAACTGCCGATCTGAGTAGTATTACACAATCTGCAGAACTGGATATTTTCACGGATGTGGAGGATCGTATTGTAGAACATGTTACGTTTAACGGAAAACGCATGCCGTTCTTTGTCAGTTCTACACCCGAACAAAATTACATTGTAATGAACGGCTTCTACAATTACAGTTTTTCATTAATCTTCCTGGACCAGAACCTCAATTTTACCGGAGTTTACAACGGCGCAGGTTTTAATGGCGGATTGGCAGCAATTTCACCTTCAGGGAGCAATAGTTTTTCACTGGCGCGCTTTTCATACGATAATCTATACTACAATGCGAATGCCTCACTGACTCCAACGACTATTGATATTACAGAATCGATTTCTGCCCAGGGCCATTCGGAATTGGATGCTCAAAAACCGGTATTGATAAAAGATATTTCGATCAAAAACGTGCAATACAAAGCGTTCCTTTCTTCTACGCGGAGTAACCAGCTTTTGCTGAGCATTTATGATCGTTCAAGCGGATCCTTGGTCGGGAAAAAGTACCTGGGGAAAAATATTCCGATCACAGCCTGTGATTTTGTACAAACGACAAACGGGGAATTGAATATTTTGATGCAGGCAAAGATCATGGGCAGCTTTGACCGCATTGCAATCATGAAATTATCCAAAGAACAGCTGGAAGAAATTCCGGATTGATCTGTAAACACGCAGGGGTGCGATATATAAAACACGTAGGGGCGCGATTAATCGCGCCCCTACGTGTTTTATAATTTCACAATTTCTTATGCAATACTTTCATCCAATAATTGATTGATCGATGCAATGGTAAATTTGCCCGAATCAGGGCATAATTCAATATCGATCCGGCCCAATTTCAAGCCTCCGTAACCAACCTGGTTAACAAAAACAGCTTTTCCGTCTTTGTTCTTAAATTCCTGCATGTCTTCCAAGAACGTGTGGGTATGTCCACCTATAATGACATCTATTCCTTTGGTCGATGCTGCCAATACTTTATCAGAAACCTGATCTGTTTTGTATTCGTAGCCTAAATGTGACAAACAAATCACCACATCACAACCTTCCTTTCTCAGAATATCTGCTTGTTTTTGAGCAGTAGCAACCGGGTCCTGGTAAGTTAATCCTTTCCAGTTTTCAGTTGGTACCAGGCCCTGAAGATTTACTCCCAATCCAAAAATCCCGATCTTAAACCCGGCTTTATTGATAATGGTATATGGCTTTACCACTTCGGAAAGCGGTGTGGAAGCAAGTTCGTAATTCGCATTGACAACCTGGAACGAAGCATGGGACAAGGCACTTTTATAAGCCTCCATTCCAATATCGAAGTCGTGGTTCCCAAGGGTTACAATATCGTAATTCATGGCAGCCATGGTCTTCATCTCAAGAACTCCTTTAAACTTATTGAAGTAAGGTGTTCCCTGGAAAATATCTCCTGCATCCAATAACAACACATGGTCTTCCTGGTCCCGGATGGTTTGGATCAAACTTGCTCTCCTGGAAACTCCTCCCATATTCGGGAATTTGGGATGATTTACCGGAAACGGATCAATATTGGAATGGGTATCGTTGGTGTGAAGGATGACTAATTTGCTTTGTTTTTTCTTCGCGCTCATCAATGAAGGCGCTATCATAGCAGCACCAGCAACAACACCTGTTTGCTGTAAAAATAATCTTCGTTCCATCTTACCAATTTATTCTTTCTTCAGGATAAAATGCAATTTTTTTCTCTTTTTTAACAGCTTCAATAATGAAGTCTCTAAAGAGAATATTCGTATCAAATCGTTGCAAAGGATTGTTAAAGAAGAACATATTATCTCCTCCGTTTGCCAGAAAATCCGATGTAATTACCCAGAAATAATTCTTTTCTTTCGCCAGATTATCCGGAAAAACGAGCTTTCCTTTCTCCAGTTTAAACCCTCCGATCGGTTCGCCGCCTTTCTCTTTCAGGTAAGCTTCCATTTCGGGAATCTTATCCAGGGATAATTTGAGAAAAACCATGCGGTTATCAAAGGGCATGACTTTGTAAATATCCCCAACCGTGATATTCCCTTTCGGGATATCAGCTCTCAAACCACCATTATTGATAAATGCAACCAGCGGTTCGTTTTTAAAGAATGAACTGTCTTTCGCTTTTTTGATCAATTCATCACACAACCAAAAACCCAGCGTCGAATTTGGTCTTCCGGTAACCAGGTCCGTTGCAGCCTCACCTATGACCAAACCAAATTCCTTCTGCATTTCTCTTCGATAGGGAGCAATCAATGAGTCCATTTCTACTGAGGACTTACTCGAATCATCAATAGTCTGTTTCGAGCCGGTGACCTGTAAATGATAAGAGCAGGCCGTAAGACCTGCTCCTATAAGAAAAAAAAGAAAAACTTGTTTCTTCATCTTTAGTTCTTAACGATTGTTTTTTGAGTTGCCCCAAATGGCGTTCTTACTTTCACAAGATACGAACCAGTTTCCAAATCCTGAATATTTAATTCAATTAAAACCTGGTTGATCGCGTCAGCAGATTTTACCACTTTACCATCCATCGAAATTACTTCATAACCGATAATCGTTGTTGCGTCCACATTCATGAACAACGAATTCGTAGCCGGATTCGGATATAAGATAAATCCGTTCAACAACGCTTCTTCAACATTAGCAGTACATCCTAAAGCCTCGTAGCTCATGTTTGTGAAGTTCACGAAACAAGCAAAGTTCGGGTTATCTACAAACGGATTACGGTTTTCCTGCAATGAATCAACGTAATCATTTCTTGAAATTTCCCACGCATCCGGTAAATCCTGAACGTTCCATTGTTTCAAAATTGCCTGATCCTGTCCGTAAGGAATTGAACCGCTGATCGGATTCGGGAATCCCCAATTGTTTCCTGAAACTGTTGTATAACAAATTGCTTCGTACATCATTGCTCGAGCAGCATCACCTTTGTGCTCGTCTCTTGGTTCGAAAACCTGGTGACCATTTGCATCTGTTCCGAATTTACATCCCAAATAACCTCCTGTCTGGTTCACAACTTTACCTAACGGGTAGTTACTTCTCAATGCGTTTGCATTGTTTTGGTTTGTAGGGAACAAGTGGTGATAATCGTTGTACTCAGGAAGTGCATCTGCCGGGTTTGTCGGCATCCAGCTATGGCAGTAAGTATGTTCACGGCTAAATCCTGTTGCAGTAAAGTCAAACGGTTCAGTATAGATCTTATTTTCACCACTGTAAACACATGTTACTACACGGCGATCCAATGTTGTGTCTCTTGCAGCAAATTTGGCAACCATATAAGGTCCGTAGTTGCTGTAGAATTGCATATCATGCGGATTTGTCAGGTTGTGAAGATCAGCAACAAACGTTGGACTGCTTGTAGAAATGGATGAGTAATAACCTGCAGGCATCATAGAACCTGAAGATGTTACGTTTCCTGTCAATGGAGCAGTTGTATTGTAATTTCTGTATGTTCCCGGTCCGTTGTAAGCATAAACTACAAAGTAGTATCCTGTACTTGCTACAATGTTATTCGGTGTAAAAGATGTTGCGTTTCCTGAAAAAACAACCTGAGCATCCCCTACAATATCACCACGCTGATATACTGTTCCGTCAGCTGGAACACCTGTGATTGCAGATCCTTTTTTACGAAGAACCAAATATCCTTCTGCAGTTGCCGGAGTAAATGTACCTGTCAATCGGTATGATTTCACATTCGAGAAAACCAAATTTGTTGCCTGTGCAGCCGGTTCTGTTGCCAGGTTCCCCCCGATTCCATACAAATTGATCACATAAGCAGCCTCATCCGCATCGTCACTATTGATTGTAAGTACTGCATTTCTGTTACCTGCAGCCGCCGGAGTAAAGTTAACTGTCAACGATTGATTTGCAGTTGCAGCAACAGTTGAAGGAAAAGATGCCACTGAGAAGTCAGCAGCATTTGCCCCTGAAATAACCGCGCTTGAGATATTCAAGGTATTTGCTGTTCCCAGGTTTTCAACTGTAAATACCAGCGGAGTCATTGTTGAAACCGGTGAACTTACTGTTTGTGTACCACCTGAAACAATTGTTGTTCCTGAATATTTCACGTTAATTTCCTGAGCCGGTGTAGCAGCACCAACAGCAATATTTACATCGTCCAAACCAATGTTTCCGCTTACTTTATTCGTGTAAATGAATTTAATATAACGCGTCAAAGAATTCGGGTTATCCGTATATAGTTGGTATGTTCCTGCGGGAGGAGCTGTATGTGTATGCAAAGCAGTATAAGAAACACCATCAGCAGATTCCTGAACGGTGAATGTTCCGCCACTGAACGAGTTTCCTGCAAGGTAATATGTTAAAGCCCCCGGAGCACTTGCAAAGTTGATAAGCAGGTAATCACCTGTTCCGTCAAACTTCATTGCCGGTGGTGTATTACCGGAAGCTGTATAAAATGCAGTTCCTGACTCAGTCCACCCTGTCGGCAGTGTAGTCGTTGTAAAACTCCATGTTGTTGGCAACACTGCTTGTGCCAAGGATACGCTATAAGCAAAAGCTGATAACAGTACTAAAAAAATTGACTTTCTCATTTTTCTCATTTGTTTCAAATTCCTAAACGGTAACTGAAGAGGCATTGAAATTGACCTTACTCTCTAAATTAGAGATACCGCTTATCCAAAAGTTACTTATTTATTGTTATTTTCTATTTTTTAAAAATTAACTCCTAATGTCAGGTTAAATCTCAAGCCTTGTCCGAAAACAACAGAAGCTGATTGTGCATCTGAATTAAATGGAGCATAATAACTATCTGTTGCATCAGCCATGAATTTTGAGTCCAATACATTTGAAACCATTCCATTAAAGAAAAGATTTACTTTCTTAATATTCATGGAGTATCCTGCAAAAGCATTCAGCAAACCGTAAGAAGGTAATTTCCAAGCCTCTCTCCGTGCATCTGCACCTTGCAGATAGAACGGGTTAAATGCAGCGTAATATCTGTCAAACCACTGGTATTGCACTTTGAAATACAATTTTTTGATTGGTTCATATCTCAAGCTGAAATTCAACATGGTTTGAGCGGCATCACCAACATGAACACCTTTTGCATCAAAGGTGAAACTGTAATCCAACTCCGGTACGTAAAATGTCTCTGATGAATTCCAAGTCCAATCACCTAATGAAACCATTGCTTCTGCCTGAAGATTTTTGAAAATATTATAAGCAACATCCAATTCCCCACCATAGTGGATCGCATCCATTCCGTTAATATTCAGATAAATGGTAGCTGTTGGATCATTTGGATCCGGAATTGCAACTCCAAAAGGGAAAGGTTTATTTTTCCAATTGGTGAAATATCCGTTGACATTTACTCCAAAATATTTATTAGAGAAACTATATCCCATTTCCACTGCCTGAATAACCTCATTCTTTATTTCTCTGAAGAAGGTGTTTGTATTGTTATCAATGACATTACTAAATTGTGGTGTACGTGATAAATAACCCAAGTTTGCATATATTTTTGAATCTTCATTCAAAATGTAACTTACTCCGGCTTTAACTGTTCCTCCGGGAATACTTTTCCAATCTGTTGCAAAATATTCTAGTCCCGGAGAAGATGCTGTATAGGTATTTCCATTGTATTCAATGGTATCTTTTGCACCGATACGCAAAGTAGTATCACCCAGATCCAATACCCTTTTTTGGAAGTAATCTACCCCTTTGTAAGCATTGATCACTCCTGAAACATTTACAAAGACAGTCCATCTGTTACTTGAATATTCAACAGAACCAAATACTCCACCCCACTGCACAAATCCGTCACGGTCATTGTTATAGGTATTCAAGGCAATTTTATCTCCCTTTCGTTTCATTGGATCAGGATCATTGAAATTGCTCGTATTGATATAATAATCACCACCAAGTAAATCCGTAATTTCCTGGTAATGGCTTCCCTTGTAGTATCGGTAATCAATACCACCTGAAACGGTCCATTTCGGATTAAATTCATATTGAAACTGACCTAAATATCCTACCCAAAAGTGATTATTTACAGAAGAAATCAATACTTGAGTAGATTTCAACTCAGTCGGAGAATATGCCATATCAATATTAGGACCTCCGAACAATTGATCTACCTGATTTGCTTTTACAATCGCATCCCAATCAATGTGTCCATCTTCTGTATACAAAGTTCCTGCAGAGTTTGCCAGGCGCGTCCCCCCACCTCTACCAATGGACATATATCCGATATTGGAAATCGATAATTTTTTATTGACCTGCCAAAAATCTTTTAACGTAACCTGAGGTTTGTGGTAATAGTTTAAACGTTCATTCTTAAGTTCTTTTTTCCCGTCATCATTGGTAATATATCCCCAGTGCTGATTGAATCGGATTCCACGGTCTTTAATTGCATTTTCATCTATCACAACTCCTAAATCAGTTGCTATTTGGGAATCCCAATATTGGATCGGTTGATAAAATGAACGCTGTCCGTGTTTTTGCGGAGCACCAAAAGCTGATAAACTGATCAAATGTTTTTTAATCACCTTTTGAATTTTCCCGTAATAAAAACCTCCTTGCGTATTGGTTCCTTCTACCCAGCCATCTCCTTGTTTATAAGATCCTGAAAAATTAAAACCCCATCCTTTCTTTGTCCGACCGGAATTGTAAGAAAGCGACGAACGCAGGAAATTTCCTGTACCATATTCTTGTTTGAATGAAAAACCTTTTCGATTGTGCATCCCACTGGTTACAATATTCATCGATCCGCCAACTGATGGCATGGAAAGTTTTGTTGCCCCCAAACCACGCTGAATTTGTACCTGGTTGGTAATTGCATCCAAACCAAACCAGTTTGACCAATAGACAGCTCCGTTTTCCATATCGTTTACAGGAACTCCATCAATCAGTACACCCACATTTCGCTGATCAAAACCACGAACGGTAATCCGTGCATCTCCATCACCTCCTCCCGTTTGCGTAGCATAAACTCCCGGAGTTGCATTCAATAACATCGGCAAATCACGGGAACCCAATTCCTCGGCAATTTTTTCTGCTGATATTTTTGTAATTGCGATTGGAGTTTTGCGATCCAACGAAATGTTACCAATGACCTTGATCTCTTCAATTTCGGTACTTCCTCCCAATTCAGGATTAATAACAGTTTCTTTTGATTTAATATTTACAGTTAACTGCAAGGTATCAAAATCAAATGCACCAACGACCAATTTATAAGACCCGTAAGGCACATCCTTGAATTCATAATTCCCGTTATCATCAGAAATAGCCTTGTAAGTTCCTAAACTGATATATGCCCCCGGGATATATTCATCCGACACTTTATCCTTCACCGTACCTCTCACTAAAGAGGTTTGAGCAAAACAAATAACCGGAAATATCAATATTAATGTTGTAATAAATCGCAACATACTTGTTGAAATAAAGAAGGCCGAATTTATCATCCGACCTTATTAAAACTTAGTTAAGAATTATTCTTTTTGTTAATACTGCTCCGTTATTCTGGATTATTTGCAGCAAATAAACTCCTTTGTCAGAACCCAACCTCACAGTCATGATCGGTGAAGCGTTGTTTGAAAAATGATTTACATTCTGGCCAAGTGCATTGATCACATTGATTTCTTTTACACCTTGTGTATTTTTCACGTAAACAATTCCATCATTCGAAGGATTCGGATACAACGAAATTTCATCTATCATTTGCTCTTCAACGGCTAATGGATTACAATTACAGTCGTGTGACCCCAAAGAAAACCAATTACCAAATAAAATCGGTCCGTTAGCTCCCTCAATCGTATCTCCGTTTTGATCCATTACATATGTAACCGCAGGAATGGAATCCCATTCGCCAAGTGGATTGAAATATGTCGGGTTAGTAACTACACCTTTTTTAATCGATGGTTTACGGATTAATGAATGATCTAATGTCAATAAAACTCCTAATCCGGTATTGTGAGGAGCAGTGGAAGACCATGCTCCACCACAGCTGGAACAAACTTGTCCTTGCTCATTTGCCGGGTTTTCACCAATTTTTCCGAACACGTCAATAATCTGGAAACCGGTTGCAGTAGTAATTGAATTGGTTGAAGCACCTGTCAAAGTTCCTTTTGCCAACAATACCGCATCGTTCCCATTCCAATAAAACGCATTGCTTGTGTTATAAACCGGACTGAAAAAACCATCTCCACGTACTTCCAGAGAATCCCAGATTGGAGCTTCCTGATCCGTTCCGTTCGGATCTCTTTTGTCCAGAACAGCTACAAATACCCCATATGCAGGAACAGTTCCGCTTAATTGAACGGCATTTGCATTTGTAGCAGTGGAAGAACCATTGGAATAACGGGCAACAAAATACTCACCCAAATTTACAGCCTGACCAGTTGGATTATAGATTTCCAATGCTTTATTGTTTGACCAACCTTCAACATACTCTGAAATGAAGATTTTTGAACAATCCTGTGCATACGCAACAGAAGACAACATACCTAAAAATAGTAATGCTTTTTTCATAACTTATTGATTATTTGAATTGTAGATAAAGTACAAGATAATGGTATAACAAACCCACTCAGCATAGTTGCTGAAAAATAGCGCTTAAAACTTCGGGTGAAGTCTTTGCTATTATGGATGCGTTTCATTTCTATTTCATTATACCAAGTATTGTATTTCTGAATGGTTTCAGTCTGCATAAAACACAGCATCAAGGAGAACATCCAGAAATTTACGAGGCAAAGTTACACCAAATAATCTATTTCTACATTACATAATTGTTAACAATCAACTAAGGTTATACACGTAGCTTTCGATCAATCAAACTCATATTAAACAAGCTGTTAACTATTTTACACCACTCATCAATAATTCACTCTCATCGGAATGCTTTTTGGTTATTTTTGCCCAAAACAACTTTTGTATGAAAATTAAATTATTCATTTCCTTTATTTGTATCATCTCATTCGGATATGCTCAAAACCTAACGGTTGAAAGCATTTGGAAGTCGGGTGAGTTTTATCCCAATCACGTGGAAGGCTTTACGGCTTTAAGTGATGGTCAGTCATTTACCAAAATCGTTGAAGAAAACGGTCAGTCTTTTTTAAAGAAATACCAGTTCAAAGATTACAAAGGTGCAGGAACGGTCCTGGTGAATTTATCAGCGATCCAATTCAACGGGAAAGCATTGGAATTCGATGATGTAAAATTGAGCAAAAGCGGAAAATGGTTATTAGTACAATCCAACACGGCTCCGATTTACCGTCACAGCTACGCTACTACTTATTATGTCTATAATATTCAAACAAAAGAAACACATAAAGTAAGCAATACCCAAACTCCTCAGACCCTGGGAACGTTTTCTCCGGATGAAACAAAATTGGGATACGTATCCGGAAACAACCTGTTTGTATATGATTTGGTGAATAACACCAATAAGCAAATCACTTCCGACGGAAAACAAAATAGCATCATTAACGGTACAACCGATTGGGTTTACGAAGAAGAATTTGCTATTACACAAGGGTTTGAATGGTCGCCGGATTCCAAATACCTGGCTTTTATGCGCTTTGACGAAACAAACGTTAAGCAATTCCAAATGGCTATGTACGGACATTTATACCCGGACGAATATACTTTTAAGTACCCGAAAGCCGGAGAAGACAATTCCAAAGTAACTTTCCACATTGCGAACATCGAAACGGCAGCAGTAAAAGCTGTAAACCTGGGAACATATGAATACTTACCGCGTTTCCAATGGTCACCTATCAAAAATGAAGTATTTGTTTCTACTCTGAACCGTCACCAAAGTCAGGTAAAATACCATTTGGTAACCAATCCTGACAATCCGGCAGATCGTATTTTTTACGAAGAATCTTCAGACACCTACCTGGATGCAGATAATGTCATTTTATTGAAAGACGGAGCTTCTATGCTTCGAACTTCCGAAAAAGACGGATACAATCACATTTACCATTTGACATTTGCCGGGAAATTAAGCCAGGTCACTTCCGGGAACTGGGATGTGATCGACTTATATGGAATCGATGAAAAGAAAGGGACCGTGTTCTACTCTTCTTCTGAGAATGGCGCAATCAACAAAACATTGTATTCGATCAACTGGAAAGGAACGGACAAGAAGATGCTTTCCAAAGCAACCGGATACCATGATGCTGAATACGCACCGGGCTTCAATTATTTCATCCGTTCCAGCTCCAGTGCAAACACAGTTCCTACTTCCACATTATGCGACCGCACAGGAAAAGAATTGCAGGTATTGGAAGCCAATACCACACTTCAAAATAAGTTGAACGGAATGAACCTGAGCCAGAAAGAGTTCTTACAAATCGACGGTGCAGACGGGAAATTAAATGCCTGGATGATGAAGCCGGCAAATTTCGACCCGAATAAAAAATACCCGGTTTATTTCAATGTATACTGTGGCCCTGGAAGCAACATGGTTACAAACGATTATGACGGAGCAAACTACCTGTACCATCAATTACTGACCCGCAAAGGATACATTGTTTTCTGTGTGGATACGCGCGGTACTCAATTCCGCGGAGCGAAGTTTAAAAAATCGACCTATTTGCAGCTTGGCAAACTGGAAACCGAAGATCTGATCGCTGTTGCGAAGAACCTTCAAAAAGAATCCTATGTGGACCCGAACCGGATCGGAATTATGGGATGGAGTTATGGAGGATTCATGACTTCATTGGCAATGACAAAAGGAGCGGATGTTTTCAAAATGGGAATTGCAGTAGCACCGGTTACCAACTGGAGAAACTATGACAACATTTATACGGAACGTTTCATGAGAACACCACAGGAAAATGCCAGTGGATACGATGACAACTCTCCGGTAAACCATGCAGACAAATTGAAAGGGAAGTTCCTATTGATCCACGGCTCTGCTGATGATAACGTTCATTACCAAAACACCATGGAATTCATTACAGCATTAGTAAAAGCAAATAAACAGTTCGACCTGTTCGTTTATCCGAACAAAAATCACGGTATTTACGGTGGGAATACAAGAAACCACCTTTTCACTATGATGTTGGAATTCACCGAGAAGAACCTGTAGCATCAGCTCTTCCGTTAAGCATACAAATCAAAGGCCTGCAGATTCATTTTCGCAGGCCTTTTTAGCGAATCTTTTTTAGCAAAAAAAAGATTGCCTTTTGCAGTTTATTGTATTTAATTCTTTACTAATTTAGTGCGGCTAATAAAAAATTGTTAGATAATACTCTTATAGATCATCATGAGCAAAATTGCGAAAATCGAATTAGACGGGAAAGTATACGAATTCCCGGTTGTACAAGGAACTGAAAACGAATTGGCTATTGACATTTCAAAGCTTCGTCAGGAAACGGGATACATTACCCTGGATACAGGTTACAAAAACACAGGTGCTACTATGAGCGCCATTACTTTCTTAGATGGTGAGGAGGGAATTCTTCGTTACCGTGGTTATCCGATCGAGCAATTGGCGGAAAAAGCAAGCTTTATTGAAGTTGCTTACTTGTTGATTTATGGTGAATTGCCAACTCAGGCTCAATTGGATGAATTTATTTCAAGTATTACAAAACATACATTGGTACACGAGGATATGAAGCAATTCTTCGAAGCATATCCTGCACAGGCTCATCCAATGGGGGTTTTATCTGCAATGGTTTGTTCACTTTCTACTTTCTACCCGGAATCTTTGGATCCTAACAGAAGTGCTGAGAAAAAGAACAGAACAATTTTACGTTTGTTAGCGAAATTACCGACACTTGCTGCCTGGTCTTACAAAAACTCCATGCGTCACCCGTTCATGTACCCAAAGAATGAATACGATTACGTAAAGAACTTCTTATACATGATGTTTGCAATGCCGACTGAAGATTACAAAGTGGATCCGGTTGTTGTTGACGCATTGAATAAATTATTGATCCTTCATGCTGACCACGAACAAAACTGTTCTACATCTACAGTACGTATCGTAGGTTCATCACAGGCAAACTTATACGCATCTATTTCTGCAGGTATTTCTGCTCTTTGGGGCCCGCTTCACGGTGGAGCTAACCAGGCTGTAATCGAAATGCTGGAGAAAATCCATAACGACGGAGGTGATGTAGACAAATGGGTATTGAAAGCAAAAGACAAAGACGATCCGTTCCGTTTGATGGGATTCGGTCACCGTGTTTACAAAAACTTCGATCCGCGTGCTACGATCATCAAGAAAGCTGCTGATGATGTATTGGAGAAATTGAAAATCAATGACCCGTTATTGGATATTGCCAAGAAATTGGAGAAATACGCTTTGGAAGACGAATACTTCAAATCAAGAAGCCTGTACCCGAACGTAGATTTCTACTCGGGAATTATTTACAAAGCCCTTGGAATTCCATCTGAGATGTTTACTGTAATGTTTGCATTGGGACGCCTTCCGGGATGGATTGCACAATGGAAAGAAATGGCTGAAGGCGGTGAACCGATCGGTCGTCCAAGACAAGTATATACCGGAGAAGTGACAAGAGATTATGTTACTATCGACAAAAGAGGGTAATAAATAAAACATACAAAAAATAAGTAGGGGTGTGATTAATCGCACCCCTACTTATTTTCATAACATTCATTTTAAACTGCTTTAAACAAAATCAGTTTAGTTGAATTTAAAATTTATTCATACCATAACTCACTCATAAACAAACCAATAAACCACTACCATACCTTTGTTTCGTTCCATTTGGACTATTACTTTTTCTAAATCAGAATGAAACATACTACACTTATCCTTCAAAAATTTACGCTGGCTGCATTGCTTTCTTTTGCGTTCACATTTCACTTATCTGCACAATGCCCATCCGGTACACTTGGGGTCACCGGAGCAGGTTGCGGATGTCTGTCCGGTTGTAACCTGACAAGTCTGGGCGGCCCCAACTGTTCTCCTTCTGTAAGCGGAGACTGTACAGGCGGACAAAAAAACATGTCTGTAGACATTGCCGTACCCAACGGATGTACTTATACTGTTACGGCAACCATGCGACCAAGAGCCAGTGGATGCAGTTCCTCAGGTGGAGATTCCGGCGATAAAGTCAAAGTAGACATCTTTGGTGGAAGCAAAGGATTCCAAACAGGAAGTTCCAACGCAACACTGAATGACAGCTATACTCTGGCAGGCCCTGGAACCATTACAGTTTCGGGAACTGCAAACCGCGCAGATGAAATCATAACTTATACAACAACTTTCAGTGGAGCTGCCTGTGTGAATTGTATGAGTGCACTTCCGGTAGAACTGACCGCTTTCCGGGTTTCATTGGAAAACAAAGCTGTTGCCTGCGAATGGCGGACAGAAACAGAATTGAATAATGATTTCTTTACTATTGAACGAAGTCTTGACGGTCTTCACTTTGAAGCAATCGCTTATATGAGCGGCGCAGGAAACAGCACTGAACCGTTGCATTATAAAATCTATGATTACGATCCGTATTTGGATGTTGTGAGTTATTACCGCCTGTCTCAAACGGATTTCAACGGGATCACACGAATCCATACTATTCAGTCTATCAAACCGAATCGTACGAATGAATTGACGATCTATCCGAACCCGTCCAATGGAACGATACAAATTACCGGAGATCACAAGACTTTGCTTACATCCAGGTTGTTTGATACTTCGGGAAGGGAAATCGCCCTGAATGAATCTTCGACGGAAAGTAATCAGATCACTGTTTCTTCACTACCGGTTGGAGTGTATACGCTGGTTTATTTTGATCATGAGAACAGTGTTTCCGAACGTATTATTGTAACACCTTAATCTTCGGATCTTTCTCCTTTTTTGGAACCTTCGTAGATACTGTATTTTCTGAAAGAACACTCCAAATCACCGTTGAAGAGTTTGTATTTCTTATCCGGTTTTAAAGCTAAATATCTGAAACCTGCTTCGCTGGAAGAAATGACAAAGCAGGAATATCCCTGTAATTTATGTTTCATGATACTTCCCAGGGTTCCGTATAGTTCTTCCACATCCGTTTCCAGGCGTTCACCATACGGAGGATTCGTAATCAGAACAGCAGGACCTTCCGGGAACGGAAATTCATCCACCGCTGCGTTATGCACTTCCACGAATCTTCCGAAAGAAAATCCACGCAGGTTTCTTCTGGTCTTCATCACCATTTGAGAATCGATATCTCCACCTATCAGAGTGCATGGGAGTTCTTTCACTAATTTATTGGCTTTGGAATGAATTTCTTCCCACAGATCAGAATCAAAATTGGCCATGTTCTTGAATGCATAATGCGTCCGCTCGATATTCGAAGGAATTCCTGCTGCGAGCAATGCAGCTTCGATCAATATGGTTCCGGAACCACAAAACGGATCAATCAAAGTGGTTTTCTTGTCCCATTCGCTCATGCGCAAAAGCGCAGCTGCTACCACTTCATTTAATGGCGCATCACCTGTCGATTGGCGGTAACCTCTTTGGAACAAAGGCAAACCACTCGTATTCACCGAAATCACTCCTTCGTTCTCACGAACATACAAATCAACCACGATTTGAGGCGATTTCACATTGATATCCGGTCTTTCGCCTTTCACATCCCTGAAATGATCTACAATCGCGTCTTTAATCAATAAAAACGGGAATTGAGAATGCTTGAAAATCGTAGAATTGACTGCCCCTTTTACTGCAAACGTCTTCTTCACATCAAACAGGGAAGACCAATTGATCTTCTTCGCTTCATTGTACAGGTCTTTTTCCGTTTTGATCGTAAACTTGCGCAATTCCACTAAAACCGAAATCGCACAACGTACATGCAGGTTCAAAAAATAGATGTCTTTCCAGTCTCCTTCAATCTGAACCGCTCTATTCAGCTTCGTACTATCAGGAAAACCCAACTCTTTTAATTCATCAGCGAGTATATCCTCCAAACCGTAAAATGTTTTCAGTACAATTTTCATAAAGCAAATTCAATATTTGAGAGTACAAAAGTAGCTATAATATTTTAACCGCGCCGGACGCAAGCCTTTGAGCTGTTTGGTATGCACTGATCTCTAAACCAATTCAACCCGTTTATTCAGAAAATTGCAGGAGGTACAAAATTTCACATCCCTGCGTTTTTTGGTTTCTCAGAAATAAAGTAAAACTGGACGCGTTTAGGTAAAAAAAAATTACTTTTGATTTTAATGCAATTAGCAAAACGACTAACTATAATTTTACTTCTAAGTTTTGCCCCTTTATTCGTTCAATCACAGGGGATTGGAGTTGTATTGAGTGGTGGTGGAGCATCCGGTTTTGCGCATATTGGCGTGCTTAAAGCATTGGAAGAAAATAATATCCCGATCAATTACATTACAGGAACATCATCCGGAGCATTGGTCGGTGCCATGTATGCAAGCGGTTATTCCCCTAAGGAAATCGAAGATTATGTATTGAGCAATAAATTTCAGTTAATGTCCCAGGGAGCAATCGAACAACGTTATGAGTTCCTGCTTCGTGAAGACAATGAAAATGCTTCCGGAATCAGTTTTCCGTTTTCCCTGGACAGTATTTTCAATAAATCATTGCCAACAAATTTCATCCGGCCCGAGCTTTTGGATTTTGAAATGCTCCGATTGTTTGGGGCGAGCGGGGCTTCACGCTCTTACAATTTTGACAGTCTTTTTATTCCTTTTCGTTGTGTAGCCAGTGATATCGTCGCTAAAAAAGGCGTTGTATTTTCAAATGGACAATTAAACGAAGCAGTTAGAGCTTCCATGACCTTTCCTTTTTATGTAAATCCGATTCGTATCAACGGTGTTCTTTACTTTGACGGAGGACTTTACAACAACTTCCCCTCAGATGTGATGTACAACAGTTTCCCGGTCGATTTCATTATCGGAAGCAATGTTTCTTACAATGCTGCTCCACCTACTGAAGATGATTTGATCAGTCAGCTAACCAACATGCTGGTAACGCATACTTCTTTCAAAATTCCGTGTGAATCCGGAATCATCATTGAACCTAAATCGAACATCAGCACCTTTGATTTCGATGATGTAGATGAAGCTATCGATGCCGGCTATGAATCGACACTTGCAATGATCGATAGTATCAAATTAATGGTTGATGCAAGAATATCGACCGAAGAATTAAACAAACGGAGAACCGAGTTCAAAGCATCCATTCAACCAATCGTTATTTCGGAAGTCAATACAACCAATAAATATGGTTTGGACGAGAGTTATGTGCGAAAATCTATTCTCAAAAATAAAAAAGCAGAAACCATTTCGGGAATGCGTTTCAAACGCCGATATTTCAGGACTTATGCTACCCCGCAAATCAAATACCTTTATCCAACCCTGGAGGCAAAAGCAGATTCGACTTATGCGTTGAACATCAAAGTGACCGAAGCAAAGCCATTCCGGATCGATTTGGGTGGGATTGTAAGTACCCGAGCCATCAATACCGGTTTTATTCAGCTCAATTATATGCGTTTGGACCGTTTTGCAAGTACGATCCAGGTTGGGGGCTACTTTGGGAAATTCTATAATTCGGGAAGGGCAAACATTGATTTACATTTTCCATCTTACTACCCTATTTCAGCAAGCTTTTACGGAGTCATTAATCGTTGGGATTATTTCAAGAGCTTCACTACGTTCTTTGATGACGAAAAGCCCTCATTCCTGGTACAAAATGAAGTATATGTAGGAGGTGGGGCCAAATTACCGTTATTTAACAATTCCAAATTTGCACTGGATTACAGGCATTTTGAAACACAGGACCGTTATTATCAAAATTCTGATTTCACCAATAAAGATACTACAGATCAGACTATTTTGTACGGAAATTCCCTCATTCTTACGTTGGAACACAATTCGTTAAACAGGAAACAATGGGCTTCAGCCGGAACACTTGCACAATTCAAAGCAATTTACAGCGCGGCAAAAGAACACAGCGTTTCAGGGTCCACTTCCATCGAAAATTACGATTACAGAAACGGGCACCACTGGTTCAATATCCGTGGTGAAATCCAGAGCTTCCCTTTAAGTACCCGGTATTTTTCTTTCGGTATTCACGGATTGGCAAGTATTACCAATCTTTCCTTACTGAAGAACTATACGGCAACGCTGTTGAACATGAATGCCTTCCAACCTCTGCCTGACCTGCAAACTTATTTTTTCGCTGAATACCGTTCCCCACAGTATATCGGAGGTGGATTGAATATTATTTTTTCACTCCGAAAGAACATAGATATCCGGGTGGATGGATATTGGTACCAGCCATTTATTTCTATTGCCAACAATGATGATGGTACTTTCGGGTATTCAAAACCATTTAAAGGGGAATCCCAGGTAGCTTCATTATCCGCAATTTATCATTCGCCTTTAGGTCCAATCAGAGCTTCATTGAATTATTTCCCGAAGCAAAAAAATCCATTGGCCTTCCAATTTACCTATGGTTTTATCATTTTTAATGAACGGGCATTCCGCTAATTGAAAATGGACAATTAAAAAGTACAAGGAATAAGAATCGAATTACTGTCAGATCGAGTATTCCGCATGTTGTTCCCGATACTATTTCCTTTCACTTCATTTCAGAAAAATAACCCGAAGCGACAAAGGCTCATTAACTTTTCAATTTTACCTTCAGAATTCTCACTTTCTGTTAACTTCGCACCAAATTCAATCTCTGACTATATTGTCAGAATGCAAAAAAGCAAAAAATGGCAAAAATCATCTGTGGTATTCAGCAAATGGGAATCGGTGTTCCTGATGTTCAATCGATTTGGCGTTGGTATAGAGAACACTTCGGTGTGGATGTACGAATTTTTGAAGAGGCGGCTGAAGCTCCTTTGATGACACGCTATACCGGTGGAGTTGTTCATTCCAGAACCGCCACACTTGCTCTTTCCATGGAAAGTGGTGGTGGATTCGAGATCTGGCAGTTTACTTCCCGCCCGACAGAAAAAAGCAAAGAACCGATCATTCTGGGTGATTTCGGTCTGTACGCCTGCCGGATCAAATCCAAAGATGTAAAAGCAACACATGCATTCCTTGTAAAGAAAGGTGCGAAAGTATTATCTGAGCCTCAGCAACTTCCTAACGGAAGTTATCACTTCCTGGTAGAAGATCCGAACGGAAATTTATTTGACATCGTAGAAGGGTCCGGGTGGTTCATGGACACCAAATTTGAAGGAAAAACGGGTGGAGTTGCCGGTACAATGATTGGCGTAAGTTCAATTGAAAAAGCATTACCGCTTTACCAAACTATTTTAGGATACGACCAAATCGTTTATGATATAACAGATACTTTCGATGCTTTCAACCAGGTTCCGAACGGAAATCATAAAGTCAGAAGAGTGCTGTTGCAACATTCGGAAGATCGAAAAGGGCCTTTTGCCAAATTACTTGGTCCTACACAGATTGAATTAATTCAGGCAGTTGATCGTACGGATTCCAAATCCATTTTCAAAGACCGCTTCTGGGGAGACTGGGGATTCATTCATTTGTGTTTCGATGTTCAGGGAATGGACGATTTACAAAAAGAATGTGAACAATTAGGCTTCCCATTCACTGTGGATTCCGGAAAAACATTCGACATGGGAGAAGCAGGCGGAAGATTCAGTTACATTGAAGATCCGGATGGCACCTGGATCGAATTTGTTGAAACGCATAAGGTTCCGGTCATGAAAAAACTGGGCTGGTATATTCACCTGAAGAATAAAAAGCCGGGAGCGTTTTTACCCAACTGGATGCTTAGAGCCATGAGATTCAATCGTGTAAAAGATTGATTTAACAGTAGCTTCTGTTGATTTTAATCGTTTTATACTATCAATTTAAATTGTACTTTTGAGACAAATTGTATATACTATGAAATTTCTCCAATTTTCACTTTTTTCCTTCGTTCTGGCTTCTTTGGTATTGATCGTTTCATGTGAGGACGATATCGATTTTGCCGGAGACCACGTAGAAACTCCTGTTCTATTTGGATTATTGGATAAAAACGACTCCTTACATTACGTAAAACTCACCCGCACTTTCGGAGGATCAAACAACGCATTGGAGGTTGCTCTAATTGAAGATTCAAATTATTACCAGGATGTAGAGATCAAAATAGAAGAATGGGCAGCTTTACCTCCTAATAACGTTTTTACAAAAGTAAGAACGTGGACTTTGCAAGATACTGTATTAACCAACAAAGTTCCGGGTGCTTTCTATAGCCCGAACCAAAAAGTCTATTATTTCAAAACGGAAAGTTTCAATATAGCAAACCCACCGGCTGTCGGAGATGCGAACTTAAATGTTGCATTAAAAGACGAGGCAACTTACCGATTAACGGCAACTATCAACGGAGGACAAATTGTTGTGAACGGTGAAACTCAACTGGTAGGAAGCATGGCTATTACGCAACCTTCAGCAGCGGGAGCTTTTTCATTTGTTAAAACAGTAAACGGTATTAAACAATATAACTCCCTAAGTTTGAAAGCAAATACCGGAAATGCAAAAGTGATCGACGCACGTATCCAATTCTTTTTCAACGAGTATTTTAACGGTGTTCCTGTACAAAAATCATTCATCTGGAAAGTTGGAGAGTTGAACGGGGATGAAATTTCAGGTTCTACAGCTAGTTTTGTTGCAGGGGGGGAAACATTCTATACATTGGTAAAACAAAATTGTACCAATGATCCAACGATTACCAAACGTGAGATGACCTCCATACGCTTACTTATGACAGGAGGTTCGGAAGATTTGAGTAAATATATCCTGGTAAACCAACCGAGCTCTTCGCTGGCACAAAATAAACCTACGTTTACCAATTTGTCACGATCAGATGGTGGGCCGGTTATCGGGTTATTCTCTTCCCGAATGACAAACAAGCAGGATAAAGCTAAATTCAATCCGTCGTTACCGAACCAACGTGCATTGGATTATTTATCATTGAAAGAATTGTGCAGCGGACCGATTACAGGATTGTTATTGTTCTGCAGTGATAACCCGATTGATGTAAATAACGGTGAGTCCTGGGCTTGTCAATAAAATATTAAACTGAAACATAGAAAATCCCGTTTTATCAACTGATAGGCGGGATTTTTCTTTTTGTAACAATTCTTTGGGATAAGAGTCCGCCGAGACGGATCTTCCCTTTACTATGGTAACTATAGCTGTTTACATTTACAGAACTCATAAGTGCATTTTTTGCTTTTAGTTCACTAAATTTGTTCCATGAGCGAACGTATTACTCTTTTCGTTGACGTCATCTTACCCATCCCATTAAGCCAGGAATTTACTTACAGAGTTCCTTTCGAAATGAATGACTTTATTCAGGAGTACCTTCGCGTCATTGTTCCTTTCGGAAAAGGAAAATTATACACCGGGATTATTACAAAAATTCACCGGGAAGCTCCGCGTTTATACCAGGCAAAGTACATTGAGCATATTCTGGACGAAACACCTCTGATTACCAAAAAACAATTTTCGTTCTGGAAATGGATGTCCGAGTATTACATGGCACCAATCGGGGATGTTATGAATGCAGCCCTTCCTGCTAATTTCAAATTGGCAAGCGAAACAAAAATTGTCATACATCCGGATTTTGACGGCGAAAGCTCCCGATTAAGTGATAGAGAATACCTCGTAATTGAAGCACTTCAAATCAAAGAAACACTTGATTTGAAAGAGATTTCGGAGATTATAGGAATCAAAACCATCCAGCCGCTTATCAAGACCCTACTTGAAAAGAACATTGTTCTGACTCTGGAAGAAATTTCCAATAAATTTTCCCCAAAAACCGGACTCTTTATTGTTCTTCATGAAAATTACCGTTCGGATGCCGTTCTAAACGAATTATTCGAACAACTTGCTCAGAAAAAGACAACACAAAAACAAGAACAGGTTCTTTTAAAAATACTTCAATTAGGTGGGGTCCACGAAGGAGAAGTCACACCGATCCTCCGAAAATCACTGGAAGATCAAGGATGTTCACTATCTGCAATAAATACACTTGAAAAACAAGGAGTTTTGCGCACTGAGCGTCTTGAAATATCCCGGATCAATGCTGCAGACCAAAGTAAATTTGCATTTCCGGATCTCAGTCCGGCCCAATCAAAAGCATTCCAGGAAATCGAAGCTGCTTTCGGGGAAAAAGAGACTGTTTTATTACAAGGAATTACCGGGTCCGGAAAAACAGAGATCTACATTGAATTGATCCGAAAAGTATTGGATCAGGGAAAACAAGTTTTATTTCTTGTTCCTGAAATTGCATTAACAACCCAGCTGATCCAACGCTTGTCGGCATACTTTGGCGAAAAAATAGGTGTCTACCATTCCAAATTCAATTCCAATGAACGGGTAGAGATCTGGAATAAAGTACTTCAAAATGATCCGAAGCAATTCCGATTGGTGGTTGGTGCACGTTCTTCCATATTCCTGCCTTTCCAGGACCTCGGATTGGTAATCGTGGATGAAGAACATGAATCTTCCTATAAACAGCACGATCCGTCCCCACGATACAATGCGCGGGACATGGCCATCGTTTTGGCTTTTTTCTTCAAAACGAAAACATTACTTGGTTCGGCAACCCCTTCAATTGAAAGTTTTCAGAATACACGAGACGGGAAATACGGGCATGTATTATTAACCGAACGGTTTTCCCAGGTTCAGCTCCCTGAGATTTTGTGGGCAGACATGAAAGAAGAACGCAGGCAAAAAAGTTTAAACGGACATTTTTCCAAATTCTTGCTGGACCACATTATCGAAACATTAAACAATCAGGAACAGGTCATCCTTTTCCAGAACAGGAGAGGTTATACTCCTATCTGGACTTGTGAAATCTGTGGTTTCAGCCCGAATTGCATCAATTGCGATACCACTTTAAATTACCATAAGCATTCAAACCTGTTAAAATGCCACCATTGCAGTTATCAAACACATCCGATCGGTACTTGCCCGGCTTGTGGAAGTAACCGCTTGAAAATGCTGGGATTCGGAACAGAAAAAATTGAAGATGATCTTTCCCTGATCCTTCCGGATGTTCGAATCGGGAGAATGGACCTGGATACTACTCGTAACAAAAACAGTCACCTCGAATTGATCCAGGCATTTGAAAAACGTGAGATCGATGTATTAATCGGAACCCAAATGGTCGCAAAAGGACTGGATTTCGATCACGTAGGACTTGTTGGAATCCTGGATGCCGATTTAATGCTCAATAAAACAGATTTCAGAGCATTTGAACGTGCTTTTCAATTAATGACACAGGTTGCAGGGAGATCGGGCAGGAGAAACAAACGCGGTAAAGTAATTATCCAAACAGGAAATCCGGACCATTGGGTGATTCAAAAAGTGATGGAACACGATTACGATTCCTTTGCAATTAACGAGGTAGTTGAGCGCCGTAATTACCATTACCCGCCATTCTATAAATTGATTCGTTTTACACTAAAACACCGCGACCGTGATTTAGTTCAGACAGGTGCACACCATTTCGCAAAATTGCTGAAAGAACAATTCCACGAACGTGTTTTAGGTCCTGAATCCCCGGTTATAGCGAGGATCCAGAACTTTTATTTGAAAGAAATTGTTTTAAAAATTGAGCAGGATGCTCCACAAAAGAAAGTAAAGGAACGCTTACATGAGCTGACGGATCAATTTTTCAGCGTTCCCCATTTCAAACCTATTCGACTGATTGCTGATGTAGATCCCGCTTAACCAAGGTATGATTTAAGCATCCGGCTTCGGGATGTGTGCTTCAGGCGTCGAATCGCTTTTTCTTTTATTTGTCTTACACGCTCTCTTGTCAGATCGAACAAATCTCCGATCTCTTCCAAAGTAAGCGGATGTTTTCCGTTTAATCCGTAATAAAGCCTTACTACGTCCCCTTCTCTTCCTGACAAGGATGAAAGCGAACGCTCAATTTCCTTTCGCAAAGACTCTTTGGTGAGTTCATTCTCCGGGCTTGGAAGTGAATCGTTCGGCAAAACGTCGTACATACTGGATGAGCTTTCATCACCATCTACCAAAGGTGCATCCATTGATAGGTGTCTTGCTGTATTAGCCAGCGACTGACGTACATCTTCCACAGAACATTCCAGGTATTCAGCCAGTTCATCCGCTGAAGGCGGACGCTCATAAAGCTGTTCCAATTCGCTGTAAGCTCTGTTTATTTTATTAATTGTTCCGATTTTGTTTAATGGAAGCCGTACAATACGTGCCTGCTCTGCGAGAGCCTGCAAGATTGATTGACGAATCCACCAAACTGCATAGGAAATAAATTTAAATCCTCTGGTTTCATCAAATCGCTCAGCTGCTTTGATCAAACCTAAATTTCCTTCATTGATTAAATCAGGAAGGGATAATCCTTGATTTTGGTACTGTTTTGAAACAGATACCACGAATCTTAAATTAGCTTTTGTTAAACGTTCCAACGCCCTCTTGTCCCCTGCTTTTATACGCTTAGCCAATTCTACCTCTTCGTCGGCAGTAATTAATTCAACGCGACCAATTTCCTGAAGGTATTTATCGAGAGAGGCCGTCTCCCGATTTGTAACTTGCTTTACAATCTTTAACTGTCTCATGGTCTTTACTATTGATTTACATGAATATAACGATTATAAGATACACATAGTTGTGTTCGTTGGAATCAAAAAATGTTAAATGAATAAACGGTTTGTTTAAACTAACAAAATGTGTGAATCAACGAAGATTTCGGATAATCAGGTTAAAAAAGTAACTTTGTGCCCAAATAAGAGCAATTTATGCGTGTTTTAATGGTTTGTTTGGGGAATATTTGCCGATCCCCAATGGCCGACGGCTGGCTAAGGCATAAGGTGAAATTACATGATCTATCAATTGAAGTTGATTCTGCGGGGACAGCCAATTATCATGTGGGTGAAAAACCGGACCACCGGATGAGAAGACTTTCGTTGGAATACGGAGTTTCCATTGATGAATTGCGTGCACGTCAATTTTCCGTAGCTGATTTCGATAATTATGATGTTATCTTTGCCATGGATAAAAGTAATGAAAAGAACATTTTGCGTTTAGCCAGAAATGAGCAGGATAAACAAAAAGTGAGACTTTTCCTGAATGAATTATACCCGGACCAGGATCTGGAAGTACCGGATCCGTATTATGGAACGGAACTAAATTTCAAGGAGGTAATCGAATTACTGGACCAGGCAACAAATGCATTTTTAAAGAACAATCAATTAATCGAAAAGTAATGAGCGCAGGTAAATTATACCTTATTCCAAATACACTTGGAGGAGAATCCACAGAAGATATCATTCCGCAAAAAGTAGCTGAGATTGCTTCTGAATTACGGGTATTCGCAGTGGAGGATATTAAATCTGCCCGTAGATTACTTCGAAAAATAGACCGTACTTTTCCTATCGATGAATCAGAATTCTTTGTTCTGAATAAAGCCACCGCTGCAACGGAAGTATATCATTTAATCAAAGCAATGAAAGCAGGAAAGAGCGTCGGAATAATCAGTGAAGCCGGTTGTGCCGGAATCGCCGATCCGGGTGCTATTCTGGTTGCCCTGGCCCATGAAAACGAAATTCATGTTTGCCCGACCGTCGGACCAAGCTCCATTTTACTGACCTTAATCGGAAGTGGTTTTAATGGCCAGCAATTCTCATTTCACGGGTATTTACCCAAAGACCAAAAAGAGCGGATACGTAAATTGAAAGACCTGGAACAACGCGTGAAACGAAGCGGTGAAACCCAATTATTTATGGACACTCCTTTCAGAACCATGCATGTTTTTGAAGACCTGTTAAATATGCTGGCTGATGACACATTACTTTGCGTGGCTTCAAACCTGACCTTATTTAATGAGCGTATTCAAACAAAAACGATCAAAGATTGGCGGGAAAATGCCTACGATTTAAGTAAGCAGCCTACGATGTTCGCTCTGGGGAAATTATAATTTCAAGGTGACTGAGCGTAGTCGAAGTCACCTTCCGTCGTAATCATTATACAAATGTAAAACTCAAGAGTACGAGCGAAGTTAAAGTGTGAACCTATTTTATGAGTGTCACATGACCGCTTTCCGTATATTTTTTATCGGTATTCGGATCTTTAAAAGTCACGGTCCAGGTATAAATCCCTTCCTGCACTAACGTTCCGTTGTATGTTCCGTCCCACCCCACTTTTGCATTTTTGGATTCAAACAGGGTTTCTCCCCATCTGTCAAAAATGAGTAGTCTGAAACTATACGGATCAAATCCGGAAGTAAAGACCGGTTGGAAAGTATTGTTTCGCTCATCCCCGTTCGGTGTAAAACAATTCGGAACAAAGTAAATCAACTCATCCAATACACGAACGACAACTCTTGCCGTATCAGAACATCCGAATGCATTCGTAGCAACCAATTGAACAGTATAATTACTTGCAACTTCATCGTATTCATGTGTTGGTGAAAAATCGACTGAATTACCACCATCTCCAAAACTCCAGGTATAAGCTGTTGCATTTGAGGAAGTATTTATAAAATGAATTTCAGGATGTGTAATTGTTGCATCGTAAGGAGAAGGTGTAAAAGATGCGTCCGCTTCCGGGTTAATACAAATATAGTTCGCTTGTGTATTTGTTGCAGAACATCCGTTAAGATCTGTAACTGTTAAGGAAACAGTGAAACAACCTCCAGAAGTATAAGTTGCCGAATCAATCAGAGAAGCGGTTGATGTTTGACCATTTCCAAAGTTCCATTGTGCAGTTACAGTTGAAGGAGTTTGGTTCGTAAAATGGACCGTCAAAGGTGCGCACCCTGATAAATTATCAGCTATAAAGTTCGTCTGTGGTACTGGATTTACCACAATAGTCGTAGTAGAAGCTCCGGAACATGATCCCGGAATATCGTAAGTAATAACAAATGATCCCGGACCTGAAACAGCCGGGTCAAACAAACCCGTTGAAGTATTAACAATTCCTGTTCCGGACCAGTTTCCTCCCGGACTAGCCGCCGAAACTGTCACTGTTCCATCATTGGCACAGAAAGGTCCGGCAGCTGAAATAGCAGTCGAAGTTCCCGAATTCATCGTTACGTTGGTCGTTGTAGAAGCGCTACAGGAATTTAGCGTAATTGTAACGGTGTAAATACCGAAATCAGCACCCGTTACCGAAGCAATTGTCGGATTCTGGGAAGTCGAATTAAATGAATTCGGACCGCTCCAGGAATAGCTTCCTCCTGCTGTACCTGTTGCGGTCAAATTTAAGGGTTGGTTCACACAAAGCGGACCATTATTTGATGCTGAAATTGTTGGTATCGGATTCACAGTGATCGTGATTGGAGCCGATACGGAAGAACAACCTGAAGAAGAAACTGTCACGGTATAAGAACCACTCGCACTCACTGTAACCGATTGTGAGTTCACTCCTGTCGACCAGGTATTTCCGGAAACAGCAGACGATGTTAAAGTAACAGAGCTACCCGTACAAAATGTGGTAGGTCCGCTTGCTGTGATCGTTGGAACCGGAGGAAGTGGATTCACTGTAACAACAGTTGCAACAGATGTGGAAGAACACGAACCGTTTGAGACCGTAACAGTATATGATCC
>CAMLLB010000018.1 GCA_946480815.1 uncultured Flavobacteriales bacterium
GGACTTCAAAATCAATATTACCTGTTGATGGTGATCCTGACCCTGTTCGAATTAATCCCGATCATCAGTAAACTCTTCATGGCTTATGGTGCTTACGATACGAAAGTAGCGTTGCGGGAAGACTTCGAAATGAAGACTTCCACGCTGGAATCCGAGAAGGAATTCCGTGAAAGAGAGCAAGAGTTGGTATAAGACTTCTCTAGTTTCCGCCCGTGTTCTCGATACACCCACCTTGTTACTTCGAGTTTTATCCGCTCATGCGGATAAAGTATCGAGAAAGACACGTGGGGCACTCGAACTGACTGGCGGAAACTCAACATGTTTTGGACGTTGAATTTACCTTATCTTTAAGGTACAAATATTCAAAACCAACTCATGAAACAACTCATTCTTTTAGCACTGCTTTTTATTGCCGGAACCGGCTTTTCACAAGTCCTGGATTCGGTGAAATATGCGATTAACGGACAATCGTTTACTGCCTTTTATGCGAAACCGGTAAAGATCACCAAAAAGACCAAAACCGTTCTGATCGTTCATGAATGGTGGGGACTGAATAATTATCCCAAAGAGCGAGCGCTCCAAATTGCTAAAGAGGGAAACATCGGTTTCTGCATTGACATGTACGGAACCGGAAAAGTGGTGACCAATCCAAAAGATGCACAGGTTTTAGCAATGCCGTTCTATAAAGATCCGGATTTTTCCTACAGAAGGTTCATGGCCGGATATAATCAGGCATTAAAGATCGAAGGTGTCGATTCAGCTAAAGTCATTGCAATCGGATATTGTTTTGGTGGTTCGGTTGTATTGAACGCAGCTAAAAAAGGTGCGCCGGTAGATGCAGTGGTTAGTTTTCATGGAAATTTAGCAGGAATTCCGGCTGATAAAAACAAATTAAAGGCCGCTGTTTTAGTTTGTAACGGTGCAGCAGACTCTTTTGTTCCTGACGAAGACATTAAAGAATTTAAAAGACAAATGACGGAAGCTGGGGCAGATATGACCTTCATTAATTACGCGGATGCAACACATGCTTTTACAAATCCGCATTCAACAGAAATGGGAAAGAAATTTTCAATGCCAATTTCCTATAACGAAGCAGCTGATAAGAAAAGCTGGATTGATTTCAGGAAGTTTATGAGGTCCAAAGTCAAATAGATATTAAGATCTCAAGATATTAAGATTTTAGGATTCAAGTACTTGAGTTTGGTTGAAATTGAGTCTTGATGTCCTAATATCCTGTTGTCCTGAAATCCAAATTAACGCGTATCTTTGCTCTTATTAAAATCGAAGATAATGTCACAAATTCCAGCAAATAATCCAGCTTTGAGATCGTGGATCGAAGTTCCTTCCGATTCGGATTTTCCAATTCAAAACCTCCCTTTTGGGGTTGTTAGAAGTGAAAATTTGAAACCGCATGTTGCTTCCCGGATCGGAGATAAAGTGATTGATTTGAAAACACTTCATGTGTTGGGATACCTGGAAAATTTACCGTTCGAATTAAGTGATTTCGATACGGATTCATTGAATCCGATGATGAAGAAAGGAAAGAAGTCTGTCCGGGATTTGAGAAACAGGCTGTCTAAACTATTCGATATTAATCAGCCGGATTTACAAAAAAACGAACAGCACGTTGCCCAGGTTTTACTTCCTGTTGACGGAGTGAAAATGTGTATGCCGGTCCAAATCGGAGATTACACGGATTTTTATTCCAGCAGAGAACATGCTACGAACGTAGGAATGATGTTCCGCGATCCTGCAAATGCATTGTTGCCCAATTGGCTTTGGTTACCGGTTGGTTATCATGGAAGATCCAGTTCGATTATCATTTCCGGCGAACCGGTTATCAGACCGAAAGGACAGATCAAACCGAATCCGGAAGAGCCGCCGATTTTTGCTCCTTGCCGCAATCTGGATTTTGAGTTGGAAACAGCATTCATCACTTTTGATGGTAAACCGCTTGGAGAATCCATTTCAACTGCTGAAGCAGAAGATTTTATTTTCGGAATGGTCTTATTCAATGATTGGTCGGCACGTGATATTCAAACATGGGAATACGTTCCGCTCGGACCATTCCTGGCAAAAAACTTTGCATCGTCTATTTCTCCCTGGATTGTCACATTGGATGCACTTCAGCCATTTAAAGTAGACGGACCGAAGCAAGATCCGGAAGTCCTTTCTTACCTGAAGTATGAAGGGCAATTATCTTACGATATTCAATTGGAAGTATTTATTGAGCCTGAGAATGGAGAAGAGACGAAAATCTGCACATCCAATTTCAAGTACATGTATTGGAATATGGCGCAGCAATTGGCGCATCATACCGTAAACGGATGTAACATTCGTTGTGGCGATTTATTGGGTTCAGGTACTATCTCGGGCCCAACACCCGATTCATACGGTTCGATGCTTGAACTGGCGTGGAAAGGAACAAAGCCGTTGAAAATGAAGGATGGAACAGAACGTAAATTTATTCAGGACGGAGACAACGTAATCATGCGCGGTTTCTCTTCAAAAGATGGTGTTCGAATTGGTTTTGGAGAAGTTTCCGGGAAAATCCTTCCTGCAAAAAACTGATTCAATCAAAATATAGGAGAGCCGTCAGCTAATAACTGGCGGTTTTTTTATTCTAAATATCCACCGAAAGGTTGATTTTTTACTCTGTTGGAAGACTTAGCTTTGCCCTAAATTAAATCTTGATTTCATGAAAGCATGCACTAAAATTCTCTTCTTGTTTGCAGTATTATTTGTCGGTTTAGCTTCCTGTTCCAAAGAAAAACGTGTTGAAAGGCAATTGATTAAAAAAGATGGTAAGTGGAAAATCACCTCGATAGATTATAAATATTATCAGAACAATGTGTTGGGAGCTTCGGCGAATTTTCCCAATGCAGGTACCATTGAATTCGATAAAAAAGGGTCCTGTGTAATGACACTCACTTTGAGCGGGTCACCTGAAACAATAGCGGGAACCTGGACGAATTCGGAAGATGAAATTACAATTACCTCAAACGGTGAAACATCAGTCCTGAAAATTATGGAAGGTCCGAAAAAAGGAAAAATGAAGCTGGAAGAAACAGATTATTACAACGACACTGCTGAAAAAGAAGTAAATACTTATAATCTTGAAAGGGCTGATTGATAAACGAATCAGATGATATAAGAACCGTTCTCAAAAGGAACGGTTTTTTTTGTTCGTGCACTTTTGAAAAGGGAAAATATAGTTAATTCTAAGGATTTTAAATTTGTTTTTTTGGTCATAGCTTTGTAAGAATTAAAATTATTCCAAATGAAGAATATCACCAAATTGATGCTTTTGCTTACTGTTTTTGCGGTTGGGCTAAGTGCATGCTCCAAAGAAAAGAAGATTGAAAACCAGTTGAAAAGAGGGTCCGGTAAATGGAATATTAAAAGGTTGGATTATTCGGCAAGTAGTACGGGAGGTTCAGATCATAATGAGACAACTTGGGATGTGGGAAGTTTTGAGTTTAACAAAGACAAGACAATTGTGAAAACAATTTATATTGACCCGAATACAACAGTAACAACAGGTACCTGGATCAACGACAAAGACAAAATTACCGTATTCTGGTCCGATGGAAAAACGGATATGCTTTGGATTGGAGAAGATTCCAAAAAATGCAAGATGAGATTGTATGAGTCACATACGACTTACTACACTTCAGGTTTAGGAGGCTCAGGATCCTCGCCTAGTTCAACATTGAAGTATACCTACTATTTGGAAAGAACTAAATAGGGAATCGAATTCCAAGAACGTAAAACAAATCATTCTTCAAAAGAATGGTTAGTTCTCATCATTTTGAGATTGTTTTTTTAGTGTAACTTTGGCAAAAACTAAAATCAATTTATGAAAAACGTGACTAAGGTACTAATTCTGTTATCCATTTTTGCTATTGGATTTGCTGGTTGTTCCAAAGAAAAAAGAATCGAAAGACATTTGTATTCAAAGAGTGGAAAGTGGAATAACACACTCTATGATTATAAGTATTACTACAACGGAAGTCAGGAAGGTTCAATCGTTTATCAGAATGCAGGATACATCGAGTTTGAAAAAAATGGGACCTATACATGGGTTTTTACTGCTGATGGCAGTACAGATGCCAGTACCGGAACCTGGAGTAATACCGAAACGGATTTGATAATGACAGAATCAGGTTCTACAATTTCTTTCAAAATTTTGGAGGAATCCAGAAATGAAATGAAAATAGAGTATACTGAAACCGATGGGACGGAGAAAGAAGTATATACACTAACACTTGAAAAAGAAAAGTAGTTCAATCAATTTTGATTACTAAAGCTCACTTTATGTGGGCTTTTTTTATATTAGCAATAATCAAAATGAATACTGTATGAAACAGAGTTGGAATACGATAATCATTGCTGTAGCAGTTATTATTACAGGTTTTTTATTGGCAAATGGATATAAGAATCGATCCAAGACTGCAGATGCAATCAGTGTTACGGGTTCCGGAGAGGAGAATTTCACCAGTGATTTGATTGTTTGGAGGGGGAGTTTTTCCAGGAAGGATTATGATTTGAAAACAGCATACAATGAATTAAACAAGGACCAACAGGCCATCCGAAAATACTTGTCTTCAAAAGGAATTAAATCCGATGAACTGATCTTTGAAGCGGTGGATATCCAAAAGGACTTTGCTTATGACTATGATCAAAATGGCCAACTGAGAAATACTGTTTTCAATGGTTATCAATTAACCCAAAGCCTGAAAGTCCAGTCAAAAAATGTGGATATGGTGGAAAATGTTTCCAGGGAAGTAACAGAACTGATTGATGCAGGAGTAGAATTAAGTTCCTTTCCCCCGGAATATTATTACACCAAGTTGGCACAGTTGAAAGTGAAAATGATTGAATCCGCTACGAAAGATGCAAAAAATCGCGCGGAGAAAATTGCCCTGAATGCGGGTGGAAGCCTGGGTAAATTGAAAACGGCAGATATGGGTGTGTTCCAGATCACCGGCGAAAATTCTTCCGAACAGTTTTCCTGGGGTGGAAATTTCAATACCAGTTCCAAAAAGAAAACAGCGAATATTACGATCCGATTGAAATACGAGGTGAATTGATAATTGAAAATGTGAAATTGACAAGAGAGATCCATTTTTATATCACAATGTGAAGTCTGTTTTTTGAGAAGCAGCGAAGCCCTTTTGAATTTTCCATTCTGCATTCTCAATTCAATTAACGCTCTGCTGTTAACACTTCCTAAAACCAATTGAAAAGACTGGTTATTTCCTGCTATTTTTGTATTTTAAAAGATTGATTCCGGAATGAGTATGGAAGCTCAGATAGATTTAGAGAAAGAACGATTAGAAATACTAAGCGCATTTAAAGGACTTTTAAAGGCGACAAAGAATAGAACCCGCCAGGACACAGCCTATATTCGAAAAGCTTTTGACGTTTCTGTGGAGGCGCATAAGGATATGCGCAGGAAATCGGGCGAACCGTATATTTATCATCCGATTGCCGTGGCACGAATTTGTGCCGAGGAAATGGGATTGGGAGCAACTTCCATTGCGTGTGCACTTTTACATGATACAGTTGAAGACACACACATTACTTTGCAGGATATTGAAGACTTGTTCGGTGAAAAAGCTCGCAGGATTATTGATGGCTTAACCAAAATCCCGGATGTTTTCGATCAGAATACTTCCATTCAGGCAGAGAATTTCCGTAAAATGATCCTGACGATCTCGGATGATTTACGTGTGGTACTGATTAAGCTGGCAGACCGCTTGCATAACATGCGCACATTGGAAAGCATGAGTCCGGATAAGCAGATCAAAATCGCTTCCGAGACCAAGTTTTTATATGCTCCTTTGGCTCATCGCCTGGGGCTTTATTCCATTAAAACGGAATTGGAAGACCTGGCAATGAAGTATACGGAAACCGAGATCTACCGTGATATTCAGCTTAAGCTGAAATCTACGGAAGACGTTCGTAACCGCTTCATTCGCCGTTTTGTCAATCCGATCCGTGAAGCACTGAATAAAGAAGGATATCATTTCGATATCAAAGCCCGGACAAAATCCATTTCTTCCATTTGGAGAAAAATGCAAAGCAAAGATTTACCTTTTGAAGAAGTCTTTGATTTGTTTGCTGTTCGAATCATTTTGGATACGCCAATTGAAATGGAAAAGGCAGACTGCTGGAGAGTTTATTCAATTGTAACAGATTTTTACCAGCCAAGCCCGGACCGTTTGAGAGATTGGATTTCCACGCCGCGTGCAAACGGTTATGAATCGTTGCATACAACGGTGATGTCGCCACAAGGTAAATGGGTGGAAGTTCAGATTCGCACAAAACGCATGGATGAAATTGCGGAGAAAGGGTTGGCAGCACACTACCGCTACAAAGAAAACCAAAAAGACGATAGTAAGTTTGATCGCTGGATTTCGGAAATCCGTGATTTATTAGAAAATCCGGATGTAAATGCGATGGATTTCGTGGAAGAATTTAAGATGAATTTATTCCACGAAGAAATTTACGTTTTTACTCCGAAAGGAGATTTGCGGGTGCTTCCGGTTGGCGCTACTATCCTGGATTTTGCTTATGATATCCACAGTGATATCGGAAACAAGTGCATTGGTGCGAAAGTGAATAACCGTTTGGTGCCTTTGAGTTATCAATTGCAAAACGGAGACCAGTTAGAGATTATCACATCCTCCAAACAAAAACCATCGGAAGATTGGTTGCGTTTAGCGGGAACAGCAAGAGCGCGCCAGAAGATTAAGTCAGCGTTGAACGAAGAACGCAAAGAAATTGCGGCAGATGGACGTGAAATACTGGAACGTAAATTCAAGCAGTTGCATATTCAGTTTAAATCGGAAAACATCACTGTTCTGGAACGTTTTTATGGGTTTTCTTCCGCAACGGATTTGTATATCCGGATTGCAAAAGGGAAGGTCGATTTGTCCAAGTTGCGTGAGTTGGAGAATGTAAACGGGCTGATTCAGTTGGAGAAGAAACCGGCTGTAAACAAGGATAAGCACGAACTGGATGTTTATCCGAAGATCAATAAAAAGGACGACACCATCATTATTGGAGAAGATTTCAAGAATATCCAATACCAAATGGCACGTTGCTGTAACCCGATTCCCGGCGATCCGGTGTTTGGGTTTATTACCATTTCAGAAGGAATTAAGATCCATAGAAATAACTGCCCGAATGCAGAACATTTACAGTCAAAAATGGCTTATCGCTGTATAAAAGCACGATGGAGAAGCCAGGATTTGGTAGCACGCGTTGCAGCTATTCGTTTGATTGGTATCGATGATGTGGGAATTGTGAACAAGATCACAGAAGTAATTTCGAAAGAGTTGAATGTGAATATGAAATCTATTTCCTTTGAAGCGAACGATGGTTTGTTTGAAGGAAAAATTCATGTACTCGTATATGATACGGAACATTTGGATACACTGATGCGCAAATTTGAGCAGGTTGAAGGGGTGAAACGGGTGGAGCGTTACGATACGAAAGAAGACTGATCATGTTGTCTTGAACTAAATTCGCGATATTGCGAACCCCCGCTGTTTATAACGATTTCAGGGGTGTTTTAGCGATGATTTTTTTCCTTCTGTAACAGGATTATTTTTGAACCTGTTAAAAAGCGTCATTTTTCGTTGAAAACTTCTCTTGAAGTGATGGAAGGATCGTTCGTCAAAAGAAAAAAATAACTACTTTTGCCCTTTGAACTTTGTCAGATGCAACAACAAGATCTGCAATTAACGGTAAGAAATATATTTTCAGCATATCTGGAGCAAAACGGGCACCGGAAAACTCCCGAACGCTTTGCGATTCTGGCTGAAATCTATAACTATATGGGACATTTTGATATCGAATCCCTGTATATCAAAATGAAGAACCAGAACTACCGTGTTTCCCGTGCAACGTTATACAATACGATTGAGCTGCTTTTAGCATGTAACCTCGTTCGTAAGCATCAGTTTGGGAAGAATCTGGCACAATTTGAAAAGTCTCACGGATCCAAGCAACACGACCATGTGATCCTTACGGATACAGGTGAGGTAATTGAATTTTGTGATCCGAGAATTCAAAGTATCAAAGCAACTATCGAAGAAATTTTCGGAGTTAAAATTCAGCACCATTCACTTTATTTCTATGGAGTTAGAAACGAAGAGAATGAACAAAATCAATAATGAGTGTTCAGTTTGAAATAACGAAGTCATCGAATTTTGTATTGGTCAAAATTTCAGGAAGAATTATTTCCGATGAAGGTTTGGCAAACGCACTCGATACCATCGAAAAATTAGTGTCCGGTGATTTGAAAGCGGTTCTTTGTGATTGTTCCAAATTGGAGTATTGCAACAGTACCGGGTTGAATTTCTTTGTACGAATGCTTACAAGATCAAGAAAAACAGGATTGGACTGTGTGTTGGTGAACCTGCAACCATCAGTCAAAAAACTGTTCGAAATATCCAAGTTAAACGAAATTTTTAGCTGCTTCAATTCAACTGAGGAAGTTGAGGCAAAATTTAATAAAGCGAAATGAAAGTAGATGTTCTTTTAGGATTACAATGGGGAGATGAGGGAAAAGGAAAAATTGTAGATGTCCTTACTCCACAATATGATATTATTGCTCGTTTTCAGGGAGGACCAAATGCAGGTCATACATTGGAGTTTGAAGGTGTAAAACACGTATTGCATACCATTCCTTCCGGAATTTTTCATGGAAATGTGATTAATTTGATTGGAAACGGTGTAGTAATCGACCCGGTAGTTTTTCAAAAAGAATTGGAAAAGTTAGAGCCTTTTAATATTGATGTCAAAAAGCGTCTGGTTGTTTCCAGAAAAGCACATTTGATCTTACCGACCCATAAATTATTGGATGCTGCTTCGGAAGCTTCCAAAGGGAAAAACAAGATTGGAAGTACATTAAAAGGAATCGGCCCGACTTATATGGACAAAACCGGTAGAAACGGATTGCGTGTCGGAGATATTTTCCTGCCTTCTTTCAAAGAGAAATACAATGCTTTGGTTGAAAAGCACTTGAATATGCTGAAGCATTACGAAGGCTTTGAATACAACCTGGCAGAGTTGGAGGGGCCATGGATGGAAGGTATTGAGATCTTGAAAGGATTGACTGCTGTTGATAGCGAACAATACCTGAATGAAGCAATGAAATCCGGGAAAAAGATCCTTGCAGAAGGAGCCCAGGGAACGATGTTGGATATCGATTTCGGAACTTATCCGTTCGTAACTTCTTCCAATACAGTGACCGCAGGAACATGTACAGGACTTGGAATTGCTCCGTCGAAAATCGGAGATGTAATCGGGATCTTCAAAGCATATTGCACACGAGTAGGTTCGGGACCTTTTCCAACTGAATTGGAAGATGAAGTAGGTGAGAAAATCCGCCAGGAAGGAAGAGAATTTGGTTCTACTACCGGCAGACCGCGTCGTTGTGGTTGGATTGACCTTCCGGCAATGAAGTATGCAATTATGATCAATGGCGTTACGGAATTGGCAATGATGAAAGCGGATGTATTGGATACTTTTGATACTATCCGAGCTTGTACAAAATACAAAGTAGATGGAGTAGAGCAGGATTACATGCCTTACGATATTGACGGTGTAACGATTGAACCGGTGTATGAAGATGTTCCTGGGTGGAATAAAGATTTAACCGGTCTGACTTCATTTGCAGATGCTCCTGAGGCATTGAAAAATTATGTGAAATATTTGGAACAACATTTGCAAGTGCCCGTAACAACAGTTTCGGTAGGACCGGATCGTAAACAAACTTTGGCAACGAGATAATTGAAATTATTCAACACATATTTTTATCGAATTGCGCTTTTTTTAAGCGCAATTTTTGTGTGTGCACAATTTTCGTATAGCCAGGGCTCCTGGCTGGAACTATTACCCGGTGCAAAGAAACTTTCCTATGACGATAAAACAGGGAAACAACGCTTAACCGGTTTCCTGAATTTTAAATACCAGGGAAATGTGATGTTTTGCGATTCTGCTCACTACAAGGAGCGTACCGGTGAGGTTTGGGCTTATGGAAAAGTACAGATCAATAAAGCAGATACATTGAATTTGTTTTGTGATTCCATGTATTACAATGGAAAAACACGACTGGCAAAACTTTGGGGACATGTTCGAATTCGTGACAGAGAGTATAAATTAACGAGCGATTCGCTCGATTACGATGCAAAAAGCTCAAAAGCCATTTATAGAAATAAAGGACGAATTGAGAATATTACGACCAACGAGGTTTTGACGAGTGTCTATGGTTATTTTTATCCGAATACCGAAGAAGCCTTTTTTAAAGGAAACGTAGTGTACAAAAGTGATGATCTGAAATTGACCACTGATACCTTACATTACAATTACCTGGTTCATAAAGTATTCTTTTACGGACCAACGGTTGGAACAACAAAAGATTCAAAATTCTTTTGTGACAAAGGTTGGTATCATGTAGAAACGGAAGAAGGTTTGCTGACCAGTAATGCAAAGATCGAACAAGCGCCGAGGACCATTACCGGAGATAGTTTGTATTATGCTCCAAAACGCAAGTTTGCAGAAGGAAGAGGACATGTACAATTAATCGATACTGCTCAAAAAGTGCAATTCAATGCCGGATTCTTTACTTCCGATGGAAAAACACTGACAGACGTGCTTACTGATTATCCGTTGTTACGGATCATGAAGTCGAAAGACACACTTTTTCTGAGAGCAGATACTCTGATACATGTGCGCGATACGTTGGAAAAAACGCTGCGAATTCGTGGAGGAGAGGATGTTCGGATTTTCCAGAATAAAATTCAGGGAGTTGCGGATTCATTGGATTATAAGAAGGCGGACGGCGTAATGGATTTATGGGGAAATGCCCATTTTTGGAGTTATAATTCGGAATTGATCGGTGATACCATTCGGGTATTTATTAAAAACGATACCTTGATCGATAAGGCGCATCTGTTTCCACATGCCTTCGCTGCAAATGAACTGGATTCCGGAAAATATTATAATCAGTTGGCAGGAAAGGAAATCTGGTCGTATTTTAAGAATAATGAACTGATCCGTTCGGATGTCAAAGGGCAGGCGAAAACCATTTTCTATCCGGAGGAAGAAGAAAAAACAGATTCGGTATTGGTGATTAAGCGTATGGGACTGAACCGGATTTTTTCATCGGACCTGAAAGTTTACCTTGATAGTGGGGAGGTTGTCGGGATTACCTATATCAATCAGCCTGACGGCAAATTTTACCCGATGGATAAGATCAACCCGGAAGAGCAATTTCTGAAGGAATTTAAATGGAATCCGTTATTACGACCTAAAACCTGGCAGGAATTGCAGGAGCCAAGGAAAATTCCGAAAGGAATGGTGGAAGATAAAAAGGAGTCAGGAAGGAGGAATAAGTAATGGTTTGCTATAATTTAAGGAATTATTTTTTCGAAAACAAGCCAATTAGTCGTTTCCGAAAAAATAACCGTTAAAAACCTTTAGAGGCTTGAAAACAAAGGGGAAACGATTTTATTCTTCTATTTTGGTCAATTTCCCGTTGGGGTCAACCATGTAATTTACAAATCCGTTTTCGGTTTCCTCGACAACTATTTTTTCATCGGGTTTGACATCGAAAAAGCGGTATTCACTTAAAATTTTCCCATCCCCGTTCATTAAAGCAAAATTGTAATTACTGTTTGCATTTTCCTCATCTGATTTTTTTTGGACTGCATACAATTGCACTGTTCCTTCCGAGTGAATGTGAATGACTTGTTTAAATTCATTTCCGCCGATCAATTGCCCGATTGAATTCAGAACACCCATAAATTTCTCTTCAATGATTTCGGAATCGATTTCCGAGTCCATTGTAGTAATCAGCGAATCATATTGAGAAAGTTCTTCAGGTTTTTGAGCGATTCTCAATTTCGGTAGAGTGGATGTTAAGGTAGTGCGAAGATTTTCGTTTGCTTCAAATACAAATTGACCGTTCCCCACGGAATGAATGCTTTTAAAAATGAAAGGGAACAGGATTTCCCCCTCCTGATTAACCACACTCGTTTGATTGTAGAAAAATACCTGTGCATAACCATAAGCAAAATCATCGGCAGAAGTGAACCGTTCTTTGATGATAAAATCACCTCTTCGGTTGATAAAACCGATTAGTTTTGATTTGCTGGCAGCTGCCAGACCTTCTGAAAACGGACTTGCATATGCAAATTTATGATCTATAACTGTATTGTTCTTCTTATTAATATACCCGTATTTTTCTCCTACTTTGGTAAGGAACAAACCTTCAGTCGGTGCAGCCATTTCATCGTACTCAAACGGAATGATAATCCGTCCAATGGTATCTACAAGTCCGAATTTTTTATCCGAATTCTGGGAAGCAATGATGAATCCGTCTTCCAGCGCAAATAAACTGTTGTAACGACAGGGTAGGATTTGCTTGAATTGCCTGTTGTAGTATCCCAAAGAATAAGAGCGTTCGTATCCATTGGATTTGTTCACTTTAAAGACAAATAATCCGAGAGGATTCTCACTGATTTTATTGTAAACGAACGGTACGACTTCCTTTCCGTCTTTGGATTTGATCCCTACTTGTCCGGCTGCATTTTTAGCAATGACATTGGTTCCTCCGAATACGGTTTTTTGCTCATTTTCATCTTCAAATTGAGCGAAGGAAAACAGCGGAAACAATAAAAAATATGTAATTACAATGACTTTCATTAATGTTCAATTTCCCCTCTTTCTGAAAGAATAATTGCTATTCCGCGGGTAGATCTGAATTTCGAGAAGACAATTACCATGATTACGGTAATAGGAACACTCAGGAACATTCCCGGCAATCCCCAGATGAATCCCCAGAAACCTAATGACAGGATTACTACGAGCGGACTCACGTTCATGGTATTCCCCATAATTCTCGGCTCGATAATATTTCCTGCAATGAACTGAACGGATCCAACGCTGAATAAAATGATCAGGGATTCGCTGTAACCCGCAAATTGAATGATCGCAAATAGTGCAGGAAGGAAAGAGCTGATCAGTACTCCGAAAAATGGAATGAAGCTGAACATGAAAACCAATAAAGCCCAAAAGAAAGGAGCATTTAAACCGCTTAAAGTAAATATCGCGTAAGCAATGGTAGAAGAAATCAAGGCGATCAACGATTTGATGCCTAAATAATTAGTAATTGCCTTTTCAATTCTCCGGACTACCAAAAGACGTTCATCGTACACTTCCGGATTCGGAAACAAAGCCTTTATCTTGTATTTGAAAGACGATTCTTCCATGATAATAAAGAGCATGTAAATCAAAACAATGATTACATTGGAAATAATGGTTTGCAACGAAGTAAGTACCGAAGACATATATTTGTTGATCAGGTCGTTCGAATTGAAACTCTTGATGATGTCCTCTGTTTTATAAGAAGAAAACCGGTCGAATTCCTGGATGATGGTAGTGAAGTTTTTTCCATAGATATCCGAGTATTTGATAAGTTCCTGGATATTCCGCTCGAAAATCAGTCCGATTACCCAAACCAATGAAAAAAGGATTGCAGAGCTCAGTAGTGTTTTCAACCATTTGGGAAACCACTTATCACCCAGTCCAACGATATAGAAAAGCGATCGGACCTTCCGCATTAAAAGCCACAGGATAATTCCGAAGATCAATGGAATAATGAGACTTCGGCCCAAATAAAGGATCACAACCAGAATCGAAGCAATGATCAGCGCGTGACTGGTCATTTGGACTTTTGCTGTTTTCTGAGACGGATTTTCCATATTTCTTTCGAAATTAAGAAAAAGCTCGCTGCAATTTCGATTTTAGAAAATTATAACAGGAAAAACGCCACTTATCCGAAGAAAAATGGCGTTGTACATTTTGATAATGTTGAAAAGTTTACTTCAATAATTCAATCACTCCGGCTGCACCTTGCCCGGTTCCGACGCACATCGTTACGACTCCATATTTTTCCTTTCTTCGGCGAAGTTCGTTGATGATCTGAACCGTTAGTTTAGCTCCGGTACATCCAAGTGGATGGCCCAAAGCAATTGCTCCACCGTTTACGTTTACAATATCCGGGTTCAAACCAACTTCGCGAATGACAGCCAAAGACTGAGAAGCAAAGGCTTCGTTCAATTCGAATAAGTTGATGTCGTTCAAACTCATTCCTGCTTGCTTCAACGCTTTTGGAATGGCGTCTACCGGACCAATTCCCATGATGCGGGGTTCTACACCAACCACTGCATAACTGTGTAAGCGTGCAATTGGTTCAATATTCAATTCTTTCACCATTTTCTCAGACATCACCATCACAAAAGCTGCTCCGTCGGATGTTTGAGACGAGTTTCCTGCGGTGACACTTCCCATTGCGTCAAAAACCGGTTTTAATTTTGCCAGGCCTTCAATGGTAGAAGCACGCGGACCTTCGTCTGTGTCCACAATGAATGTTTTACTTTGTCTTTTTTCGTTTTCATCCAGGAAGATGTTCTCTACTTCAATGGGAACAATGTCTTCTTTGAACTTTCCTTCAGCGATTGCTTTCAATGCCTTTTCATGAGACTTCAAAGAAAAGAGGTCCTGATCTTCTCTGCTCACATTGAATTGTGTTGCAACGGCCTCGGCAGTCAATCCCATTCCCCAGTACCAGGTTGGATTTTCCTTGCCAACTTTTGGGTTCGGGACAATTCTCCAGCCTCCCATTGCCATTACCGACATGGATTCAACTCCACCGGCAATAATGCAATCTGCCATTCCGGCTTCAATTTTGGCTTGTGCCAATGCAATTGTTTCCAAACCGGAAGAACAGTAGCGATTGACTGTCATTCCGGGAACTTTGTCGGTTTTCAATCCCATCAGGGAGATCAAACGCCCTACGTTCAATCCTTGTTCGGCTTCCGGGGTTGCATTCCCAACTATCACGTCGTCGATGCGTGTTTTTTCTACTTGTGGAACGCTGGCAACCAGGTGCTCGATCACACGTGCTGCCAAGTCATCAGGACGGTAAAACCGAAATCCTCCTTTCCCTGCTTTTCCTACTGCTGAGCGGAATCCCGCTACGATATATGCTTTTTGTGACATGTTTTTCTTTTTTTGAGTCATTACTTCCCCCTTTGAGGGATTGAGGGGGATGGCCACCCTCCTTAATCCTCCCTCAAGGGAGGAAAACCATCAATTTCTCAGTATTTTTCCTGATTTCACCAAACTCTCCAATCTTTCAAGTGTCTTACGTTGTTGACATAATTCCACGAATGCTTTTCGTTCCAAATCCAGTAAGTACTGTTCGGAAACGACCGTGTTTTCGCTCAGATCGCCACCACACATAACCCAGCCCAATTTCTCGGAAATAACCTGGTCGTGCTCAGACATATAGTGCCCGGATTTCATCGAGTTCGCACCAACGTAAATAATTCCGAGTCCTTCCTGACCCAAAACAGTGATATTCTTTTCTCTTTTAGGAGCAATGTACCCTTTGTTGGCCAATTCCAATGCTGCAGCTTTTGCTCTGGTTAACTGGTATTCGCGTGAAATGATCACTTCGTCTGTTCCTGGTCTTAAGTAACCCAGATCGAATGCTTCATAGGCCGAAGTGGAAACTTTCGCTTGTCCTATTGAAAGAAATCGTTCGCGCAGACGATTGATCTTAATGTCGCCGTCTTTCAATTCTTCTGAGAAGCGTTTTGCGAATTCCTTGGAACCACCGCCTCCAGGAATTAACCCGACACCGAATTCAACCAATCCCATGTAAAGTTCCGCATGTGCAACAACTTTATCCGAATGCATGGATAGTTCACAACCACCACCCAAAGCCATATTATGCGGAGCTACAATTACAGGAATGTTTGAATAACGAACACGCATCATCGTGTCCTGGAATGCTTTTACAGCGAAGTTTAATTCATCGTAGTCCTGCTCGGCTGCCATCATGAAGATCATTCCGACGTTTGCTCCTGCGGAAAAGTTTCCTCCGGTGTTTGAAATAACCAATCCTTTATACTCTTTTTCCGCCAGATCAAGAGATTTATTGATTCCTTCGATCACACCACCACCGATCGTGTTCATTTTTGTATGGAATTCCAGGTTCAGGATTCCGTCACCCAAGTCTACTAGCGTGGTATCTGAATTTCCCCATATTTTGTTGGAAACTCTCAATGCCTGAAGCGAAACAATATCTTCTGTTCCCGGAATGATCTCGTAGGACTTGCTTTGTTGATTGTAATACAGGCGTTTTCCGTTTTCGGATTTGTAGAAAGAAGTGAATCCGGCAGCTTCCATTTCACCAATCCAAGCCGGTAATTTCTTTCCTGCTTTTTCTACCAATTCTTTTCCTTGTTTGAAACCGATTACATCCCAAGTTTCAAATGGACCCAATTCCCAACCGAAACCGGCTTTTAATGCATCGTCAATTTTATATAAATCATCCGAAATTTCAGGAATTCGATTCGTCACATAAGCAAATAATCCGCCGAATGTTTTGCGGTAAAATTCTCCGGCTTTATCCATTCCCATGAATAGCATTTTGGTGCGTTGTTCCAGATCGTCGATTGCTTTGGTCATTTCCAAAGTGGGGAAGGAAACTTTTTTACTTGGTTCATATTCCATGGTTTTCAGGTTCAAAGCGAGAAATACTTTTTTACCTTCAGCATCAACTGTTTTCTTGAAGAATCCTTGTTTTGTTTTGCTTCCAAGCCAATTATTTTCAACCATTTTCTGTACGAAAGAAGGAACTTCAAACAGTGCTCTTTCTTCGTCATCCGGACAATTTTCCTTCAATCCGTTTGCTACGTGAACAAGTGTGTCCAGCCCAACTACATCACATGTGCGGAATGTCGCAGATTTTGGTCTTCCCAAAACAGGACCTGTTAATTTATCCACTTCTTCAATGCTTAGATCCATTTCTTCAACGGCATGAAACAAAGCCATAATACTGTAAACACCGACACGATTTGCGATGAATGCCGGGGTGTCTTTACACAATACTGTTTTCTTTCCAAGGATTTTGGACCCGAAAGACATGTAGAAATCAATGATCTCGGGAGCCGTTTCTTTTGTTGGAATAATCTCTAATAGAGGTAAGTATCTTGGCGGATTGAAAAAGTGTGTTCCCGCAAAGTGTTTTTTGAAGTCGTCAGATCTTCCATCAAGCATTAAATGGATTGGAATTCCGGAAGTGTTTGTGGAGATTAATGTTCCCGGTTTTCGGAATTTCTCCACATTTGTGAACACCTGCTGTTTGATGTCCAAACGTTCGATAACTACTTCGATGATCCAGTCTACATCCGCAATTTTTGACATATCATCTTCAAAGTTCCCTGTTTGAATTCGGGAAGCGAAAGACTTGCGATAAATTGGAGAAGGGTTTGAAGTTAATGCAAATTGCAAGGCTTCATTTACGATGCGATTTCTTACCGGCTTACTATCCATTGTAAGTCCTTTTGCTTTCTCAACATCATTGGGTTCTTTTGGTAGGATGTCAAGAAGCAAAACTTCACATCCAACATTGGCAAAGTGACAGGCAATTCTGGATCCCATAACCCCGGATCCTAAGATTGCTACCTTTTTAATGTGTCTGTTCATAATTGATTTTTTATTGATTCTATGGTGATTAATTCACCATTCAAATTCGTTATCGATTGATTGTTTGCGAAGACAGACTCTCACTCTGATGAATTGGAATTTTCTTCGTCCAAAATATCCTGGATCTGATTGACGACAGATTCGAAGATATCGATATGTTCTTTCGGAATTCGTTCAATAACCTTATTGTTGAATTCGAAAACAACATCACGAGCAATATACCGTGCTTTTAATCCTTCTTCTGTCAGAAAAATGCGCACGATCCGTTTATCCAATTTGTCTTCTTCCCGGCGGATGAAGCCTTTTTCTTCCATGGTTTTCAACGTTCGTGAAAGACTGGTTGGTTCCATTCCCATCCGAGGGCCTAATTGAGTGCTTGGAGTTCCTTCCCGATCAATGTGAAGAAGGATAAAGCCAACAGACATACTTATTCCATAGCTGTTTGCTCGTTGGTTGTACATGCGCGACATTTTGTGCCATGTTAATCGAACATCTAAGTCGATGAGGTATTGAGGTTTATTTTGCATATTGTGAACTTGTCACGAATATACAAAATAATATTATGTATGCATAATAAAAGATGCTTTTTTTGAAAGAAATTACCAGAGGTCGGGGTGGCGGAATACGGTTCCGTTAAATCTAGCAATAATTTTTTGATTTTGGTTATAAACAATTGATTCATAGCGTCCAATTGTTTTTCCACAGTTGATTTCTTTACAAATCACAAGGAGTTCGTCGTTGACTGCAACCGGTGCAATGTGTGCAATTGAAGTTTCAATACTGACGGCTTTTTGTCCGCGGCTGTTTGACGCAAAGGCTAAGGCAGAATCTGAGATGGAATAGGAAATTCCTCCGTGTGCTGTTTGATGTCCGTTCACCATTTCCGGACGAACTGTCATGGATAATTTACAATATCCCGGTTCAATTTCAAGAATTCGGATGCCCAACCATTGAGAAAAGGCATCCTTGCTCATCATTTCACTGACAATTTCTTGTGGTGTTTTCATGCGTTTTAATCCAATGATCTGGAAAGTAACGAAATCATTGCTAAAATCACAATGAATAATTGCGTTGCCGTTTCATCATCTAAAGTAACACCTTCAGCATCTTCCATTCCGATTTCCATAGCCATGAACTTTACCAGGTCCGGTTGGTCTGAAAAATCTTCTAAAATGGTTTCGTCTTCATTTTCGAAATACTCGTCCAGCAACTGGAAGTATGGTTCTTCAAACTCATCGATTTGTTCGTCAGTTACACTTTTTGGATGTAATCCTGCTTGTGCATAGGCTTCCAAAACAACGGTGAAATAGTAAATCAACAGGCTTTCCAATCCTTCGTTTTGGTATTCCTGTGCTGCAGACATAATGTATCCCAAAAGGACTGGTTGTGCAGTTGTTTGTGCTTCCGATAATCTATCCAATGCATTATCATCCAGGCTATCTACTTTTTCGATAGCAGCTTCAATGTGTCCTATGGAGACTTGTGCCATGTGTTTTTGTTTTAGGACAAATGTACTGTAATCTTTAGAGAAATGATTCGAATATGGATTTCATTTTCAGAATTTGTGAGAATGAAAATCTGTAAAAATCAACAACTTTGCGAATTAGATAAATACTATCTTTGGCGCATGGCATATTTTACAAAAGACTATCTCGATTTCTTTATTGAATTGGCTGCGAACAACAATAAAGATTGGTTTGATCAAAACAGGAAACGCTACGAAAATTCAGTAAAAAAACCTTTTGCAGATTTTGTTCAGGTATTTATCAATCATTTGGCAAAGACACACCCTTCGTTTAAGGACCTGACAGCATCCGAATGTATTTTCCGGATCAACAGGGATATCCGCTTCTCTAAGGATAAAACTCCTTACAAATTAATGTGTTCGGCTGTAGTAGCTCCACTTGGCAAGAAATCCAAAAGTATTCACGGCGTTTACTTCGAATTCGGTCCGGAGGAAGTGCGTGTTTACGGTGGTATTTATGAGATAGAAAAAGACGACCTGTTTTTGGTGCGTGAAGGAATTGCTCATAATATGAAGGAGTTTAATTCATTGGTTACCGATAAGAATTTCGTTGAAGTGTTTAGCGAAGTTCGCGGTGAACGAAATAAAATTGCACCTAAAGAATTTAAGGAAGAAGCTGAGAAACAACCTTATATTCTAAATAAGCAATGGTATTTCTTTACAAAATTCGATGCGGAATTGATTCTGCATGATAAGTTGTTGGAAACACTTGATCATTGCTTTCAGGTTGGTTTGCCACTTGAGACGTTTTTTAATAAATTCATTCAAAGATCTTAATTTATGAATAAGTATTTTGGACTAACACTATTTGTTGTCCTGGGATTTGGAGCTATTGCGCAAAAGAAGCAATTGACACTTTCTGATGCTGTGATGCAGCAAAACAGAGCTTTCAGAGATGAGCAGTGTAATTCGATTACCTGGATTCCGGGAACGGACTCATATGTGTATGTAAGTAATAATTACCAGACAATGTACCGGGCTTCGGTTAAGAAAACAGATCCGGAGCAATTATTTACTATTCAGGACGTGAACAAGATTTTGGGTGCTCAATTGTTTAGTTTTTACGGTTTTTCCTTTAAAAGTACAGATGAGTTAGTGTTGAACGATGGGAACAACTATTACCTGTTGAACCTGAAATCAAGAACAGGTTCCAAGTTGGTTTCTGTTGTTGAAGAAGGCGCAGGAGCTGAGTACGAAATGACTACCGGAAGCGTTGCTTATACGGTTGAGAACAATTTGTGGATTGTCAATTCGAAAGGTGAAAAGATTGCAGTTACTTCCAATACAGATAAAAATATCGTTTCAGGGCAAACTATTGCACGCAGCGAGTTTGGAATTACAGATGGTATTTTCTGGTCCGGAAAAGGTACTTATTTGGCATTCTATCAAAAGGATGAAACCAACGTGAAAGAATATCCCTTAGTTGATATTACAAAAGTTCCGGCAGAATTGATGAACATTAAATATCCGATGGCAGGACAAGGTTCTGAAAAGCCAAAAGTGGGTATTTATTCTGTTGCAGCAGGTAAAACAGTTTACATTTTACCCAAAGGTGCATCAGATAGCTATCTGACAAATTTGTGCTGGACACCAGACGAAAACTTCGTTTTAATTGCAGAAGTAAACCGGGAACAAAACCACATGTGGTTAAACCAATACGATGCAAAATCAGGTGCCTTTGTTAAGACAATTTTAGAAGAGCAGAGTGAAAAATGGGTAGAGCCTGAGCATCCGGCTTTCTTTCCAATGGCTAATTCCAATAATTTTGTCTGGATTTCAGAAAAAGACGGATTCAACAACTTGTACTATTATTCATTGGATGGTACTTTGATCAAGCAATTGACTGCAAACAAGTTTGTGGCGAAAGAGATCTTGCAATCCATTAATAAAGGAAAAGAAATTGTTTTTGCTGCTACCGGAACAAGTCCGCTAAACACACTGTTTTATGCGGTTGATCTAAATGGGAAACAACGTTGTCTAACATTGGAAGAAGGAACCCATGGAATTGTGATCAACGATATGGCTACTTATATTATCGATCAGTATTCGTCGCATTCTGTTCCCGGAAAAGTGGAGTTAAAAACGATTACGGGTAAGATCACAAAAACAATTTCAGTATCAAAAAACAAGCTGGCTGATGTTCAGATCGGAAGTGCAGATATCGGACAAATAAAGGCAGAAGACGGTTCTGTTTTATATACAAGACTTATCAAGCCAAGTAACTTTGATCCGAACAAGAAATATCCTGTTATGGTATATGTTTATGGAGGTCCGCATGCTCAAATGATAACAAACTCCTGGTTGGACGGAGCTAATTTATGGATGTACTGGATGGCTGAACAAGGTTATTTAGTATTTACATTGGATAATCGCGGATCAGGTGAACGTGGTTTTGCTTTCGAAAATCAGATCCACAGACAGTTGGGTGTTGTTGAGATAAAAGATCAGATGAAAGGAATCGATTACCTGAGATCTTTGGCATATGTGGATACTTCCCGCTTCGCTGTTCACGGTTGGTCTTTCGGTGGATTTATGACAACGTCTCTTATGTTGAAACAAGCGGAAACATTTAAAGTAGGTGTTGCAGGTGGTCCGGTTACAGACTGGAAATACTATGAAGTAATGTATGGTGAGCGTTACATGGATCGTCCGGAAGAAAATACAAAAGGATACGAAGAAGCGTCCTTGTTTTCGCATGTAAATAAATTGAAAGGTGATTTGTTATTGATTCATGGAACTGTTGATGACGTAGTAGTCCCACAACACAATGATGCTTTGATTAAGAAATTCATTGATCTGGGGATTCAAATTGACTTTTTCCATTACCCGATGCACAAGCATAATGTAATTGGAAAAGACCGGGTTCATTTGATTCAAAAAGTACTGGACTACATTATTGAAAATAATAAGTAAAGAAAGAAGAGGAGAAGTTTTAACTTCTCTTTTTTTTTGAAACCTGATGAATTATGACTAAATTAGTCATGTTAATTATTGTCATAAATGAAAGATTTGATTCAAAACGCCAGAAAATCAAAAGGAATGCGCTCCAGGGAACTTGCCAATTTGCTGGGGGTTGATCAGTCTTTGATCAGTAAATTTGAAAATGGCAAACGAATTCCAACGGAAACTCAACTTATTCAGATCTCGAATATTCTTTCTATTAATCTGGATGAACTAATGAAAGCATGGTTAATGCAAAAGGTTTTAGGTGAGGTGAAGCAATATTCATTTGCAAATGAGGTCTTGACCATGGTTCAGGAAGAGTTGGCAAGTTATTATCCTAAAAGAAAATTTGAAGACCTGTCTATTGAAAAAACTTTAGCAGAAATAGATGAATTGAAGCAGCAGTTGGATCAAATCAGAAAATTTGAAAATCACCGCATTACCGAAGCATTGGAGTTGGAATATACTTTTGAAAGTAATCGCATAGAAGGAAATACATTGACACTTCGGGAAACAGATCTTGTAATTAATAAAGGGTTAACCGTTTCGGGAAAAAGTATGAGAGAGCATTTGGAGGCAATTAACCATGGTGATGCTATCCACTATGTAAAAGAGTTGATTTCCAGGGATGCTGTGATAACAAAAAAAGAAGTATTAAGTATTCATAATTTGATTCTTCGTGGGATACTTCCTGAAGAAGCCGGTAGGTTTCGAAGGATTCAAGTGATGATTCAGGGGAGTGATCATATGCCGCCAGCACCATACTTAGTGGAAAAGCAAATGGAGGATTATTTCATATGGTATGAACGAAACAGATTGAGCGTACATCCAATAGTATTGGCTGCTGAAATGCATGAGCGCCTGGTTACAATTCATCCCTTCATTGATGGGAATGGAAGAACATCCCGGTTAATAATGAATATGATCCTCTTGCAGAATGGATTTGTAATCGCAAATATCAAAGGGGATAATACCTCGCGTTACAGTTATTATGAGGCACTCGATGAGGTTCAAACTTCCGGAAATAAGGATGCATTTATTCGTTTTGTAGCTGAAGTTGAAAAACAAAGTCTTGAAAGGTATCTTTCTATTTTGAAATAAAATAGGCATTTCGCTGGGAAATGACGTCGATTATTCTGCTAAGATTCCATTCGTTTCCTTTTTGAATCTTATCTTTGTTGCAAAATATACCCCAAAGATGGCAGATACTCTTTCGAAGACCATGAAACCTACTGTTAAAACAAGTAAAGATATTTTGTTGAAAGCCTTTCGTTTAATGGCTACAGCGAAAACATTGGCTGAAAAATATGAGGCTAATAAAGAAGTTACAGCAAAATATGTTCATGCAACTTCCAGAGGGCATGAGGCAATTCAATTGGCTGTTGGTTTACAATTAAAGCCACAGGATTGGGTTTCACCATATTATCGGGATGACAGTATTCTTTTGGGAATAGGAATGACTCCTTATGAGTTGATGCTTCAAGTATTTGCAAAAAAAGATGATCCATTTTCCGGAGGAAGGACCTATTATTCTCATCCTTCTTTGAAGCGGGAAGATATGCCGAAAATTCCCCATCAATCTTCTGCTACAGGGATGCAGGCAATTCCTACAACCGGAATTGCGATGGGAATCCAATACAAGGAAAAAACAGGTCTTGCAGAAGATTTTAACGGTGAAAATCCGATCGTGGTTTGTTCTTTGGGTGACGCATCATGTACCGAAGGAGAAGTTTCCGAGGCATTCCAAATGGCAGCTTTGAAGCAATTCCCGATCGTTTATCTGGTTCAGGATAATGGATGGGACATTTCGGCGAATGCAGCAGAAACAAGAGCTCAGGATATCAGCTATTATGCACAAGGATTTAAGGGAATCGAAGTAAGAACAATTGATGGAAGTGACTTTGACTTGTCTTTTCAAACTGTTCAGGAAGTTTTTGAAATCGTTAGAAAAGAAAGAAGGCCCTTTATTATCCATGCGAAAGTTCCACTTTTGGGGCATCACACATCGGGAGTTCGAAAAGAATGGTACCGGGATGATTTGGAGGAAGCTGCAACACGCGATCCTTATCCGAAATTGAAAGAAATTATCCGTGATCTGGAAGGTGAGGCGGATATCATTAATATTGAGGCGGATGCCAGAAAATTGGTTGACGAGGATTATGATAAAGCATTGAATGCTGAGGATCCGGCACCTGCAAGTGTTACGGATTATATTTTCGCACCAACACCCGTTACGGAAGAGAAAGGTGAACGCGAACCTGCCGGAAAGAAGAAAACGGTGATGGTTGACAGTGCGTTATTTGCTGTGCGGGAAATTATGTCGGAACATCCGGAAGCTTTGCTTTACGGTCAGGATGTTGGAGGCAGATTGGGTGGTGTTTTCAGAGAAGCTGCAACCCTTGCTCAAACATTTGGAGATGACAGGGTGTTTAATACACCGATTCAGGAGGCATTTATTATTGGTTCCACCGTTGGTATGTCAGCAGTTGGATTGAAACCATTTGTAGAGGTCCAGTTTGCAGATTATATCTGGCCAGGATTAAACCAATTATTTACGGAAGTTTCCCGTTCTAATTACTTATCAAACGGAAAATGGCCGGTAAGCTGTGTGATTCGTGTCCCAATTGGAGCTTATGGGTCGGGAGGTCCTTACCATTCTTCCAGTGTAGAGTCGGTTTTGGCAAACATTCGTGGGATAAAAGTTGTTTATCCTTCAACAGGGGCTGATTTGAAAGGTTTGTTGAAAGCTGCATATTATGATCCGAATCCGGTTGTAATCCTGGAGCATAAAGGTCTTTATTGGTCTAAAATTCCTGGAACGGAAGGTGCTATGTCTATTGAACCGGATGAAAATTACATCATCCCGATCGGTAAAGCAAGAATCGTACAGGAAGCTACTGATTCAGCGATCAAAAATGGAGAATCATGTGTCGTGATCACTTATGGTCGTGGAGTTTACTGGACTTTGGAAGCTTCAAAACAGTTTGACGGAAAAGTGGAAATTTTGGACTTGCGTTCGATCAACCCATTGGATATGGAAGCTATTACTGCTTCCGTTGAAAAGCACGGGAAGGTATTATTAGTTACCGAAGAATCTGTTGAAGCATCTTTTACACTTGGTTTGGCAGGACGCATTCAGAGAGATTGTTTTCAGTCATTGGATGCCCCGATTGGTTTAGTGGGAGCAATCGATACACCGGCGATTCCATTAAATTCAACATTGGAAGCAGAGTTGTTACCGAATGCTGATAAAGTACAATCAGCTCTTGAGAAGCTATTAAATTATTAAACCTTGAACCAAAACCATCCACCCAGGGTTCGGGCGATGCTCGAGCGCATGCAGTTAATAAAAACGAACCTTTCCGAGGTTAAAATGTCTGTTTCACTGGATGGAGGTGTCAAAGATTTACAGGAAGTAAAAGAACTCTTGTCTTCCATAAATTTGGAAGATAAGACTCGTTTGTTAACAGCTTTAAATGATGCATTTTCCAAAAGAGAACTGACAAAAGTAAGTGCTTTATATTCTTATCTTGTTTTGTTCCCGGAAACGGACCGTGCAGAGATTAAAGCAGAAATCCTGCATGATCTGGAGCCTTATATCAAGGGATATGGAAGTGAGGATGAATTGAATGATATGTTTATGCATCCCGGTTTTGCAACGTTGATCAATGGGTTGAATAATAGAAGTTTGACTGATTTGCAGTTCCAGTTTTTCTCCCTGTTTCATTTGGGTAATAAAACAAATACCGGAAGAAAAATTGCTGGTATTCAAAAGACTTTTCCCTTAAGTGACGAACAGCGATCAGAAGTCATTCAATACCTGGATGAAATGAAAGCTGAAAAACAGAAAAGTGATGCGGCCTATAATAAAAGCAGCAATAAAGCACTTATTTGGACACTTGTCGCGGTAGCTTTGATTATCATTCGTATTCTGCTGCGCATGTCCAGAGATTAGTGATTTGTAAACAATTCTGATTTTATAAGTAATTGACTTTTTAAGGAAATCGATTTCATAAGGGCTTACTTTTATGTAGCGAAAGTCTATGAAAATCGGAAGTATACATACAGTTGGTGCTATAGCACAATTTTTAGGAAGGGAAGTAATTGGAAACGAATCCCTGATCGTTACAGGAATCAATGAAATTCATCGGGTTGAACCGGGTGATTTGGTTTTTGTAGATCACCCGAAATATTACGATAAAGCGCTGAATTCTGCCGCTTCTTTTATTTTGATCGACCGGGAGGTGCCGGTTCCCGAAGGGAAGGCCCTCATTATTTCTCCCGAACCATTTGATGATTACAATAAACTAACGAAAAAATTTTCTCCCTATCGTCCACAAATGTCTATGACCGGAGAAAATTGTCAGATAGCTGATTCTGCTCATCTTTCTCCGAATTGTTTTATTGGTCACGATGTAATTATCGGTGAGAACGTTACGATCCATCCGGGAGCTTACATCGGTGATGGGACGGTCATTGAAGAGAACGTAATTATTGGTCCCAATGCAGTGATTGGACATTATGCTTTCTATTACAAAAAGAAACCGGGAGGTTATGACCGTATGCATAGCTGTGGTTTTGTTTACATCGAAAAAAATGTAGAAATCGGAGCCGGATCAACTATTGATGCAGGTGTGAGTGCGATTACCCGGATTGGAGAAGGAACCAAAATTGATAATCTGGTCCAAATCGGTCATGATACCGTCATCGGGAAGAATTGCCTTTTTGCATCTCAGGTCGGGATTGCAGGTTGTTGTACTATCGGTGATCATGTCACTTTGTGGGGACAAGTCGGTTGTGCATCCGGAATAACAATCGGAGATCATGTGGTTGTGTTGGCTCAATCAGGTATTGGAAAAGATCTGGAAGCCGGAAAAACATATTTTGGTAGTCCGTGTGATGAAGCCAAGATAAAAATGCGCGAATTGATTGTTTTGAAAAACCTTTCAGAATCGAATAGCAAGAAATGAAAGTGGAAACCCGCATAGCAAATTTAGAATCACAGGTTGAGCTGGGAGAGTTCCGTTTGAATTCTCTTTTGGAATTAACCAGGGCAATTGCGACCAATCAAAGTATTGAGCAGATTGTCCGGATGTTTGAATTTGTCATGCGTGAACAATTAGGCTTCGATCACTTTCTGCTTTTTAATAAAGAAAACCAGTGGAGCCCGCTTTTAAAGGTTGGATTGAAGAACAAGCTCAAGGATATTTCCATCGAAAAAGAATTATACCGTTTTCGTGAAATTACAGTTATTGAATCCAGTTATTCGGCAATTATCGATGAATTTGATATTATCGTACCTGTATTTCACAAAGACAAACCGTTAGCTTATTTATTGATCGCAGGAATTGAAGGTTCAGGGATGAAGAAATCGGAAACCTTGGCCGATATGCGTTTTGTTCAGACCCTGACAAATATGGTTGTGATGGCAATCGAGAACAAACGTATGGCTCGTGAAGAGTTGAAAAGAGAACGTTTGAAGAAGGAACTGGAAGTTGCTTCGGAAATGCAGAAACTGCTTTTTCCTTCCGATCTGCCTTCGAATAAACAAATGGACATTTCTGCTAAGTACATTCCGCGTCACGAAGTAGGAGGAGATTATTATGATTTCATTCCGCTTGGAGATAATAAATACGTGATTTGCATTGCCGATGTAAGCGGAAAAGGAATCAGTGCGGCGATGTTGATGGCCAATTTTCAGGCAACTATCCGGACATTTTACTCCACAGTTCATCAAATTCGTCCTTTTTCTCTGGAATTCCTGATCGAAGAACTGAACAAAAAAGTCATGACGAGTGCAAAAGGTGAAAAGTTTATTACCTTTTTTATTGCGGTTTATGATGCGGAAACAAGGGTTTTGGATTATGTAAATGCAGGCCATAACCAACCGATAATTACCAATGGAAAAGAAAAGAAATTACTTGATATCGGATGTGTCGGTTTGGGAATGTTTGATGAAATGCCTTTTATCCAGGTTGGAAGGGAAGTGCTTAAACCAAATACCACACTGATTCTTTATACTGATGGCGTGGTAGAACTAGAGGATGAACGAAATTGCCATTTCGAATTGGATCGCCTGATTAAGATCTACCACAATTTCTATCGTTTAAGTATGGAGGATATGAATAACATTGTTTTTTCCAAATTGGATGAATGGCGTGGAAACCGCAAATTAGTTGATGACACGGCGATATTTTCCTGCAGATTCTTCTGAGTCTTTGCTGTTTTATTAAAAGTGATGCTTAGACTGTGCTACCGTCTGTCCTTATCGAAAGCAGTGCTTAGACTGCACTACCGTTTGTCTTTATCGAAAGCAGTGCTTTCTCTTATCTCATCAAATACATCTTTCCAAAGTTCTTTTTGAAATATTGGTCAGCACCCGATTCACGCTGTTTGATATCTTCTCCGTTGATCTTTGCCATGACCTGGTACAGGTAAACACCATTTGCCAATTGATCTCCGAATTCGTCTTTCCCATCCCAGGCATATTCCGAAATATTTCGTCCGATGCGGATCAATCCCAATTCGTCTTCGGTAATTTCCCGGATTACGCGTCCCGAAACCGTCATGATACGGATAATGATGTCATCAGGAACTTCTGTTCCGGTTAATGTAAACACAAAGCGAGTGCTCGTAGAAAACGGGTTCGGATAATTCATCATTTGTGTAATCGACGATTCACGGATTACTTCAAAGCTTACTTTGTACTCATAATCTCCTGAAATATTTCCTGAACGATCGGTACCCTGAACAAAAAGCTGGTAAATTCCGTCTTGCAGGAATTCCTTCGGATAAACGATCTTAAATTTCAGATTTTGCCCGTTTGCAGGATACCATTGCATGATCGTATTCCCATTTCCATCAATAAATGGAATGCGTTTTTGAACTCCATCAGGTCCGGTCAAATATATCCCGAAAAGTGTGGTGTCACTGATGTTGTCCATAACCAAATACGGATTGTCATCTTTTAGTGTGATCAGAATTTCGCTTGTTGGATCAATGATATCTCCATTCAGGATATGTTGTCCGTTAAACGTGACATCCAGGATGGGGTTCTTAGTGTCTTCCACTACGAAAACAGGAAGTTGCAGAATGTTATTATAATGGTATTGTTCCAATTGATCGGTTTGGACAAGAGAACCGTTTACATACGGATTTATTTCCATCCATAGAATATTGTAACCAGGTTTTGCAATCGAATTAAACTGGATGGTGTCTCGCAATACCTGGTGGACACGTAAGGAATCCTGTCTTGGATAAGGAATCACGTGTTTAATGTGCTGTTGGTCTTCCAGCCAGTAATCTACCAGTAAAGAGTCCATATCAAACTCACTTACATTGACAATATCTACTGCAAAGCTGAAATCCTGCCCTTCGTAAAGCGTGTCTCCGCTAACGGAAGCGTAATATCCGGATGATCCGTCAATTGCAGCTTCAGGAACCGGTTGATAAAGCACATGGATCCGATCAATTTGGGCCGGTGTTAAATTTGTTTTGTCTGAATTATAGATCCCGATTTTTATCCTTGGATAAGAACTTGCATTTACCAGGTTATTCAAGTTAATAATAGAATCCAATGGAGTAAACATTGTATCAATGGTACCAGCCAAATTATTGGTGATGTCATATTTTTCTATGAGGATCCGCACGCTGTCTGTTGATGGGGATTCCAGAGAATCTCTTCGCCAGTATAACGTTTCCCATTGGAAGGCAGGACCAATTTGTGGTGTTTTCTCGATACCGATGTACGCAGGTTTTAACACATTTGCCTGAAGCACGATTTTAGGCACTCCATCTGGTACTCCTGTTGTTTGATTATCAGTCCACAATTTTAACTGGTTCATCGCAGTTGTTCCCTTCCTAAAGAATAGAGCAAATGGGTCATTTGGTTGACTTGCATTTAAGGAGGGAAAACCTAAGTTTTGGAACATAGTAAAAATTGCAGGACTGTATGCTGCAATTGAGTCAAAATAAGTGGTGAAAGGTGTGTAAATGACCACATAATTACTATCTGGAATGCCATTTTCAATCATGTTTTGGAAATTTGCCATGGAAGTGGGATCCGTTTGATCAAATGTGAAATAATATTCATACCGATCTCTGCATCCTTGTCCTCCGTTAATTCCTAAATTATTCAGGTTGCCAAAATTCATGGATGGATCATTATTACTACTTCCACACCCTGGGCAATGCGTTTTCCACGCTTCCAGGGTTGTTCCGTCAACTACACCAACATAGATATATGGATTTGTTCCACAAGTAGCATAATCCATATTTTCTCCATCAATATTCCAGGCAATATACCAGGAATCTTCAACTGTCGTGTATTTCATGTTAAGAATTCCTATAGTATGAATATCATTCAAATTAAACAGACGTTTTCTTGAAGGTCTGTCATAGTCTAGATTTGAAAAGCTATTATTCTTAAACTGGAAGAAATGATCTTGCCCCCAGCCGCGTTTTCCAGGAATGTACTGGAAAGAGAATTCAGACCAGTTCGGGGTTATGCTGTCAGCCGCAACTCGCCAAAAATAAACCGTACTATCTGTACAGGTAAGTGGGAATGGTGATCCAAAAGCGGATAACCATTCGTCTGGTTGAACAGATTTCACTCCACCCAAACCGGTTACGGAGAAGCGTCTTAGTTGAGGGCTGTTATAGGTGTCGGTTGTATCCAACTCGAAACGGTATGTTCTCATTTCGGCAATCGGATTGATCGTTGACGCTTTTACTGTGACCGTGTCATAAGGAACGACGGCATAATTATACGGCCAGATCGGTAACATTCCATCAATGTTCAGGAAGAAACTGGCGCTTGCCGTGTTATTCGAAATTTCTTCAAATTGTTCCCCATAAACATTCGGAATATCAATTGAAACGGTGAAGGTGTTTACTCCGCCGCTAATGGCCGCCTGGAGCGGGAATTTTCGTTTGATAAGCGTATCGTAATTCAATCGTGGCAAGAACAGGGTCTTCATAGAATCGATTGCTGTGCCCGGGAAGTTTCTTCGAATTTCAATATAAACCGGGCTCTTGATCGATTTCCCGATATTGCGAATAGTAAAAGAGAGTTCAATACTGTCAACCGATAAGTTTACGTTATTGGGGCTTAGACTCAGGTCCGAAACCTGGATATCAATTTCAGGATCTGTACTGTAATTTACTTTAATCATCGGATCCCCATGAAGTGTCATCTGCGTACATGCGGACTCATAGAATACAATTCCATCTGTGATAGTAGGGGTGTACTGATCGTAAATTTGCTTGATGGTACTTTTGATTTGAGAACCGAAAGTCTTACCATAATTCTTATAGGAAAATTGTTTGTAGAGCTCTGTTGAATAGATTGCAAGCGGGGCATCGTAACCAACGGATATAGTCGATAAAAAGGCAATTGCCCCTTCATTGGGGATATTGACGAAATTTTCAGAAGTGGAATTCCCGGTTTTGAAAATATTTCCATTGTAACAGGAATTTCCGATTACGATCGGGTATTTTCCAAAATTATTCCAGTTGCTCGGCTCATCAATATTAATCTCAAAACCATTGTTTGAAGCTGCTGCATGACCAAAGAAGTTCATAATAGAAACTCCATCTTCTATTTTTTGAGTCACAGTCGTAACCACATTCGGATCAAGCGGATTACTGGATGTTTTAAAGTAATTGGTGACATTTCCTGCAAAGACCGTATCTTCTACGATCTTTTTCATATTATTCATGTATCCCTGGAATTGGGTCTGTTGTAATGCGTTAGACCCGCCAACAAAATGAAGTAACTGCTTTTGCCAGTTCTTTGTTTCTGAAAAATTAAGACCAACATTGTTCTGAGCATCTTCATACTGCTCGATTTTGGAGAGGTAATTTTCCACTTCGGTGTTGGTTGTCATGGATAGTCTGCCGGTGGGAACAAGTGGTTCCCAGGCGTTATTGGAGACAAGACACGCAGTTGTAGCAATATCACTTGAAGGATATCCCATCGGCGGAATCAGGCAATTAGCGAAAGCAGATGCGGAATAACGTGTTTCACCAACAGTTAGCCCTTTTCCAATTAACAATAAACCCTGAGGTTTTTGAGTGCTGTTGTCGTGAATGAAATCTACAAAACGACGAATTGCAAGGGGATGTTTGATGATTCCGCTCGCGAATTGCAAGTATAATTCTTCAATGTTTGCTGAAAGTACATTATGACCACCACCATTTATGGAAGATCGGTAAGATTCATAGGAATTTTTGCTGCTTGTAAGTAAAGGATGATAAACAAAGATCAGGGCAGAATCGATAGTCAATGAACTGAAATCGGTGAAAGTCCCATTACCATTTACCGGAGACAACGAACCGACTGAAAGCGTGTTGTTCATGTCGACAATCAAAACTTCTGTTTCGGTGTTCCCGGGATTATTCGGGATAATGAATTGAAAAGATCCGGCATTCAAAGTCGGGATTTCATATCGGGGAACAGAGCCAAAACTCAGGACTAAAGGAGCCGAACCGGTGTAACTGGTGAAATCAATTCTGCTTTTCACAGCACCGTTTTGGACGAAAAAACGCTGGGACGGTTGATGATTACTGATAGGCAACATCGGGTAAGAAAGCATGGCATAGGTAAAGATCTGCCTGTCTACTGTTACATTTAAGTCAGCAATAATTTCGTGATGTATATTCGTGGTTCCGTTGGTGAGATCTGTCGCCAGGAAATTGTCAATCGTTTTTATCTGATAATAATTTTTATATATCGTGTCGATCAACAGTAAATTAGAAGCACCGAAAGTCAGTTTTGTATGGTGATTGATAGGAATTTGTGTCGGGAAATTGATGTCTGCTCCGGATGAGTTGGACGAAACCCTGCATTCCAGTCGAACGGGAAGTGCCCCTGCTCCGGTATAAACATTTGGAGTAGGGATCGGGATATCCGATGATACATTGGAAGTGGTAGCGGCAATTTCTGGCAATCCGTAACCTTCTCCCCTGGAATATATAGATCCCGATGCTTCACCATAAACTTCTCCTTCACAATAGGAGTTATTGTATTGGCTCCTGAATTCTGACCGAACGAAATCGCTTGGAGTATAGTTTGAATAATTCTGATCGGGTTGGAGCGCGAAACGAAGTCCTGAACCGGAATTCTTCCACGAAAAAAAGTACGTGATTGTATCGTTGATCAGGCTGTATCCCGGGTTTGCCATCAGGGATGGATTCGGATACATGATTGAATCCAGCCAACCGTCGTTTTTGTATGCGTAGAATAAAAAGTAATCTCCCGGGTCAAATGAATTGTCTCCATTGTCGACCATATAAAGCGGAACTTCTTTGTCTTTTCCGAAAATTTGAAAACTTGAAGGATTGATTCCTGAAACCGGAACACCATTATTACTTAAAGTAGTGTAATCAATTTTGTAAAACCCCGTTTGAACAACTTTAAAACCATAGAATTTCTGGGAATAATCAATCCATTCATTCCCATAAGGTTGGCTCCACGCAAAAACAACCGGTAAAAGTGTAAGTAGTATTAAGTAGAGTTTTTTCATAGGCTCTTCTTATTCATCTGTTTTCACTGCATTTTTTGGTTTATTCAGTGCAAGACGTAATGAGATTACATGTGAGTACAATGCAGTTGAAGCATCACCAATATCTGTAAATGCGTAATCTAAATATACGGCTTTAATATGTAACCCGATACCAATATTTGGTTGGATGGTTAATTTTTTTGAGTCGTCAAAATTCTTGATATACTGCATGTTGGAGATTCCGCCACGGATCGTGACCAATTCTTTAAAACCGAAAGCAATTCCTACATGCGGATCGAAACTGACTACGTTTGTTTTCAGGATCGTATTCCGTTTACCATCTGTTGTCATGTCCAGATCCAATTCCCCGGAAACATAAATCCCTTTTTTACCAAGCGGTTGTTTGTAGTATGTTCCAAGAATTAAGCGTGGAAGTGTTAATTCCAGTCCGTTTCTCGGGATTTCATTTCCTGTTAGTGTAAAGACTTCTTTAGTTTGATCGTCCAATGTGAAAATCCAGGCATTGAAAGTGGAAGTCACATCACGAAGAACTGCTCCGAACTTCAAGCGATCACTTTTCTCGTAAGTTGCTCCTGCATCCAGGCCGAATCCCCAGGATTTGGCAAAGTCTCCGACTTTCCGATAGATCACCTTGAAGTTTCCTCCCAATGATAAGCCCGGGATTTTGGTTTTACGCGCATAAGAAAGCAGGAAGGCATAATCTGCGGCAGTAAAAGTGGTGATCTTGTCGTAATCGATTCGTCCTTCGTTGTCAATTAACTGTGTTGTATTGGGAATGTCGTCTACCGCAAAACGGATGATGGATAAACCAACGGCACTTTTTTCATCAACCTGATGTGCTAAGCCCAGGTAATCGTATTTGGCAATTCCTGCAAAATATTCCGAGTGCATTAAACCAATATCCAGCCACTTATCGGTATGTACCAAACCAGCCGGGTTCCAGTAGCCGCTGTTCACACCGGTAGTTTGTGCAACCACTGCATTGGAAAGTCCCAAAGCATCAGCTCCGATCCCGATTGATAAGAATTCATTGGAGTATTTGGGTGCAACCGAACCTTGTCCGAACGAAAAGCAGGTGCAGGCAGTAATGCAAACAATTAGGTAAAATTTCATAGTATACAAGTTCCTCACGATTGCTATTAACTGCATCTTTTATAAAAAATTGTGTATCCCGATGGTTTAATGATAAAATCGAAGTGTAAATTTACACCTTTTTGAAGGATTTAAACTAACAAAATATTCATTCACCAGATGAAAATGTTCAATATACCTAATTTGATCACTGCCAGCAACATGCTTTGCGGAGTTCTCGCAATCATTTTGGCTTTTGCCGGAAGAATCGATATCGCACCCTACTTTATTTTTCTTGCTGCCGTGCTGGATTTCTTCGACGGTTTTCTGGCTCGCATCCTGAAACAGCAGGGGGAGCTGGGTAAGCAGCTGGATTCTTTGGCGGATATGATCTCTTTTGGTTTGGCTCCTGGGATTATTATGATGGTAGTGTTAATTACCCAAACTTCGCAAGTTAATTTGGAAGACATAGTATGGCATGGAGAATACATTACCACTAAAACCATTGTTGAGTCAAATGGAGAAATAGTTTCAATGCTGCCCGTCTGGATGGCCATAGATGATTGGAAAGCTGGATTGATAAATTTAAAAGATATTGATTTTTTACCTTTTGCGGCATTAATCATTCCATTCTTTTCCTTATTCCGCCTGGCAAAATTCAACATCGATACCCGCCAATCGGAATCGTTTATCGGCTTACCAACTCCGGCAAATACGATCTTTTTCATGGCTTTTCCGTTGTTGCTTACTCAATATGGCGGAACAAAGGGTTGGGAACACAATTTGATCATGTGGTTGGTTCAACCTGTAGTTTTGATCCCGATCATTGTGGTGATGTCGGTGCTTTTGGTGTCTGAACTGCCTTTGTTTGCATTGAAATTCAAGCACTTTAAATGGAAAGGAAATGAGATTCGATACATGTTTTTAATAAGTTGTGGAATACTTATTTCAACTTTATTGATTTGGTCCATTCCAATTATTGTACTTTTGTACCTGATATTATCATTTATTCAACACATTCTTCGAAAAAATCGAGCACATGAAATTCAAAGCTGAAATCGATGTGATGCCATTAGAGGCATTGTTAGACCCTCAGGGAAAAGCAGTTACTAACAGTATGCCTACTATTGGTTTGCCTGAAATTACGGGTGTACGGGTTGGAAGACACGTACGTCTTTTTGTTGATGCGCCTTCTAAAGATGCTGCAACTGAGAAAGTTGAATTGGCTTGTAAGAAATTGCTTTCAAACCAAATCATGGAAAGTTACTCGTATACGGTTGAGGAGGCGTAAGCCATGAAATCCTTAGGTAAAAATCACATTGGTTATCAGGTAAGTGCTCTTGGTAACCATGTTTTTTTTGGTATAGATCCTAAAAACAATCAACCTTTTGAAACTGCTTTTCATCAGGCAACACCTGAAGAAACTGATACAGCATTGGCCAGGTCAAAAGAAGCCTTTGAAAAATACCGCCTGATCTCGATTGAAAAAAGAGTACTTTTTCTAAAAGCTGTTTCTGAAAAACTAAAAGCCAACAAAGAAATCCTGATTCATTGGTTTTGTGCAGAAAGCGGGTTGCCGCGCGACCGTGCGGAAGTTGAGTTTGCACGATCGTGTTTCCAGTTTGAATATTATGCCTTAGCCGTTGAAACAGGTTATGCTTTGGAAATTAAAATCGATTCTGCCGATCCGAATAGAAAACCGAATCCCAAACCTTCCCTTACGAAATGGAATATTCCGGTTGGCCCGGTAGTGGTCTTTGGAGCAAGCAATTTTCCTTTTGCTTACTCTACTTTGGGTGGAGATGTTGCTTCTGCACTTGCTGCCGGTTGTTCGGTCATCGTGAAAGCACACGCCATGCACCCGCATACGAGCTCGATTTCTGCTCAATTGATCCTGGAAACAGCCAAAGAACACGGTATGCCGGATGGAATCCTGTGTCATTTATTGGCTGAAGATTTTACAGTCGGGCAGCAGCTGGTACAGGATTCGCGTGTCAAAGCGGTTGGATTTACCGGAAGTATCGGTGGTGGAATGGCTTTGCAGAAAATGATCAACGAACGTAAGGAACCGATTTCACTCTATGCGGAAATGGGAAGTTCGAATCCAATTGCGGTCACAAAAGATGCATTTGAAAAGCACGCTCCGGAAATTGCGAAACAGATCAGTGCATCGGTTTTGTTGAATGCAGGACAATTTTGTACTTCTCCCGGCTTGCTGTTTATCGAAGAAACCGCAAATTTCAATGCCTTTAAGGAAATGCTGGTCCAGTCTTTCTCTCAAAGCGAATTGCAGTGTATGTTACACCCCGGAATTTCCAAACGTTATTTCGAACGGGTGAAAGAACATGCTCCTTTGGTCACGGTTGTCTACGAGGGAAAATATGAGGGAAACTTTATTCAACCGACTTTAGCTATAACCAATGCAACCCAATTCATTGCAAATCCGCAAATCCAGGAAGAGATCTTCGGCTCCTATCTGACTATCGTGACCTGTTCCGATAAAGCTGAAATGAAAGAATGCCTTCAATTGCTGCAAGGTCAATTAACAACAAGTCTTTATGCTGAATCGGACGAAGAAATCGATTATTTCCTACCCGTTTTAACAGCCAAATCAGGGCGAATCATCCTGAATGGAGTGCCAACCGGGGTGGAAGTAAGTTTTGCCCAGCAACATGGCGGACCCTTCCCAAGTAGCTTGAATTCCTACTTTACATCTGTAGGTTGGGATGCAATCAAACGCTTTCAACGACCTGTTACATTTCAAAACTTCTCAAAAGTATTTAGTTGTAAAAAGGTGAATTTCAACGAAAACAATACTTTTTTACATTTTCTTAACGGAAAATACGAATAAACGTATTGGTGAGTCGAATTAAAAACACTTTATTTGTCCTGATGAATTCCCTATCGTTCATTAGTTCTATTGTTATATTTGTATTTAAATTTTAGATTATGTCAGAAGAATCAGGCTCAAAGAAAAACATGACACCGGCACTAACAGCGATTATTGTTTTGTTGGTTGTTTTATTAGGAACGATGACTTATTTATGGAGTTCAAAAAATGGCGCTTTGAAAGAAGCAACCAAGAAGAATGAAGAGCTTCAAGCGGACATCGAGGAAATGAACAAAATGATGGCTCCGTTTTTAGGGAGTGAAACCACTAACGACTTGATGTCGGATTTCACCAATATGATGGATACATACGATGCGTTGATTAAGAAAGATGCATCCAAATCTGATAGCTTGAACGCTCAGAAAGATAAGATCCAGGGATTGATGACTGAGTTGGAAACAGCAAAAAAGAATGGTCGTGTAACAGCATCATTGATTGCTAAATTGAAGCGTGAAAATGAAACATTGCGCCAGATTATGATCAGTTATGTGAAACAGATCGACCAGTTGAATACTATGAACCTGAAGTTGACTTCCGAATTGGATGAAACTTCCACGCAATTGGCGGAAACACAGACTGAGCGTGATACCTATAAAGGTCAGGCTGAGCAAAGTGCCGAGCAGGTTCGTAAAGGATCCAAACTCAATGCGTATGGTTTTTCATCAACAGGTTTGCGCATGAAATTGAACGACACAACAGAGCCAACAACCAAAGCTCGTAACTGTGTTCAGGCAAAATCAACGTTTACAATTGGAGAGAACAATATTGCAGAAGCAGGGGATCGTTCGGTTTACATGCAGATCATTGATCCGGATGGTAAAACATTGCAAGGTCGTTCCGGAGGTACTGCAAGTGCTGCTGACGGCGGAAACTTTGTTTACTCGGCTAAACGTGATATTCAGTATGGAAACAAAGCGGTTGACGTTACGATCTTCTATGATTTCAACGGGGAAGAGCCGGTGAAAGGAAATTACAAAGTAAAAATCTACTGTGATGGTCAGGTGATCGGTTCCGATAGCTTTACCTTAAAGTAAATTGAATAAAGAAATGTTGGCTCCGGGATTATTTGTAGTTCCGGAGCTAACTGTTAAAAAGGAATAAACGTTGAAACGTTTTAGGTAAATTAGTCGGACTGAAGTCCAATTTTTAAAGTTAGGTAAATGACAAATATTTTTATCGCAAATCTCGATTGGGAGATTACATCGGAGGATTTGCAAGCAACGTTTTCAGCGTTTGGTGCGGTTCACTTGGCACATGTAGTGTTTGATGCTAAGACAAAACAGTCCAAAGGCTTTGGTTATGTCGAAATGGAGAGTGCAGAAGAAGCAATCAATGCTATTCAGGCCCTGAATGGTTTCGAGGTTAATGGCCGTAAGCTGGATGTGAAAATTGCTTCCCCGAAAGCAAATCGTCCGAAACCGGAGGATAAACCAAAGAAACCTGCGTTTGGTAACAAACCTGGTGGTTTTCAAAAGAAGTTCAACAACAACGGTCCAAGACAAGGAGGTCATGGCGGTGGTGGAGGTTACAGATCAAATGATCGTAATTCGAACGACCGTGGCTCAAGCTACAACCGTGAAGGAGGAAGCGGAAACTCAAACTACAATCGTGGTGAAGGAGGAAGCTCCAATTACAATAAGAGAGAAGGAGGAAGCTCTGACTCTAATTCCGGTTCGGGAGAACGTCAGATGCGTCCACGCAGAAAATTTGATAACTAGTTAAATTAATTCATGTCAGAAGCTGTCAATCAAGGTCACGTAGACATACGTGTAGATGAATTCGGTATTGCTACTATCGAGTTCGGACATCCATTAAGTAATTCATTACCAGGAAAAATTCTTCAAAAATTAGCTCAAACAATTACAGATGCAGGAAATGATCCGGCAGTAAAAGTGATTGTTTTGAGATCTACCGGAGACAAAGCATTTTGTGCCGGCGCAAGTTTTGATGAGTTGATCTCCATCCAGGATTTGGAAACAGGAAAAGTATTCTTTTCCGGATTTGCACAAGTAATCAATGCTTGCAGAAAATGCCCGAAATTAATTATCGGTCGTATTCAGGGAAAAGCAGTTGGAGGAGGAGTAGGAATTGCTTCGGCAGTTGACTATTGTTACGCAACCCGTTTTGCAGAAGTAAAACTTTCTGAGCTGGCTGTTGGGATCGGGCCATTCGTGGTCGGGCCGGCTGTAGAACGAAAAATGGGCCTTTCAGCAATGTCTCAATTGGCAATCAATGCCACAGAATGGAGAACAGCCGAATGGGCAATGCAAAATGGTTTGTATGCAGATGTGTTTGATGATGAAGATGAAATGGATGAAGAGATTACACGTCTCGCAACCGTTTTATCGAAGTCAAGCCCGGAAGCAATGGCAGAATTGAAAAAGGTCTTCTGGAAAGGAACGGAAGATTGGGATCAATTATTGTCAGACCGCGCCGGGATCAGCGGAACGCTGGTCCTTTCGGATTTTACGATCAATGCGATCAATTCGTTCAAGAAAAAGTAAATCAAACCGATTGAAATAAGTAAAGGGTGTTCGAAAGAATGCCCTTTTTTGTTGGGATATGATTGTATGCTCATCACAGGCCGTAAAATATTCATTCCACTAATTTTTAAGTACATCTCATGAAAAATTAGCTACCTTTGGATCGTTCAATACCCCTAAATCTAAATATGAAAACTCTACTTTTAATCTCTCTTGCGTTCATCAGCCTTCAGCTTAAGGCACAAACCTGGGTTCAGGTTCCGGACCCTAATTTTCAGAATTTTTTAACAGCAAATTATTCAGCAGGTGCTTTTATGACGAGTGGGGGCAACTTCTATATTGACTCGGATCATTCGGATATTCAGGCAGAAGATAGTTTGGAAATCTCAAGTTTGAATATTTCGAGTATAGACGGGGTGGAAGCATTTGTGAATTTAAAGACATTAAACTGCTATAATAATCAGTTAACGGTGTTACCCACTTTACCGCCCAATTTGGTCTTTTTGAATTGCGATAATAATCAGCTAAGTAGTTTGCCTGTTTTGCCTACTTCGGTATTTTTCCTTTATTGCAATAATAACCAGTTAACGGGTTTACCCGTATTGCCATCGGGATTGATTTTTTTTTGCTGCTATGGAAATCAGTTGACCGCACTTCCGACTCTACCCGCTCAGCTTCATACATTAATATGTTCTCATAATCAAATAACAAATATTACAGGTTTACCAAATGATTTGCAGATTTTTGGATGTTCAAATAATCCGTTAATTAATTTTCCTCTGCTTCCTCCAAACTTGTATGCTTTGTACTTTGACAGTATTGGATTACCCGGCTTGCCATCTCTGCCATCAACATTGTACGGGCTTTCTTGCAGGTATAACGGATTGACAGCACTTCCTCAACTTCCGGATTCATTAAATAACTTAGACTGTGGTGGAAATCAGTTGACCGAATTACCAATACTACCTGCCAGTTTGGAGGTTCTTGATTGTCAATATAATCAAATTCATTGTTTTGATCCTTTTCATGTAAACCTGAATATCTTGGTTATTGAAGGAAACCCATTTACGTGTCTTCCGAATTATCTTCCTACTGTCGGTACTGACTTATTGATATATCCTTTATGTGACATAAATGACCCTGTAAATAATCCTGATGGATGTATCGCAGCTATGGGAGTGGAAGGAACTTTGTTTCATGATGTAAATGCAAACTGTACGAATACCGGTCAAGTACTGAAGTATATTCCAATGTTAGTTCGTGACTCGAATGGAACGTTGGTTTCATCATCAACAAGTTTGATCAATGGGGATTATTTTTTTACTGCTGCTCAGGGAACGTATGAATTGAGTATTGACACTTCAAATCTTACACCGTCTCTTCAGGTTACTTGTCCGGTAGGAAATTCTTCTGTGGCAACAGTTCCTTTGTCTGATACAGTAGTTTCCGGAGGTGATTTCGGATTGGTATGTAGCGGATTTGATTTGGGAACGCAATCAATTGTTCCTAATGGTTTAGTTTTTCCCGGACAAACACATGAAATATCCATTCTTGCAGGAGATTTAACAGCACAATACAACATGCATTGCGCATCTGGGATTCAGGGTGAGGTAACGGTTTCTGTAACAGGTCCCGGAACAGCCTCTTTCGGTGGTTCTCCTTCCAATGTGTCCGGGAATAATGCGGTTTATTCCATGGCAGATTTCGGAGCAATAAATGCAAATCAATTTGTATTGAGTGTTTTGACTGATACAACAGCAGTCGCAGGAGATGAATTTTGTGTGACGGTATCTGTTGCCACGAATGCATCGGGAGAATTGGATCTTACAAACAATTTATATACCTACTGTTACCAGGTTGTCAATTCTTATGATCCAAATATTAAAGAAACTTATCCTGAATTGGTAGAACTTGGTTATACAGATGAGTTTACATATACCATTCATTTCCAAAACACCGGAAATGCACCTGCAATAACTATTCGACTGGCTGATACTTTGGATGCGAATCTGGATTTAACGTCGTTTAAAGTGGTTAATGCGAGTGACGAATTTACAACAAGTTTGAACCAGCAATCTCGCTTACTTACTGTGCGTTTTCCGGATATCATGCTTCCGGATAGTGCAAGTGATCCGCAAGGCTCAATCGGATTTATCCAATACCGTGTGAAACCGCTTCCGGGATTAACAGATGGAACTGTTATTCATAATACAGCTTATATTTACTTTGATTATAATGCACCGATTGTTACGAATACGTCCGAAAATTTATTCTCCGAACCTTCAGGACTAAATGAGTCAATGGCAGAAAGCATTCAGCTTTACCCGAATCCTGCAGAAAGTAAATTCTTTGTTCGTTCCGGGTCCGAAATAAAGCAAATCACTCTTTTTGATATCAATGGTAAACAAGTAGCGGCTGATTCCCCGAATACAAAAACAACGTCACTTGATGTGTCTGAGTTCCACCCTGGAATTTATTTTGTGACTATTCAAACGGACCTTGGAGTGGAAACAAAGCGTTTGGTTGTTCGTTAAGACGAAACCTTCTTTTAAGATTATGAAAAGTCATCTGCTTGCGGATGACTTTTTTAGTTCTCGTAGGGTCGTGATTAATCAGTAATAATGTAGAAAAATTAACAAGCTGCGTAAACTCTAAAAACTACGTGAACTACTGTGTACTATGTGTTTCATTTTACCACATGGATACATAGAAAACATAGTGAATATTTCCTTTTTTAAACCTGGATTGTTTCCTATTTTGAAAGTAATGCCAATAGTGCAAAACTCGCTAGCCAATGCTCGCCCATATAATCTCCATCAACGATATTCGGTAAGGAGGTTTGAATGTGCCGGTCTGCGATTGTTCTTAGATGCTTCAGTTCAGGTAATGTTTGAACGATTCCGTATAAACACCAGGCTCTGCTGAAATTCAATCCGTCCAGATGTACCAGGTGACCATCAGAACGATCGGATACTTTTCCAGGTTCAAGTGTAAATTTCTTACTGAATAATTGAGGAGCAAACTGTTTTAACCACTTTTTGAATGCTTCTTTACTCAAGATCCGTCTCATAATATCAATTTCCTCAAAACCACCGGAAAGGAAGTCATAACCACTTGGTTCGAGGTGCAAGGGATACGATTTATCGTTGAAATAGAAATCGCATGCACGTTGTTCTATAACTGTTCTTAAACTGTCGTTCGAATGAGCAAGAGCATAGTCGTAAGCAAATGTCAAACCGAAAGCGGTATTGATATGATCTCCCGAACGAATAGCGTAATTCAGCTTCGGAAGGAAATCGATGTACTTTTTACAAAACAGGTCAGACAAAGGTTTCAGATTTGCGCTCAACTCTTTTCCGGCCGGGTGATTCCAGCTTTCCAGTTCGAGTTGGAGTTTCAGGAGCCAATTCCAGCCATAGGTGCGCTCAAATGATCCGTTGTTTTTTACACCGAAAGATTCTATTTCTTTTTGAATATTGGCTTTGCTCAGGTTTGTTCGGAGCACCATTAGTACCGAATCTGATATTAATTCCGGGTATTTGTTCAGGATTTTTACCATTAGCCAATGACCATGAACGGAAGAATGCCAATCAAAACACCCATAAAAAGCCGGATGAAGTTCTGCAGGGGATTTCAGATCACCTTTCTCATTCAAAACCTGTCCCAATTTGTTGGGGTATTCTTTTTGCAGGCATTTCATGGGAAGGCTAAGTAATCTTTTTGCCTCTGTAAGTGAAATTTCCTGGGCTGAACCAAGCAGCGTGATAAAAAAGAAGGCAATGGTTAAGAGCTTCATCATGTGCGATTTTTTTCAAATGTAGGATTATTTTTCTTCCACTGAATGATGTGTAACTTTGTATACTTGCAAGTAGGATAAAATCATGGAAGATCAGGCAGAAGAACGAAAAATCATTCACATCGATATGGATGCGTTCTATGCTTCTGTGGAACAAATGGATCATCCGGAACTGAAAGGAAAGCCGATTGCTGTAGGAGGGAGTAAACTTCGGGGAGTTGTGGCAGCGGCAAGTTATGAGGCGCGCAAGTTCGGAGTAAAATCGGCTATGCCAAGTTCAACTGCAGCACGTTTATGTCCGGATTTGATTTTTGTACGACCTCGTTTTGACCGGTACCAGGAAATTTCGGCACAGATCAAAGCTATTTTTTATGAGTATACGGATCTGGTGGAACCGCTTTCTCTGGATGAGGCATTCCTCGATGTAACAACCAATAAAAAAGGAATTCCGTCTGCAACGTTATTGGCAAAAGAAATTCGCGAGCGCATTCTGAAGGAAGTCGGGTTAACTGCAAGTGCCGGTATTTCTATCAATAAGTTTACTGCCAAAATTGCTTCGGATGTGAATAAGCCAAACGGACAGTTAACCGTACCGCCGCTGGAAGTAGAATCTTTTTTGGAGAAATTGCCTATCGAACGGTTTTTTGGAATTGGAAAAGTAACTGCGGCCAAAATGAAGGAGTTGGGAGTTCGCAACGGAAAAGACCTGAAGAAGAAAAGTATGACGTTCCTCACGCAGCATTTTGGGAAACAGGGAACCCACTTTTACAATATCGTTCGTGGAATTCACCGGAGCCAGGTGAAACCTGATCGCATCCGGAAATCATTTGCAGTAGAACACACTTATTTTTCAGAAATCTATTCCAAACATAAGATCCTGGAAAAACTGGAAGAAATTGCTGTGGACCTGGAACGAAGAATGGAAAAGCGTTCCGTTGCAGGAAAATGTGTTTCGATTAAAGTCAAATATGCCGATTTTACAACACAAACCCGTGCGAAAACCATTACGGAATTCATGTGGAATAAAAACGATTTCTTTCCTTTGGTAGAAGGATTGTTGGATCACCTGGAAATTGAAAAACCGGTCCGTTTACTGGGGATCTCCCTTTCTAAACTGAACACCGAAGAAGGGGAGCCGGATCTGAGTAAACAGCTTACATTGCAGTTTTAGACTACAATTGGATTCTTAATCCAATTCCACCACCAAAGGCTGGATTTCTGCGTGGTTCAAAATCCCATTTCAGTTGCTGCGAAAGTGCTTGATTGAATGTTCCGAAACCAAACAATTGGGTTCTTCCGAAAGAATAATGAATTTCCGGGCGTAACCAGACATTAAATCCAAATGGATTGAATTTCGGAGCACTCAAATCCGGGTGTGATTTTCTGCTGGTTATCTTGCCGTAAGCGAATTCTCCTCCTCCTGAAAATCTTAATTTAAGCTTGTTTCCAATCGGAAGGGAGTAAGCCAAACCGATTGGCAAAACAATAGAATTTACTCTGAACGACTGAACTTCCGACCGCTGGATGGTGTCCGGAATGGCAGGGGTGATTGGTTGCGGCCATCCCGAACTGGCGCCCTCGACCGGGATTTCTATTCTTTCCAGGTAACCGTATTGAACAATTTTGGAAGAACGGAACCCGATTCCGGTTAATACTTCCCATCTCGCTGCGAATCGTCGGTTGATTTCTATTTTTCCGTAAAATGTGGAAGAATGGATCCGGGCAGTTTCTCTTTTTTGATCAATAAAAGGTGTGTTATCGAAATTAAGGGCTCTCTTTTTTTCTCCTTCCCAATACGTTAAAACAGCCAAAGACCAACGGTCGGGGCTTTTGCCGGGTCCCATTTTTTCGAGTGCCTTTGCAACGAGAAAACCGGTTGAGTCGGTTGAAGAATTTGCAAGCGTACTGTCCGGTTTACTTTCATTTGCTATGATGGAGTCTTGTTCCGTTGGTCTCTGTTCTACTGGTTTTTTTTCAGGTGTTATGTTTGTTTGAGGGGAGTGTTCCTGTGTTCTTGTTTCGATTTCTGAACCGACCGGCAGATCCGGTGAAATAAATTTGCTGTTTGAGAAATTAAATGAGAGCTCATTTTGATCTTCAATCGATTGGGTAGTTGTAAATGAGCGATTTGTTTTGAAAGAACCTCTTGGAAGCTGTCCTTCTTCATTAGAAACAAAATGAGAATGAGTACCCGTGGTTGCCTGGACAGAATGATGAATAAGTTTCACATGCTGTTTCTCTTTAATGTTGGTGTGAAGTTTGGCAAAATCCTCATGCTGCTTCTGTTCCTCAGTCTCATTCTGTTTCTCATTCTGAATAAAAGGTAGGATTGCGGCAAAACCGATGATTCCAAAAAGAACCGGGAAAAGAATAAACAGGAATCTTCTGCGCTTCTTTTTGGAAGCGATTGCCCGATCAATATTTTCCTTCACGGATGCGTCCGGAGTTAACTCCAAACCACCAAGTGCAGATTGAAACAATAAATCTATTTCATTATGCTCTTTCATTGGTTCTTTTTTTTTCCAGGTTATTTTTAATCCAGTCCCTCGCTCTTGTGAGCTGTGATTTGGAAGTTCCTTCCGATATTTCCAGGTACTCTGCAATTTCTTTGTGGGTGAGGTTATCCAAAACAAAGAGGTTGAAGATCGTCCTGTAACCGGCAGGCATACTATTCAATACCTTCAATAGTTCAACCTGTGCAGTATCTGTGTTTTTTTCCTTTTCAAAGTCCCAATGACTTTCGGGATCGATCGAATTTTCAAAGAAGTGCTCATCATCCTTCAGTATTGATTTTCGTTGACGTTTCAGAATGGTTATTGCTGTGCGGATGGTAATCGTTTTGATCCAGGGCCCCAATGGCAGTTCCGAATTAACTTTTCCGCAGTTTTCATAAACTTTGATAAATGCCTCCTGGAGAATTTCCTGTGCATCATCCCTGCAGTTTGCATAACGCATACAGATACCAAACATAGAAGGGGCATATTTTTCGTATACCCGGTCAAAAGCCTTTTTGTTGCCCTTGATGAATTCTTCTATGTGTTCCTCCATTCTATATTTCGCAGAATTTTCTCAATGGTTCTTAGCGTTGAAGTGTCAAATAAAATCCACAAGCTCCTTCACCTGTTGATTTCATGTTTTCATTGATCACTAATTGATTTCCTGAGAATACCATTTGCCCCAGTTCATTTCCATCAATGACCAAATATTCACCGGCCGAATTGGAAATTTGCTGAAAGGGATATGTTCCCGAAGGTAAGGAATAAATGGTTGAATTCCCAACAGTGTTATTAACCGTCAACGTAGCGTTTTGTGTATTGAACTTCCAGGTAATCTCCCCAATAAAATGGGATTCGTTTGCCCCGATTATTCCTCCCTGAACAAGCATGAGGTTCCATTTTCCGTCGATGGTAGTTTTGGGAGTGCCATTTTGAGTAGCGGGTCTATTTTCTTTTTTACATGCGGTCAGCGAACCGAATAGGAAAAATAAAAGAAATGTGTAAATGAATGCTTTCATCTTTGTGGAATTAAAGTTTGACAATTCGTCGAGTCATTGGATTCCCGTTGCGATTTGTGGCAACAACCAGGTAAACACCTTTTTTCAGGTTGGAAACATCGATCAGCAGGTTGTCAGGAACGGATTCAATTAACCGAATCTGTTCTCCTGTAAGGGATAAAATTTCGAGTTTCACAAATGTAAGGTCTGTCTTCAAGCGCAATTCATTTTTAACTGGATTAGGATAAACCAGCAGGTCGGTTGAAGCGTATTCAGGAAGCTCCAGGTATGGCTCAATGTGAAATTCCAGTGTGTCTATATCATCCATTACATCGTTTTCGTTAGTGGTAATGCTCGTGATCAGCTGAAAGTCTCCGGCTCCCGGATTTGCAATTGAAATGGTATCCACACTGTGACAGATATAAGCAGCCATTCCTATGTTATAATCAAGCATGAGCAGAATGTCGTTTCCCTGTTGTTCCGAATGAATATTGTTCACTTCGCAACCGCCGTAAGGAAAAGTAGTATAGCAGATTACCTGCAACGCATCATTCGATGTCGGGTTAGCTGGAATGAGCTTCAAACTGTCAATTGCAGGTAATTGTGCATAAAGATGATTCGTCAGCAAGATTAAACCTGTAAGCAGAGAGCGTGTAAAAGTCTTTTTTCTCATTTTTCAGTTATTAAATTCAATATTGGTTGATTGCAATCCGGAGTTAATACAAAACTGAAAAATGAAAGGTTGCATTCGGTCAGAATTTTTTTAGAAATTTGTATCTCCTTCTTTAAAATTTTTCCCTTCTCTATTTTTAATTAAAAGGGATTTCCTTCAGATTTATTTACAATTCCCTTGTTAATAAAAAATAGAGTTTCTATCTTTGCACCCCTCAAAGTGGATTTTGGGGATATTGTCTTATTTAAATTAAAGGTTAGTGAATACTTTAAGTTACAAAACTGTTTCTGCTAACAAGGAAACCGCTGATAAGAAGTGGTTGTTGGTAGATGCTGAAGGCCACACAGTTGGTCGTTTGGCAAGTGAGGTAGCGAAGTTAGTACGTGGAAAACACAAGCCAAACTTCACACCACACGCTGACTGTGGAGATAACGTAATCGTTATCAACGCAGCGAAAGTGTCGTTCTCTGGTACAAAATTAGAGAACAAAGAGTACGTTCGTTACACTGGTTATCCGGGAGGACAGCGTTCATTGACTGCGCAGGAATTATTGCAGCGCAGCCCTGAGCGTGTAATCGAAAAAGCAATTAAAGGGATGTTGCCAAAGAACACTTTGGGTCGTCAATTGTTTAGAAATGTAAAAGTTTATGCTGGTGCAGATCACAAACATGAGGCTCAAACTCCTGAGGCGATTAACTTAAAAAAAGCTAGTAAATAATTAGGATATGGAAGTAGTAAACGCATTAGGAAGAAGAAAAACTTCAGTTGCTCGTGTATACTTGATGAAAGGTACGGGCAAGATGACAATTAATAAACGTGATTACAAGGAGTTCTTTCCTGTGGCTATTTTGCAAGGGAAAGTTGAGCAGCCGTTCAACTTGACTGATACTTTAGGTCAATATGATATTAAAGTAAATGTAGCAGGAGGAGGAATCAACGGACAAGCTGAAGCTATCCGTTTGGGAATTTCACGTGCATTGGTAGAGGTATCAGGAGATTTCAAAACATTGTTGAAAGCAGAAGGTTTAATGACACGTGATCCAAGAATGGTTGAGCGTAAGAAACCAGGTCAGCCGAAAGCACGTAAGAAATTCCAGTTCTCTAAACGTTAATTTGAATTTTATTTTCCCGCATTGGTGGGAAGGTTGTTTAGTATCCAAGCACAAAGTATTATCTGCCACGGTAGCCCCCTTTGTTAGCTGATTACTAAGGAACGTAAACAATTAAAACAAAAAAGTATGTCTAAAGTAAATTTTGATAGTTTATTAGAAGCAGGTGTTCACTTCGGACACTTAAAAAGAAAATGGAACCCGGCAATGGCGCCGTATATCTTTGACGAGAAAAAAGGTATCCACATTATTGACCTTAATAAGACAATTGCACATCTTGATCAAGCTTGTGCGGCAATGAAACAAATTGCTAAGTCGGGTAAAAAAGTACTTTTCGTAGCTACTAAAAAACAAGCAAAAGAAATTATCACAGATCGTATTTCTGCGATCAACATGCCTTTCGTAACTGAGCGTTGGTCTGGTGGTATGTTAACAAATTTCCAAACAACACGTAAGTCAATCCGTAAAATGGTGTCTATCGACAAAATGAAAACGGATGGTACTTGGGAGACATTGAACAAACGTGAGCGTTTATTCAAAACTCGTCAACGTGACAAACTGGAAAAAACATTCGGTTCAATTGCTGACATGACTCGTCAACCGGCAGCGATCTTCATCGTTGATATCTTGAAAGAGCATATCGCATTGGCTGAAGCAAAACGTTTGGGTATCCCTACATTTGCAATGGTAGATACGAATTCTGACCCTCGTTTGGTAGATTTCCCTATCCCTGCGAATGACGATGCTACAAAATCAATCGCAATTATCCTGGATGCAATTTGCGGATCTATCAAAGAAGGTTTGGAAGATCGTAAAGCAACTGCAACAAAAGATAAGGACGAAGCACCTGCAACTGAAGAAGCAGCTGCTAAAGTAGAAGAGACAAAAGAATAATAACAAAGTAGCCCTGGCGTAACAGTCGGGGCATACATTTGTACAAACATTTAAAAGATTTATAGTCATGGCAATTACTGCGTCAGATGTAAACAAATTACGCCAGCAAACAGGTGCTGGTATGATGGACTGTAAAAATGCATTGGTAGAAGCAAACGGCGATTTCGAAGCTGCTGTAGATATCTTGCGTAAAAAAGGTCAAAAAGTTGCTGCGAAAAGAGGAGAGAACGAAGCTTCTGAAGGTTTGGTTTTCGCTCAAACAAGCGCAGATAACAAAGTAGGTGTATTGTTAACGTTGAACTGTGAAACAGACTTCGTTGCTAAAAATGATACTTACCGTAACTTCGTTCAATCTTTGGTTGATATCGCAATGAAAAACTTGCCTGCAACTTCTGAAGAATTGAAAAGTTTGAAGTACGACGATAAATTAACTGTTGAGGAGAAAATTACTGAGCAGGTTGGTGTTATCGGTGAAAAATTGGATTTGTCAGGATATGCTGTTGTTAAAGGTGACACTGTTGTTGCTTACAACCACCCTGGAAACCAATTGGCTACTTTGGTTGCTTTGAACAAAGGAGGTGAAACAGTTGCTGAGGCTGGTCGCCAGGTTGCAATGCAGGTTGCTGCAATGAACCCAATCGCTTTGAACAAAGACGGAGTTGATGCACGTACAATCGAGCGTGAGATCGAAGTTGGTAAAGAGTTGGCAATCCAGGAAGGAAAACCGGCTGATATGGCTGAGAAAATCGCTCAGGGACGTTTGACTAAGTTCTTCAAAGAAAACACTTTGTTGAGCCAGGAGTTTATCCGTGACAACAAAGTGACTGTTGAGCAGTTCCTTGATTCTACTGAAAACGGATTGACTGTTACTGAATTCAAACGTTTCTCTTTGAGCTAATCCTCATCGGAAATTGAAAATATGGGAATCCCGTCTTGGCTCTGCCAGGACGGGATTTTTGTATAAAAAAGTAGGGGTAAGTCACGACTTACCCCTACTTTTTTCGTATCTTAAGATAATAACCTGATAAGATGCGAATAAGAAAACAGAACCGTTTGAATTCATTCGACTATTCAAAAGACGGAAGCTATTTCGTAACCTTTTGTATTAAAGGCAAAGAGTGTTATTTTGGAAAGATTGAAAACGAACAATTGTTTCATTCCAATTTTGGGGAAATTGTTGTTGGTACCATCGATTGGTTGAGAAATCAATATTCATATATTCAAATTCATGAATATGTTGTAATGCCGGATCACGTTCATCTTTTGATTGAAATAAATCGTGGAATTGTAGAGTCAGTCAAAATCAAATCGTTATCTGAATTGATGGGTGCATTAAAAACAGTTTCATCGAAAAATATTCGATTGAATGGATGTCCTGATTTTGAATGGCAACGATCGTTTTACGATCAAATTATTAGATCACCTGATCATTTTTATCGGGTAAAAAATTATATCATCGATAATCCGAAACGATGGCGTAAAAAGTAGTGTCAAGTCGCGACTTGACACTACTTTTATTTTTTTAAGTCAAATTCATTCCCACATTCCAAACATTTGTAAACGTCCTTCCGGTAGATCGGGAAAATGAACAATAAAAAAGAAGCAATGGCAGAAAGTACCGCACCGACACTTTTCATGGATTTATATCCTGATTCAATTCGGGTAGATTCACATTTCGGACAGCTAATGACTTGTTCGTCATCCGTGGTATAAGGAGTTTCTTCTAATTCCAGCATGACATTCTTTGCATGGGCCAAATCTTCTTCATTGATCTTCAGTTTGATTCCACCCACCAGGTTAGAATACAATGGATTCACTGATACAATATTCTCATCAAACAGAAAACAAGTGATTCCTTCGCTCTCTAATTTGATTTTCAGAATGTGGGCATCGATTGAATTGTCAAATGTTTTGAAAGTGATCAGTCCCATTAAAATTGGATTTATGGTCTAAATTAGTGAATTATTCATCCACAAATCCCTTTTCCTTTTCCGAACTTCAAAGATTCCCACTATATTTGAGCAACTTCTTTCAATAATTATGAAATACCGTCGCATTCTGCTCAAATTAAGTGGTGAATCCCTTATGGGAGATAAACAATTTGGAATTGATAATCAACGGCTTAGCGAGTACGCGAAGCAAATCAAGGAAATTCATGATTTGGGTGTAGAGGTTGCGATTGTGATCGGTGGAGGAAATATTTTCCGTGGTGTTCAGGCTGAAGAAGGTGGAATGGACCGTACTCATGGGGATTACATGGGAATGCTGGCAACGATGATCAACTCCATGGCGCTTCAGGCGGCATTGGAATCTGCGGGTCTTCAAACAAGACTTCAATCTGCAATCGAAATGAAGGAAATATCCGAACCTTATGTGAGAAGAAGAGCTGTAAGACATTTGGAGAAAGGCCGTGTGGTTATTTTTGGTGCCGGAACCGGGAATCCATATTTCACCACTGATTCAGCAGCTTCATTACGGGCAATTGAGATCAATGCAGATGTTATTTTGAAAGGAACGCGTGTAGATGGTATTTATACCGCTGATCCGGAGAAAGATCCAACGGCTACCAAATTCGATGTGATTACATTTGAAGATGCATACAGTCGTGGATTGAAGGTGATGGATATGACCGCTTTCACACTGTGTATGGAGAATGACTTGCCGATTATTGTTTTTGACATGGATACGCCCGGAAATCTGAAGCGATTGATGGAAGGCCAGCAAGTGGGAACAATTGTAAGAAATTAATAGCTTCCGCCGCGGCGGATCAATTTAGATAGATTATGACCGAAGAGTTAGAACTAATTTACGATGATTTGAAGTCATCAAATGCAAAATCATTAGATCATTTAGAACACGAATTGACGAAAGTAAGAGCAGGGAAGGCAACTCCATCCATGCTTTCCGGAGTTATGGTGGACTATTACGGTTCTCCGACTCCCATTCAACAGGTTGGGAACGTGAATTCCATGGATGCACGTACATTGACTGTTCAAGCATTTGAGAAATCCATGTTGAATGAGATTGCTAAAGGAATTATGAACGCAAATCTTGGGTTAAATCCTCAAAACAACGGGGAACAACTGATCATTCAAATTCCATTGTTGACAGAAGAGCGCAGACGCGATTTGGTTAAGAAAGCAAAAGCAGATGGTGAGCATGCCAAAGTTGGAATCCGAAATAACCGAAAAGATGCGTTGGATATGGTCAAAAGCCTGAAAGCGGACGGGCTTTCTGAAGACATGACCAAAGATGCTGAAAATGAAATTCAAAATATTACCAATGGGTTCATCAAGAAAGTGGATGACCTGGTAGATTTGAAAGAAAAAGATATAATGACGATTTAAGATGCGAACCATTTTATTCATCGCTTCACTTGTTTTTCTTTTTTCCTGCTCAAAACAGCGAATGATTAATCGTTTGGAAGGAAGATGGAACTATTCAAAAATGCTGATGAATAATGGCGAATACGTATACCATTCGGAAGTTTATGAATTTACAGGGGGAGACAAGGACAATGATGCCGGTTTCCCCTTTGTTATATATGGTCAGGATACTGTTCAGGGAATCTACCGGATAACCAAAAAGAATATCATTAAAGTGACAGAAGATTCCCAGGTTGAAATTGATTGGCTGATCGAAGACATGGATAATAATTCGCTTGTTTTTCGGGTGGCTGAAGGAGTGGTGTTTTTAGATAAACAGCAGTAAATAGTACGGTTAATTCCTAAATGACGTAATAACGCAATATTACGTCATGGTTGGGAAAGCTAAACTTGAAAAAGATCCGTTTTAGGAACATCCACCAATCCCAATCCACCACTATAATACAAATACCCCTTGATATTCTTCATCCCGATTTGATTCAACACGGTCATATAACCTTGTACCTGCTTTTCATGCTTCGCACTTTTCTCCCCGGTCTTAAAATCGATCACAACTGTTTGGTCATTCGCAACAATCAGTTTATCAGGTCTTAATCGGGTTTTGGAATCGAAGATCAGGGTTCGTTCATTTAAATGTTTCCCGGATTCAAACAGGTCCACAAGCAAGTTGTTTTCAAAAGCTTCTTCCAGTAATCGAACCAGAACAACTTCAAAATCCTGTTCAATTTCTCCTTTTAAAAGCCCGGTTTTCAAGGCTGCAAATGCTGTTTCCCTCGAATGGGATTTTTCCATGATGAAGTGGAATTGTTTCCCAATTCGCTGTTCGCTTGTCAGGCTGTCTTCTTCCTGTTCTTTAGCAGATTGTATACTTACTTCGGGAAACCATAAAAAGTTTCGGATAGATTGCGGACTGTAATCCGTTGTGTTTTTTCTTAAATGATGCTTGATTTCCGGGACCTGACCAAATTTTAAGTGAAAAATTCCATCTTCGGTAGTTTCAGGAAACAGCTTTGTTAAGATTGTATTGAATTTATCGTAAAAACTGTTTCGGGAACCTTTCAGATTGAGGGCGTACAGGCGATCCTGTGGTCTGGTGAAAGCGACATACAATAAATTGATTGCATCCATTTTTTGAGCAGCGTCTTCTTTTTCAGCCTCCAGTTGAATAGCCGGGATGGAGGCTTCGAATTTGCTCATTTTTGTTTCAATGATGTGATCATTGATCTCCATCAAAAAAGAATCGTTGTTGTTTCCTTCATTGAAGAAATTAAAGGAAGGAATGATCACCACCGGAAACTCCAATCCTTTTGATTTATGGGCGGTCATAATTTGAATGGCCTGCTCATTCTCTGAAAGCTGCACACTGAATTTACTTCGGTTCTTTTCGTAATAGTTAATAAACTCCATCAAATCCGGCCCGTTGGACATGTCAAATTGATAAGCCAGGTCCAGCAATTGCTGCAAATAGGTGTTTTCGATCGAATCCAATTCCACAAGCGCCAGAAAATCCACCAGTAAAGAATAAATGTTTTGAAAGCTTGCATCTAAAAAATCAGAACTTAATCGGCTGTTTTCAAAGAAAAGCTGCTCAGAGAAATAAACTTTCGAATCGGCATCAGTCCAAAAACAGGCTCCGTAGGTTTCAAAAGCGTCTTTCTTTTCCAGGATCTCAAAGTAGAAATAGGCAAATTGCATGGCCCGCTGAAAATCAAATCGATTGACTTTCCATTTGCAGTAACAGATCGTTAATTGTACGAATTGATCACTGTTTACCAATAACGAATCGGAAGAAACGATTTGATATCCCCTGGATTTCAAAAAGTTTGCGTATTGATTGCAATCACGTTTTTTCCTTCCAAGAACACAGATTTCATGAGGTTTATAGCCGTCTGCGATACATTGCTGTACCCATTTCAGTAATTGATTATTGGTAAATTTAGAAGTGTCCAGGTCCTTTTGCGGGTTCATCAGCAATTCGACATAACCGCCTGATTTTCCTTTAGGATTTTGTTTCAGGTGTTTGTAAAATTCCTGGCCGCTTTCAGGCATGAATTGCAACAGTTCTTCAAAGAATTGATTGTTGAAATTCACGATTTCCGCTGCCGAACGCCAATTGTCCTCCAAACCCTCAACAGTTCCCATTTTCTGAAAGAATTGGGATCGCAATTGGATAGAAGGTTCTTGTTCCGGATTGTAAATTTCAGGTAAAGCAATGAATTGTTCGGCAACTCCGTTCTTAAAACGGTAAATGGACTGTTTCGGATCACCGACAATAAAGTTAAAGTAATTTCCGCCCAGGGAATTGTGGATCAAAGGAACAATATTGAGCCATTGCAAGCGTGATGTATCCTGGAACTCATCCAAAAAGAAATGATTGAATCGCGATCCCAAACGTTCATAGATAAACGGGGCGTCTTCATTTTGGACCAATTCTGCAACCAGCTTGTTGAACTCGCTCACACGAATAATGGATTCTTTGTTGCGGATATCGTCCATGCTTAATGCCAGTTCTTTCAGAATGGAAAGTAAATGGAACTGCTGGATCTTAAAATCCAGTTCAATCCAGGAAGCACTTTTTCCGTTGATAAATTGGAGAAATTCCAGGTAAGCGGGTGAAAAGAGCGTTTCTTTTCCTTCTTCAATTGTTTTCAGGATGTTTTTTAAATTGGCATCCGTTCGTTTGCTTTCTTTCAAAAAATGGATCGGTTCCGGATTTAATTTCAGGTTAAAAGCAATTGCATTGAAGGTAGTGCTTTTTCCTGTGAATGCATTTGCATCTATTCCTGCTTCCAGGAGCAAACGGTTCAGGGAATTCAATCGAATGGTTAACTCTTCCTTTTCAGCCTTGAACTGTAGTTTCCACAGGTCCAATTGTTCTTTTCTGAAATCGGTTTTGGAAAGTTTCCGGATACTCTGGAAATATCCTTCATTGGTCAGGATTTTGGCTTTCGATAAAAGGATTTTTTTCAGGTTCCAATCGTTTTCCTCTTCCAGGTTGGATTTGGCAAAATTTAAAGCGAGCTGATACAGTTTGGTTTGGTTCTTTGCATCAATATTGCTCAAAAGTTCGTCAATGGCTTTTTCAAGGATCAGGGTGTCATCCAGGGAAATCTCGAATGTTTCCGGGAGGTCAAGGTCCCGTGCAAAGGAACGGATTAAGCGAAGATTGAACTTATCAATGGTCATTACATTGAAATCTTCGTATTGATGGAGGATTTTTCGAAGAACTATACGTGCTCTTGTTCGGATTGCTTCCGGAGTTGTTCCTACAAAACCGGCAATTTCTTCCAAATATCCGTTGGCTTCTTCTTTTCCGTTTGCAAGCTTGTTCAAATCACTCATAATCCGCGATTTCATCTCGATACTTGCCTTGTTGGTAAAGGTCATCGCCATGATCTGACTGATCTCGGCCCTGTCATCTGTTTCAGAGAGTAATAAACGCAGGTAATTGCGCACCAGATTGTACGTTTTACCACTTCCTGCAGAAGCGTTTACGATCAAAAAAGGCTTGTTTACATCCGAATTCATACCGGTCAATCAATAATCTCCCGAAATTACCGAAAATACCCCGGACGCTTCCTGATTTTTTAGGAATTCTCTGATCATTGGCTTAAATTTGGGAAAACAACTGAATGAAACATCTTCCGATTCTTGCGTTGCTTGTATTTGTAGCCTCTTTCTCTTGCAAAAAGAAGAAAGACGATGCAACGGATACACCCTCGGCGCAGCAGAGTAAGTTGTCATTACAACCTATGTTCGGAAGTGAAAATATATCCCTGGATTCTGTTTATACCCTGAGTAATGGTTGCAAGATTGAGTTTGTAGAGTTAAAGGCTTATTTCACGGGAATTGAGTCGGGTGGAACTGTCATGAAAGATGCAGCCCTGTTTAATTTTAGTCAAACGGGAACATTGGTTTTTCAGGCGAATCAGGTAGTTGCCAATCCGGCATCCTTTCAGTTCGGAATTGGTGTTCCGAGTTCGATCAATCACAATGATCCAAGTACTTTTCCAAATACGAATCCATTAAATATTGCGATCGCAAACGACATGCATTGGGATTGGAACCCAGGTTACATCTTTTTCAAAGTGGAAGCAAAAGCAGATACGATTGCAGATGGTATTACGAATTGCGATCATAACCTGGTTTACCATGTTGGTACAGATGCTTATTACACTGCGAAAACAATAAGCAATCTTAATTGGTCGGCAGCAAGCTCCACTGTCAATCAGGCATGGCTGAAACTGGATCTGAAGAATTTCTTCGAGAATAGCACCAGCCCGATCGATGTGAAAACAGAATTCTCCACGCACAGCATGGCTTCTCAAAGTGCATTAACAGAAAAAGCGCGGCAAAATTTCGCTGCATCCATCAGTGCATTATGAATCGATACTTTGTAGGCATATTACTCTTACTGGTTCTCTTTTTAGCATGTACGAAAGAAAAAGTTGGTTATGATCCGACTCCTTATACACTTAAAATTCCAAGTCATTTTCCACAAATGAATATTCCGGCAGATAACCCGATGACGGAAGAAGGTGTCCTGTTGGGGAGAATGTTGTTCTATGAAAAACAATTGTCTTTAAACAATACCATTTCATGCGGATCTTGTCATGCACCGGATGCTTCATTTTCAGATGTAAATCAGTTTTCCCAGGGAGTTAACGGAACTTTGGGAACGCGGAATGCAATGGCCTTGATTAATCTCGGTTGGCAAACCAGTTTCTTTTGGGATGGAAGAGCACATACGTTGGAGGAACAGATTTTAGAGCCAGTGCCAAACCCGGTAGAAATGCATCTGCAATGGAAAGATGCCGTTTCACGTTTAAAAGCAGTAGGGCTTTATCGCAATCAGTTTTACAAAGCTTTCGGAGTGGTCGATTTTGATTCTACTCATGTAGCAAAAGCACTAGCCCAGTTTTTACGGACGATGATTTCCGGGGAGTCGAAATACGATGTGATGTACAAGTTTGCGAATAATATCCCGCTGACCTCTACAGAATTAGCGATCAAAAATTCGGTTACATCTGAAGAATGGGCAGGATTTGATCTCTTTAAAAGCTTAAACGGAGCGGATTGCTTTCATTGTCATAACGGAACCTTGATGCAGGTGCAGAAATTTTCGAATAATGGGTTGGATGCTGTTTTTTCCGATTTGGGAAGAGGAGCGATCACACACAACACAAACGATAACGGAAAATTCAAAGTTCCGACCCTCCGGAATATTGCACTTTCGGCACCTTATATGCATGATGGAAGGTTTGCGACATTGGATGATGTAATTGAACATTATTCGACTGGAATTCAGCATTCTGGCACAATTGATCCATTGATCGAATTTGCGGGTCAGGGCGGGGTTCAATTGGATAATGAACAGCGTAATCAGTTGAAATCCTTTTTATTAACGTTAACAGATTATAATTTTGTAACTAATCCTGACTTTAAACCGTTAAACCCCTAACGAAGTAAGTCTAATTGTTAGTACATTTGTACAAGTGATATGGAAGAAATGGTAGACGAAAGAAGATTAACCACCGAGGAAAAAGCCTTGAAAATTAATCTAACAAGTGACATTTATGGTTGTTTCGCCGAAATTGGAGCGGGACAGGAAGTGGCAGCCAACTTTTTTAAAGCAGGAGGTAGTTCCGGGACCATTGCGTATACGCAATCGGCATACGATATGAAAGTTTCGGATGCGATGTATGGCGCAGCTTCAAGGTATGTTTGTGAGGAGCGTTTGACGACGATGCTTACAACCGAATACAATACGTTATGTGAGCGTCTTCCTAAAAAACAGGAAGTAGCTCGTTTCTTCGCATTCTGTAATACCGTTGAATCTTTAAATTATCACAAAACGAACCAGGGCCAGGGTTGGGTCGGATTGCGCTTTCAGTTAAAACAAGGAGGTGAATTCAACGACATTATTCTGCATGTAAAAATGCACGACAATTCCCATAAAGCACAACAGGAAGCCTTAGGGATTTTAGGTGTGAACCTGATTCATGCCGCTTATTTTTCGACAGATGACCTGGATGAATTCCTGACAAACCTGGTTCACCGTATTCCGAGAGATCGAGTAGAAGTAGATATGTTGCGTGTCTCCGGACCTGATTTAGGATTGGTAGATAATCGTATTATTGCATTGAACCTGGTGAAAAGAGGAATGACGGATGCAACGATGTTCGACCTGTGTGGTACGGTTCTTCAACCGGCAGCTGCTTTGTATAAAAAGAACATTTTGTTGATGCGTGGTCGTTTCCGTCCGGTTACCAAAGTGCATTTGGACATGATTGCTCATGGAACCGAGCAGTTCCTGAAGGAAGATGGTGTTCGTGAAGATAATTTGTCGGTGATCTTTGAGCTGACTCTGAAAGATTTAACCGCAGATGGAAAAATTTCAGATAAAGACTTCATTGACCGTGCTGAGCTGCTGGAATCTTTGGGATACACTGTAATGATTTCCAATTATTTGAAACATTACAAAATGCTGGATTACCTGGCTACGATTGCAAGAGGTCAGAAAATGGGTGTTATTGCTGGAGTTTATAACCTGCATACCATTTTCGACGAACGTTATTATGATAATTTACCGGGTGGTTTGCTGGAGGCTTTTGGTATCGGTTTCGGTCACAATGTGAAAATGTACGTTTATCCGGCAATTAATGTTGATACGGGCGAGCTCTATACTTTGGATGAGTTGACAATTCCAAAACATTTACGTGGATTGGTTCAGTTCCTGAAAGACAATAACAAATTGGAGGCAATTTCCAATTTTGATCCGCAAGCATTGAAAATCCTTTCGGATGATGTGTTGTCAAAGATCCGTGCAGGAATTACAAGCTGGGAACAGGATGTTCCGGAAAACGTGGTGAAAGCGATCAAATACTACGAACTTTTTGGTTACGACAAAAAGAGAGACGTGGTAAATGTATGAAGGCCGAAAGATTCCTGATTGTTAGTTAATTGGGATTCTTTGGTGAGAAAGGGTAAAAAAGATTTACCGAAAGCCTTAGTTTGTCTGAAATTATTCCTTAAATTGGTCATGAAAGCTACTATTGCCAAACCTTATGATTCGATTCACGGAAAGTCTTTCAATACTTAAGCAAAAGCATTGGCTTTTCGTTTTGGTATTGATTCATTTTTCACTTCCGGGCTTTTCCCAACAAAAGAAATACGATCATAAAAAATTTAACGAGGAAATTCAAAGACTGCGTGAAGAAATGATCGTGGATATTTCGAAGGCAAATGAAACGCTTCGTTACCTGGATAATAAGTACAAGGATTTTCATAATGCCGAGATTAATTACCTTCTGACAATTAAGAAAATCAAATTTTTCAGTGCCTACGGGGATTATGCCCGTGTGAAATTTGAGATCAACAAAGCCAAACGATTCCAATTTTTCTTTAAAGTCAAAAAGCAGGAAAAATTGTACCTGGATTTATACAGTGCGGTTTACGAAAGCTTGGGACAGAATTATGATCTCTTGATTCAAAAAGCGACCAAAATCCTGAATGAATCCGATAAATCTGATAAATACCTTTTGCTTCAATGCCGTCTTGTACTGACTAATTGTTATAGTGAAAAGGGAGATTTTGAGCAAGCATTGATCCAATTGAGAGAAGCGAAAATACTGACGCATAAGATGAGTGATGCTTATCGTTTTCAATTAGCAAACTCAGGAGGTCAGGTGTATTTTTTCAATAACAATATCGGTAAAGCGCTCAAAGAATTCCGATTTGCAAAAAAACTGGCCCGGATGAATCAGTGGAAATATGCTGAACAATATGCCAATGCAAGTTTGGGTGAGATTTATTTATACACCAATCAGTTAGATCTTGCAAAGCCGTACTTTGACACAGTTCTGAAAAATGAAAAAGAAACGGAATTGAGAGATCTGTTCCAGGTTTATGGATGTTTGGAGCATTATTATGAACTGAAAAACAACATGGATTCGTCCTATTACTTTTCGGTTAAGCGCAATGAAATTGATGATTTGCTGGAAAATCTGCGAAGTGAAAACCTGGTATTTGAATTGGAAAAGGATTTTCAAACGGAATCCAATCAATACTTATTGGAAGAAGAGCGCAATAAAAATCAGCAACTTCGTTTAATACTGATCCTGATTCTCATGAGTATTGTAATCATTGTCAGTATTTCCTATTTGTTTATTCGTCAAAAAAGTGATTCAAACCGGGTGCTCCAATTACAGAAAGAGGAGATTGATGACAAGAACAAAGAGATTTCGAATGCATTGGCAATGAAGGAAAGCCTTTTAAAGGAAATTCATCATCGTGTTAAGAATAATTTACAGGTAGTGTCCAGTATTTTGAACCTTCAATCACGCAACGTACATGATCCGGAAGCGCTTCGTATCCTGGAAGAGGGGAAAGATCGCATTCGTGCGATAGCTTTAATCCATAATCAGCTTCATCTGAACAATGATTCGGCTTATGTGGAAATGGGGGCATATTTGAATAAATTGATTTCACAAATGAAGGAATCCTTTTCCAGTTACGATAAACATATTGAAGTAAGTGTGAACGTGGAAGAGATCAATTTAGCAATTGATTATGCCGTTCCCGTGGGATTAATCATGTGTGAATTGCTTTCAAATGCCTATAAACATGCTTTCTCAAAACAAAATGAAGGGATGATTGAAATTGCTTTAAAGAACAATCCTGAAAAAAGTCTGAATTATGAACTCCTGGTTAAAGACAATGGAATCGGGTATGCAGGAAAGACTGAATTTTTGGAGCAATCTTCCACAGGTGTTGAAATTATCAGTGCTTTTATTCAACAGCTGGATGCCAAATATACCTACTTGAATGAGGATGGAGGTTTCGGTTTGTTTATCGAATTTGCAATTGATGAACGTCATTCTAAGTTCAATTGAGTTTTTTTTGATATTTTAGATTGAAAGTTTTGTTATGCCGCATATAAAGAATGCCTTGTTGAGATTTCGTATTATTGATCGTGCTCTGAGAAATAATTATAAGCCTTATCCGACAAAAGCAATGTTACGTGAGGCTTGTGAAGAAGCATTGTTCGGAAGTGTTGATGGCGCAAATATTTGCGATTCCACCATTGAGAAGGATATGTTTGCCATGAAAATGGAACACGATGCACCGATTAAGTATTCCAAAAGATATAATGGATATTATTACAGTGATCCCGAATTTTCATTGGATGAAATACCATTGAACGAATCGGATATCGAAGCAATTCGTTTTGCTGCAAATACGCTCAGTCAATTCAAGGATGTTGGAATGTTTAAACAATTCGGTTTCGCGATTGATAAAATTGTAGACCGCGTAAACATTTCGAATGATATCAATGACAAATCAATTGACCGTTTCGTGGAGTTTGAAACACCTGTTTCTTCGCGGGGAAGTGAGTTCCTGAACCCGATCCTGAATGCAATCAAGAATGGAAAGGTGATCTACTTTGATTATGAAAGCTTTCAAACACAAAAACGAAAAGCACGAAAAGTGCTTCCGCTTCTCCTGAAAGAATACCGAAATCGCTGGTATTTGCTTTGCTATGACCTGGTTAAGGAAGGAATTATAACCTATGGTTTGGACAGGATCTATGATTTACAGGAATCTGAAGAAGTATTCCGGTCTCCAATCTCATTCAACCCGGATCAGTTTTTTGAGCATGCTATTGGCATTACAGCCAGTAACGGTAAGCCGGAAACGGTTGTTTTTAAAGCAGACAATATTGCAGCAAAATATATTGAGTCGCAACCTTTTCATGCGTCCCAGAAAATTGTAAAGGAAGGGAAGAACAGAACAACATTCGAAATGAAAGTATACATCTCGGAAGAATTGATCCGCAGTATTTTAAGTTATGGCGGAGAAATCGTTGTTACCGAACCGGAATTATTACGCATCCACATAATTGATCGTATTAAAGCAATGGTAGAAAACTATCAATAAGCTACTTTTTGATCAGGATTTGTGAATTTGTTTTGGACTTGATCACAAAAATTCCTTCCTGCTGATCTCTGAAATAGACTTCTGAATACCCGTTGTAACACGTTATAGTCAAATCTTTCGAGATATCCTGACCAATTGAGTTAAAGACTTTCAAATCCTGCAGTTCTGTTTTGTTACCGAAAACACGCACCTTTTCAGTGCTTGGATTTGGGAAAACCCGGATCTCATTCGCACCGATTTCAAGCTCATTATTGAAAGAAACTGTTTTCAAAATTGATCTGGCACCATCAAAATCGTATTGACTCAACCGATAGTAGCTGATTCCATCAAGGGGTTCCGGATCTATTTCCTGGTATTCTATTGGTGTAGTACTTTCACCAGCAGCTTTGGTTGTTAGTAACCGGTTCCAATCCATACCGTTGGATGAGCGTTCAATTTCAAAATAATCACTGCTCTTTTCAGATTCGGTACGCCATTCCAATAAGGCATTTTGATTGACCTTGATTGCAGAAAAATGGGTAAATTCTACGGGAAGTACATCTCCAGGTGTAAAATGAACCGTGCCATTGAAACTTCTGTTAGTTGTAACTGTACTGAATGGATAATCAATCCCAATTCCTCCCAGAATTGCCATTTCGGTGTTGGAAGAAATGGTGGAATACCCTGCATTACTGGTTGTAAGGACGCTGTTTGTAACAATCGGACTGGATGCGGTAATATAGAATCCAAAGGTTTCCCCGGACGGAACAACTAAGTCAACGGGGATTGTTAAAGGTGTAGGAGTATCTGATCCGTTACTTGTGATCGGATCCGAAGTTCCAACAAGGAACCAGTTACCGGATGTGTTTTCTGATCCGATATAACTCCCGATTTTGTAATATACTTGATAACTTCCGGTAGAGGAAGACGGCAGATTCACATCAAAACAGAAAATGGTAACTGTGTTTGTGGCAGAGATGTCAAACATAACTCCTTCATTTGAGTTATCGCTTGCATAGGGTGCTACTAAATCTGATCCCACATTTGTGCATTGTGCAAAAAGTGATTGTGGACCAATTAAGAGGTAGCATGTGAACGAGAGAATTGTGAATTTCAACATGACCTGTATAAATAAAATAATGGTTAGCGGCAAGTTAACCAATTCTAAACGGGCTTTTCGAATTTTAACACTCTAAATCTCATTTTTAACATTTGATTTAGTGTTTCCGCATTAAGTAAGTGTTGTATAAACCATTGCAGACGAATGCTGTCCTTCGATGCTGCTGCATCAGCCGTGGCTGATTGCAACTCAGTCTTTCTGCCGCGGCAGACTAAGGCTTTTTCTTATATTTGCCTTCAAAAAATCAAGAATGACACTGATTCAAGAATTCAAAAACGGAGTTTGTACGCTAATATTGAACAGACCACAGGTTTTCAATAGCTTTAATAAAGAAATGGCAATGGCTTTGCAAAAAGCATTGGATGATTGTGAGAAGGATGAATCTGTTCGGGCAATTGTTATTAAAGGAGAAGGAAAGGCTTTTTGTGCAGGACAGGATTTGGCAGAAGCAACCGATCCAAATGGGCCGGAAATGCAATCGATCGTAAAAGATCACTATAATCCAATTATTGAACGGATCAGAAAAATTGAAAAACCAATTATTGCCGGTGTAAACGGAGTTGCTGCAGGAGCAGGTGCAAACATCGCTTTGGCATGTGATTTAACCGTTGCAAAAGAGTCAGCCTCTTTTATACAGGCTTTTTCAAAGATTGGTCTGATTCCGGATTCAGGAGGAACATTTTTCTTACCACGTTTAGTCGGAATGCAAAAAGCAATGGCTTTGATGATGACCGGAGAGAAGGTTTCTGCGACTGATGCAGCTGCCATGAATATGATTTACAAAGCTGTTTCGGACGAATCGTTTGATGATGAGCTGACAAAATTGGCTGAAAATATGGCTTCCATGCCAACATATGGTTTAGGTTTGACGAAACGGGCAATGAATGCAAGTTTCACAAATAACCTGACTGAGCAGTTGGCGGTTGAAGAGCAATTGCAAACATTGGCAGGGAAATCAGAAGATTTCACAGAGGGAGTGAATGCATTTATGGAAAAGAGAAGCCCGGTTTTTAAAGGGAAATAAGAGGAATTATGAATTATCAATTATCAAAGCTTTACTCTTGATAATTGATAATTAGTCAATTGATAATTTAGAATGAAAAGCAAAATTGGAGTTCTGGGTGCCGGAACGATGGGAGCAGGAATTGCTCAGGTTGCAGCTCAATCAGGGCACGAAGTAGTATTGGTGGATGTGAATCCGATTCAACTGGACAAAGCAAAATTGTCTTTGATCAAAGTGCTTGACCGCATGATTGAGAAGGGAAGCCTGGATGAAGCAGGAAAAAATGATTTATTGAATCGACTTGTTTTTTCAACGCAACTGGCTGATTTCAACGGTTCAGGTTTGGTAATTGAAGCGATCGTAGAAAAACTGGAGGTGAAACACGCTGTTTTTAAAGAAATTGAAGAGATCGTCGGGATGGATTGCATTATTGCTTCGAATACTTCTTCCTTATCAATCGCGTCTATCGGTTCGGTATTGAAATTCCCGGCTCGTGTGATCGGGATCCATTTTTTCAATCCTGCACCTTTGATGCCGCTGGTCGAAATTATTCCGGCTGTACAGACGAGTGATAAAGTAGTATCCGCTGCAAAATCGATTATTGATTCATGGGGCAAATTGACCGTTGTGTGTAAAGACACTCCCGGATTTATTGTAAATCGTGTGGCACGTCCGTTTTATGGAGAAGCCCTGCGTATTTATGAAGAAGGAATCGCGGATTTTGCTACCATCGATTGGGCAATGACAGAATTAGCTGGATTCAGAATGGGGCCTTTTACATTGATGGATTATATTGGAAACGATATCAATTACACTGTAACAGAAACTGTTTTTGCCGCATTTTATTTCGATCCGCGTTTTAAACCGTCATTTACACAAAAAAGACACATGGAAGCGGGATTCCTTGGAAGAAAAACCGGAAGAGGTTATTACGATTATTCTGAAGGGGTAGAGTTACCGGCTCCAAAGAAGGATGAAAAATTAGGTCGACAAATCGTTGACCGCATTTTGTCCATGCTGATTAATGAAGCTTACGATGCGTTGTTCCTGAATGTTGCAAGCAGGGAAGATATTGATACTGCTATGACAAAGGGAGTGAATTATCCGAAAGGATTATTGGCTTGGTCGGAAGAAATTGGCTTGAAAACCGTTCTGGCAAGATTGGAAGATTTGTTCCAGGAATATGGAGAAGACAGGTATCGTCCGAATCCGTTATTGAAGAGATTAGCAAAATAAACTAGTAGTGGCGCGATAATCACGCCACTACTAGTTTATACCAATTCCGCTTCCAGGGTAATTTCAAAGCTGAATGCTTTACTCACCGGGCAATTTTCCTTTGCCCCTTTTGCGATCTTTTGAAAATCGTCACTGGAGATTCCCGGAACTTTCGCAGATACCTTTAATGCTGAAAGTGTAATCTTTCCATCTTCCAAAGAAATATGGGAACTTGTTTTTAATTCTCCGGGAGTATATCCGGCTTCTGTAAGATCTGCACTCAACTTCATGGTGAAACAACCCGCATGTGCTGCAGCCAGGAGTTCCTCAGGATTAGTTCCTACTCCTTCGGCGAAACGCGAATTGAATGAGTATTGTGTTTTGTTTAATGTAGAACTCTGGGTTGTAATGTGTCCGTTTCCTTCTTTGATTGTACCGTTCCAAACGGCTTCTGCTTTTCTTTTCATTTATTTCGTTTTTGATTAGTAACTTTTGAGCAAGTCAGGGTCAGGTCAGTATCGGGATACTGAAAGATACGAAATTCAGGTTTGATCACCGTTTTTCCTTCGGAAAACTTTGTTCGAAAATGGGAAGCGGGCTTATTTCCAGTTTTTCAGCACTTTTTCGGCTTGTTTGGAATAAAAACCCTTTTGATTTCGGATTTTAATGAATAATTCCTTCGCGCTGTTCTTATCACCATTTGCCAATCTGCTTTCGGCCAGATACCATTCTGCTTCATCATTGAAATTCGAAAACTCCAATTGAAGGCAAGCTGAAAAGTTAACACAAGCGTCATTATATTGGCCCAGATTATAGTAACACCAACCGGCATAGAAACGTGCATTTACATCATCGGGATAATTTTTAATGATCTCATTGAACCTGGAAAGAGCTTGTTTCCATTTTCCACGGTTCGTATAGTTCAATGATTTATCCAGGTAATCCATATACGGGACGTTCACGATTTTCATTTGAGGTTCTTCCTGAACGACGTCGTCTTTGTTTTCCTGGTCCGCAGGAATCCCTGTGAGAATAATTTGTTCGATTTGTACTGTTGGTTTGCTTCTATAGTGTGAATAATCGATTGCTTTCAGGTCCTGCAAATAAATCTCCTTCGCAATTTTTTGCTTTGAAACGGTAACCGGTTTTTGTTCAATCACCGGTGGAAGTGGTTCCAGGACGAGTTCGGGGAAGGGAATATCGACAATTTCTTCCTTTTTATCCGCCGGTGGAAGGTTCTTGATCTCGTTTTGAGAAGTTTTGATTTCGCTCACCGTAATCTGGTCCTTTTGCGGAATTACCTCCAGGGTATCGATTTCCTCCGGGATGTTGATATCCGTATTTTCCAATTTCACCAGCAGCGGTTTCTCCGTTTTCGAAGAATTCTCTGTTTTCGATAACAAGAAAAAGGTGAGTGTCAAAATTACCACGGCAGAAAGTCCTAATATATAAGGAATGAAATTGGTTTTCGGGAATTTCATTTTACGGTCGAGTTGTTTCATCTTTGAAAACGACACATCAGACTGCTTCCACCCTTCAAGAGCATCACGATCAAAATCACTGAGATGTTCATTTGATTCTTCTTTTGAGAAGGTTTGAATGAGTTTCTCAAATTCATTTCGGGATATGTAATCTTTATTCTTCATGACTTTCCATCCAGATTTTTAAATTTCTTTTTCCATTTTGAATTGAACTTTTCACTGAGTTTAAAGGAATGTTCAATTCGTCGCTAATTTCCTGGTAGCTCTTATCCTTTAAATAGAAGAGCTCTATGCAGATTCGCTGTTCATCTTTTAAATGTTGAATAGCTTGTTCCAATTTGCTTAATTTAAGTTCCCGCTCATTCAATTCTTCAGTTTCGTGGGTTTCCGCCTGAAGGAGATTTTCATGAATCGGTGTTTGATGTGTTTTTTGCTTACGAAGATGAATTAAACACTCATTTTTGGTTACCTGGTAGAGCCAGGACTTAAAATGCTGAATGGTATGTTTTTCAATTTTTTGGTTCAATTCCCCGAAAATTTTCATCGTAGTATCTTCAGCGTCTTCATAACGTTTAAGATACTTGATGCACGTTCCCAAGACCAAATGTCCATAACGTTCATATAATAAAGGTATAGTAAACAGGTTTTCTTCCTGTTTGTAAAGCTGGATCAGATCCAGATCCGACAAATTGCTGTACCTCTTATGCCCGCGTTGAAACAACATCATGACAAAGAGATGCATGAAATGAAATAATTCCATAAACTAGTTATACTATATATAAAAGTAAGCACTTAAATTTACACGGTATGAGTAAACTGAAAAGAATCGGAGTTTTGACTTCAGGAGGAGATTCTCCTGGCATGAATGCATGTATCCGTGCCGTTGTAAAAGCAGGAATTGGAAAAGGTGTAAAAGTATTCGGTATTGAAGATGGATATAAAGGGATGATCGAAGGTCGGATCCGGGAGTTATCATATACGGATGTCAATAATATTATTCATTTGGGGGGGACGATCCTTGGGACAGCCAGAAGTGAGGTGTTTAAAACGGCAGAAGGAAGAAAACAGGCTGTTGCCAATTTGAAGAAACATCAAATAGAAGGATTGATATTAATTGGTGGCGATGGAACTTATGCGGGCGGGATGGCTTTAACAAAAGAGTTCGAAATTCCCATCATCGGTTTACCTGGGACAATAGATAATGACATTCATGGTACTGACTTTACAATAGGTTATGACTCCTGTTTGAACACAGTAGTTGAAGCTGTAGATAAAATACGTGACACTGCTTCAAGTCATCACCGGGTGTTTTTTGTAGAAGTTATGGGAAGAGCTTCGGGTTATATCGCATTGAATAGTGCAATAGCGAGTGGAGCAGAATCCGTATTAATTCCTGAAACCTTAACAGAGATTAGTTTACTTGCTAAAGAAATAAAGGACCAGAATAAAGGAATTCGTAGTTCCATTATTATAGTGGCAGAAGGTGATGAGGAAGGTGGTGCGAGAGAAATCATGGAAAAAGTGAAGCCTTATTTGGAAGGGTATGAGTTGAGATATTCCGTTTTGGGACACATTCAGCGTGGTGGAAGTCCCTCCGCATTTGATCGGATTCTGGCTACAAGAATGGGAGTAAAGGCTGTTGATTTATTAATTGAAGGAAAAAAATCGATTATGATTGGCCAAATTGGAAAAGATTTAGTGTTTCAAAATCTGCTGGAAGGAACTACCGGAAATGTTTCTACCAACGATTCCGGCATAGAATTATTGAAGTCCTTACTTACAAAAGGATAATTTTCAAAAATATTTTAAAATTTAAAAGCTGTTGATTCAGTGAGTTAGCATATTTCCCGAAACTTTTTCACAAAATAATCTTCAAAAAGTCTTGTTAAAGTGGAATAAGTGAGTACCTTTGCCACC
>CAMLLB010000019.1 GCA_946480815.1 uncultured Flavobacteriales bacterium
GATGAAAGTATTAAATTCGCAACATGATATTGCGTCCGTTTCTGAGTAATCGTCCAATGGTGTTGCTGCTGTTGGTTCCAATTGTTGTTGGATTTCAACTACTGAATATGCGCTATCATTTCCATGATTTGCTCGATGTGGTCGATTTGGGACTTTGGGGAAAAACGAACCTGTTAAGTGCCTGGTGGACTTCCATTATTGCCTCGGTAATTGTTTTGACGAATGCAGTCCAATTAAACTTTCTCTTCAATCAGCATGAATTCCTGGACAAGAATAATTACGGGCCCTCTTTGTTTTATGTGGTCCTGATGAGCTTCTCCCATTCTTTTTACCAGGTCGATGCGGTATTGATTTGTCATTTGTTCCTGCTCCAGTCGCTGCGCTTATTGTTTCAGTTGAAAACCAATGAGAGTAATCTGACTTCGTCATTTAACAGTGCTTTTTTTATCGGTTTGTCCGCTTCATTTCTTCCGCCAAGTGCGGCATTAATTATTCCATTTTGGTTTTCTGCCTGGGCCCTGCATCCTTTTAGCTTCAGACAATGGCTTCTAATGATTATCGGTTTCCTGATCCCGATTGCAAACGGATTGACCTGGTGGTGGTTTTCGGGGCACACGATTTCCACCCGGATTTTACGCCATTCCTCGATGATCAAATACGAAGAAGTATTCTTCTATGGAACTTCTGCAACGATCGTGATCCTATTCTTATTAAGTATTATCGGGATTCAGATCAGGGTGCGTGTCAGCAATATCCGATTTAAGAAACTGAATCGTGCGTTGATATGGATTCTCATCGGTACTTTACTTTTGGGAGTAGCGGAAATCATAATTTATCAACAGTCAGAATGGATCAGTATGCTCTTTATTCCCCTGAGCTTCTTCTTTACTTTCGCCTTTATCCACCGCATCTGGCAACGAGTGGCAAGTATCTTTTTTTACCTGACCCTAATTATAGCTGTTGCTAAATTTTTCCTCATTTCATACATGGTTGTCTGACTAGATTGACTAACTTTGTGGCCATTCATGAATTGACGGGTTTCCGTCGCAAAAATAGATCAATGAAATTTGGTGTTGTTACCTTTCCCGGTTCCAATTGTGATGAAGACATGGTATATGTCCTTGAAACAATCATGGGCCAACAAGTAGAACGTTTATGGCATAAAGATACCAGCTTGAAAGGGGTGGATTTTGTAGTTCTTCCCGGCGGGTTCTCTTATGGAGATTATTTACGTTCAGGAGCAATTGCAAAACTTTCTCCGATTATGGGTGAAATTATGAACCATGCTGACAAAGGCGGTTATGTAATGGGTATTTGTAACGGTTTCCAGATTTTAACGGAAAGCGGTTTGTTGCAGGGTGCTTTATTGCATAACGATAACCAAAAGTTCATTTGTAAGAATGTGTACCTGAAACCTGCAACTTCAAACAGCGCAATTACAAAGGGATTGGATGCCGACAAAGCTTACAAAATTCCGATTGCACACGGAGAAGGAAGATTTTACGCAGCAGATGATACCATGAAATCTATTTTAGACAATGACCAGGTATTGTTTCACTACGTGAATGAAGAAGCACAATTTTCAGATACGAGTAATCCAAATGGATCATTGCATCATATCGCGGGAATTTGTAACCCGGGAAGAAATGTATTTGGAATGATGCCTCACCCGGAAAGAGCTGCTGATGCGGCTTTGGCAAATGAGGATGGAAAACGTTTCTTCGAATCAATCTTGAAATTCTGTTAATATGCGCATTTTATTGTTGGGTTCGGGCGGAAGAGAACATGCAATTGCCTGGAAAATAGCTCAAAGTTCACATTTAGAGCAATTGTTCATTGCTCCGGGAAATGCAGGAACCCGACTTCATGGAACAAATGTGGAAATGTCTGCAACGGATTTTCCTGCTATTAAAGCATTTGTTCTTGCTGAAAATATCAATATGGTTATCGTTGGTCCCGAAGATCCGTTGGTAAAAGGGATTCATGATTTCTTTTTGGCAGATGCTCAATTGAAAGAGATTCCGGTTATCGGACCGAATAAAGAAGCGGCACAATTGGAAGGAAGTAAGGATTTTGCAAAAGCATTTATGATGCGTCACAATATTCCTACTGCCAAGTACGCTACATTTACCAAAGATACGTTAGAACAAGGATACAAATTCCTGGAAGGAATGAAAGCTCCGTATGTATTGAAAGCAGACGGATTAGCTGCCGGAAAGGGAGTTTTGATACCGGAAACACTTGCTGAAGCAAAAGACGAATTGAAAAGCATGCTTGCCGATGCGAAATTCGGTGATGCCTCTTCCCGTGTAGTAATTGAGCAATTTTTGAAAGGGATCGAATGTTCCGTTTTTGTTTTAACGGACGGAGATTCCTACAAGATCCTTCCGGAAGCAAAAGATTACAAACGCATCGGTGAAGGTGACTCAGGTTTGAATACCGGAGGAATGGGAGCGGTTTCACCGGTTCCTTTCTGCGACAAAACTTTCATGGATAAGATTGAAAACCAGATCATTATTCCAACTGTAAAAGGATTGAAACAAGACGGGATCATTTACAAAGGATTCATTTTCTTCGGTTTGATCAATGTAAAAGGAGAACCATATGTGATCGAGTACAATTGCCGCATGGGTGACCCTGAAACAGAAGTGGTGATGCCGCGTTTGAAATCCGATTTGATCGACCTGTTGGAAGGAGTTGCCACAAATACACTTTCAGAATGCGATATTCAATTCGAAGAACGAAGTGCATGTACTGTCATGATGGTTTCCGGTGGTTATCCGGATGCGTATGAAAAAGGAAAAGTGATCAACGGGATTAACAGTGTGACCGACAGTTTGGTTTTCCATGCAGGAACTTCAAGCGACGGACCGGTAGTATTATCCAATGGCGGACGCGTTCTGGCAGTTACTTCCTACGGAAGAAACCTAGAAGCAGCCTTGGAACGCTCTTACGCAAGCATTGAGAAAATTTCCTACGACAAAGCATATTTCAGAAAAGACATCGGTTTCGATGTTGTTTAATTAATCGAAATATAAAAATATAGTAGGGGTGCGATTAATCGCACCCCTACTTTTTATCTAAAATACATTCGCAATTCTTAATCTTCGATTCGCAATTATTTCGTAATTTCATTGCTTTCTGAAGCTGAATGGACCCTGCCGTCATTATTATTCTTGCATCACTACTATTTTCTGCATATTCTTCAGGAATGGAGATTGCTTTTGTGTCTTCCAATCGCCTGAAAGTAGAATTAGACCGGGGCAAAAATTCCTGGTATAGCAAGTTGCTGGATGTTTTCTACGGAAATGACGGTCATTTTCTTGCAACATTATTGATTGCCAATAATATAGGTATCGTTGTTTTCGGGATGTACATGGCTGATAGCCTGGACCCTTTCATCGACTCCTGGGGAATCAAACAGGAATACCTGATCGTGTTGCTTCAGACAATCATTTCTACGTTGGTTGTTTTGACCATTGCCGAGTTTTTCCCGAAAGTTATTTTCCAGATTAATCCGAATGGAATTTTCCGTTTAGGATCAGCTCCTATGCTCTTGATATATTGGATTTTATATATTCCTACCAAACTGATCGTATGGATGAGCAATGGTTTGTTGCGGATTTTTGGAATTCGTGTGGAACAATCCGAAAAAGTACTTTCACGAATCGACTTGCAGCATTTTGTACAGGATGTGAACGAGCGGATGGAAGACGAAGCAGATTTGGGGAATGAAATCCAGATCCTTCAGAATGCGCTCGATTTTTCACGGATTAAAGCACGTGATTGTATGGTCCCGAGGATGGAAATTGAAGCCATTGATGTTGAAGAAAGCATTGAGAACCTGCTGGCGAAATTCGTGGAAACGAGGTTGTCCAAATTGCTTTTATACAGGGATTCTGTCGACAATATTATCGGCTATGTCCATTCTTACGAACTCTTCAAAAAACCAACGGCAATTACACAAATTCTTCGTCCGATTTCCTTTGTTCCGGAAGCTATGCCCGGTAAAGAATTATTGGAATTGTTTACCAAGAAAAGCCAGTCTATTGCAGTGGTAGTGGACGAATATGGAGGAACATCCGGCGTGGTAACCATTGAAGATGTGATCGAACAGATTTTCGGTGAAATTGAAGACGAACACGATGATGAAACCTGGCTGGAAGAACAAATTGACGAAAACACCTATCGTTTTTCGGCACGCGCAGAAATCTCGTACCTGAACAGGACGTATGGTCTGAAATTGCCGGAATCTGATTCCTATGAAACGCTGGGAGGATTGGTGATCCATCAATTGGAAGCCATTCCACAAGGTGGTGAAGAAGTGGAAATTGAAAAATGGACCTTGATCGTGGAAGAAGTAACTGACAGACGAATTGAGATAATCCGTTTAACACAGGAATAATTGAAAATTCATTTCGACTACGCTCAATGACCTTTTCAATTCATATTCCAATTGTTGTGTAGCTTTTAATCGGTGACTGAATGCTTACGCAGGAGCTACAGCATAGGCGCAGCGGAGTCGAAGTCACCAGATTAATTCATATCTTAACCGTTCGCTTTCGCTTGGGTGTAGCGTTCTTATTCCCGCTTTTTCTTCCAGTCTTCCACTCGAATTTGCGTGATCTGCCCAACCCCACCAGGGTTCAATACAAATAAAAGGCGCGTCTTTTTTGGTCCAGAAACCAATTGCTGTCCAGGAATCACAATCCATTTGAACCAGTGTTTCTCCGTTTCGATGTTTTAAGCTGACAGATTTGAAGGCCGGTTCTTTTAGCACGAATGCATCGGTTTCGAACAATTCGTTAGTTAATTCCAGATGATTCGAGAAACCATAATCGCGAATTCCTCCCGAAAAATAGCTTCCGCTTAGTTCATGTCGGTTGAGTTGAATAGCCCGATCAAATTCCAGGTAGTAATTTTCCAACGGTTCTTCCAAATGAAAAGCAGGATGACCTCCGGCGGAATAGTACATTGTTTCAGTTCCCGTATTTTGAGTTTCGTAGGAAATAATAATTCCGGTTTCAGTTAAAGAGTAACACACATCAAAAACAAAAGAAAAGGGATAGAACTCCATCGATTCGGCGTCTGACATCAATCGCAAACGAACCGAATTAGCTGTTTGTTCAACGACTTCAAACTCCCGGTCACGCGCAAAGCCATGTTGTGTCATTTTGTACGATTTACCTTGGAATTCATATGAATCATTTAGAAGCCGTCCTACAATCGGAAACAGATTAGGAGCAACCCGGTTCCAGTGATCCGTTTGTTTGGACCAGAGGATGTTCGAACCGGACTTCATCCCGAAGTAAGTAAGTTCTGCTCCGGAACGATTAATTTCAGCCCGGAATACGGTGTTGTGGAGTTTGATGCTGTTTTCCATGAAAACTTAAAAATAGTTAATAGACACTTAAGTGAAACAATTTCGGTGTGAATACTTGGTTTTCAATAAAAAATGCGTATATTTGCATCACATTTTAGTAATTAGACCGAATGAGGGGACGCAAGTCCCCTCTTTTTATCTCATATGATTTCAAAACAAAAAGTACGGGAATTAGCAGAAGAGCGCATCAAAGATCGCGATGAACGCTTGTTTATTGTTGAGTTGACAATCAGTGCTTCCAATGTAATTCGCCTGGAGTTGGATAAAACGGAAGGAAATGTTTCGATCGAAGATTGCATGTCGGTTTCACGTAACATTGAGCACAACCTGGACCGTGAAGATGCTGATTTTGAATTGCATGTTTCTTCCGCAGGATTGGACAAACCTTTGCGCGTTCATGCCCAGTATGTAAAAAACATCGGTCGCGACCTGGATGTAAAATTGAAATCAAAAGAAAAAACAACAGGAACTTTGATTGCTGTTGACGATGCCGGAGTGACCCTGAAACGGGAAGAAAAACAGTTGATCGAAGGCAAGAAGAAAAAGGAACTGGTGGTGATTGAAAACAAGATCGCCTTTTCAGATATAAACGAAGCAAAAATTGTTATTTCATTTAAATAAGAAGCTATGAACAGCTTGGAACTAGTAGAATCGTTTTCCGAGTTCAAAGAACTCAAGAGCATCGACAAACAAACGATGCAACACGTTTTGGAAGACGTATTTCGTGCAATGTTGAAGAAAAAATTCAACACGGATGAGCACATCGATGTGATTGTAAACATTGATAAAGGAGACGTTCAGATTTTCGTAAACAAGGAGATTGTTGCGGATGGTGAGGTCGAAGATCAAAACACGGAGATCGCTTATTCGGATGCAATTAAAATCGAGCCTGATTTTGAGATCGGTGAGGAAGTATCGGAAGAATTCCGTTTTGCAGATTTCGGACGCAGAAATATCTTGTCGCTTCGTCAGAACCTGATCTCCCGTATTTTGGAATTGGAGAAAGACCATTTGTACAAGAAATACAAGGAGCGTATCGGTGAAATTATCACTGGTGAAGTTTACCAGGTTTGGAAGAAAGAAATCATGGTATTGGATGATGAGAATAATGAGTTAATCCTTCCGAAATCAGAGCAGATTCCTTCCGACTATTTCAAGAAAGGTGAATCCATTCGTGCAGTTGTTTCGAAAGTAGATATGCGTAACAGCTCGCCGGTAATTATCCTTTCGCGTATCGCACCGGAATTCCTGGAGCGTTTATTCGAATTGGAAGTTCCTGAAGTATTCGACGGATTGATTACCATCAAACGTATCGTTCGCGAACCGGGAGAAAGAGCAAAAGTAGCAGTTGAATCATACGATGACCGTATTGACCCGGTTGGAGCATGTGTTGGTATGAAGGGTTCCCGTATCCACGGAATCGTTCGTGAGTTGCGCAATGAGAACATTGACGTGATCAACTTCACAAACAACCCGAAATTATTCATTCAACGTGCATTGTCTCCGGCAAAAATTACCAACATCGAAATCGATGAGGAAGAAAAGCGTGCAAGCGTATTCCTGAAGCCGGACCAGGTTTCTTTGGCAATTGGAAAAGGAGGATACAATATCCGTTTGGCAGGAAGATTATCCGGATATGAAATTGACGTATTCCGTGATGGCGAGTCTGACAATGAAGATGTTGACTTAGAAGAATTTGCAGATGAAATCGACAGCTGGATCCTGGATGAATTGAAAGCAGTTGGTTGTGATACAGCGAAATCTGTATTGGAATTGACAGTGGAAGATTTAGTTCAGCGTACAGATTTGGAAGAAGAAACAATTCAGGAAGTATTGCGTATCCTTCGTTCAGAGTTTGAATAAGAATCTGTTGCGGCAGATGAAGACTGAGGAAGCGTAATAGTAAATTGCGCATGCGAAGGAAAAGTAATACTTTCAATAATAAAACAAGGTGTGATTTCGGTCAGGTAAAAAATACCTGACCGATTTTCACCTAAATCTGGTTAACACTAACTATCTTTACACAGCGAAATGGGTTCAATCCCCATCAGCTACGGCAGATGGAAGGTTGAACATTAATTAAAAGAAGCAAATAATATATGTCTGGTAAAACACAGCGTTTAGGAAAAGCAGCAGGAGAATTGAATGTAGGGATCTCTACGATCGTCGACTTTTTGGCGTCGAAGGGGCAGGCTATTGACTCCAATCCAAATACGAAGTTGGATCCGGAGCAGTATGATATGTTGCGCACTCAATTTGCGGCTGACCAAAATTTAAAGGAGCAATCCAAAATGACGGCAGTTAAAAGAGAGAAGCGCGAGACGATTACTTTGCGCGATATCAAAGATGAACCGAAGTCTCAGGAAGGCGAGGATGATTTTGATAGCAGCGCATCAGAGCCGGCAAAAACTGCACCTGTTGTTACTCCGAAAGTTGATCGCATGTCGCCTACAGCTTCAGCGATGGCACAACCTCCAAAAGCAGAGGAAAAAGTAGAAGTTACTGAACCTGTTGTTGAGAAACCAGCTGAAGAAAAGAAAGCCCCGGTTCAGGAAGAACCAGCCGCTCAGGCTGCTGATGGGGGAATTCAGGTAATTGGTAAGATCGACCTTGATAAGTTGAATACCAAAACAAGACCGGACAAACGCAAAAAAGAGGACGGACCAATCGATAAAAGCGATTACCCGAAACCTCCGGTTGCACCGGCTGCTCCTGAAAAAGAAGAGGTGAAAGCAAAACCAGCCGCGGCTGAGGCTCCGGAACCTGAAGCTCCGAAAGAAATAGAAACAATCCGTGTAGAAAGACAAAAATTGTCCGGACCTACGGTGCTTGGAAAGATTGAATTACCGGTTGAAAAACCAAAATCCGTTGGATCTTCCCGTCCGGGTGATGACCGCAAGAAACGCAAGCGTATCAAGAAAGTGGACGTTGCAAAAACTCCGGGAACTAATCCGCAAGGAGGTCAGGGAGGACAAGGCGGAGGAAATCGTCCTGGCGGACAAGGCCAGGGAGGAAACCGCCCGAGTGGAGGAAATTTCAACCGTGGAGGAAACAACTTCCGTAAAGGAGGGCCGATTGATAAACCGGCAGTTTCTGAACAGGATATCCAAAAAGAAATTAAAGATACATTGGCTCGTTTATCTTCTCAGGGAGGTAAATCGAAAGCATCCAAGAATCGTCGTGCAAAACGTGATGATCGTGCACAACGTCGTGAATTGGAACAAATGGAAGCAGAACTGCAAGAAAAAATCTTGAAGTTGACAGAGTTCGTTACGGTGTCGGAATTGGCATCTATGATGAACGTTTCCCCGACGCAAGTTATTTCAGCTTGTATGTCCCTGGGAATTTTTGCTTCGATCAACCAGCGTTTGGATGCTGAAACCATTCAAATCGTTGCTGAAGAATTTGGATTTGAAACAGAATTCGTTTCCGCAGATGTTCAGGAAGCAATTCCGGAAGTGGAAGATAAAGAAGAAGACCTGATTGAGCGTCCGCCGATTATTACAGTAATGGGACACGTTGACCACGGTAAAACTTCCTTATTGGATAAGATCCGTAATGCAAATGTAACCGCTGGTGAGGCCGGGGGAATTACACAGCATATCGGTGCTTATTCGGTGACTTTGAAAGATGGCCGCAAAATGACGTTCCTGGATACACCTGGTCACGAAGCCTTTACAGCGATGCGTGCTCGTGGTGCTCAGGTAACTGACGTTGCAATTATCATTGTTGCTGCCGATGATGACGTAATGCCTCAAACAAAAGAAGCAATTTCTCACGCACAGGCAGCAAACGTACCAATGGTATTTGCGATCAATAAAATTGATAAGCCGGGTGCAAACCCTGATAAGATCCGCGAACAACTTTCCGCTATGAATATCCTGGTGGAAGAATGGGGTGGAAAATACCAGTGTCAGGAAATTTCTGCAAAACAGAATTTAAATATTGATGCCTTGTTGGATAAAGTATTGTTGGAGGCAGAAATCCTTCACTTACGTGCAAATCCAAACAAAAATGCAGTTGGTACCGTGATCGAATCTTCTTTGGATAAAGGAAAAGGATACGTTACAAATATGCTGGTACATGCCGGAACAATGAAAGTCGGAGATGTGGTATTGGTTGGACGTAACTACGGTCGCGTTCGTGCTATGCATGATGAAAAGGGAACAGCTTTGAAAGAAGCGGGTCCTGCACAACCGGTATCTGTTTTAGGAATTAACGGTGCACCTTCAGCGGGAGATACATTCCACGTAATGGATGACGAACGTGAAGCGAAAGCCATTGCTACGAAACGCGAACAGTTGTACCGTGAACAAGGTCTTCGTACGAATAAGCACATTACGTTGGACGAGATCGGTCGTCGTTTGGCGATCGGAGACTTCAAGGAATTGAATTTGATCGTGAAGGGGGATGTGGATGGATCAATCGAAGCATTATCCGATTCATTATTGAGACTTTCAACAGAAGAAATTCAAGTGAATATCGTCCACAAAGGAGTGGGTGCAATTACCGAAGCCGATGTGAACTTAGCGTCTGCATCAGATGCGATCGTGATCGGATTCCAGGTAAGACCTTCTGTTTCTGCACGTAAACTGGCAGAACAGGAACAAATTGATATTCGCTTGTATTCTGTAATCTATAAGGCGATCGATGAATTGAAAGCTGCAATGGAAGGAATGTTGTCTCCGGATATCGAAGAGAAAGTAATCGGAACAGCAGAGATCCGCGAAACATTCGAAATCACGAAAGTAGGTACGATCGCAGGATGTTATGTAATGGATGGAATTATCAAGCGTACTTCCAAGATTCGTGTTATCCGTGATGGAATTGTAATTCATACCGGAGTTCTTGGATCATTGAAACGTTTTAAAGACGATGTTCGTGAAGTGAAAAACAATTACGAATGTGGTTTAAATATCGATAAATTCAACGATATCAAAATTGGCGACTTGGTTGAAGCTTACGAAGAAGTAGAAGTTGCAAGAAAATTGTAAAACAAATATTATAAAGATAAACAGTAGGGGCGGAAAATTTTCCGCCCCTACTGTTTTATGAATTTTCCCCTACTGTTTTATGATTTCCCCCAGCTTTTTTATTTGAATCCGAATTACTAACTTACCACCTCATTTTCAAACCATTATTCATATGAAAACAAGAATCAAAAAACTCGTGGGAGTTACTGTTTTTATGGCAGCTTCTGTTTTTTTCTTCTCAGGATGTGAGAAAAACCAACCTTCTGTTCCGGTGAAGGTTCACAAACAAACCGAAAATACTAAAGTCATTCATTGCGATCCCTGGCGAAATGTTACAGGATGGAGTGCTCTTATCTCTGAAATGAACAGTTTAGCTTTGTGTGATATGCGCATGTGTACCGGTAACTCAGTTACTCAAAACGCAACCAATTGGCTTTTAACCAATTCCAGCACCGGGAGTTTGTACCTTTTCACAAGCTCGCAGGTCATTACACCTGCTGAGCAGAATAGTGTAATGAATGATGCCATTGCGTGGGCAATCGCCAATACACCAAGTGGCTATTTCGTAAGTTCGGTTTCCTATGCTGCGAATGTCATTGTGGGTAGTGGATCCACTTCAGCTATCACAGTGAATGTTGTTTATCGCCAATGCACCGGTGGCGGTGGTGGCGGAAGCTAACACGGATTATCAAAAGTAAGAGAGCAACTAATCGGGAATTAATCACAATTCGCACCCATTGTTGTTTTCCGCCACAAATGCGCAAATTATTAGCTCGACTAATGCCTGCGCTGAAGCTCCGGCGTAAGCATAAGCTTCGGCGTCATGCGAATAGCATAGGCGCACCGCACTCGCTTTTGTGTCTAATAAGCAATTTATTAGTGTTTAAGAGTTAGGAGGCGACTGGTAAGCGCCTCAAACATTTGCGCATTTGTGGTAAAATAGTTGTTTTTGCATCCTGGAAATGGTTGGGTACATTACTCGATCACCACCAATCGGGTTTCGTTGAGTTGACTGGTTTCGTTGTAAACATGTATAAAGTAGGTCCCTGTAGCCAAACCTTCACGTTCAAGTAAGAACTCTTTTCCCTGAATTAGTTCTCTTTTGATCACTTTACCGCTTGGGTCAAGAAGCTCCATCTGTGTATTTTGCTGTACTTCAGAAAAGCGAAGACTTACTGTTTTTGAGAATGGATTCGGATATAACTGAAACAGGTTCGTTGTTTGAAGTTTATCTAACGACAGGTTGGTGATGCAAATGGTATCCGTAGTGGAATAAGCACAATCTATACACGTACTCCAATAACATCCGTTCTGTGTTACAAGCAAAGAACTGTCAGAACCCGGGATTTGAACACCATCCCGATACCAGAGATTTAGAATACAATCGTGACTCGTTCTCAGAGTTGTTCCATCAAAACTCAGGGAAACGGGAATGTGATCTCTGACATAAAAGTGCGCGGTGTCACTATTCGTGACACAACCAACCGGATCTACATTATTTGCTACCCAAACCAATTGATCTCCTGCTGGTGTTCCATAGTTACTTAAAACAGCCTGGTTCTCAGAAAACCAATTTCCATTGCGGTACCAGGTATTGGTTGTGGGAAACCAATATGGAATCGGATACCAGCGCAGAACAACCAGTTCCCCGCAATCTACTGTGTCTGCACCAACATCTATGGATAAATGAATCCGTGGATTTACCCCGATTTTAAAAGGCTGACATGAATGCAATTGTTCTCCGGAAGGAGTTGTAACAGTTAACGAAAGTTCGGTAGTACTATCAATATTAAACACACTGTTTTGAGTAGTTGCTCCATTGCTCCACTGGTAACTGTTCATTCCCGGAACCCCTCCAATGGTGACCTGTGCATCGATACAAGCATACGGAACGTGCAGGATCGGATCGAGGGAAGTTCCCGAAATACTTCCGGAAATCGGGTAATAAGGAGTTGGTGCCACAAATACATACATGGCCTGTGTCAATGTATCAGAGCCGCCGTATCCGCTTACGTACAATTTAACGTGATACATTCCTGAACTGGGAAACCGGTGAACAACCTGTTCACCAACTGTATCGATGGTCCCGTTTCCGTCAAAATCCCATGCTGCATACAAACAATTCGCCCCGGTTGAGTGAAATCCATATTTCCCTGTTCCTTTACAGAATGAAGAATCAACAGTAAACGCGGCAACCGGAATGGCACCTCCCGGGTGATTTCCACATCCGTTTGATTGCAGCAATGTTGATCTTGAAAGTGTCAAGGCAGCCTGCATTCTATTGGCCTGGCCTTGTGTAAATGACAAGGGGCAGGAAGTGTAGTCCATGTAATTTGGTAAATCAACTACATCTCCGGTGAACGGATTGAACCCGGAAGTATCACTCATTTCAGTAGCGCACGAATTCCCTTGACATGAAAAAACGTCCTGGGAATTATCCGGTGGAGTATCACATACAAAATCGCCGTTCAGTAAGCAATTGAAATTGTTGCAACCATTGCTGAACGTGTGGTACAAATTCAAATAATGGCCCACCTCATGAGCGAACAAGGAGGAATTAGTAAACAGATTATAACGCCCAACGATCCCATCCGTTTCTATCGGTGATCCGGGATAAGTACCATAACCTCCAACACCAGCTGGGTTTTGGAAGGGGTCTGCAGCAATATTCCCAACAGTCCAGACATTCAGATAAAGGAGCGGATTCCACCTGTTTTGGGATTTGAAAGTCCAATCCTGGACATAATCGTAGTAATTGAGTGTCAGAATGGAAGAATAATCGTGTGTGATTCCTGTTGTGGAATTTCCCCAGGGATCAACCGAAGCCAGACAAAACTGGATGTCTACGGCATGCCCGCTTGCATCGAAATACGATCCTGAGTTCTGGAAGCGCTGATTTAATTCATTCACTGCCTGGATAACGGTTGCATCCGAAATATTTTCAGGACCATTTTGGTGCATGATGTGAAAGACGATGGGAATTGTGTAAATGGTTTTTTCATGGTATTGTCCGGAATCGGAACTCAGGAATTGAGCTAAGCGCCGGTTGTTTTGGTTTTCCTTCAGACCGTATTCCGGATGGTGCTGACGCAGATAATCCTGTATTTGGTCAGCTCCGCAATTTCCGGACTGCGTCAGGGCACTTTGCATTGTAAGTATCGCGAACAGGAATAAAAGTGTTTTCATACGTCTCTCGGTTTCAGGATTTAGACTCGAAACCGGCAAATGTGGTTGCATAAAACACCTACGAGACTGACTGGTATGGTTATAAAATTATCTTAACTTTGTCCTCATGATCGCTCCCGGTTCGAAAGGATGGATTGCCAAATACTTACAACTGATAGAGTCAGGTGAACTTTCTATTGACCTTCAAAAACCTGAGGATCTGACCCGTGCCGAATTCAATCATTACACGCTTTCTCAAACCGGAATTATCTTCGGCTATCCTTCCAAATTGTTGTTCGGTAAAAACCTGGATACATCCAAGTGGACGCATGATGAGCAATTGACAGTGCTTCTTTTCGAATCACTTTTATTTACCCACATTAATATTCAGGGGAAGACAAAGTTGAAAGCGGATGAGTTCCTGAACGACCTGAATATTTTCTATAAAAAACACCGGGTGCAATCGCTGACTTCCGTCCTGACTTTTTTCCTGAAGGAAAGTGCTTCGGAGAAAATTGAACGGATCCTGGAAAAACGAACAGATGTCCCTAAGAATTTGACGAATACCAAATCCTGGATGAGTTATTTCAACAATTCATTCATTTACCTGGATGTTATTTTGTTCGAGGATTTTTTAAAGAACAAACGAAAACAAACGCTTGATTACCAGAAATTGGCACTTTTAGCACTCGGGATCATTGCTATTTCAGCTTATTCAGACGGAGAGGTCCAGGAGCACGAAAAAAACCTGTTCAATACCTTTTTACTTTCCGCCGACCTGGATTCGGATGAAAAAGAACTGGCCAAACTGCGTTTCAGAGAAGGAATCACCCTCAATGAGCTTACTTGCGACCTGGTCGACTCGTGGAATTTCAAACGCTACATGCTCGATCTTTCCGTACTGACCATGCACATGAACCAAAATTCACGGGAAGCAGATCTGGAAACCTTGATCACCCTCAAAAAATGGATGTCCTGTTCAGAAAGAGATTTGGATGAAGCTATTTATTGTACAGACCAGTTTTTATTAGAGAACAACCAAAAAGTATCTTATCTGAATGATTCAAATTCCATGGAACAGATGCTCGACAGTGTTTCCAAGCGCTGGATCAAGATCCTGGGACGAAACAAAGATAAACTGGCGCAAGAGATCAGGCAGAGTAAAGAATTGGTTTTCCTGATCCGCAAATCTGCTACGGAAGAGCTTTCTAAGGAGGAGAAGGAAAAAGTAAAGAGCCAGTTTATGGATATTGCGAAGTCCATGCCGGCTTTGGCAATCTTCTTATTGCCTGGTGGAGCGTTACTTTTACCAATTGTTTTGAAGATCATTCCAAACCTGATACCGTCTGCATTCAAGGATAACGAACTGGAAGAATGAGGTTTCAAAACGGGTTATTTTTGGGGATTGTTGTAATGAATAACGTTGTTTCGATTTGTCTGGTTAATTTTGTCGTTCAATGATTCAGAACTACAAATCGATTTCTCATTTTAAAGGCTTAAATACCTTGCGTTTTATTGCTGCTTTCCTGGTGGTCCTGCATCATGCGGAATCTTTGAGAAAGGATCATGGATTAAACAATCATTTAAAGGATTTCGGATTGTTCCAGAATGGTTCACATGCTGTAAGTTTTTTCTTCGTGTTGAGCGGTTTTTTGATTACTTATCTATTGTTGAAGGAACGTGAAGTGAAGAACGACATTTCCATCAAGCAATTCTACATCAAACGGGTCTTCCGGATCTGGCCTTTGTACTTTTTAATGGTCATCATTGGGGCAATTATTCAGCCCTATTTCATTGATTGGTTCAATATCCCCTACAAAATGCCTTACACTTTCGGGGAAACATGGTACTACTTTATTTTCTTCGTTCCCGGAATGGTGAATTATTTCTTTGGAAGTAATTTATTGGAGCCGCTTTGGTCGATTGGAGTGGAAGAGGTCTTTTACCTCATTTGGGCTCCTCTATTTAAATGGCTGAAAAAACAGCTGTTGAAATTACTTTTGGGAGTAATCGCTTTCAAATTGATTTTAATTGCTATCAATACCCATTGGTCTTTACCCGGGATTTTAAGTTACCTCATCCGCATTCATCAATTTGAAGCCATGGCGATCGGAGGTTTGGGGGCTTACCTGGTTTTCCATTATGGAAAACAGATCAATGCATCCTGGATTTATAGTATCCCGGCACAGATTATTTTATACTCCCTGATCGTAGTTTTCATCGTTTTCGGAGCGAATATTCATTCAGACATCTGGTATTTCTTCTTTGATTATCCACTGATTTCCGCAATCGTTCCGAATGTGCTGTTCCTGTATTTGATCATTGGGGTTTCAGTAGTAGACAAGAACCTGTTTACTTTGGAAAATCGCCTGTTTTCCTACCTGGGTGAAATTTCCTACGGAATTTACATGTTCCACTTACTGATCCTTTCCCAGGTCATTGAATTGCTGAAAGGCTTTGTTGCCGGTTCGGGAATGTTCCTGGAAACAGTGTTCTATTACGGAGTTTCCATTACCTTGATCATTGGTGTTTGTGTACTTTCAAAAAGAACGTTGGAGGCATTCTTCGAACGAAAGAAGCAAAAGATATTAAAGAATATGAAGTGAAATGGTCATGTCAGTTCGAGTTTCCGTAGGAAGTATCGAGAACGACATGCTTTTCGTTAATCTTTATGGTATAAGAAATAAAACCCTTCAATATTATCCAAATACGCTCCGTCAAATCCGACGTTGAGTAATTTTTTGGTGTACGAATCATCATTTCCGTAAATAATCTCCTGCCATTCGTCTTTCCAGAACTTCACCCAGATCTCGTCCTTATATCCGTCGTATTTTTTCTTCAGCCACAGCGGATGATGCAATCCCCAGCCCTTTTTCCAGTAATAACGGTATTTTTCGGCCGAACCGATATTCATATAAGAAATAACCAGGCGTTGTCCGCCGTTTAATTTGGTCTTCAGGCTGGTCACATCATCAGCAGTCAGTAACTCATCGCCAAAAAAAGCATCGATGATCACCACATCAAAGTTGGTTTGTTGAATGGCCGAAAGGAAAGACGCTTTATCCGGATAATTTTCTGTACTGATGAGGTATAAATAGTTCTGCGCCTGCGCTAAAGTCTGAATGTTGTCCGCATTTTCATGGTGAACCGTTGCAGGAATCGTCTTATAGTCGTAATTGGAACTCACTCTTGGAAATGCAATGAACTGCTCTGCATCTGCGGCCTGGAAAGCACCGCCTGCATCATCATTCGGTAAATAATCGGCCACCATGACTTTCAGGGACGAGTTGACTTTTCGCAACATTCCTAAACGGTAATCGTCCGGTGTATACGAATCACCGTTGTAAAATAATTCTTCCACACCGTAGCCGTTAATGGCCTGGATTAAATCGGATCTCAATCCTTTTTCAGGATCTACATCTTCAAAGAGAATCTCTTCGCCGTTTTGGGGTATGAGAATAAAATCTGGGTCTTGAGCACGGGCGTAATTACTGATCGAAATGATAAAATCCTGCATTTTCACACCTGCTTTTACGGTTTTCTTTTCCTTGCAGGAAAAAAGCAATAGAATTGCGACTGACAATAAGGATAGTTTCGACATAACTTCACTGATTATTTCCGATATTCATAGATAAACTCAAACTTCTGAATGGTATGGTCTCTTTTGTTCTTAAGTACGGCTTCACTTAGTAATTCATTATCCAAATAGTGGAATTCATCCGTCTCATAATGTTCCCCTTTTTCATTAAAACGGTTTTCAACCCTTGAGATTAGAATTCCATTTTTGTCATAATGATAGCTTGTCTTTACAGTATGCTCATACGTACCGGGTTTGAATGCAAGCTCAATTCGTTCTGATGTTTCTGCTTTTCCTTTGGAATCAAATTTAATTTCTTCATAGTACGTTGTTTTTCCCCACTTAAGATAAGGCACTTTTGCGTGATATTTTGTTATCCAAATGGTATCTTGTTTGAATTGCGAAATATCTGTAGGTTTACTGTAAATGTCGATCGTACATTCCCCTTCTGCGAATGAACTAAAGGTAATATGTGATGTCATTTTTGAAACAGTGTCATGGCTATGAAGGAACACATTCTTAATGGGATTTTCGGATTTTGGACTATAATTTACCTGGCCAGCCGATTTTCCGTTTTCATCATAGTATCTATAAATAATTTCTTCTTCGGCTTCGTAAACACCTAAACTCTGATTGTATTGGTAATCATATTGGTTGGAAATGATGACTTGCCCCTTTTCGTTAAAAACGACATAAGAACTATCCGCACCTGATGGAACCGCTCCACTTTTATCTACCTGGATGACTTTGCGAACATGGTTTTTCATTATCGTTTTTGTATCCAAAAAGTGAAGGGCGACCTGGCAATGGCAAATAGATACGAACAGGAAAGAAATTAGGAAAAACAATCCTTTTTGCATGCAGAATGAATTTAATTCAGATGTTTACTTTGTGTTTAATGAGCTTACTTCAGTTATAACGTCCCAAGTCGTTTCCGCAGTATAATTCCAGGAAAATAAAGCTGCCCGCTCCAAACTTTTTCGGGCCAGTTCTGCTTGTTTTTGTTCGTCCGATGCTAAATAGATCATGGCTTTCGAAACTTCTTCGGTATCAAAAGGATTGACATAAATGGCAGCTTCTCCGGCAACTTCCGGTAAGCAGGTCCGATTTCCCGAAATGATCGGCAGACCGCAGCGCATCGCTTCTACCAGTGGAATTCCGAATCCTTCGAAGTAAGGAATATAGGTGAGTGCGAAAGCGGCTCCCATCAATCGGTTCAACTCCGTTAAAGAAACGTGACCGGAAAACAGGATGCGTTTTTTCAATTCTTCAGAAACTTCCGGAATGGAGGAAGCTTTGTTTGCCCACAAACTTTCACCTACAATCATCAGGTCAATATCGGGATTGACCTGTGCAAACTTTCCGAAAGCTTCGATCAAACGACCTACATTTTTACGTGGATGGATTGCTCCTACGAAAATGAAATAAGGCCGACCGGCAGTTTTTTCTGTCCGGATTTCATGGATTTCATCCGAATCCAATGGTACAAATGATTCGGAAGCTCCGTTCCACGCAACAGTAATTTTGGAAGGTGAAATGCCGTAGGATTTTACAATATCCTGTTTGGAATATTCGGAAACCGTTAGAATGTGTGTTGCCTTTTTCGCAAATTTCGGAAAATATTTGCGTAAGTACTTTAAAGGACTCGCTGGAATATCCTCCGGATAATGTTCGAAATTCAGGTCGTGGATCACGCCAACCTGCGGGACCGGAGATTTGAGTGACAGGTATCCGTCCGGGGAATAAAAAAGATCGATCTTGTATTTCTTCAGCGCGCGTTTGATAGAATGCTCGAACCACCAAACAAATAGAATGGGATGCCGGGCAGGAGGGAATAAAACTACCGGGGTTACATTCTTTGCAAAGACAAATTTTTCATCGAAGGGCCGATCGAAAAAGAACACGAATTCATGTTCCGGATGAGCTTCCACCATGCGTTTAACCACTTCAAAGGTGTACCAGCCAAAGCCTTCCATTTTGGAAGAGAGCAAGAAACGGGTATTGATTCCAATGCGCATGGGTCCCGAAGTTACAAACTATCCGTGAGATATGATTTTTGTGATTTATTATTTTTGATCTGTCAGATCTTTAGTTAGCAATACCACATTTCTCCAAAATATCTCCAATATTAAGACGCCTTCTTTCCAACTTTTCCTAACTTCGTGGCATCTTATTGAAAATGAAAAATAGCGTTAAATATATTTTACAGAAGTTGTTGGGCTTGCACACCTATCTGTATGTCTTTGCGCTGTATAAGATCAGAACACTGCGTTCGGACAAAAAGGAAAACGACTTTTTTACCTTCTTATCCTTATTAAAGGATGGGAAAGGTGACGTGTTGGATATCGGGGCGAATTTGGGAATTATGACTGTTCATTTGGCCAATAAACTTCCGAATACGACAATTCATGCCTTCGAACCGATGCCTGCAAACGTGAGCGTTCTAAAGCGCATTATCGCAAAATTTAAGCTGAAAAGGACAAAAATTCACGAAGTTGCCTTGGGTGATGAGTCCGGAACTGCAAAAATGGTACTTCCTGTAAACGGACAAACCGTGATGCAAGGGTTGAGCCATATCAAACACGAAACGATTACCGAGTGGAATGAAGGGAAAGAAGTGGACGTTCAATTGGATAAATTGGACAACATTTTGAATGGTCAACCTGTTCAGGCAATTAAAATTGACATTGAAAATTTCGAGTATTTCGCATTGAAAGGTGCAAACCGGATCATTACATCGAATAAACCGATTATTTACGCTGAACTTTGGGACAATGAAAACCGCTCCAAATGTTTCGAGTATCTGAAGTCGTTCAGTTACTCCATTTTTGTAGGAGAAAACAATAAGCTCGTTCCGTTTGATTCTTCCAAACATCACACACAAAACTTTATTTTCATCGCAGAATAATTCCGGCTAATGCAAAAACTGTTTTTAAGAGGATTAGGCATTACGCTGTTATTGAATTTACTCGTTAAACCCGCGACAATCTTCCTGGTGGACATTAAAATGCAAAATGAATTGGGTCTTGATTCATATGGTATTTTTCAAACCATGCTCAACTTCACATTCTTGTTTTCCATGTTGCTTGACATGGGGATTACCAATTTCATGACAAGAATGATCGCGCAGCATCCGCACATGATCCACAAGTATAGTAACCGGCTGTTTACTTTCCGTCTTATTTTGGTGTTGATCTATATTATTTGGACAGTTTCCCTGTTCTTCATTTTAAGATTTCCTTTTGAATGGTTGTGGGTACTTGGTTTATTGATCATGCACCAGATCAGTATTATTACGGTGAATTATGTCCGGGCGTATACCGGCGGTTTATTGAAATTCGGTCTGGACGCAGTACTTTCTGTTGTGGAACGGTCTGTTTATTTTGTTTTTGGAAGCATCCTGATCTATACAACGTTCATTCAACCGCTTACTTTGCAATGGTTTACGATTATTTTCGTTGGTTCTTCCACCATTTCCCTGTTGGTTGCCACCATTATTTACCTGCGCATTGTTGCTTTACCCCGCTTGCATTGGGATTCTGATTTCTTCAAAGCAATTTTCAGACAATCTTATCCTTACGCCATTTTGGTAATCATTATGATGCTGACTTCCCGTTTGGATGCGGTATTCCTTGAAAAATTGCACCCTGAAGGAACAGTCCAGGTTTCGTACTACACGCAAAGTTTTAGGTTATTGGACGCGTGCTGGATGTTTGCCGTGCTTTTCGGAAGTATTTTATTGCCGGTTTTTTCACGGGTTTTAAAAGACAACACTTCCACAACCGGGATTATGACCAGTGCCTTGAATATTTTGTTCTCAGGTGGAATTTTGATGATCACACTGACAATCGGGATCAAGGAATTTTTGTTCGATAAGTTATATGATGATGCGAACTGGTATTCCTACAATGCCTGGATTTTCCATTCCATTACTTTCATTCCGATGTGTTTTACCGTAGTATTCGGAACGCTTTTGACGGCCAACGGATCACTTCGGACCATGAATCAGATCGCTTTCCTGTCCCTGATCATCATGTCGATTTTGAACATCGCTTTAATTCCTTTTTTCGGAGCTGTTGGAGCAGCCATCGCCTCTTTGGTAGCACAATCCACATTGGGAGTTTTGCAATACCTGGTTGTCCGCTATCGCATGAAACACCATTTGGCAGCCAATACCTGGTTGAAACTGATGATTTTAAGTGTATTCATGGTTGCTGCCATGTTTGCAGAGATCAGGTTTCAGTGGAACCAATTGTATTATGCGCTTGGATTGGGTGTAATTTGGATGCTTCTTGTTTTTGGCTTGAAAATCATTGATTTGGTCCAGGTCCTGAAAATACTGAGCGGAAGTAAAGAAGAGGCTGTGGCAGAGGAGAATTAAAATTGTTTTCCGCACTAATCCGTCAGCTGACGGATCCGTACCTCAGTCTTTCCACCGCGGCGGACTATCGCTTTTTCTTCTTACCTTTACAATGCATGATTGAAAACAAAGAAATCCTGGTTACGGGTGGAACCGGTTTTATCGGTTCGCATACTGTAGTAGAACTATTTGAATTGGGTTATACCCCGATTATTTTGGATAATTGCTCTAATTCGAGTCAATCGATTATTAAACAGATCAATTTAATCAGCGGAAAGGATTGTATCTTTTACCACGGTGATATGCGTGATAAAACATTCCTTCGATCTGTTTTTGAAAAACATCAGATTGCCGGAGTCATTCATTTTGCTGCATTTAAAGCAGTTGCCGAATCGGTTGAAAAACCACTGGATTACTACGACAATAATCTTGTTTCACTCATCAATCTGCTGAGTTGTCTGGAAGAATTCAAGGTAAACAAGCTTGTTTTTTCCTCGTCTTGTACGGTTTACGGTGTTGAAAATGCCCTGGAACCATTAACCGAAACGATGCCGGTAGGAAAACCGAATTCACCTTATGGCTGGACCAAATGGATGGCAGAGCAAATGCTGATCGATATTGCTTCCGGTACGACTTTAAGACCGATATTTCTGCGTTACTTTAACCCGATCGGTGCGCATGCAAGTGGAAAATTGGGTGAGTTGCCACTTGGCCCTCCGAATAACGTGCTTCCATACATTACACAGACAGCGGCCGGTGTTCGGAAGGAACTGACCATTTTCGGGAAAGATTACAATACACCTGACGGAACCTGTGTGCGTGATTACATTCACGTAACGGATGTAGCCAAAGCACATGTAAAAGCATTGTCTCATCAATTTGACGGAATAGTGGATATTTTTAACCTGGGGACAGGAACGGGAACTTCGGTACTTGAATTGGTGCAGCTATTTGAGAAAGTAACAGGGAAACCGTTGAATTACCGGTTTGGGGAAAGAAGGCCCGGAGATGTGGATGCCTTGTTTGCAGATGTTTCCAAAGCAAAGAAAATTTTAAACTGGAATACGGAAAGAACCATTGAAGATGCTATTTTAGATGCCTGGAAATGGGAACAATATCGCTTGGAAAATGAAATTTCTTAAACTATTACCGGTTTTTCTTTTAATTGCTTTTCAAGGTTTGGCCCAACCTCAAGGGAAAGACTCGAGTTTGGTTTCCAGGCACCGTCCGGGAATTTTTTGGTACAACACCGGCTGGAGGCCCGCTAAACCTGGAAAATTAAGAAAGTACGATCGTTTGATCCTGGATGTAACGTACAATCAATTGATGAGTTCCGGAAGTGTTAAAGCGAACCCATGGCGCTCTTTTGGTTGCAATGTCAATACAATGTGGGATATCCCGGTCACGAACGGAAATACGGTTTCCTTCGGAATTGGTTTGGCATACAAGTATCAAAAAACCGGACCAAAGGGATTGTTCTTTGCGGATAGCACCCATTCGTTTACCCGTTATTACGCCGATTCCAGTTATACCGATTACCGGAAGAATACATTTGGGAATCACATTCTGGCACTTCCTCTTGAATTTAGGTTCAGAAGTCCGAAATGGCAGCATTTTAAAATGCACGTGGGGGGTTCGATCGGTTACAGGCTCCAAACCTTCCAAAAGGTTTGGCCCGAAGGCCAACGAGCGAGCAAAGACAAAAGATTACCGGACAGAAATCCTTTGGTTTATGGCGTTCATATGCGGGTCGGTATCCGGAATTGGGCCTTGTTTGCGGATTATACTTTGGCACCTCAATTTAAGAGCAGTAAGAGTGAGAAAATCAGCGCGTTGGCTTTTGGGGTATCACTTTCACTTTTTTAGATTACATTGTCAAATAAAAATTCATTTCACCCATTAGAAAATCGTTTATCTAACTAATTTTGTGGCATGCGCAATTTGATTGCTTTCTTCAAACGATTTCAGATCTTTTTGGTCTTTGTATTACTACAGGTTGTAGCACTTTCTGCGTATATCCAATATTCCGAGTTTGCACGTCTGCAGGTTTTCTCCAGTGCTTCCAGGATAAACGGAAGTTTGTATGAGGTTCGCTATTCGGTGACACAGCATTTCAACCTGGAAGGAACGAATCGGAAATTGGAACGGGAAAATGCCCGGTTAAGGGAAAAACTGAAGCTTTCCAACTACAAAGTTGACCGGGAATTGATCCAGATTGAGGATACGAATTACCATCAGCAATATTTGTATATGGCAGCTACGGTGATCAATAACACTTACGACAAGCGAAATAATTACATGACCATTGACATTGGCAGGAATCACGGAATCCAAAAAGGATGGGGAGTGATCTCATCCAAAGGAGTGGTGGGAATTGTCCATTTGGTCGGAGAATCTTATTCGGTTGTAAAAACCATTCTTTCCAAGAACATCAATGTGGATGTCAGTATGCGGGACGGAGGTGCTTTCGGACTCCTTAAATGGGACGGAATAAATCCGAAGATCTGCCAAATATCAGGGATCTCAAACGATATTACCATTAAGAAATTCACGAAAGTAATTACACGTGGAGGTTCGGGGATTTACCCGAAAGGAATTCCTGTCGGGGTGATTACAAAACGTAAATCCATTGAAGGGAAACCCTTGTGGGACCTGCAGGTTCGGATTGCAGAAGATTTCAGGACTATTCAGCACGTGTATGTGATTAAGAATGTCATGTTGGATGAATTACGTGAATTGGAAGGGAAGATCCCACCAGATAAAGAAGAGGAGGAACTGTAAGTGAATATTTTTGTTTTAAATAGCATTCGTTTTGTATTGTTTGCACTATTCCAGGTGCTCATACTAAACAATCTGGAACCAGGATTGGGCCTTTACGCAATGATCTACCCGCTGTTCATTTTCATGTTGCCTTTTCAAATGGGGACAGTACCCCTGATGTTGGTTAGTTTCGCTTTTGGATTGGTGATTGATTCCTTTTCGAATACATTTGGATTGCATGCATCCAGTGCCGTAATCATGGCCTTTTTCAGACCGATTATTTTCAAATGGCTTTCACCGAGAGACGGATATGAGAGTGTGGAATCTGTGAACGTGTATTCCATGGGCGGACGCTGGTTTCTTTATGCATACGGAACCTTGTTGTTGATTCACCATACGTGGTTTTTTGCAATTGAATCGTTTAAATTCAATGAATTTATCTGGATCCTGATAAAGATCGGATTAAGTGTTCCGAGTTCTTTTTTATTAAGTTTATTGGTACAATTTATTTTCATCTCTAATAAAAAGGCAGTGCGATGAATCTGGATGGAAGAAAATATGTCATCCTGGTGTTTTTTATCCTGGTCGGGTCTATTTATTTGATCCGCCTTTTTTTCATGCAGGTAATAGACGATTCCTGGAAATTACGGGCTCAGGAAATTGCCGAAAAAAGAAAAGAAATTACTCCTCCAAGAGGAATCGTTTTTGACAGGCATAATAAGAAAGTGGTAACAAATAGAAGTTACTACAACCTGATGATGAAGGAAGAAGATATCCACGATTTTGATACGGTTGCGTTTGCAAAGTTGGTGGGCTGGACGAAACAGGAAGTAAAAGACCGGTTCTATCAGATCAAAAAAGGAGAGGGCAGGTATTTCAATAAGAATATCAATAAGTACCAGGATAATTATCAGCCACAGCGCGCATATCCGTTTATCAAGGAATTGACAATTGACGAAATTACACGTATTGCGCCCCATTTGGAGAAATTTCCCGGATTCTATGAAGATTTGACCTCCATGCGAAGTTATCCCTACTCCGGAGGTGCGAATATTTTTGGTTACCTGAATGAAGTAACTAAAGAGGAATTGGAAGAAGATCCTTTCTACAGAAGAGGAGATCAAATCGGAAGAGCGGGAATTGAACGTTATTATGAAAAAGAACTCAGAGGACAGAAAGGGATCAAGTATGTAGTGACCTCCGCCCTGAACAATGCCATTGAATCCTATGCAGGAGGAAAATACGATACACTGGCGGAGCAAGGACCGGCGCTGCACTTAGGTTTGGATATTCAACTGCAGGTTTACGGTGAGAAACTGATGCAGAACAAACGCGGCTGTATTGTGGCAATTGAACCAAAAACGGGAGAAATTCTGGCCCTGGTTTCTGCTCCGAGTTTTGACCCGAACATTTTAGTAGGAAGAAGAAATATCGGGAAAAATTATCCCAAATTGCTTGTGGACGAAGGAAAACCATTGTATCCAAGGCCTTTGGCTGCGGAATATCCTCCGGGATCTATTTTTAAATTGCTTCAGTCGCTGATCGGTCTGCAGGAAGGAGTGATTACGCCTGAATCCGGTTTCCCTTGTACCAAATCCATGGTAGGTTGTCACAATCACCCGAATGCAACGAATTTGCCTGATGGAATTAAAAACTCCTGCAACCCTTATTTTTACTACGTTATGCGGCGAATCATCCAGCAAGGAAAGAAAAAGTCCATTTTTGCAGATGCTGAGATCGGTTTGAATACCTGGTACGATTACATTATGAGTTTTGGCTTGGGAAGCCAGTTTGAAACAGATGTTACCGGAATGCGTTCCGGATTGATCCCCAACTCGGCATATTACGATAAATGGTATGGACACAATACCTGGGCATTTTCTACTATTCGTTCCATTTCCATCGGACAGGGAGAAGTAAAGGTTACACCACTTCAAATGGCTAATATTGCTGCAACGATTGCCAATAAAGGGTGGTATTATACACCTCATTTTGTACGGTCGATCGGGAACAAAGGACCACTGCCTCAGTTCAAAGTGGTTCATAAAACAAAGGTTGATGCAACCAATTTTGATCCGGTTATTGAGGGAATGAGGAGAGCAGTCTACGAACCGGGAGGTACTGCAAGAAAAGCGCAGGTAGAGGGAGTAACCGTTTGCGGAAAAACAGGAACGGCGCAAAACCCGCATGGGGAAGACCACTCGGTTTTCATTGCTTTTGCACCGATGGAAAACCCGAAAATTGCTATTGCTGTATTCATTGAAAATGCAGGATTCGGAGGTGTTTGGGCTGCACCTACTGCCGGATTAATGATCGACAAATACATTCACAGACAAGTAAAGGATAAAGCGAAAGAACAGATGATCGTGAATGCGAACCTGTTGAATATCAAGGCCCGGCCAATGAAAAAGAACCGTTAATACGCTTAGAAAAAAAAGCAGTTAAGAAGAAATAGATGAGAAGAGAAGATTCCCTGACACAACACGTAGACTGGTGGTTACTTTTAATTGTAATCATTATGTTGGGCATGGGAATCGCAAATGTTTACTCGGCTGCCTATGATCCGGACCATCCCAATATTTTTGACTTTTCCCAGAAATACGGGAAACAGATCATGTGGGTGGGAATCTCTATTTTCCTGGGATTCCTGGTGTTTTTGATCGATTCGGATATTTACCGGAAGTTTGCCATTCCGATTTACCTGTTTTGTTTTTCCTTGCTGATAGTCGTTCTTTTTACACCGCCGATTAATGGTGCGCGTGCCTGGCTGGGGATCGGTTCCATGGGAATTCAACCCGCCGAGTTCATGAAGATCGGAACTGCAATTGCACTCTCCCGATACATTTCGACAGTAAATGTAAAGAACCAGAATGTGCAGACGGTCCTTATCGCATTGGCAATCGTCATGGTCCCGATGGTATTGATCTTACTTCAGCCTGATGCAGGAACATTTGTGGTATTTACTTCCTTTTTCTTTGTCTTGTATCGTGAAGGAATTACCTTCGATCCCCTGGTATTGAAAGTAGTGAATTTGATCCCCGGAGTTCGCTTCAAAGACACCTGGGTGGGAAGTCACTTTATCCCGATTTTGTTCTATGTGGTATTCCTTTCCATCGTAACGCTTTTGATGAGTGGGAATAAGTATGAATTCACATTCATGCGCGGAGTGTTGATTCCGGGGTTTTATGGAGTTGTTACCGTAATTACGGTGATTGCTTTAATTGCTTATTTGATTTTGCGATGGGTTTCATCCAGGCGTGATCAGAATAGGGTTTTTATAGTCATTATTACCGGGTGGTTTTTATCCGTTGCAGTTTCAACAACCGTTAACTTTTCTTTTTCAAGTTTAGCTCAGCACCAAAAAGACCGGATTGAGCTGGTTTTGGGTTTACGTAAAGACGATGACGGGAAAGATTACAATCGTAACCGGGCGATGGCTGCTGTGGGTTCCGGAGGATTGTTCGGAAAAGGATACAAAAAAGCGAGTGTTGCCAGCGTACGTTCGAACCATGTACCTGAAAGTGAGACGGATTTTATCTTTTGTCCGCTTGCAGAAGAATGGGGGTTTATGGGAAGCCTTGTGATCGTCATTCTTTTTATGGGAATGCTATTCCGGATCATTGTCATTGCCGAACGCCAGCGCTCTACGTTTAACAGGGTTTACGCTTATTGTGTGGCCATGATCGTATTCTACCACTTTGCAGTCAATATCGGGATGAATATCGGGCTGGCCCCGGTAATCGGAATTCCATTGCCATTCTTCAGTTATGGAGGATCGTCCCTGATGTCATTCTCCATGCTCTTGTTTATCCTTTTGAAGTTGGATAGTCAGCGCAGGGATGTACTTTTTTAACTTCGACTCCGCTCAGTTACCTGAATAATTCGGTGGCTGAGCGGAGTCGAAGCCCTAATTATTCAGGATACTCAATATCCTCTTCCAGTTCGTCGTCGTCTTTCTTTTTCTTCTTCTTTGCCTTTTCCCACTCAAACGTATATTCCAAAGAAAGAATGTGTTCGTTGTAATTATTCTTGGTATTGAATTTTTGCCCGTAATAATAAGTCAGGCCAATTTCATTTGCTCCGGGTAAATTAAAGTTCAAAGTCAAACCGTAACGCACACGGTTCCAGGTATGACCAAAAGGACCGTTATTCGGATTATAGAAAAACTCGACAGAAGCTTCCGGTGTGATTTTGGATTTGGGTTTATCCCATTCCACATGTGGTTTTACGCGGAAAGCCGGGTCTAAATCCCCCCCTGTTGTAGCAAATCCGCCGATGTACATCTGGTAACGCAAACGAGCCCCAAACTTGATCTGCTTTACTTTGTGGCGGAAATCCGCGTTGAAGTTCAAGCGGTGGCTGTTGTCATAATTCCTGCGTTCATCGTAATCCGTTATAATACGATATTCGATAGAAGGTCTGAACCAGTCCAGCTTGTTGTATTTTAAACTTGCCTCCTGGTAAAGGGTAGCCAACTGACCGTAATTATTCAAACGTACGTTGGTATTTAGATTTGCTTCCAGGTTGTGCTTGAGCCCACGCTTCACACCTGCACTAAACCAATATTGTCCTCTCGTGCTCTGATTCCAGGCCAGGAAAGAAGATGCCAGGAAAAGAGCAGCAATTAATAGGGGCTTCATTTAGTTTTTGCTTAATGTGATGGTCCCGATGTCAGCATTTTCCTTTTTACCGATCGTTACTGTTTTACTAACAACTTCCAGGGTTTTGTAATCATCATCGTTATTAGGAATGTTGTTTCCCGGATGGAAAATTTCACTGTATCCGAAAATAGTATAAGTACCCGGCTGTAAAAACTCAAATTTGAAGGATCCGTCATGAGAAACTTCGATCTTATCGTCATACATCGCATCACCGTCTCCGTAAATGATATACAGATCTTCTTTCGCGCCTGCATACGATACCGTATCCGTAACTACCCCGTTAATACGCAGATATTCATTCACCGTTACATTTCCGGAAATCGATGCACGACCGCCATCGCCTTCTACTTTTTTACATGCTGAAATTGCGGAGAGAAGAGCAATTCCAAAAATTAGTTTTTTCATTAGTCTGGTTTTATAAGAGTCACAATATTAAGAGAATTTTAATTAAATTAAATCTCTGCGCTAAGGAATTACAAAATAAAAATGAACTTTCAGGTTACTTTTTGTAAAATTTTACGTCTAGTGTTTGGATTATAACAGAAAAGATTCGTAAAATTATACACTCTTTAAATGAAACTACACATGAAATTGCTACCTCCTTTTAAAATGGCCTGTTTCCTGTTCCTTATTTTGCTCGCAAACGCGGCAAATTCTCAGGTCATTATCAATGAATATTCATGTTCCAATATTAGTGGCCCGACAGATGCTTTCGGTGAATATGAAGATTGGGTCGAATTATACAACTCCGGTGCAGCTGCAGTCGATTTAACAGGATATTATTTATCGGACGATGACGGTAACCCGCAAAAGTGGCAAATTCCTTCGGGATCAATTGCTGCAGGCGGATATAAAATGGTGTTCTGCAGTGGCCGAAATTTGGTTTCAGGGACTCAATATCATCCAAGTTTTAATTTGGCACAAACCAAAAATGAGTGGTTTATCCTTACAAGCCCAACGAATGTTACGGTGGATTTCATAGAGATCACTCAAATGACCAAACAAAATCATTCGATCGGTCGACAAACAAACGGATCTGCAACATGGAAATTGTTTTTGACACCAACTCCGGGTGCAGCAAATAGCGGTGGAGTCAACTTTTATACTCCAACTCCAACATTCAGTGTGGCACCGGGATTTTATCCGGGAACTCAGAACGTAACAATTACCTGTTCCAATGGAGCTGCAACGATCCGTTATACTACAGATGGTTCCGTTCCGACAACCGCTTCCACGCTTTATGCAGGACCGGTATCCATTACATCGACAACAGTTCTGAGAGCAAAGGCTTTCTCAACGGATGAACCAAGTTTCACTATGTCAGGGACTTATTTCATCAATGTAAATCATACGGTTCCTGTAGTTTCGGTTGCAGGTGCAGGAAGCAATTCCGTGTCTACCTTGCTGAATGGGAACGGTGGAATCACTCCGCAGGGGTTCTTTGAAATATGGGAAGCAGATAAATCATTTGTAGATAAAGGAGAGGGAGAATTTAATAAACACGGAAATGATTCCTGGGCATATGACCAAAGAGGGTTTGACTTTATCATGAAAGATCAGTTCGGATATGATCATGAAATTGATCACCAGATCTTCCCGAATAAAACAAGAGATAATTTCCAGCGTGTCATTTTAAAACCCGGAGCGAGTGATAACTACCCATTTGAGACGGGAGGAGCACATATCCGGGATGCTTTCGTACATACCTTATCACAAAAAGCAGGTTTAAAACTGGATGAACGTACATGGAGACCTTGCGTTGTGTATGTAAACGGACAATATTGGGGAGTGTATGAGATCCGTGAAAAAGCGGATGATCATGACTTTACAAAATACTACTATGAACAGGATAAATACAATTTACAGTATCTGAAAACATGGGGAGGGACCTGGGAAGAATATGGTGCACCGAATGCACAGCCGGATTGGAATGACCTTAGAAATTACATCAACACCAATAATATGGGAGTTGCTGCAAATTTCAATTATGTAGACAGTTTATTGAACTGGGAGTCATTGGTCGACTACTTTGTGATCAACTCGTATATTGTAAACCAGGATTGGTTGAACTGGAACACTGCCTGGTGGCGTGGAATGGATCCGGCTGGTGATAAGAAGAAATGGCGTTATACCCTATGGGATATGGATGCTTGTTTCGGACATTATATTAACTATACCGGAATTCCTGATCCTACTGCAAATGCAGATCCCTGTAATGTGGAAAATCTTCCGAATCCCGGAGGACAGGGACATACCGATATTTTGGATAAACTGATCAATGAGAACCCAGTGGTAGAGCAATACTACATTACACGTTACATTGATTTGGTAAACACGCATTTTTCCTGTCCGTATATGAATAACTTACTGGACAGTATGATCAATCAGATCTCACCTGAAATGGCACAGCACTGTGCCAAATGGGGAGGTTCTGTTGCCGGTTGGCAAGCCAACGTTCAGGCTATGAGGGATTTCATGAACCTGCGATGTACAGCGCTGAACCAGGGAATGATAGATTGTTATCAGGTTACCGGTCCGAATGCGGTTGTTGTAACAGTAAGTCCGGCGCTTTCAGGAGAAGTAAAAGTGAATTCCATTTGGGCTCCGACTTATCCGTGGACTGCAAATTATTTCGGGGGAATTCAAACGAATTTAATAGCAAGACCGCTTACAGGATTTGTCTTCTCTCATTGGGAAAATACAGCTAATTCCTATACATTGGCTGTTACGGAAGATACCAACTCAATGGATATCGTTGCACCGGTTACGATCACCGCGGTGTTTATACCGGATAATCCGGATCTTGACGGTGACGGATGTACCAATACCGATGAAATTACTGCAGGAACGGACCCGAATAACCCGGATACGGATGGAGACGGTGAAAACGATTGTATTGAAATAGGCGCTGATCCTAATAATCCGACAGATACGGATGGAGACGGTGTTATTGATGGTTTGGAGTCGAGCACGACAGATACGGACGGCGATGGTGTGAATGATGAAACTGATCCGGCAAATACCGATCCGTGTATTCCAAATCCGAATGCCGGTCCGTGTGACCAGGATGGGGATGGATTGACAAATTCCCAGGAAGGAACTGCAGGAACCAATCCTACGAATCCGGATACAGACGGTGATGGGATCAATGATGGGGATGAACTCACGAATGGAACCAATCCTTTAGACCCATGTGATCCACCGAACGCAACTCCACAGTGTAACATAGATACGGATGGTGACGGAATCCTGGATGGTTCGGAAGCCCAATACGGTACAGATCCGAATAATCCGGATACTGATGGTGACGGAATCAATGATGGAGATGAGGTTACAAACGGAACCAATCCGCTTGACTCTTGTGACCCGAATCCGGTAGGAGAAAACTGTTTCAACGGATTCTATATGCCAACAGCATTCTCTCCAAATGGAGATGGACTGAATGATTACCTGGGTCCAAAAGTCGGAAGAGATGTTGCGTCCTTTACCTGGTATGTGTATGATCGTTGGGGGAACCGAATGATCATGAGTTCGGACCCGGCATTTAAATGGGATGGAATCTTTAATGGTGTGAGAATTAATACAGGAGTATATGCTTACCAGGCTGATGTGACTTTCACGGATGGCAGAACGGAAAGATATACAGGTAACGTTACTGTAACAAGATAATCATGAGAGGAGGGATTTTAACGGCACTTGCATTTTTGACCGGTTTGTCGGCAAGTGCCCAGGATTTTCATGTGACGCAGATTCTTCAATCTCCAAATTTGCTCAATCCGGGTGCGGTGGGAGTATATGATGGTTGGGAAAGAATTGCAGTTCAACAAAGAAATCAGTGGTTGGGGGGTGCAACAACTTATATGACTACCGGTCTGGCTGCAGACGCTAACTTTTTTAAGAACGACCGGAAACCAAAAGCACATTTAGGTGTTGGAGTCCAGTTTTATAATGATATCGCAGGAAGTTCCGGATATGGTTTGCAAACAGGTTCTGTCACCGTGTCGGGAATTCTTCCGGTAGGAAATGGAAGTCAGCTTTCGTTGGGAATCCAGGGTGGAATTGGGAACCGGTCCGGAAATATGTCGCGATTACTTTATGATTCCCAGTGGAATGGAAATAACGCGTATGATCCGACAATTGTGAGCGGAGAAACCCAAAGTTTGAGTTCGTTTATCTACCTGGACGCCTCCGCAGGTCTTTTTTATCAGTTCGATGGAGGTCAAAGCAGCTTTGCCAGAAACAATGATATGAAATTCCAGGTTGGTTTTGCAGGATATCATTTGAATGCACCCGCTATGCGTTTTCGTTCCGGGTCTCAAGAGCAACTTGCCAGAAAATATGTCGGAATGGTGAAATATTCAATGGATATTCCGGGAACAAAATTGGCCTTTGATGCACAATTTGCCCAATTTGTTCAGGGTGGACATTACGAATCGATCTTAGGGTTAATTCTGAGAAGACGTTTTCAGGATGGGGGTAAAATTACCGGTTTAAACCAGGATGCATTTATTGGTCTGGGGGTTTATACACGTTTAAAAGACGCCATTTCACCAACTATGCAGATTGATTGGAGAGGATTCCATTTCGGGGTTTCATATGATATTACATTGTCGGCCCTGAGATATGGATACAAAGGAGGAAGCCTGGAGTTTTCGATCAGTTATACGAATTTGAACAACGCCCTGTTTAAGACCAGAAGAAAAGGATTTAGATAAGAGTCCGCCAAAGGCTAACGAAGACTGAGGTTCCGTCTCACAAGACGGATAACCCGAAGGAGATGATCGATTTTTCTGTGTTTTACCCATTTGGGGATAAGAGTACACTTATCCTCTTTCTACCACGGTAAATAATTTATTTTATTGAATGGTTGGTAATTAATTCTCAACAAACTACAACGGTTTTCCATTTAAAATCGGTACTTTTGCGCCCTCGAATCAGTCCGCCGCTGCGGATAGAAGGAACAAAGTTATGCACATGGAAAACACAAAGAAAATTACAGGAGCTTTAATTTCAGTTTATTACAAGGATGGTTTAGAGCCAATCGTACGTAAATTGCATGAAGAAAACGTAAGTATCTACTCTACAGGTGGAACCCAAACGTTTATCGAAGGATTGGGAATTCCGGTTATACCGGTTGAATCAATGACTTCTTATCCTGAAATTTTTGGTGGGCGTGTAAAAACATTGCATCCGGCAATTTTCGGAGGTATTTTGCACAGAAGAAACCTGCAGGCTGATCTGGACCAGGCAAAACAATTCAATATCCCCGTGATCGACTTGGTGATCGTTGATTTGTACCCTTTTGAAGAAACAGTTGCTTCCGATGCAGATCATCAATCGATTATTGAGAAAATCGACATCGGTGGAATTTCATTGATTCGTGCTGCAGCCAAAAATTATAACGATGTAGTGATTATTCCTTCAGTGAATCAATATGCAGAGTTCTTGGCTATTTTGAATGCACAAGGTGCTGCTTCAACATTGGAACAAAGAAAACAGTTTGCCAAAAAAGCATTCATGGTTTCTTCACATTACGATACGCACATCTTCAATTATTTCAATGATGGGGAAGAAACACCTGTATTTAAACAAAGCATTTTAGAAAGCCAATCACTTCGTTATGGTGAAAACCCACATCAAAAAGGGTGGTTCCATGGTGATTTTTCAGCCATGTTCGATCAGTTACATGGAAAGGAATTGTCATACAACAACTTATTGGACGTGGATGCAGCAGTTCAGTTAATGGCTGAATTTGAAAACAATGATCCGACATTCGCTATTCTGAAACATAATAATGCATGTGGTTTGGCTACACGTTCGACTTTGGCACAAGCATATGCAGATGCACTTGCAGGAGATCCGACATCTGCATTCGGAGGGATTTTAATTGCCAATCGAAAAATTGACCTGGCTACCGCAAACCTGATCAATGATCTGTTTTGTGAAGTGGTTGTTGCTCCTGGTTTTGATGCGGATGCAGAAGAAATATTGAAGAGCAAAAAGAACCGTATTTTGTTGGTTCAAAAGAAAGTGGAATTACCAAAACGTCAGTTTAGAACACTCTTGAACGGTGTTTTAGAGCAGGACAAGGACATGTTGTCCGAAACAGCGGCTAACTTCGAATCCAGAACAAATACAGTACCTACTGCACAGGAAGTGGAAGACCTGGTTTTTGCAAACAAATTGGTGAAGCATACCAAATCAAATACAATTATCCTGGCTAAGAATGGTCAGTTACTTGCAAGTGGTACAGGTCAGACATCCCGGGTTGATGCATTGCGTCATGCAATTGAAAAAGCGAGATCATTTGGTTTCGACCTGAAAGGAGCGGTAATGGCTTCTGATGCGTTTTTCCCATTCCCGGATTGTGTTGAAATTGCTCATCATGCTGGAATCACTGCCGTTGTTCAACCGGGAGGGTCTATTAAAGATGAATTGTCGATCGACTACTGTAATGCGAATGGAGTAGCGATGGTGTTTACCGGAAACCGACATTTTAAGCATTAATTTCAAGCAATATAAAAATGTGTAAAAAGGAACCGAAAGGTTCCTTTTTTGTTGACAAAAACCGGTCTTCACAGTAAATTAAACATAATGTGAATTTGTCTGATAATCAATCCAATAGTTATTTGCTAAAAATTTGTCAAAACCCACATTTTAATCAGCTAAAGACACCGTTCACCCTTTTTAACTTAAATTTCAAGTTTGTTGGGAAACCAAGCAGTACTTTTGTACTCTGAAATTTATACAACAACTTAATTGATTCTTGCGATGAAGCCAATTCTGCTAATTCTATTAGCCTTGTCCACCCATTCTTTATTTTCACAATCCCAATACAAAATCAGTTTAAATGCATCGGGAGCAGATGGCAAAATGTACCTTTCGGCTATTGAGAATCATATTCCTGATACATACACCCGTTTAACAGCTGATAATCTTATCGAATTCAGTACCGGAACCAATTATTCCGTAAGTTACATTGATTCAATTTGCAGAATTTCCGGAATTCCGTTTGAAAATATTATTAAGTCAAAGGGACCTGTTGAAATCAGAGAGAAAGTTGGAGGGACCAATTGCGGAACTGCAGAACAAATTTGCAGCAATACTTCCCTTCCCGGAAATAGTTCGGGTTTTGGGGTTCAGGAATTGAACAATGCAAATAGTGGTTGTTTGGGTATCGAACATCAATCTTCCTGGTACTATCTCAACATCGAAACCGGTGGATCACTTTCGTTCAGAATTAATCCCAGTGCTAACTCAGACTACGATTTTGCTCTTTGGGGACCTTTCACTTCTGCGAATGCGGCAGCGAACTGTCCGCCGGTTGCAGATCCTGTCAGATGTTCGTATGCACAAGGTAATGGAAATACAGGGATGCGTGAAAATGAATCAGACAATAGTGAGAATCAATACGGTGACAGATGGGTAAATGCGCTAAACGTAAATGCAAATCAAATTTACATCTTATTGATCGACAACTACAGTGCTTCAGGTGTTGGTTATACTTTTGATTTTAACTGGGGTGGAAATAATACTACGGCAGTTATTGGATGTACGCCGGTTATCCTTCCTGTTGAGATGAGCAATTTTTCGGGAACCTACTTATCCGGGTCCAATATCCTGAACTGGTCAACCGAAACAGAAATGAATAACGACTATTTCGAAATCGAATGGACAACAACTCCTTCAAACAGCAATTCCTGGAATAAGCTTGATCTGATTGATGGTGCAGGTGATAGCCAGTCTGAAATCAATTATTCGATCAATCATTATACCTATGCCCGCAACACGATCAACTATTATCGTATCAAACAAGTGGATTATAATGGTCAAACACGTTCTTACCCGGATATCATTGCGATTGACAACAGAATGAAAGACCAAAAGCTGGTCAAAGTTGTAAACCTGATGGGCCAGGAAGTTTCAGAATCTGAGAAAGGCCTGGTGATCTATGTCTATGACGATGGAACCACAGAGAAACGTGTAAACTAATTGATAGGAAGTAAGGGCTGAAATTTTTTAGCCCTTACTTGTTTTTATGTTGTTTTTCAAAAACTTAACCCGATTTCAAGCCTGATCTGTTGAAATCATTCCTTCTTTCTGCAAATTCGAATCTACTTTTAGAAATATTTCGATTATTTAATCTAATTTTGTAACACTTTCCGAGAATTTACGAATAAGGAGGGGAAAACGCAAAAAGGAGCGCGCTAGATGGGATTGTTTAATTTTCTGACACAAGAAATTGCTATTGACTTAGGGACTGCAAACACACTGATTATCATGAATGATAAAGTAGTAGTGGATGAGCCTTCAATTGTAGCTAAAGATATTCAAACGGGTAAAGTTGTTGCCATTGGTAAGAAGGCACAGCAAATGCACGGAAAAACACACAAATTAATTGAAACGGTCAGACCGTTGAAAGATGGTGTAATTGCAGACTTTCAAAGTGCTGAACAAATGATTCGTGGATTTATCAAAATGATTAATCCGGGAAGAAAAATGTTCAATCCGACATTGCGTATGGTGATTTGTATTCCTTCCGGGATTACAGAAGTAGAGAAACGTGCGGTACGCGACTCTGCCGAACACGCCGGAGCTAAAGAAGTATATTTAATTCATGAACCTATGGCTGCCGCAATCGGTATTGGTATCGACGTGGAAGAACCGATGGGGAACATGATTATCGATATTGGTGGTGGTACCTCGGAAATCGCAGTTATTGCATTAGGAGGGATCGTGTGTGATAAATCTATTCGTATTGCGGGGGATGATTTCACTTCCGATATCGAAGAGTACATGCGTCGTCAGCACAACATTTTGGTTGGTGAGCGTACAGCAGAACAAATCAAGATCGAAGTAGGTGCAGCATTGCCTGAATTGGAGAATCCACCGGCAGATTTCGCTGTTCGCGGTCGTGACTTAATGACGGGTATTCCAAAAGAAATTATCATTACTTATTCGGAAGTTGCACACGCTTTGGATAAAACAATCTCTAAAATTGAAGAAGCAATTTTGAGTGCTTTGGAGCAAACTCCACCGGAACTTTCCGCAGATATTTACAAAACAGGTATTTATCTTGCAGGTGGTGGTTCCATGTTACGTGGTTTGGACCGACGTATCAACGAGAAAACAAAATTACCGGTTCACATTGCTGAAGATCCGCTAAGAGCAGTAGCTCGCGGAACAAGTATCGCATTGAAGAATCTGGACCGATTCCAGTTCCTGATCAAGGATTAAAATAGTAAGATATATGACAGTAGGGGGCGAAAAATTTTTCGCCCTCTACTGTTTTTGATATAATTTCTTCTATCACTTCCTGCGTTTTAAGAAATAGGAACTACAATTCGGGTAATGGGCCCGATCAAAGTCGGAGAAAACAATTACTTTAGAGTTGCGTTAAAACTACTGAATGGACATACCGAAATCTGCTCATAACCTAACATGTTATTTCACCTGGATGGGTGAAGATGGAATTGCAAGAACGAAAGTAAAAAAAGGGTCGGAAGTGAAATTGGAGCATGCACAGGAAAACTCGGTAGTTGTCAACAGCTTTTATGTTGACAGGAAGTTCCCTTTGCTTATTGATGCAAGAGGGATTAAATCAATGGAACGGGAAGCACGTGCTTTTTTTACAACAAACGGAAGGAATACGAACACGCTTGCTTTCGGGATCATTATCGATTCCTCGGTAAGTAAAGTAGTGGGAAATTTTTTCCTGGGAATCAACAAACCGATCGTACCGACAAAATTGTTTTCGAATGAAGACAATGCAATTGAATGGCTGAAACAATTTAAGGAAAAATGAACCCGAACGAAGTCAAATACATTCAGGAACGCACCAATGCGATATTGGATGTAATTATGGCTTATGCACGTTTGGATTTCACCCAAAAAACAGAAATTACCGACCAGGAAGATGTGTTTGATGCCATTGCTTCCGGAGTCAATATGCTGGGCGAAGAACTGGAAAACTCGGTCATCACACTCCAGGAGCGTGAAGCCCTGTTACAGGAAGTTCATCACCGGGTAAAGAACAACCTGCAAATCATTTCCAGTTTGATGAACCTTCAGGCGTCTTATACCAAAGACGAAAAGTTCCTGGCACTGATCCGTGAATGCAGGAACCGGATCATTTCCATGTCGATGATTCATGAAATGCTTTACCGAACGAAGGATTTGAGCAGAATCCAGGTAATGGATTATATCAAAACACTCACATTGAGTATCAACAGCTCCTTTTCAGGAAGCAATTCGGATGTGGTTTTCGAATACGATATCGATGAGGAAATTTACCTGGAAGCAGAACGCATGATCCCGATCGGGTTGATTATCAACGAAGCGGTAAGTAATAGTTTCAAATACGCATTTCCTGACAAGAAAGGGATTATTTCAATAGTTTTTACCAGTTCCGAAACACATTTCTGCCTGAAAATTTCAGATAACGGGATCGGATTGCCCGCAAAAATCAAAACAGAAGACTTTGAAAGCCTGGGAATCCAGTTGATCAATGCGCTTTCCGATCAGATTTCGGCAGAATTGAAGATCCTTAGAGAAAGCGGATTAGGGTATGAACTCCTTTTTAGAATTGAAAATTGACATTTCGACTACGCTCAATGTCCTCGTTTAATAGGTGGCTGAGCGAAGTCGAAGTCCCGATTAAAGTGACTCCGTCGCGCTGCTGATAATCTTCGCAATATTCGTTGTAAACAACTTCACAGCAATTGCAAGCAAAATGATCCCGAATACCTTTTTCATAATGGCAATTCCTCCGGGACCCAGCAGGTTTTCAATAGCTCTTGTCAGGCGCAACACAATATAGACTATTAAGACATTAATTAAAATGGCCAATACAATATTGATGTTTTGAAATTCAGCTCTCAATGACACCAGGGTGGTCATTGTTCCCGCACCGGCAATGATCGGGAAAGCCAAAGGAACCACACTTGCTGTTTTTCCGGATACGGAATCACGGAATAAGCGCACACCCAGGATCATTTCCAGGCTCATGGCAAACAGGATCAGTGACCCGGCAACGGCAAAAGATCCGACATCTACTCCGAATAGTTTCAGGATAGATTCTCCCAGGATCAGGAAACCGATCATAATTCCGAGTGAAACGAAACTCGTCCTGGCCGGATGAATATCACCGCTTTGCTCTTTGATCTTAATAATTAAAGGAACAGATCCGATTACATCGATCACCGCAAACAATACCATGGAAGCTTTAAAAAGCTCTGCCCAGTTAAAAGCCAGGAAATACTTCATCATATCTTAGTGATTTAAAACCGTTTGTTCTACAATGATAGGAAAATGTTTATGTTCCAGTTGCTGAATTTTCTCCGCAAGTGATTCAAAAGTATCTTCGGATGACAATTCCGTTTCGAATTGGGCCAGGATCTCGCCCTGATCAAACTCTTCATTTACCAAGTGAATCGAAATTCCGCTTTTCAGTTCCTTTGCACCGAGTACGGCCTCGTGAACAAATTTGCCATACATTCCTTTTCCTCCGTATTTCGGAAGCAATGAAGGATGAATATTGATAATGCGGTTTTGATAACCATGAATAATGTTAATCGGGATTTTACGCAAAAACCCGGCTAAAACGATCCAATCGATAGCGCGGTAATCCAATTCCTGTAAAACAGTGAGCCCGCTTTCAAATTCCTCGTTGCTGAAAACAAGGACTTCAATACCTAAAGCTATTGCTTTTTCCACGACGGGGGCATCTGCTCTGTTACAAACTAAAGTTTTCACTTCAATTTGGGGGTGATTCTGAAAAAAATGAATCAAATTCACGGCATTTGAACCATTACCCGAGGCGAATAGCGCTATTGATTTCTTATTCATGGCACAAAGTTACATAATCCAAATGACACAGCACAAGCGGATTTCAAGCTAAAAACGAGATTTCGCGAAGACTTAAAATGTAATTAAGTCACTTTATATTTTGTTTTTATCGCATTTCCTATTTTCTTTGCAAGCTGAAAAACCTTATAAAAGAATTGAGATGTCTGATATCAAATCAAGAGTAATATCTATTATCGTAGATAAGTTAGGAGTTGAAGAAAGCGAAGTAACAAACGAAGCAAGCTTCACAAATGATCTAGGTGCAGATTCACTAGACACAGTAGAATTGATCATGGAATTCGAAAAAGAATTCAATATCGCTATTCCGGATGATCAGGCTGAAAACATTCAAACAGTTGGCGACGCGGTTTCTTACATTGAACAAAACGCTAACTAAAAAAACGTTTTCACAGGCATTTATTTAATCTGATTTTATGGAGTTAAAACGAGTTGTTGTAACCGGCTTGGGAGCTATTACGCCCATTGGAAATACTGTTTCAGAGTACTGGGAAGGATTAATCAATGGAAAAAGCGGGGCCGCACCGATTAAACAATACGATGCTTCAAAATTCAAGACCCAATTTGCCTGCGAAATCAAAAATTTCAATGTCGAAGATCACATCGACAGAAAAGAAGCACGGAAATTAGATCAATTTTCACAATACGCCATGGTTTCTGCTAAAGAAGCCATGGCTGATTCTGGATTGATGGAATCGAACCCGAATGTAGACCGTATCGGTGTCATTTGGGGGTCGGGAATCGGTGGTTTAAAAACGTTCCAGGATGAAGCACAAAACTTCTTCTCCGGTGACGGTACCCCAAGATTCAATCCGTTCTTTATCCCTAAAATGATCGCGGACATTGCCGCAGGTCATATTTCCATTGAATACGGTTTAAGAGGGCCAAACTACGTAACAGTTTCCGCTTGTGCTTCATCTACCAACGCAATCATTGATGCATTCAATTTGATCCGTTTGGGTAAAGCAGATGCTATTGTTACCGGTGGGTCCGAAGCTGCTGTAAATGAAATGGGAATGGGAGGATTCAATGCGTTGAAAGCCCTTTCAACACGAAATGATTCTCCGGAAACTGCTTCCCGTCCGTTTGACTTAGACCGGGATGGTTTTGTCTTAGGTGAAGGAGGTGGTGCATTGATCCTGGAAGAATATGAGCATGCAAAGAAGCGCGGAGCTAAAATTTATGCTGAAATTCTTGGAGGTGGTATGTCGGGTGATGCGTATCACATGACTGCTCCGCATCCGGAGGGGATTGGTGCGAGAAATACCATGATTGCTGCATTGGAAGATGCACAGCTGGACCCAACAGCAATTGATTACGTAAACGTTCACGGTACATCTACTCCGCTTGGAGACATTGCCGAAACAAAAGCAATTTTGCAGGTATTCGGAGAACATGCGTACAACTTGAACATCAGTTCTACCAAATCAATGACAGGTCACTTATTGGGAGCAGCAGGAGCTATCGAAGCAATTGCCTGTATCCTGGCTGTTAAAAATGACATCGTTCCACCAACGATCAATCATTTCACGGATGATCCTGAAATTGACAACAAATTGAATTTCACATTTAATAAAGCTCAGCACCGTACCGTGGATGTTGCCTTATCAAACACCTTCGGTTTCGGTGGTCACAATACTTCTGTGATCGTGCGAAAGTATAAAGGGTAAAAGTTAGGTGCGGCTACGACTACCATTCTTAAAGCAAAACCGGTCTTCTGAAGACGTTGCATTCATTCGATTTTTCGTGAATCGTTTTGGATACAGGCCAAAGAATATCAACTTGTTTTACCAGGCAGTTACGCATCGTTCCATAGCTTATCACGGCCAGAAAGACTTTTCCAACGAGCGTTTGGAATTCCTTGGAGATGCCATTTTGGATTCCATCATTGCAGAATTCCTGTTCCAGCGTTTCCCGGACGAAGACGAAGGTTATTTAACCAAAGTGAAATCCAAGGTTGTTTCCCGTAAAACCCTTTCCGAAATCGGTGAAGAACTCGAATTGCGTTCTATTTTGCGTTATAACAAAGGAAGATCAATCAACTTGTCTTCCCTGGAAGGAAATGCCTTTGAGGCGATCATCGGGGCAATCTATCTTGATAGTTCCTACGAAGTGACCAAGAAGATCATCTACAACCACATTTTTCGCAAATACGTGGACCTGAACAAGATCCTGGAAGAAGAGATCGATTTCAAGTCCAAACTCTTTATCTGGAGTCAGAAACGCCGGCTTGCTTTGGAGTTCAATGTATTGCGGGAAGAAAACAATCACGGTACCTGGTTCTACGAAGTGATGGTACAGGTAAACGGAACCAACTACGGTAAAGGAACCGGAAACTCTAAGAAACTGGCCGAGCAGGCTGCCGCGAAAGAAACGCTCCTTTTGATGGGGGAGATTTAGGGGTAATGATTTCGTAATCAGTTCATTTCTTCGGAAAACCACATTGCCGGTTATTCTCATTTTCAGTATTTATACGGTTGATTTTTATAAAATCGACTCTTATGTTTGCATAATAAAGTTAAATACTTACTATGAAGACACCACTGTTCACACTACTATTTACAGGAGTAATTACCTGCTCTTTTTCTCAATCAAACACACTGCCATCATCCGGAAATGTTGGAATCGGGACAACCTCGCCCTCAGAACGGCTCACGGTAAATGGCTCAGCGCGCATTGATTCTACTTTGACCGTAAGAGATTCCATGGTTGTGGACCACGGAGCTCATATCGGAAGTGATCTCCAGGTAGATGGTAACACCACGCTCGAAGGAAGTTTAACATTGAATGCACTTCGCGACTCTACACTCGAAGAGGATGCGGTTCTGTTGATCGACGAGAACGGAAAAGTCAAGAGCGCCGGCAGCTCGTTAAAAAGTTTGGTTTATTCGGATTCCGAATTCAAACCCTGTAAAGATGAAAACGGAGGAAATACGATTCCAGCTTCTCCAATCTGGCTGAACGGACCAGGAAAATTGTATACCAGTCATCATTGCGTTCCGGATGTCAAAGTGGGAATCGGCCAAAATGATCCGGACTCCAAACTGCATATCACAACTGCTTTAGATAGAAACACCCATCCTTTGATCATAGACAAACGCATCCAGGGAAGTGCAGTACCCTATAAATTAATGGAACTAGACAACAACGGACTGCTCTATGCCCGAGAAATAAAAGTCAACCTGGATGCCTGGCCGGATTATGTATTTGATCCGAACTACCATTTAATGCCTTTGAGCGAATTGCAGCAATTCATTTCAGAAAACAATCATTTGCCCAATGTTCCCAATGCCTGTGAAATGGAAGAAGCAGGGATCAATGTGGCAGAAAGCCATGTGATGTTGATGGAAAAAGTAGAAGAACTCACATTGTATATGCTTCAATTGAAGGAGCAATTGGAAACCCAGAAACAATTATTGCAGCAACAACACGAATTAATCCTTCAATTGCAGGAACAAGTAAAACCGTAAATCATGAGAAGATTCATAACAGGAATGTTCCTGCTCATGAGTTTACATGGGTTGGGACAAACGGATACACTGGTATTCAAAAATCCGCGGGAAATGATGCAGTATGCATATTCAAATACCAATTTCAGCAATTTTTCCCATTCGTATTTCCGGAACGCGACCATGGAATTGGAAGATTCGGTGTTTAGCCACCTGACCTACAAAGACCAGCCCATTCAATGCACCGGAAAGGGGATCATCGGTTTGTTTACCTTAATGAACTGGTGGGATATGTCGCAGCAATTTCACCGCGATTCTGTGCTTTTCCCGGTATACGATCATTTCTATTCCCTGGACGAGAATAGTCAGCTGCGCATTCCGTTCTATGTGGTTGATCTAAACGTCAACTCGTTAATCCCTGAAACAGCAAATGCATTCAGAACGAGTACCGGATCAGATCCCTACCGTACAATTTTACAGAGTGACCTGGTTGAAGACGAAGTTTTATACGCTGCCATGTTCCTGGATTCATTTGCATACAATAACGTGATCCTTGAATTGAATGATGAAACCTTCTTTACCAATACCGGAAGGAGCATTGACTTTGTGGAAGTAGCAAAAGGAGAGCAAACCAAACTTCTGTACTACAATTCAAGTGTCGATTTAAGTGATTGGCTCGAAGGCAAGCAAAACCTTACTTTTATCATTCATTTTTCAGATGAAAAAGAGGTCCGGGTACAGCAGGAAGTGGAAATGAATCAAAGGAATACTCCGAAATCTTCCATCAGTCATCACTTCGCACCTTATGAAACTATTTATCCGCCAAACTACACTTCATCGTCCATTTATACTCCCGATTTAAAATATGCTACTTATTACGCCTGTTCCGACAACAAACTGCGCAAACCTTTTATTATGGTTGCAGGTTGGGGACCACATACAGATAAAGGAGTAATAAATAACACCAAAAACTGGCCGGCGTCTTTGGGACAATTAGCTAATCAATTCAACCAGGCAGGGTTAATCGAAAACCTGCACGAAGAAGGGTTTGATGTCATCCTATGCCAATTTTTCCCGCCCAATGCTTATGTAGAAAAGAATGCTGATTTATTGGAGCAGTTGATCAATTTGGTAAACAACAGGAAAATGCAAAACGATTCTTACCAGGAAAATATCATTATGGGATTCAGTGCAGGATCTTTGGCAACTCGACTTGCTTTGCAGAAAATGGAATACAAACATTTGAACACGAATGGTCCGCATCCGCACACGAAGTTATACATTTCAAACGATGGGGAACACGGTGGGGCAAATATTCCACTGGGGATGCAGCATGCGGTGGAATATCTTTGGGTTTATGACTACAATCAAATGTTTTTCTCTGAAGTACCTTTTGTTGCTCCGGCAGCTGAGAACGTTTACAAAACCTATGCTTTGCATTATATTTTGAATGCACCCTTATCCAAACAATTGTTGCATTATTTTCACACTGAAACCGGATCTGTATCAAGTCCTGGTCAGGGGCAAAGTGATCTACGTACTTCGTATATGGCAAAACATACAACTTATAACCATGCCAGAAATGGTCACCGCTTGGGTTATCCTTCTTTTCAGCGCATGATTTCACTTTCAAATGGTACATCTACGCCAAAATATGATTTCTCCAGTTTCACTGTTGATCACTTTCCATATCCTGAAGAAGCCGGAGCCATTTTTTTCAAACAAAATTCCGCTCCGATGCCTTTTTTAGATCGCAGATACGAAGCTTCTTTTCTAACACATGGCACACACCGGGTTTTTTATTGCGAACACAAACCCTGGTTCAAATCCTGGAAATCGAAATACGAGGCGGTGACACAAGACCCATTGGTACTGGATAATGCCCCGGGAGGAATTATTTTTATTGAGCAAAATCCAATTATTGAAATCAATAATCAATTCAGTGCGCAATTGCCATTGAATCCCGATATAAAGAAAGAACTTCTTTATTCTTTTACACCCACAGTTTTGACTCATGATGTAAAAGATTTGAATGCCTATCTAAATAATGGGTATCCGGATTATAATTTCAAAATTAGGAAGTTAATGTATGATAATGAATATGATGCGGCGTCACTTGATCCAATAAATGCATCCAATTATTTTGGTTACCCTCATTTGGGTTATCCCGGGAATCATTATGATTATACGGTATTTGATGCTTTGTTTTGCTGGGATGAGAACACCGAACATTTGACAGGTAACCGGAAGGACCCGAATTCCTATATCGGGATGGACTCACCGATCAAACCGATCGTTAAAAATTTTTTGGTAGAAGAGGCAGAACCCGATTTTATTTTCCTCCAGAATATGCGGATCGGTTTCTTTGCCCGCCCGAATTACATCTACCGGGTAGATTACGAGGCCGGGAATACGATCCTGTTAGGAGATCATGTTACCCAAAAAACGGATTTTGTTGATTTGGTCATTGAACCAAATGCGGTTGTAGATGCCCAGGCGGTTACCGAAATCCATTTTACACCCGGGGTCCACATCAAGCATGGAGCGGATATGCATGCTTACATCGGAGATATTGCCTGTGAAAAATCACTTGCTAGTTCCAACACAAATCCCGGATCACAAAGTAACCCCTCGGAATATTCCGAATTCCTGTATGTTAGAGATAAGAAAGCTGAGGAGGTTTCGATCTTTCCCAATCCATCCAAACAGAGCTTTTCCGTTCGTTGGAATGGGAGTTCATCTCATGAGGTCATTGAAATCCATATTTTGGAACTTTCAGGCAAAGAAATAGTTAAAAAGCGCGTATCTTTAGAAGAACCAATAGTTCACGAACTAAAACCGGGCTTTTATTTGGTCAAATTAATTAAAGACGGAGTATGTACAACAAGAAATATATTAATAGAATACTGATCGTCTTCTGTCTTCTTCTTTCTGTCTTCTCCTGCAAAAAACTGGATAAGAAGAACCCCATTGAATTTACTATAAAAGCTCATGTTCCTTACAGTGGAGAACCCATATTGGGGGTGAAATATACCATTGTAGAATATCGTGCAAAAAAAGGAGGAAAACTGGGTGAAATAGAATACACGGATTTTAAATTGGAAGGTTATACGAACATAAATGGTTTAGCAGTGATTTCCTTTTTTCCAAAGAAAAATCTGGATTACATGTATAGAGTCTATTTTGATTATTCCAATATTCAATTCTCAGGATCATCTGAAGATTATTCATTAATCAATGCACCCGCATATGATCTCATTGATCGGAATAATCCAAGAGATTATGAAATCAGGACTCTTCCGCATTGTGGGGCTCATTTTAAAGTTGAAAACAGCAATTGTTTTGATGGAAATGATAAAGTACGTTTTAGAGGATTTAATTTGGATGAAAGTCCAAATAGTCAACTTCAAAATATTCCTTATAGTGATTACGTTATTGGTTGTGGTCTGCTAATTGAACATGTTAATAACTCAACGCTTTCTGGACGTAGAATCTACCAAATCGAAGTGACCCGTAATGGCCAAGTGACAACGGATATAGACACTTTCTTCCTGCAACCCGGTGTAATGAACGAGGTTTTCCTGGAGTATTAAATCAAGTACGGAAAATCGCAACACGAAATTGAGAAAACATGCTCATTTTTGTGAAAAAAATGGATTCTTATGAGACTACTATTCTTATTTTTTCACTGCTTGCTTTTGATTGTTTTCTCCTCCTGCAAAAAGCTGGACAAGAAGAATCCTATTCAGTTTACGATTAAGGCACACATTCCATATACCGGTGAACCCATTTCGGGAGTGAAATATACCATTCGGGAGTACAAACCCAAAAAAGGACCATCTTCCTTCGGAGATATTGAATATACTGATTATAAGTTGGAAGGGTACACCAATGCAAACGGCTTGGCAGTCATTTCATTTTTGCCAAAGAAAACCCTGGATTATCAATACATTATCAATTTTGATTATTCGAATTTGCAATTTGCGAATTTCACAGGAAGTTACTCGTTAATTAATGCACCAAGTTATGATGTTGTTAGGCGCGATGAAAATCAGCGCAATTATGAAATAAAGGCTTTACCCTTGATGCAAATTAATTACAAAATAGAGAATGTAAATTGTTCCGGACCTTCAGATAGTATGCGAATTATTCTGAGAAATTATGATGAGGTATACCATTTAGATTTTAATTCCGAGACCTGGAGTCCTTATGTTACAGGATGTTATTCTAATGCTAATCTAATTGAACAAGGTTTAGCGGGAAGATACGTTTATAAAATGCAAGTCATTCGCAATGGAATTCTAACAGAATACCTAGATACCATATTAATTGCTCCCGGTATAAATAATAATTTATTCATTGAATATTAAGAAGTACGGAAAATCGCAACAACTTTTTCAGATCAATTGCTCACATTTGTGAAAAAACTATTGCTATGAAAAGACTATTCACAGTATTATCAATCCTGCTTTTAGTTGGATGTACTATTACAAAACGCCATTTTGGACCGGGTTATCATGTGGAATGGAAAAAATCGGTTTCCAAAACAGGAAACGAAATTGATCATTTAGATGTTACTGATACGAGAAAAGAGCTTTCCGTAGTTTCGGAAGAAAACGAGGTGATTTCTGAAGAGGTAATTCCGGCGGATTCGCTGAATAATAACGAATCTATTTATCCTGATAATTCAGAGATTTTAATCGAAGAGCCAACAAAGATTTTCGAAGTTTCTGTAAAATGGGAAAACGAGCCTTTTGTTGAATACAATCATATTTCTAATGATGAAGATGCGGTAGATGAGCCAAAACGAAAAGTGGAACTTTTCACCTGGATTTCATTAGGAGGTTTGGTTTTAGCCATCATTTTTATAATAATGATTTTTACAATAAGCATGGAATTTTTATTCTTCTTTGCAGCAGTGCATTACTTTACTTTTGCTATTTCCTCAATGATTTCCGTTGCTCAGATACGCAAAAATCCCTCTAAGTACAAGGGAAAGGGTTTAACCTGGACACTGTTTGGGCTAAGTTTAGCAACAATTGTAGCAACCATCGCTTTTATGATTTATAAGATAGTTGAGCTTTTTACTTAAAGATAGTCGATTAAAACAAAATGTTTGGATTACAAAATCCAAGTACAAAAATCGCAACAACTTTTTAAGATCAAATGCTTACAACTTGTCACGACCTTTTGGAGATTTATGAAAACCAATTATTATGAGACTACTATTTACATTATTACCGCTTATACTTTTAGCTGGATGCACTGTTACCAAACGCCATTTCGGACCGGGTTACTATGTGGAATGGAAGAAATCGGTTTCCAAAACAGGAAACGAAATTGATCATTTAGATGTTACTGATGCGAGAAATGTTTCGTCAATGAAGTTGGATGAAAGCAAAGTAAATTTTGAAGAGATAATTCCCACAGATTTGGTGCACAACAATGAATTGATTTCTAATGATAATTTAGGGATTCCGATCGCAGAGCCAAGGATTTCCGAAACTCCGGTTAAACTGAAAAGCGAGCAGTTTATTGAATTTGATCCTGTTTCCATGGATGAAGTTCCGGTAGATGAACCAGAGCGTAGGGTAGAACCTTTTACCTGGGCGGCCTTAAGCGGAATTCTTTTGGGCTTTTTTCTTTGTTTAATCAGTTTCTTGCTGACTTCACCTGAAATTATTTTAGGCGTTGTAACAGGAATCGGGATTTTGGTGGTTGTGTTTTCGATCGTTTCTGTGGTTCGGATAATTAAACATCCGGAAAGATATAAAGGGAAAGGATTAACCTGGACTCTTTTTGGATTAAGCACAGTAGGAATTGGAGCAGCCCTTTTTATGATTGTTTATGCAATACTTTTCACTACAGGCAATGCCGGTTTTTTATAAACTAGATTAAGAATAATTGTTGTTTCTTAACCAAATCCTAACCTCCAACCCGCTTGCCATGTCTGAGATAATGCGTATCTTCACGTAATAAATTTAAAGTGGATGAGCAAGCAAAAGCGTCATGTACTTTCATTGGAAACATCTGTAGACTTCGAACTGATCGGGATTTGTTCTCACCACAGCGATTACCGGTTAGCGTGGGGAATCAACAAAATTCTGGATCTGGAGCTTACCAAAAGTGAAGAGCCTTTTGTGATTCAGTCCAAAAAAGGTACAATTGTTTCCCAACACAGTTTTCATGTATTTATCGATGAGGTGGATCACATGGAATGGTATTTAATTAAGAATAAATCGGAAGGAAAATTCCTGATCCCTGAAAAGAACCAAATTGATTATTTTCTGATCCTCAGGGAAAATGTGCTTCACGATCTGGACGACCTGGTAGAACGTATCCGGGAATCGAACAGTGTCATGGCAGCTTATGTATTTGAAGCTGAATCAATTCCTTCCGCAGAACTAATAATTTTTGAATGAAAAAAACAAAGATCGTAGCGACCATGGGTCCTGCTACTGCTGATAAACAAGTTTTAAAACAAATGATATTGGATGGTTTGAACGTATGCCGTTTGAACTGTTCACACGGATCTCACGAAGACCACAAGAAAAGCATCGACCTGATCCGCGAGATCAACGAAGAAACTGGTTTGAATGTTTCGATCCTGGCAGATTTGCAGGGCCCAAAAATCCGTACCTATGAAATGGAAAACAATGGCGTCATGATGAAAGAAGGCGCAATTGTGACTATTGTGACGGAAAGAATCACCGGAACAGCTGAAAAATTCGGGATCAGTTATTCCCTCATGCCACGTGATGTGCAGCCGGGTGAACGCATCCTGCTGGATGATGGAAAACTACAAATGGAAATTGTGGAAACGAACGGTGAGTCGGAAATCAAAGCGAAAGTGATCCACGGTGGAATCCTTTCTTCCAAAAAGGGAGTGAACCTGCCGAATACCAAAATTTCCCTGCCGTCTTTGACTGAAAAGGACCGGGAAGATTTGGAATTCGCATTGGCGAATGATGTGGATTGGATCGGATTGTCTTTCGTACGCTCAGCAAGAGATATTATTGAATTGAAACACATCATTTCCAATCGTCAGGCAAAGGCGCGTGTAGTAGCTAAGATTGAAAAACCTGAAGCGATTGATGATATCGATGAAATTATCAAAGTAACGGATGCATTGATGGTTGCCCGTGGTGATTTGGGTGTAGAAGTTCCTTATCAGAACGTTCCCTTAATCCAAAAAATGCTGATCCGTAAAGGCCATCAATTCGCCAAACCGGTGATCGTAGCAACCCAGATGATGGAAAGCATGATTACTAATGTAACTCCAACTCGTGCGGAAGTAAATGATGTGGCGAATGCTGTGTTGGATGGCGCGGATGCAGTAATGCTTTCCGGCGAAACTTCCGTAGGAAAATTCCCGATCGAAGTAATTCGCACCATGGTGAATATTGTAGATGAAATGGAGAAATTTGAAGGAATCTATCACAAAGACCAGCTTCCGGATAAATCACAGTCCCGCTTCATTTCGGATTCCATTTGTTTCAACGCTTGCCGATTGGCTCAACGTGTGGAGGCAGATGCAATTATTACCATGTCGTTTTCCGGGTACACAGCCTATAAAATTGCCTCACAGAGACCAAATGCTCCTATTTTTGTTTTCACCGGAAACAAAGAAATCATTACGCAATTGAGTTTGGTTTGGGGTGTACGAGCGTTCTATTATGACAAAACGGTGAGTACGGACCATACCATTGCCGATATTAAGTATTTACTTACAAAAGAAGGCTTATTGAAACAGGGAGATCTGGTGATTAACATCGCTTCTATTCCAATCGAAGAGAACGGAAAGTCAAACATGTTGAAATTGAGTTACGTAGAGTAATTATAAATGGTTTAATTATGAATTATCAAGGTGTTCGAAACTTGATAATTCATAATTGATAATTAAGTTTAGTCCAGTTTTCCTGCCAAAGTAAATCCTACCCGCTTTGCAAACTGCTTTCCTCCGCCATCTGCAGCAAATGCTTCAATGACCGCAATGTAGATTCCGATCGGTGCTTTTTGATTGTTCGACATTACTCCGTCCCAGGTGAAACTTCCCTGTTGGCCCAATAATTCACTTGAGAACAACGTGTGGATTTCACGTCCCTGGTTATCGAAGATTTTCAATGTAGCAATCATTCCGACATCAAAATTGTACTGGAATAATAATACATCCTGGAAACCATCATTATCGGGTGAAAAGATGGGTTCTGTTGTCCCGAATGTAGAAGAAACGCTTCCTGTCAGGTATTGCGAATTGATTCTCCCGGGAGTTCCGAAACCAATGGTTTCTGCAGCGGTATGCCAATTGGAAGCACTCGAAGAAACTCCTTCCGGGTTGATCCGCTCCAATGTTTTGTTCTCAGTATCATCAATGAGTGACAGGTGCCAATCTTCGTGATAGCTTACTTTATCAAGTAAGGTTGAATTGTAGATTAGCTGAACCGTAGAAGAATCATTATTCAAAGAAGGAAGAGCCGTTGTGTAAAATCGCCCGGGAACTGCCTCAGGAAATGTGCTTTTCTGGTAATTGCTATCCGGAGTTAAAACTACATAAGATGCCGGGTCCAGGAAGTAATTCTGTGTTAATTGAACGGTATCTCCATCCAGGTTTGTAAGGAATAGACCGTTCAGGTTAATAACTCTGGAAGAGCGGTTGTAAATCTCCACAAAATCAGATCCACTTGTTGCGGGATCAAAAAGAATCTCGTTTATAACCAGATCTCCTGCTTGCGGGATCTCAGCCAGTGCAAAACTCCCGTTTAAAGTTGCTGCATTTAGCCAGCAATCACTTACCGGACCATAAGAAAAATTGTAATGCTGGCTTAAAACCAGATTCTCGTTGAAAGCAATCGTAGCCTGATCACTGAAAGCAGACAACACGGCAATGGACTGAACAGTTAGGTTTGGACTTGAACTGAAAGCGGCGTTTACCAAACTCACAGAATCCATTCCTTCAGAGAAATGTACTTCCAGGTAATTCGGAGCGATCGCAACCAAACTGCTGATATGCGGAGTTTGGGTATCCGGAGTAATATCGTACACTGAATTTTGAACACCCGGAGTTCCTCCATTGGTGCTCGCAGAAGCAATCCAATTGGAAGCATCTGAACACGGATCATTCGGATTGATCAACTCCAAAGTATAACCACCGGCCTTTTTTATCGGGTCCTGGTACCAGGTATCTGAATAGGAGATTTTATCGATAATCAGTCCTGAATTGTCTTTTAGGACCACATCATCACTTGAATTATTATAGCTGGGAAAACTGCTTACACCGGTTGATCCCGGAAACTCGGGTGTATTTGCAGTGGCACAGAGAATTTTATACTGACCCGGATTAATGAACCCGGATAAAATGGTCCCATCACCGCTTTGGTCGCCCAGTTTCCAATTGGAAAGATCGAAGTATTTATTACTCTTATTGTAAATCTCAATGAACTCCAATTCCGGCAAACCGATTACCGGTGTGGGGTCTACCATGATCTCAGAAATAATCACATCTCCTTTAACAGCAGTTTCACCAACCAGGTAGGTAAAATTCCCCGTCAGGTTGCTTGCAGCATTCCCAAATGCATCTTCAATCGTTGAAACGGTAATAGTATAGTTCTGTCCGTTAGTGAGCGCTGTTCCAAGAATAAGGTGGAGCAAGGAAGCATTAGTACCATCAACAGAAACGTTTGAAACGGCAACAGCCGGATTAAGTGTGTAATTGGTTGTTTGAAGCAGGTTCGCTCCCCCAACCGGTTCACTAAACAACAGATCGATCTGTGTGCTGGTGATCACAGAAGTATTTACGAGTGTTGGAGCTTGCGTGTCAACAATTTCATCTCCAACGTATACATCGTCATAGTAAAACTTTGTAGCGTTTGAAGCTGTATAAGTCTGGCTCACTCCAAAATGAGTTCCCATAAGAGCAGCGGCATCCGTTCCGGTGTAAGGGCTTCCGAAATTTGTTCCGCCACTTGCATCCACATACAATTTCCAAAGTCCTGTGTTATCCCTTACAACTTTTATCCTGGTAGTAAATGAAGCGGCAATTTGTCCGTCGGGTGAAGCACAGATTTGAGTAGATACCCCCGAGACAATTTTAAATAACCTGACGGCGTCAGTTGAACCCGCTTCCCCAAATTGAAGGTAAAATCCATCCGGATTCGTGCTTAGATCAGCTGAATTGGAAGTGAGATAAACCCGTCCGAAATTACTGGAACTGGGTGCAAAGGTTTGCCTTACAAGCAATTCCCATTGCTTATTGTCCAAAGATGCTAAATTGTGTGGAGTTGATAAATAGGAACTTGCAGCAACGGTGTTACTTAATTGCAATTCCTGACTTGGATTTACGATGTAAGTGGTATTTGTACCATTCCAGGCAGGGTTCACGGTGAAATCTCCGTCGGAAAAATCGTCAGTGACCTGGTTCCAGGCCAAAAGAGGAGAAAGTAGTGTAAGAACAATGAAAAGTGCCTTCATATCAATTAAGTCGGACTAAATATACAAAAGTCCGGCTTCAATTAACTAATTGACATGGATTTGAGAAGAAATTTCCAAATGTACCAAAATAGGAACTTAGCTATATAGCTAAATTCCTAATTAGCTAATTAGCGATATTCAATTCAGTTTTCGCTCCGGTATCTGCTGATTGATTAGCTTTTGGATCGCTTTCAAATAGTTCTTTTCCTCGCTTGAACACATAGTGTAAGCAACGCCACTTAATCCTGCGCGACCTGTTCTACCGATCCGGTGCACATAAGTTTCAGCTACTTCCGGAATCTCGAAGTTGATCACATATTCCAATTGATCGATATCAATACCTCGTGAAGCAATATCGGTTGCGACCAAAAAACTAACCGTCCTGTTCTTAAAGCCTGCCAACGCGCGTTCACGTGCATTTTGAGATTTATCACCATGAATGGCCTCTGCTTTATGACCGGATTTCGTGAGTTCTCTTGCTACGCGGTCTGCGCCATGTTTTGTACGGGTAAAAACGATTGCGTGTGAAATATTTTCACTTTTGATCAATTGTTTCAGGAAAGCGCGTTTGTCTGCTTTTTCTACATAATAAACAAACTGTTCCACTATCTCAGCGGTTGAAGAAACCGGAGTTACGCGCACATTCACCGGGTCAAATAAAATGGTTCCTGCAAGTTCCATAATCGTTGGAGAAATGGTTGCAGAGAAGAAAATGTTCTGTTTGTTCTTCGGCAAGCGCGGAAGGATTTTTTTGATATCATGAATGAATCCCATATCCAGCATTCGGTCCGCTTCATCCAATACAAAATGGGTGATTTTGGATAAGTGAACATGCCCCTGGTTCATTAAATCCAATAAGCGTCCCGGGGTTGCTACCAAGACATCTACTCCGGCGTTCAGTTGGTTTACTTGTTTATTCTGATTAACACCACCGAAGATCACCATTGTACGCAGCTTGGAATGTTTTCCATAAGCTTTGAAACTATCACAGATCTGGTTTGCAAGTTCTCTTGTTGGCGCAAGAACCAAACAACGGATCGGTCTTTTTCCTTTGACTGGACCATCCGGTTCCAAATGTTGTAAAATAGGCAATGCAAAAGCGGCCGTTTTTCCGGTTCCTGTTTGAGCGCAGCCAAATAAGTCTTTTCCTTCTAATAAACTTGGGATCGATTGTTCCTGGATAGGTGTAGGGGTAGTGTAGTCTAATTCTTTTAGTGCATCCAATAAATGTGGATACAAATTTAATTCATCAAATTGCATGAAATGTTTTGTAAAATGCTCCGAAATGACTGTCACATGTGGTGAACTTTTCCTCACTTCAAATCGGTGGAAAATGGTTTTTCCGGTACAAAAGTACAATAATCAATTGACAATGGAGAATGTATAATTGAAAAGGTGGCTGAGCGGAGTCGAAGCCCCCTTTTCAATTTCTTTAACTTTTCACTTCTCCATTTTCAATTTTCAATTGAACTATACGTTATTTTTGTGTAAAATTTTTTAGTTATGAGAGTAGCAGTTGTTGGAGCAACGGGAATGGTTGGAAACGTCATGATGGAAGTGTTGAAAGAACGTTCGTTTCCTATTACGGAATTAATTCCTGTAGCTTCTGAGAAATCGGTTGGTAAGTTGATCGAATTCGGAGGATTGGAATTTCCGGTTGTGGATTTAGCGACAGCTGTTACTATGAAACCGGATGTGGCTATTTTCTCTGCGGGTGGAGAAACTTCTTTAGAGTGGGCACCAAAGTTCGAAGCTGTTGGAACAACAGTGATCGATAACAGTTCGGCATGGAGAATGCACCCGGACAAGAAATTGATCGTTCCTGAAATTAACGGGGATATTTTAACTGCAGCAGACAAAATTATCGCCAATCCGAATTGCAGTACAATCCAGTTATTGATGGCACTCGCACCGTTGCATAAGGCTTACGGAGTAAAACGCGTAGTTGTCTCTACGTATCAATCCATTACCGGTACCGGGGTAAAAGCGGTTCAGCAGCTGGAAAACGAACGTGCAGGAATTTCGGGTGAAATGGCTTACAACTACCCGATCGATAAAAACTGTATCCCGCATTGTGACTCATTCCTCGATAATGGATATACCAAAGAAGAAATGAAATTGACCAATGAGACAAAGAAAATATTGGACCCTGCAATTTCTGTAACTGCAACAGCAGTGCGTGTTCCTGTTGTAGGTGGACACTCGGAAGCTGTGAATGTGGAATTCGAGAAAGAATTTGATTTGGCAGATGTTCGAAAATTATTGCACGAAACTCCTGGAATTACTTTGAAAGATGATCCAACGACAAATACCTATCCGATGCCTCGTTTTGCCGAAGCAAAAGATGATGTATTCGTAGGAAGAATCCGAAGAGATGAGAGCCAGGAGAAAACATTGAATATGTGGGTGGTAGCTGACAATTTAAGAAAAGGTGCTGCTACCAATGCAATCCAGATTGCCGAGTTACTGATCAAGAAAGGAATCTTGGTTCCGATGACAGCGGGAACACACAATTAATCGTATTCCAGTTCGTTATACCGATATGCAGAACAGAATTCTGATCTTATTGCTTTGTATTTTTGCTTCACATTCCTGGGGCCAGAAGGCGCATAGACACAATGGTTTGTCGCGCTCTGAATTGGGCTTCATGGTAGGCGGAAGCTATTACATCGGCGATTTGAACCAGGCGCATTTCAGGCATACCAACCTGGCAGGACAATTACTCTATCGCTATAACATCAATGCACGCTTGGCTTATCGTTTGAATTTCACTTATGGGAAAATTGAAGGATATGACAAGGAACAAAGCAATGAGTTTTACAAGAACAGGAACCTTTCTTTCCAATCAGACTTATTTGAGTTCGGCTCCGGAATTGAAGTTACTTATTTCCCATTCGAGATCGGGAATAGAAGGTATAAAGGAACGGCTTACCTATTGGCTGAATTATCCCTGACACGTATTAATCCAATGACTGATTTCAACGGAACCATGGTTGAATTGCAACCTTTGGGAACGGAAGGTCAGGGAACAGAATTGGCGGACAGAGGAAAATACTCGCGGATTCAAATGGGAGTTCCTATCGCTGTTGGTGCCCGCATCTCCCTTTCTCAGAATATCGGGTTGAATTTTGAATATGGAATTCGTTTTATGTTCACGGATTATTTGGATGACGTTGGCGGATATCGTTACGCTGATCCGGTGCTTTTAGCCGCTCAAAACGGACCAACGGCAGCGGCATTAAGCAACAGAAGTTTGGACGGAAACCGCTTCGGTCAAAGAGGAAATCGTGCTTCCAGAGATTGGTATACCTTTTTTGGGATCGGTTTAATGATCCGTATGGGCGGAAAAGGAAGTTGCCCTTCCGATTTTTAATCGAGACAAAATCCCATTTTATATAGTATTTATTATTCGTAATGATTGTTATGCTGAAAGACCTAATTCAGCTGAGTAATTCTCCAATTACCGCTTTTCTAATCTCAATTAGAAACAACAATATTAGCTAAACTCCAAGATGACTTGACGAAGAAAAGGACTTCCGTTTCGGAATTCGATTCAGGAAAGTGCTTGTCATTTGGGATCCTGATCCCTTCTTTCCGTGAAACGAACCGAAAGGGAAGTCTGCTCGACCGGGTAATTGGAAAAAAGCATTTTTGCTTACTTTTTTTGCCTCGGAAAAAAGTAAGAAGAAAAAATAGTTTGCTAGGTGCTGAGAATTTATCCTTTTACTACTATTGCAGATTAGCAGTAATTATCAATGAGGATAATACGGAGAAATCATCAAATACACCACCACTCCGCTTGCAGCTACATAAAACCACAACGGCCAGGTAATCTTCGTCCACTTGCGGTGCTTGTCGTATTTTCCTTCCCAGGCATATAAATAAGAGAAAAGAACCATCGGGATAACCGCTACACTTAGAATAATGTGTGTGATCAGGATAAAGAAATAAGCAATTTTACCGGCAGAAGATAAGGTTGTGAGCTCATAAGTATCCAATTCACCGTTTCCGTTTAAATCACCGTATTTAGTTGGATCCGAAGTCATGTGATAAGCAATATAGAGCAGTAAGAACAAAACCGAAAGTCCCATACAAATTTTGATAATTCCTTCGTGGAGACTGATCTTTCTTTGTTTGATGGCAATTAGTGCCACAACCAAAAGAATAGCCGTCAGACCGTTGATACATGCATAGATGGACGGCAGAAAATGCCAGTTATATCCCTCGATCTTCACTTTAAACAAAGCTGCAACAACAAGTGGAATAACAATAGAAAGAACGATAATTAGTTTGCGAAGACCAGGTTTAGTGGTTTGTGTTGATTCCATATTCAATGTCTAATAATTTGCGTAAATCTTTGTTCAATTGGTCTACATCCTGAGTTTGTGTACCTCTGTAAACTCCTCTAACATATCCTTCCCTGTCGACCAGGACCAATCCGTCACTATGCGCAAAACCACCGGCAGCCATCGGATCTTTATCCGCATGTACCATAAAGTGCATCACACCCAAACGATGTGTTCTTGCCTCATCACCGGTAAAAAAATACCAGTTTTTTGCCTGGATTCCGTTGTTTTTAATGTAAGCCCTTAAAACGTGAGGCCGGTCTGTTTTGGGGTCAATACTGAACGACATGAATTGGACTTCAGAAGCAAGGTCTTTGGTGAGAATATTCAGCCGTTTCATTTGAGAGATCATCGGTGGACAGATACTCGGACAGCTTGTAAAGAAAAAATTAGCAATCCAGACTTTTCCTTTCATCGATTCCGAGGTAACCACAACGGAGTCCTGGTTCAAATAAGAGAAAGCTGGAATTTTGGGATAAACAGTATCAGCCGATTGAACGCCGTCTGTTTCTGAAAAAACAATGTCGTAGTTCCCGAAATAGGGAAGTGCTTTCGGTTTCTTTTCCGGTTCTGTTTTACAAGCTGTAACCAGGATCAGAATCAGCGCGACATGCATGATCAGTTTCATTTTTCCTTCGCTTTTCTGAGTTTGTAAGCCTTAATGTCGTATTCCTTATCCAGAAGTGCCATATGATCGCGCATCGTTCGGATAGTACCTTCAGTTTTTCCGGGAAGGACCATTCGCAAATGATTGCTCTTATCGGACAGAAGCATTAATTCCTGGAATCCAAATCCGCCGAAGTACTTTTTATCTTCCTGGAGCAGGGTTTGCCCATTGTGTTTGATGTTGTAAAGTGATTTTGCATCCCCTGAAACAACAATCCAAATGGAAGGGTCGAATCCTTCTACACGATCATTTAACATGAATTCAACCTCTTTGATACGTTTGTCCGGATTACCGGCACCATCGGTCAGAACAGAAACCAATTTCACATGACCGAGTTTTTTCTTGTTTTCACGAAGTCTTTGATAAATCAATTGGTCCAGATGCCAGATCGTAATACCGCAGGAATCGGGGCAAGAAGGTTGAATGGTCGTGTAAATAACGATCTTGTTCTTAAAGGAGTTATTGGTATAAACCTTTCCTTTCGAATCTGTAAAGGAGAATTTGGGAATTGCTCCGTAATCATCCAGCTCTTTGAATTTGTGTTCGCAACCCCGAGTGGAAATGAATATTAAAATAAGAGCCGGTCCGAATAGAAGCAGTAGTGCGAACACTGATCTTAACGAACCGGCCTTAGAATTTGACTTAGCCATTGGCTAAAATGATTTAAAATGAAACTACCCTCCGTATGTTTCCCAAGCTGAATGGACTGCATTAGCCTCAGTCAGCGCAATGAAAATAAGGTAAATAATGAATATAAAATACGGAACCAGGATGCAGTATTTCAATACTTTTCTTTCATCACCCAAGTGCATGAATACCAATACAATGTAACCTGCTTTTAATAGTGTTAAACCGATGAACAATAATTTCACCACCCACCACATTGGATTGTCCTGGTGAACCATTGCACCTACAGCAACTTCAAATGCTGTAATGACAGTAAGGATCGCTGTTACTAACCAAATCTTGCGACGAATCTTCTTTCCTTGTTCTTCGCTATGGTGAGCATCTAATGAATATTCAATAATATCGTCTCTTTCCATGATCTATATCTTTCAAAAAAATTAAACTAAGTAGAAGAATGTAAATACGAACACCCATACCAAATCGACAAAGTGCCAGTACAATCCTGTTTTCTCAACCATTTCGTAGTGTCCGCGTTTGTGGTAGGTTCCTCGGGAAACTCCCAGGAAGATCAGGATATTGATTACAACTCCGGAAAATACGTGGAATCCGTGGAAACCTGTAATGAAGAAGAAGAACTGTCCGTATTGAGAAGGACCGTATTCGTTGCTTTGTAAATCAGCACCATAAATGATCGCTCCTTTTTTTCCTGAGTTAACAGATTCCCAATATTTCACTTCAGCATCTTTTCCATGGATCTTAGTCACTTTCGCTAAAGAATGACCTGTTCCATCTGTTTTGATGATCAATTCCATGTGCTCATCGTGGTGCTTTTTCCACGTAGCAACAGAACCGTCATGCAAAGTGATCTTTCCGTCTTTCACTTGTCCGTTCATAACCGCCGTACGGAAATGGTGGAACAATTCATCCGGAGTTTCTTTGATCACATCTCCAACTTTATGATGTTTTCCTGCCTGAATAACTGTAAAGCTTTCCAACTCTCCGAAATGACCTTTAACGATTGCACGGGATCCGGTGTGTTCTCCAGAAAGGATTTCTACACTTCCGAAATGTGAACCGTGAATAAAGTGAGACCATTCCCAAGCTTGTGAACCAAGGAAGAAGAAACCACCGATGATCGTAGCGATCATCCATTTCATAACACCTTTTTTATCCATGCGGTGACCAGCTTCAACAGCCAATACCATTGTAACGGATGATACGATCAAAATGAAAGTCATTAATGCAACGTACATCAATGGATAACCGTGACCTAAGAAAGGTAAGGAGTCAAAAGTCTCTTCACCGATCGGCCATGCACTCTGCGTTGTGTGACGTGTATAACCGTATGCAACCAGCAATCCACCGAATGTCAATGCATCCGATACCAAGAAAAACCACATCATTAACTTTCCGTAGCTAACGTTAAACGGAGAAGTTTTCCCTCCCCATGCGTTTGCCGCGTCGACATGTGTTGTAGCGTGTCCAGCCATTTTATAATTTTTTGTGCAAGTTTAATGAATAAAAAGCAAAAAAAGCAACAAATAAATCCATAATACGCCTAAAAAATGCCAGAAAATGGCAAGGGTGCGTACCGGAAGGAAATTATCAACTGCTAATTTACCTGAAAATGAACGAATTGAAGCTCTTAATACAAAAATCAGTGTAACCAAAATATGTAATAAGTGCAAAAAGGTCAGGATGTAAAGATACGAAGTCGCTGTGTCTGAGGAAGAATCCATTTTTAACTGAAGCGGTGCACTTAAAGGAATTCCTTTGTAATAAAGTGTTCTGTCTTTGTAGTCCAGTTCTTGTTTTTTGTAATAGATCTTAAAGTCTTTCCCGTATTTTCCTTTGTGGAAGAAATCACCCCTTCCGTCACGAATATGCCAGGAAAATTCTTCCAAACGGATCAAGTCGACATGTTGCAATTCAACAGTATCGTCTACATAGAATTTTCCATCCTTTAAACTTACCGGTTTACTTTTGTAAAGAATGGTGTATTTATTTAAATCGGAAATCTTCGGATTTTTCTCTTTGGTAATGCGTTCAAATTGTTTAGCGAAAGCACTGATTTTCTCCTTTTGCTCCTCGGAGACAACTTTCCCGGCAATTAAATAATCATTACCATCGACTTCCATGTACTTTCCATCTACCTGGAGTTCGTAATAAGATCCGTAACGTCCTTCGGAAACGGTAATTTTAGAGGAAAGAAATGCTCCGTTTTGGTACAATTCTTTGTATCCTTTAAACTGAAAATAAGCAAATCCGACACCCAGGATAAATGTTAACGGAACAATCGTTTTCAGAATACCTGCATTTCCTTTCTGGGCAACTTTGATACCAACAAACAGGATGATACTGCTTAAAACAATCAATGCCGTTGAAATGTAGAATGCCGGCGGGAAATTATATTTTACCCAAAAGGTATCACCCGAACTTACAATGTATCCGGAAGATAATCCGGCAAATAACATGACGATACCGAAAATCCCTACGTAAATCAGGTTTTTCTTCATTTTCTCCCGAACCTCAGGAGTTAATTCTTTTTCGTAATCAATTTGAGACATACGGTTTTAAAAAAGGGTTCCGTGCTGCCACAAAGCGTCCATAATTTCAGGGAGCTTTCTGTCGAACACATATAAAAATTGAACAACCGGTAACCAGATAAAAGATGCGAACATTAATTTCTTGGCATCGGCTATAGTGAGACTCAGGAATAATTTATAGGATTGAAGGAAGAATAAGATCGAACAAGCTCCGGCAATGATCAAAGTGAGATCAGTTGTCCAGCCCATTAACCAGGGCAATAGGGAAAACGGGATCAAGGCCAGTGAATAGATCATGATTTGGAAAGCTGATCCTTTGGTTCTTCCTTGTTTGGAAGGCAGCAAAGAAAAACCTGCTTGTTGGTAATCGTCATAAACAACCCATGCAATTGCCCAGAAATGCGGGAATTGCCAAACAAATTGTACGAAGAATAATACTCCCGGCACCAAACCAAAACTATCCGATCCGGCAACCGCCCCGATCATCGGAGGAAGAGCACCCGGAAATGCCCCGACAAAAACGGCCCAGGTAGAAATGCGCTTCATCGGGGTGTAAATAAAAACGTAAGATACAAATGCCGCTAAACCGAGAAGCATAGAACCCAAATTCAGTTGGTAAAGCATCCACAATCCCGGAAGTAAACAAACTGCTATGACGATAATCCCTTCGTTTACAGACATTTCTCCCGTTGGAAGCGGTCTTTTTCCGGTTCGGTTCATTAAAACGTCCAGTTCACGTTCCCAAATTTGATTGGACCCATTGGAAGCAGCAGTGACCAATAAACCACCCAGCATTAAGTAGGTCATTTCCAGTCCGTCATGACCGCCAACAAATAAATATCCGGAAAGTGCAGATAGAATAACAAGGGCTGAGAGTCTGAATTTGGTGAAATTCATGTACATCTTCACTTTTTTGCCGATACCCATAATTACTCTTTTTAAAGATTGTGCAAATGTACACATCAACTTGCGAAGTTGTACTCAAGTCCAATCCAAAATTTCAATTCGGCTTTAAATTAGATTGATTTTAGATAATAATTAATTCAAGTATTCTTTAAAATGAACCAAATGTTACTTCGTTCTCACCTCTTATTAATTCCTATAGGTTTCATTTAACATTAAAGATATCTTTGTTCTGTATCAGGTTATGAGTTCCTATTCTTGGATACTCAAAAATCGGGTCATAGGTGTGTTAGTTTGAGGGAGGAAGTGGTAAGCCTCCCTCTTTTTTTTGCCTGAAAATGATTTTTCAATATGAAAAACGCGCTTTCATATTGAACGGAATACAATGGCATTACTCATTCCCTTCAGACTTCTATCTTCTCCTTGAATACGTGATTTTATTGGAAAGTAATCAAAAACAGATGCCATGAGCTTTTCCATGGCACAAACTTCGTTTAGTCAATTTCGGATTAAAATACAGGATTATGAAAAGGGTAATAGTATTTGCGTTGTTGATTGTTTGTGCAGGGTTCACTATTCAATCATGTAAGAAAGACAATAAAGTCTCTCAGGGACAAATGGAAGTTAGGATGACGGATTCACCCGGTGATTTTGTAGCACTCAATGTGGAAATCCTGAAAATCGAAGCGTATCTTGAAAATTCAGGATGGGTGACAATCAATGAAACTTCGAAGGAAATTAATATCCTGGATTTGACAAATGGGGCAGAAGTTACGATTGTAAGCGCAACAAGTGTTCAGCCGGGAACTTATACCAAACTGAAATTGACCTTTAGCGGCGAAAACAGTTTGACGTTTAATGGATCAACTGGTTCAAATACGGTGAACTTGTCCTTCGGGTCCAGTTTCTCCGGTCAGGTCGAAGTGCCGATCCATTGCCAGGTAAGCAGTGGAGTAACATCCAGTATCTTACTCGACTTCAACGTGGGATCTTCTATTGCACAAGCAGGCGGAGGTTACACACTGAATCCGGTGATAGCGGAAATTTCAGATCCAAACACAGGAGTTCAGGGTCAGGTAAGCGGAGCTTCACAAGCTGCGATCAGTTTAAGTAATGCTTCTTATAGTTCAAGCACTTACATAAACCAGGACGGATACTTTATGATCAAAGGTGTTCCGGACGGGACTTATCTGTTGAAGATTGAAGCGAAGGGAATAGGTGAGGTGCTGGCATCTCAAAAGAGTATACAAAACGTGACGATTACGAAGGGCCAGATAAAAAGCCTGGGTTCCATTCAGATCTAGCGATTTGTAAGGTTAAAAATAAATTAACAAAGAAGAAGGGAATCTTACAAGATTCCCTTTTTTATTTCTAAAATAATAACGGTTTCAATGACTTTGCGCTCTTTGCTTCTCTGCGGTTAAAATAAGACAATTCTGTAGCTGTTAAGATGGAAAGGACGCTGAGTATTTTTCATTACAGTCTTTTATTAAAGCAAATTAATGGATTTTGCGTTCGTTGAATAAGTTACTCCGCATCCCAACGCAAATAAGC
>CAMLLB010000020.1 GCA_946480815.1 uncultured Flavobacteriales bacterium
CAATTTTCATGGCTTGTTGCTGACTGCTTAAACTGTTGTTCTTCAATAGTAATTGTTCGTCCAACAACAAGACTTTGTATTCGTCGCGCAGGGTGCGTTCCTGTTTTTCCAATGCTTTTTTGCGGTCGTTCTTTTCGTTCAATTCCGTTTCAGCAATGGTTTTGTCATCGAAGTTCTTTCGTGTGCGGACACTCAGGATTGTTGCCGATTCGGAGCATTTCAGCTGAATGGAACTCGGGTCCAGGAAGTCGGTCAGTTTCTGGAAAACAACAATTTGTTTCCCCTTGCTCAGATCCAGCTCTTTGGAATGTTCTACTTGTGCACCTTGCGAAAAGACCGTCACCTTTTGAATCGTGGCTTCTGCCTTGGTTTCTTTCTGGCTCCACCCGAAAAAGGGCAGGAGCAGTAAGATCGGTATTAGTTTGTTCATAGTTAGATGTAAAAAAAAACGTACCCAACAAGGTACGTTTAAGTGTTCAATTCGTTCAATGACGGATTAAAGTTTTACGGGTAAAATCAATTTGCTTAGATCAATTTCGTAAATATCCATACTACTTTTCTTATCGTTTACGGTCAATCCGCTTAAGTATGCTTTTCCTAATTCCTTATAAATTACAAAATGCGTATCGTCATTTACGGAGTTTACCAATGGCCCCAGGTTTTTAGCTTTTGTCCAGCCTGTACCGGTGTTTTCCGAAACGAATACATCCAATCCGCCCATTCCGATGTGACCTTCGGAACTAAAGAATAGGAACCTTCCGTCCGGAGAAATGTAAGGAGTTGTTTCACGCATGATCGTGTTCACGCTGTCGCTCAAGATTTTTGCTTCTCCCCAGGTTTTTCCGGTGCGTTGAACCACATAAATATCTGTTGAGCGTTTATCACCTTTTCTATCGGAAACAAAATACATGGTATTTCCATCAGCGGTTACCGTTGCAGAACCTTCAAAGAAACTGGTGTTGATCGTTTTATTTGAAATCACTTTCGGAACGTTCCATTTTCCTTTCTTAGTAAATTCTACTTCCGCGATATCCGATGAACCGGTTACTTTCTTCGCATTTGTTGCGGTGTTGTTCATGGTTACAATGGCATGTAAACCATCTTTTGAAAGCCATGATATGGATTCAAATCCGGGCCCGTTGATGCGTTCAACATTGTTACTGACACTGTCGTATTTCAACATTTTTTCGTTCCAAACTCCCGTGTAAACGTCTTCAAAATATTCCTGGTCATCCGGATTCATCATTCCTCCGGTTGTATTTGCTCTTCTGGATGTAAAATAAATGCGTTTTCCGTCGGCAGAGAAAACAGGAGCATAATCGTTGTATCCTGAATTTACATCCCCCATTAGAGGTGTTCTCAGGCCCGCAGTTCCTTTGTGTTCTTTTGCGAAGCGCACAGAAGCCAGTTTACTTTCCGTATTTAGTTCTTTTGCACGTGATTTTGAAAGACGTTCCAAAGCCAATTCAAAGTAATGTTCTGCTGAATCCAGTTCATTCATGTTATGACTGGCAACTCCCAAAATATCGTATACTTCCGCATCCACATCGTCCGGACCTTTTGCAATTGCATCCAAACCATATTGTTTTGCGTATCCGAAGTTTTTCAAACGATAGTGGCAATAAGCGATCCAGAAAGAAGCTTTCCATGAATTCGGGTCTTTAATTGCAGCTTCACGAAAGACCAATAGAGCTTCGCGAATTTTATTTTCTCCGACCAATTGTTTCCCCTGATCAATTTTGATCAAAGCAGCCGATTTATCAATGATACCTGTTACACTATCCTTAGAGATAGAAGTAAAGGCAAATGATTTGGTTGCGCATAGTAGCAATAACAAAGTTCCGAACAGGATTTTCATATGTTGTTGTTGTATAATTTGAAGACAAAGTAATTAAAAAAATCATACTTCGACTACGCTCATCATCCTTTTATATCCAAAATGCTATTAAATAGTTCGGTGACTGAGCGGAACCGAAGTCCCGAAATATTATCTCATCGTGTTTTCCGCAAATTCATCTTTTCTCTTTGTTTTCAAGTCGAGGAGATCGTGCATGGCAATCGTTGCGGCTACAATGGCCCAGATCGGTGCGAAAGAAGCACAGAACCAAAGTCCCAGGTTGGTAATAAAAGTAAGCATGAATTGTCCGGGATCGGCACTGAATCCTGACCAATCGAACAAGGTGTTCAGATCGATGAAGTTCCAGATCAGAATGGAATAAACAGATCCGATTGAAAGTGCAACTCCCCGATTTTCACGTGCTAATTGGGTGCTTTCCTGGACATTCATCTGCAAGCGCTCGTGAATATAATCCATGAAAGAAAAACCGTAATAGTAAAAACTGATAAAGAACAAAACGTGTCGAACGGGACTGGTACTGAAATCTCCCCAACCGATTACACCGACCAGGAAAATGACTGTGAAAAAGAACACTTCCCACATGATATTCCGGATTCCGATCTTCATACCGCGTTTAATATCACTGATAAGCTGCGAAAAATTGAAGCGATACCGGTTCCCGGTCAAAATAAACTCAACTTTTTGGGAAATCTTCGAAAATAACGGTGCCAAAAGAATTACTACCAGGTATTTTGCAAAACGCATCAGGGTAGTGGCAATAAGGATTTCAAACAGTAATTTGATCAGGTACCAGATGATTCCATTCATGCTCGTTGCTGTTGCCTCAGGTTCATGTAAATGAATCATAAAACCCAACTGGTAGATTCCCAGCATCAGGATGGCCGGGAAAATAATGTAGAAATACAACTTGTAATCAACGATTAAGCGAAACGCTTTGATGTAAGCTCTGTAACCGATAAAAAGGTTCTTGATGAATCGCATATTCAAATTTAGTGAATAGAAATTAGGCAATAGGCAATAGTTATGCATTTTTTGAGGGGAAGAACAACATTAATTGTGAATCTGCAATTGCACGTAAACTGGCGGTTATATTCGTTTGCCAAGTTATGTAGTGACTACCTAATAAAAAAACTATTGCCTAATCGCTGATGCCTAATCACTATTTGGTATCTTTGCACCTTCAAAAAAAATGAAGTTATGAGTAATTCCATGTCTCTCACATCGTTAACAGCAATTAGTCCGGTAGATGGACGTTACCGTTCAAAAGTTAGCGAACTGGCCCCTTATTTTTCCGAATTCGGGTTGATCAAATACAGGGTCCACGTAGAGGTTGAATACTTCATTGCTTTGGTTGAAGCAGGAATTGGTCCTTTAAAAGAAGTTTCAACGGCTGTTTTTCCGAAGTTGAGAGAAATCGTTTCGGCTTTTTCTGAAGCGGATGCATTGGCAATCAAGGACATTGAGAAAACAACCAACCATGATGTAAAAGCGGTTGAGTATTTCCTGAAAGATAAAATGCAAAACCTGGGATTGGATAATTATTTGGAATTCATTCATTTCGGGTTGACTTCACAAGATATCAATAACACATCGATTCCTTTAAGTTTAAAAGAAGCAGTGAATGAAGTGTACATTCCTGCGTTGAATGAACTGATCGCTGTATTGAAAGGATATACAAAAGACTGGTCCGGAATTGCATTGTTGGCAAGAACTCATGGCCAGCCAGCTTCTCCAACCGTTTTAGGAAAAGAGATCGGGGTTTTTGTTTACCGTCTGGAAACGCAATTGGAACTTTTGAAAGCCATTCCTTATGCAGCTAAATTTGGTGGTGCAACCGGAAATTTCAACGCGCACCAGGTTGCTTTCCCGGAAACGGATTGGGTAGCTTTCTCCAATAAATTTGTGAATGAGCAATTGGGATTGACAAGAAGTCAATTGACAACTCAAATTGAGAATTACGATCAGTTGGCAAACCTGTTTGACTGCCTGAAACGCATCAATACCATTATTCTTGATTTGGACCGTGACATGTGGACGTATATTTCAATGGAATATTTCAAGCAAAAATTGAAAGAAGGTGAAGTAGGTTCGTCCGCTATGCCTCATAAAGTAAACCCGATCGATTTCGAAAATTCAGAGGGAAATATCGGTATCGCAAATGCGTTGTACGAACACCTGGCTGCCAAATTACCGGTTTCAAGATTGCAGCGTGATTTGACAGATTCAACAGTACTCAGAGCAATCGGAATGCCACTTGCTCATTCATTGATCTCTTTTAAAGCAACTATCGCCGGACTGAATAAATTGCTTTTGAACGAAGAAGCAATCCAACAGGACCTGGAAGATAACTGGGCGGTTGTAGCTGAGGCAATTCAAACCATTTTAAGAAGTATCGGTTTCCCGAAACCTTATGAAGCGTTGAAAGGATTGACCCGTAAAAATGAAAAAGTGACCCAGCAAACAGTTCATGATTTTATTGACACGCTTGCTGTAGAAGACGCAATGAAGGAGCGTTTGAAGAAAATCACTCCATCAAATTATACCGGGGTAAAACTGGTATAAAGAATCCGTTCGTCCGAATTGGACAATTAATTTTGTTCAGAATGGATTGTGATCTCAGGTTTTTCTTATATTACAGAAAAAAAGCCTTGCGATTTCTACAACTCATTTTTTTTCTGTTACTGAGTCATTGCTTTTGGGGACAAGTACCTCCGCAAATAGATTGGGGGCCGGATAATCTCGGGCGTCCGAATACCATTGCAATTTTACCCAAAGACAACGGTGTGTTTTTTACTTTCCACTACGGGAACGCATCCTTAATGCCTTCGGCTAAAATTTCCCGCTTTGAAAATGGAAAAGAGATCCTGTCCAAAAGAATTGAACCCCGGATTGACCAAAAAATGGTGACACTGGAAGATATGTTCCTGTTCTCCAATCGTTTATTCGGACTGTTCTCAGATAAGATCGGGGCGTCAGTTACCTTGTATCTGCAGGAATACGATGATGATGTGGACCCTTTCGGTTCACCGTTGGTCGTTGCATCTTATGTGATCCCGAAAGGCTGGAGCCGGAATGTGTTGGTAACAACGAAAGTTTCACCTCAAAATAATTTTTTGGTTGTGGATTACCTGATCCCGGCAAAGAAGGAAACCTATGATCGTTTTGGCTACAATATTCTGAATAACCAAATGGTTTCGATTCGTGAAGGTGAGTATGAAATCCCCTACGATTCGAAACTTTCAGCGGTAGAAGCAAGGCATTTGACGGATAAAGGAGATTATTTCCTGGGTGTTTCAGTTTTCTCGAAAGCGTATTATAGTATCTGGAAAGATTTCGGACAAGTAGATAAATCCGTATTGATCCACATGAGTCCCGGAGATTCCCTGAAAATGTACGAACTGGACCTGGAGCAACGAAAAGTCTACAATTTTGTCATCAATTCCAATGATTCTGCTGCAATTCTGACCGGTACCTGGGGAGATGAAGATTCTAAAGGCGCAAAAGGAGTATTTTATTCATCGTTCTCGTTTCGTTTAAATAAAATGGAGCTGCCCAAGTTTCTGGAATTCCCGAAAGAGATACTGGAACAGGAAAATCCTTATTCAGACGATATTTACAGCTATCAGAATGTCAATGGTGAATTGCTGAATTATGCTTTCCGGAATGTGATTCTTCTTCCCGACGGCTCCATTAACGTATTGGCAGAGCAATATTATATTTATGAAGTGAATACAACCGATTCAAGAGGGATGAACCAGGTAACCAATTATTACAATTATAACGATTGCATCGTGTATGCTATTTCGAAGGAAGGAGAACTTAATTGGTTCCGCAAGATTCCCAAAAAACAGGAATCAGTGAATGATTTTGGTCAGTATTCCTCATTGATAAGTTATACCAGTAAAGGAAACCTTGTATTGTTCTTCAATGATCATATCCTGAATTATGACCAGCTTGGGGGATATTTGGGAACACGGATCCCTTTTTCGAACTCCATAAGATATAAGGAATACTGCTTGGCTATGGCAACCGTTAATTTGGAAAACGGTGAAACAACGCGCAACATGTTTTCATCCTATGATGCGATTGATGCTTTTGTTTGCCTGAAACTTTCCTGTGTAAATTATAAAACGAATCAGGTTATTTTTGCAGCTTCAAACAAGCGGGATAAATACGGTTTCCTGACTTTTGAATAATTATTATAAGTAATTCGTAATTCGTAATTCGTAATTCGTAATTCGTAATTCGTAATTATCTCCTACTTCTCTGGAAAATACGCATGATCCGCAACAAAATAAACATCCCCAATCCAACAAGTGCGAAATACCCGATGAAATCACCCAAAACCTGGTACAGTGTTTTTTTGGAGTTCAATTGAATGGTATAATTGAATTGGTCCTTCACCCACCACTTGGTTTGTTTCAGAATATCCCCGCGATTGGAAATAATTCCGGATGTTCCGGTATTGGCAGACCGAACGACATATTTATTGTTCTCGATCGCTCTTAAACGTGCAAATTGAAAGTGCTGTTTGTAGCCGGGAGTATCTTTCCACCATCCGTCGTTTGTAATGATTGCAATGAATTGAGAACCATTCTTGGCTTGTTTTGCCAGAAATCCGCCGTAAACGGATTCATAACAAATCACCGGAGAGAATTTCACCCGGTTTTTTTCAAATATTTTGGGTCCGTCTTCAGTACCTAAACTTCCTGATCCGCCTTCCATTTCAACAGCTAATTTTTCCAGGAACGGGAACATCCCGACAAATGGAATTTTCTCCACACCCAAAACCAGTTTTGATTTGTGGATAATTTTAGGATTCGGCGTGTTGTCAAAAAGAACGGAGGAATTGTAATCTTCTACGTAGGCATTCAATTGCGGAATGAACTTGCTTGCTGCAGAGTTTTTGTGATCAAAGACCTGGAATGTTGATGCACCTATCAATAAACCCGCATTTGCCCATTTTGCGCGATGCTCGTTAATTACGTGAAAGAAGATTTCTTTACGCAATCCTGTTTCGTAAATGTTGGAAGTGGGATAAAGCGATGTTTCCGGTGCGATAACCAGTTGTGTTTCCTTAGAAATTGCCTTGTCTGCCTGGTCCAATATGGCCTTCAATTGCTCATCGTTTGCTAAAACAAATTTCTCACCATACGGATCAATATTCGGTTGAATGATCGCTACATTGTATGGAGTGCCTTCTATGCTTTTGGAGAAATAAAGGATCCAGGATAAACTTAAGGGAAGAATGAGAATGATCAGGGCCAGGATAAAGTAGGTGTTTTTAAAGACATTCTTAGGTTGAATAACCAATTTATAAAGGATCAGGTTCATAACCAGGATCCAAAGCGATCCTCCCAAAACTCCGGTAATGGAATACCATTGCACCCAGGAAACCCTTGGAGCAAATACGTTTCCTAATGTAAGCCAAGGCCAGGATAATTCCCAGTGAAAATGCAGGAATTCGAAACTTAGCCAAACACAGATCAGAATCGGTCCGTTCCATTTTGAACCCAGTTTTCGTTTCAATAAATGATAGAATAAAAATGCCAGGGCCATTAATAAGCTATTCGCAAAGAACGCCATATATGCCCCGCCTTCACTCGCGTAATACACCCACCAGGTGGTACCGACATTATAAATGAAAAAAGTTAAATATGCCTGAAGAAAAAGACTGAAAGCTTTCCTTTTTGTGTGAAAATAAGACTCGACCAACAGCAATGGGATCCAAGCTATGAAGGTTAATGGAGTTAAACTCCCGGTTTCAGGAAATGAAACAGTTAAAAGGAGTCCGGATAAAATACTTAATAACCAGCGGTTTAGTCTTTTTTGACTGATTTTTTCTATCATACTACGAAATTACAATTTGTTTTAGGACAGTGATCCTATTTCGACGAATACCTTGAAAACAAAGACGAATAGCGTGGTTTAACTGTGAATTATCACACAGAAAAATGAAAATAAACTGTTAAAAAATGGATTTTATTTGAAAAATAGACAACGGTGATAGATTTTTTTCGTCACATTTGTGCAGAACTAAAATACTCTCTTAATGAAAAAGAATTTCATTAACGGTTTGTTTTTTACTACTACGCTCTCTCTTTTTTCCGCGTTCAGTAGTTTTGGACAACAGTTTGAAAGACACGAAGATGCCATTTATTCGAACCAGCATGTTTCAGGGGTGGGATCCCCAATAGTTGTTTATCATTTAACAGCTCCATTGGAAACTGCTATTTTAGGTGAATTGGAGCATTACCTGGAATCCATGAATGCGATCACGCATGTAGATATAAACGGACAGGATATTTCTATCGAGTTTAAAGAACCTACTACCAATGAAATGATCTATCCTTTCATTCAGCGAATGGAATTATTATATATCTATCGAAATCCAAAAACCAGATAAATTTAATACTACTCTCTCCGGTATGAAAACAACTACTTCTTGGGGTTATTTAATAGTGCCTCTATTTATTCTTTTCCATTTTTCCACTTTCTCGCAAGGGTCGGACACACAGGCGGGGGCCACTGGCGTCCCGATTTCTGTTCCTTTCAACGCTAACGGTTCAACTACAGCAGCGAACAACAATTACGATGCGGCAGGAACGACTTTCGATGATGGTCCGGATTGGTATTATTACTATTGTGCTCCAACCGGTACAACACTTTGGGTAACGATTACATTTACTCCGGGTGGATTAGCGAATCCGGTTATGCCATCCATTTCAATTTTGGATGGAACGGGTACTTTACTCGGACAAACCCAGGTTTTCGGAGACGTTTCCGGAACGTACGGGATACCGTTTACACCTCTTGCCGGTCAATGCTATTATTTTGTGGTTGATAATGACGGAGTCACAGGTCCTCCTGGATTTAATTACAATATTCAGATTTCAAATACTGTTCCCGCACATCCGGCAAATCCGACGCAACCGGCGTGCACCAATATCGGTTTTGATGCAGGTTCAACTTCGGGTTGGCTGGGCTCCTGGGGACATTCCATGCAAACGGGAATCAGTCCACAACCAACACCGACTTATACTCCCATTTTTTACAATACAACAGGAGGACATCATACAATTACAACTCCCGGAATGGATCTGCAGGCACCCATTCAAACAGTTTGTCCGCAAGTACCGGGAAATACCAATTCCATATTGCTGGGAGATGGTCCGAATGGTGCATATGGAGGAGCGAGCATTGAACAGAAATTCCAGGTTACTGCTTCCAATGCCTTGTTTACTTATTATTACGCCCTTGTTATCCAGGATGGTGGAGCTTCAGGATCTACTGCACATACTGATCAGGAACAACCTTACTTTAAGATTGAAGCCTTGAATTGTGCGGGTACACCCATTACTTGTGGTAACTTGTTGGTAACAGGTGGTCCGGGAATTCCCGGATTTACCCAAATAGGCACGACTGGAACTTATTGGAAAGACTGGACACCGGTTATGCTGGATTTAACTCCTTACATCGGATCATGTGTAACGATGCGTTTTACAGTCGGTGACTGTTCCATCGGTGCTCACTATGCTTATGCCTATTTAGATGCAACCTGTGCTCCGATGAGTATCGTTGCTCCGCCGAATGTGTGTCAATTCCAAACTTCTGTGTTAACTGCTCCAACCGGTGCTGCAACATATTCCTGGGTCGAAACATCTGCGCCGGGAACAGTTTTAAGTACGACGAATACTTTATCCATTACTCCGACAACTACCGGAACATTCAATTATCAATGTACGATGACTTCGGTTACCGGTTGTAATTCGACCTTAACTTCTTCTGTTACAGTATTGCCAACTCCTCAAATCACTGTGACCAATCCACCCGCTGTTTGCTCACCTGCAACGGTTGATTTGACCAGTGCAAGTGTCGTAACAATCAATTCCGGTTCGGGAACGCTTGGCTATTTTTCGGACGCAGCATGTACTATTCCGATTGCTTCACCAGGTGCGGTTTCTGTTAGTGGAACGTATTACATTCAAATTTTAAATGCGAATGGATGTTCTGAGGTTGAACCGGTTACGGTGGTGGTTAACACAACTCCGACCACCAACGTTATTACTGCAAATCAGTCCATCTGTCCGGGGGGAAGCGTGAATTTGACCAGTACAGTTACACCAGTGTCCAGTACTACACCAATGACTTTTACGAATACAGCGGATTTCATTGTGCCTGATGGAACATCTTCCATTTCATCTCCAATTACTGTTTCGGGAGTAAACCAACAAACACCAGGAGTTTTGCCGATTGTTTCAGTATGTATGAACCTGACTCATACGTGGGATGAAGATTTACAGATCTATTTACAGTGTCCGAATGGTACATTGCTGAATTTGTCAACCGGTAACGGTTTGGATGGAGATAACTACACCAATACCTGCTTTACACCGACCGGAACTTCTATTTTGACGGGAACAGCACCGTTTAACGGAAGTTTCACACCGGAACAAGCGTTTACAGCGTTGAATGCATGCAACGTAAATGGAACATGGAATCTGGTTGTGTCAGACAATTTTGCAGGTGATATAGGAACACTTTTGGATTGGTCGATTACGTTTAATTCGTACAGTCCGGGAGCTACTTTCGCATGGTCACCGACAACAAATATGACCAACTCCACTACACTTTCTCCGACAGTTACACCGGCAGCAACTACAACATATACCTTAACAGGAACAAGTGGTTCAGGTGGTTGTACATCAACAGACCAAGTGACTATTACTGTAAATCCACTTCCAACAGCAACTATAGCCGGAACAACAACAGTTTGTCAGAATGCAACTGCTCCGACGATTACATTTACGGGAGCAAACGGAACCGCTCCGTATACGTTTACTTATAACATCAATGGTGGTGTGAACCAAACAGTAAGCAGTGGTGCGGGAACGACTGCAACTCTTACGGCTCCAACCGCAACAGCAGGAAGCTTTACCTATAATTTAGTAAGTGTAACCAGTGCAATGGGCTGTTCGCAAAATCAGTCAGGTTCGGCAACTGTTACAATTACTCCAACTCCAACGGTGAATGCGGTAACTCCTCAAACGGTTTGTGCAAATGCATCGACAACAGCAATTGCTTTTACCGGAAATAATACCGCCACGACCACTTTTGATTGGACAAATAATACGACTTCAATTGGGTTGGGAGCAAGCGGAACGGGTAACATCGGAGCGTTTACAGCAACGAACGCAACAGCTTCACCGGTTACTGCAACAATCACAGTAACACCGACATTGAATGGTTGTCCCGGAACACCGCAAAACTTTACCATTACGGTAAACCCTATTCCGACCGTGAATGTACCTGCACCGCAAACCGTTTGTGCAAATGCATCTGCAACAGCAGTTACTTTTACTGGAAATAATACCGCTACAACGACTTTCAACTGGACGAATAACACGACATCGATCGGTTTGGGAGCAAGTGGAACAGGAAACATCGGGGCGTTTACAGCAACGAACGCAACAGCTTCGCCAGTTACTGCGACAATCACAGTAACACCAACGTTGAATGGCTGCCCCGGAACTCCTCAAAACTTTACGATTACTGTAAATCCGTTACCAACGGTAAATACACCAGCTCCTCAAACGGTTTGCTCAAATGCATCTACAACAGCAGTTACTTTCACTGGAAATAACACTGCTACAACGACTTTCAATTGGACGAATAACACGACATCAATCGGGTTGGGAGCAAGCGGAACAGGAAACATTGGAGCATTTACAGCAACAAATGCAACTGCTTCACCTGTTACTGCGACCATTACGGTAACTCCAACATTGAATGGATGTACAGGAACCTCACAGAACTTTACTATTACGGTAAATCCTATTCCGACTGTGAATGCACCAGCACCGCAAACGGTTTGTGCAAATGCATCTACAACAGCAGTTACTTTCACTGGAAATAATACCGCCACAACAACCTTTAACTGGACGAATAACACTACATCGATCGGGTTGGGAGCAAGCGGAACAGGTAACATCGGGGCGTTTACTGCAACGAATACAACAGCTTCCCCTGTCACAGCAACAATCACAGTCACTCCGACATTGAATGGTTGTCCCGGAACTCCTCAAAACTTTACGATTACTGTAAATCCGTTACCTACCGTAAATGCGGTAACTGCTCAAACGGTTTGTGCGAATGCCTCGACAACAGCAGTTACTTTCACAGGAAATAACACTGCTACAACGACTTTCAATTGGACGAATAACACGACATCGATCGGGTTGGGAGCAAGTGGAACAGGAAACATTGGAGCATTTACAGCAACGAATGCAACAGCTTCACCGGTTACTGCAACAATCACAGTCACTCCAACATTGAATGGATGTACAGGAACCCCACAGAACTTTACTATTACGGTAAATCCTATTCCGACCGTGAATGCTCCGGCACCGCAAACGGTTTGTGCAAATGCATCTACAACAGCAGTTACTTTCACTGGAAATAACACTGCTACAACGACTTTCAACTGGACGAATAACACGACATCAATCGGGTTGGGAGCAAGTGGAACAGGTAACATCGGGGCGTTTACAGCAACGAACGCAACAGCTTCGCCGGTTACTGCGACAATCACAGTAACACCAACGTTGAATGGTTGTCCTGGAAGCCCTCAAAACTTTACTTTTACAGTAAATCCAACACCGACAATTGGTGGAACATTCACGGCTTGTGCCGGATCTACTACTCAATTAACCGGAAGCGGAACACCTGCTGCGGCAAGTCCATGGACATCTTCAAATACAGCAGTTGCTACCGTTTCATCAACAGGTTTGGTGACTGGTGTTGCACCGGGAACCAGTACAATTACGTACACAAATTCTAACGGATGTCCTGCTACGCAGGCAGTAACGATCACTTCAGGAGCAACCATTTCAGGGAATCTAACAGTTTGTATCGGAGCGACAACTCAATTAAGCGGAACAGGAACTGCGAATGCAACCAATCCATGGGTTTCTTCGAACACAGCTGTTGCCACCGTTTCCAATACCGGATTGGTGACATCTTTAAGTGCCGGAACTACGACCATTACTTATACAAATTCCAGCGGATGCCTGGATGCTGAAGTTGTAACCGTGAATCCATTGCCAACAGTAACAGGTTCCGATGTGTGTATGGGTGGTACCACTCAATTGACAGGATCGGGAACAGCAAATGCAACGAATCCGTGGGTTTCTTCTAACACTGCCGTTGCTACCGTTTCCAATACCGGATTAGTTACTGGAATATCCGTTGGTTCAACAACGATTACGTATACGAATTCCAATGGTTGTTCCAATACAATGAGCTTGAATGTAGTTGGGAATCCGGCGATAGGAGGAACGTTGAATGCCTGTATCGGAGCAACAACCCAATTAACGGCAACCGGAACACCGAATGCAACCAATCCATGGACTTCTTCCAATACGGCTGTTGCGACAGTTTCGAATACCGGTTTGGTCACGGGTGTTTCAGCAGGTACGACAACGATAACTTTTACGAATTCATCCGCTTGTCAAAGTACAGCAGTTGTAACAATTAATCCGTTGCCGACAATTGCGGGGACTTTAAGCTTATGTGCAGGAGCAACAACTCAGCTAACGGGATCTCCTACTGCAAATGCAACAACTCCGTGGACTTCTTCCAATACGGCTGTTGCGACCATTTCGAATACCGGTTTGGTAACCGGAGTTTCAGCCGGAACCACCACCATTACCTATACAAACAGCAATGGCTGTTCACAGACGGCAACAGTAACCGTGAATGCTTTACCAACTGCAAGCATTTCCGGAGCTTCCACACTTTGTGCAGGAAATTCGACAACCTTTACTATTTCAGGAACACCGAATGCCACAGTGGTTTATTCAAACGGAACAAGTAACTCGAATGTGGTTCTGAATGCTGCCGGAAATGCTACGGTAAATACAGGAGTATTGAATACTACTACAACTTATACCTTGGTTTCAGCTCAATCGGCAGCACCGGCTTCTTGCAGTAATACGCTTACCGGATCGATTACGGTTACAGTTAACCCGAATCCGGTTATGGACCCGGTTGCGAATGTGCTGGTATGTCCGGGAGATAATGTGGTTATTCCTGCATTTACTTCCAATCCTGCCGGAGCAAGCTATGCTTGGACAAATACGAATACATCAGTCGGGCTGGGAGCAAGTGGGAGCGGTGATATTCCTGCTTTTGTAGCAGTGAACTCGGGTGCTGCGCCTGTTAGTGGAACAATAAGTGTTATTCCAACATTAAACGGCTGCTCAGGATCGAGTGTGTCATTTACAATTGGAGTGAGCAATAATCCAACTGCAAACGCAGGAAATAATATTAGCTTGTGTATTAATTCCCTGACTGGAAACCAAATTGGTTCTGCTTCTGTTGCCGGGAATACGTATTCCTGGAATCCGGCAACCGGCTTGAACGATGCAACGATTTCAAATCCGACAGTTAGTACTTCAACTGCAGGAACAACGCAATATACAGTCACAGTTACAAATGCATTGGGCTGTCAGTCCACAGATGTCGTTTCGGTTACGATTAATCCGTTACCGTTGATCTCATTTGTCAGCAATGCAATTGACGGATGTGCTCCGGCCTCCATCACATTCACAAATACAAGCCCGAATTCGGTGAATTGTGTCTGGACATTTGAAGGTGGGGGAACTCAAACAGGCTGTGGGTCAGTTACCCAACAATACAATTCTGCAGGTGTTTATGATGCAACTCTGACAATAACGGATGCAAACGGTTGTACCAATTCATTGACGAATAATGACATGATTACGATCTACCCGGAAGTAAATGCCTCTTTTGGAGTGGATGTTTACGAACAATCCATTTTGAACCCGGTATTCCATTTTACAAATACTTCAACGAACGCAACAGCTTATAGCTGGGAATTCGGTGACGGAACTAATTCATCTCAAACGAATCCCACACACACGTATGAAGATAAACCGGGAGTTTATCACATTGTCCTATATGCAACGAATGTTGCAGGATGTGAGGATAGTGCAGTTGCCGTTGTTTCAGTTGTAGATGAATTGATTTTCTATGTACCTAATTCCTTCACACCGGATGGGGATGAGTTTAACAATGTTTTCTTCCCGGTATTCAGTTCCGGTTTTGACGGACAGAATTATACTTTATTGATCTTTGACCGTTGGGGAGAAGTATTATTTGAATCTCACAATGTTGAATTCGGGTGGGATGGAACCTATATCGGACAGCTTTGTAAGGAAGGGACTTATACCTGGAAAATTATTATCAAGGAACGAAATAAGGACAAACACAACGAGTATGTGGGGCATGTCAATCTGTTGAAATAAGAGAAAGCACTGCTTTCGATAAGTAGCAAACGTTAGTGCAGCTATAAAGCACTGCTTTCGATAAGTAGCAAACGTTAGTGCAGCTATAAAGCACTGCTTTCGAAATCCAATTCGATGTTTGATGTAAATCGATTTAGTTGCGTCCAGCGAAGCGGACGCAACTAATATTTGCCCATTTTTGAATGTTAAAAAAGGATTAATTTTTTAGTGAGAAGACAACCTGCCGGATTTTTTTTCGTCAACTTTGCACTGAAACTAAATTAATCATTTAATGAAACTAAATTTCATTAACTGTTTGTCCTTTACTGCTGCGTTTTTCTTTTTTTCTACGATTGCAGTTTACGGTCAACAGTCTGAAAAACATGAAGATCATGTCTATTTGAATCCGAATATTTCGGGTGTGGGAACCTCAACAATTGTTTACCACCTGACTTCGCCTTTAGAAACTACTATTTTAGCCGATCTTGAAAATTATATGGAATCCCTGGAGGCGATCACACAGGTTGATATCAACGGACAGGATATTTCCATTCGGTTCAAAGAAGCTACTACCAATCAAATGATCTATCTGTTCATTCAACGGATGGAAATGCTGTATATCTATAAAAATCAAAAATCAAAAATCAAATTAATCGATTACCACCCCTCTCCAATATGAAAAAGAATATTTTTTTGGGTTACCTTCTTTTACCTTTATTCTTCATCCTAAGTCTTTCCGTTTTTTCTCAGGGAGCAGATGATCCGACCAGTGCAAGTCTTGTTCCCATTTCATTGCCATTGAATGCAATGGGGTCAACAACTTTTGCGACCAATGATTATGATGATGCGGGAACAGTGTTTGACGACGGGCCAGATTGGTTTTATTACTATTGCGCTACTTCCAGTGCTACTATCTGGACGACAATTGCGTTTACTCCCGGTGGTTCGGCAAATCCGGTACTTCCGCATATTACCATTTTTGATGCATTTACAGGTACGGCAGTGGCAGGAACAGAAGTTTTCGGTGATGATTCCGGAACTTACGGAATTCCGTTTACTCCGGTAGCCGGTGATTGTTATTACTTTATGATAGATAATGGCAATTTAAACGGATTCGATTATGCGATCCAGATGTCAACCACGGTTCCGGTTCAACCGGCTGGCCCAACTCAACCTGCCTGTACGAATATTGGTTTTGATTCCGGCTCAACTTCCGGATGGTCAGGTTCCTGGGGACATTCCATGCAAACCGGTTCCGCTGGAGATTTAACACCAATCTATACACCGCTTTTCTTTGCAACGAACCAGGGACATCACGATATAACTACCGGAGGAGTAGACATTCAGGCACCAATTGATCGAGTGTGTTCGTTAATTCCCGGAAATACGAATTCAATTCGTTTGGGTGATGGTCCGAACGGAGCATTTGGTGGGTCAAGAATTGAGCAAAAATTCCAGGTAACTTCATCCAATGCCTTGTTTACCTATTATTATGCGGCGGTATTGCAAAATGCTTATAACATTGATCCGGTAACCGGAGACACCATTCCGCACATTGCCCAGGAGCAACCTTATTTTCAAATCGATGCCCAGGATTGTTTCGGAAACCCGATAGCTTGTGGAAATTTATTGGTTACCGGTGGTCCGGGAATTCCCGGATTTACTCAAATTGGGAACTCAGGTGTATTTTGGAAAGATTGGACACCCGTTATGCTGGATTTGACACCTTATATCGGATCGTGTATCACAATTCGTTTTACAGTAGGAGATTGTTCTGTTGGTGCGCATTATGCATATGCTTATCTTGATGCGACATGTGCACCTATGAGCATTGTTTCGCCACCGGATGTATGTCAATTCCAAACTACAGTGCTTACCGCACCGGTTGGGGCTGCGAGTTATTCCTGGGTCGAAACTTCTGCACCGGGAACAGTACTCGGAACATCCAATACCTTATCAATTACACCAACTACAACGGGAACATTTACCTATCAATGTACTCTGACATCACTGGTGGGGTGTAATTCTACAGTAACAACTTCTGTAACAGTAGTACCTGGTCCTCAGATAACTGTAACAGATCCGGCGGCAGTTTGTGCACCGGCGACGGTTGACCTAACAGCTCCGGGTGTAGTTACGATCAATGCCGGGTCCGGAACTCTCGAGTACTTTTCAGATGCAGCTTGTACGGTCCCTCTTGCAACACCAAATGCTGTTGCCACAAGTGGAACTTATTATATTCGTCTCTCAAGTCCGGGGGGCTGTGCTGATGTTAAACCGGTCACGGTAACGCATACCTCTTTACCGGTTCAATTCATCAGCAATATTACAGGAGGCTGTGCCCCTGTTTCGGTTACGTTTACCAATACCAGCCCGGGTTCTGTTAATTGTGTCTGGACATTTGAAGGTGGAGGAATTCAGAACGACTGCGGTCAGGTCACTCAGCAATATGGCACAGCAGGAACGTATGATGTTACCTTAACAGTTACGGATGTAAACGGCTGTACCGGTTCATTGACACAAAGCAATATGATCACCATTTCCCCACAGGTGAATGCGTCTTTCGGGGTGGATGTTTATGAGCAAACAATTCTGTACCCGGTATTTAACTTCACAAATAATTCTACGAATGCAACGTCATATGTTTGGGAATTCGGTGACGGAACAACATCTGCAGCAACAAATCCGACTCATGCTTATGCAAATACCCCTGGAGTGTATCATATTACACTGCATGCAAGTAACGAAGAAGGCTGTAACGATAGTGCCGTTGTAGTGGTTTCCGTTGTGGACGATTTGATTTTCTATGTGCCGAATACCTTCACACCGGATGGTGATGAGTTTAACAACCGGTTTTTCCCGGTGTTCAGTTCCGGATTTGACGGACAGAATTATACCTTATTGATCTTTGATCGGTGGGGAGAAGTGTTGTTTGAATCACATGATATCAACTACGGATGGGATGGAACCTACTTTGGGCGATTATGTAAGGAAGGAGCTTATACCTGGAAGATTATTGTGAAGGAACGAAATAAAGACAGGCATCATGAGTATGTGGGGCATGTGAACCTATTGAAATAAGAGTCAGACACGGCTGACGATTTGATACAGATCCGCCGTGGCGGATTAGTGCAGTCTTAAACAAAAACTTTGAATTCAAAAAGGCCGATTCAATTGAATCGGCCTTTTTGTTATTTGCCATGAATAGGAGCAAGTTTTAATCTCCCATACGCAACAAACATCGCAATCAAACCAAAGACCATATTGAATCCGATTTGTGAGGCTTCACCACGATAAATATGAAAGATACCTGCACTGATCATTAAGAGCACAATTCCGATTGCAGCAAGTGGAACCAAAATTGTCTTAAACCGGAATAGAGCGGGAAGGATTACCCCCAATGCCCCAAGAAGATCAATAACTCCAGTAAATCTGACTAAAGCAGGTGATACTTCTCCTGTCCAGGGCCATAGGGTTTTGAGTTGTTCAATTGGTTGAGTCAGTTTGACGAACGCTGCCCAAATTAAAGTGATTGAAAGAAGGACCTGCGCGATCCATAATAAAATGTGTGTTATTTTTTTCATTTGTTGATCTGATTTTAATTCTTGAATAAAAGTATGTACGTTTACTATCCAAACGAAAGCACTTTCCATTTGGATAGCACTATCCAACCTGGAAGTAATGGACTAAATCAGGAATTATGTTGTCAACAGGTGGATGCCCGAAGAATATTTTATCGATCAAAGATGCCCTGGAAGCTGTAGAAGGAAGATGGAAATTATTGGTCTTGTTTGCATTGTCTACAGGACCTAAACGCTTTAAGGAGTTGGGAAGGGAAGTTTCCGGAATTACGGATAAAACCTTATCGCGTGAATTGAAGTTACTGGAATCAAATAAACTGATCACACGTGAAGTGTTTGATACCTTTCCGCCAACAGTGATGTATAGCATTACAGAACACGGAAAATCCCTGGAAAAAGTGATCGAGGAATTACATTATTGGGGCCTGGCACACCGGAAGGAGGTTTTGGGTAAATAAAAATAATGCAGGCACGCGATGCGTCGCGTGCCTGCATTATTCAAATGGTATAAACAAGTAGGGGTGCGATTAATCGCACCCCTACTTGTTTATGTTCAGTGATTTCCTATTGGAAAATCACATTCATTTCTACACGTCTGTTTTTCTGACGACCTTCCGGAGTTGCATTCGTTGCAATCGGTTTGGTTTGACCATACCATTCTGCTTTCAAACGAGTTACATCTACACCTTTGCTAGCTAAGTACTTCTTAACTGCTTCAGCACGGTTTTTAGAAAGTGTCATATTTTTCTTAGCATCGCCTTTGTTATCCGTGTGACCAGCGATCTGTAATTTCCACTCTGGTTTCTTGATTAGCAATGCTGCCAGGTCATCCAATGATTTGAACGAAGTTGCAAGGATAATTGCTTTACCTGATTGGAACTCCAAGTTCTCAAATGCAGTATTCAGAATTTCCTGCTCTTCTTTCGCGATCTTAGGACAACCACGGTTTTCGATAACACCTGGTATCGTAGGACAATCATCGTCCTTATCGTACAATCCGTCACCATCTGTATCAGGCCATGGACAACCTTCGTTTTCTTTCGAACCGTAAACAGTAGGGCACTTATCTACATTGTCGAACAATCCGTCATTATCCGTATCAGGACAACCCTGGTAAGCTAATGGACCAGGAAGATCCGGACATTGGTCTTCAGAATCCTGGATTCCGTCACCATCGCGGTCAGGACAACCGTTGAATGCCGGCAGACCTTTCACCGTAGGACAACTATCGTTCGGATCGATGATTCCATCCTCATCCGTATCAGGACATCCTTTGTAAGCCGCTAAACCAGCTAAGTCAGGACAAGCATCATCCTTATCCGGAATTTTGTCACCATCACGGTCAGGACATCCCTGGAATTCAGGTAATCCCGGAATCTCCGGACATAAATCCTCCACATCCTTAATTCCGTCACCATCCGTATCAGGACAACCTTTGAATGCCCAAACTCCCGGAGTTTCAACACATTCATCTTTCTTGTCGGAAACTTTATCACCGTCTCTATCATCCGGTTTGGTGTAAAGGATCGGTAAGCGAAGCCCAACGAAGAACTCTGTTCCACGTACTTTTCCTCTCGCAAAAAGTGAATTGAAATCAACAACTCCAACAGTGATTGGCCCAAGTCTGGAAGCAATACCTGCTTTCCAGCCTGAGTAATTGTTCACAGATACCGGAACGTATAATCCGAACCATGCATAATCGAAGCTCGGCGTAATAGCGAATTGGTTCGGAGTTTTTACACGTGACGGGTTTCTTTTACCGATCATGTTGATATTACCTGTTGCATTGATATAGAACCATTTCCAGATATGGTAATCCAACTGGATGTTCAAAGCAGTAGGAGTGTTCATATAATAAGATTCCCCAGTCCCTTGATTTGCATTCCAACCCGGATCATTTGTAATCAGACTGTCGATAATCGAATCGAAAGAAGCAAATGATGTTGCCTTGTCAAAGATGCGCAAATCAAGCGTTGTGGTATTTACTGAGAAGTCACGGCTTTTACCGCCTTTCGTAAATTTCATACCACCGATGTCCAAAACGGAAACTCCTGCACGCAACTCGTATTTATTCTCATTACGCATCCAAAGATCTGTTTCACCATCCATTTCATACTTGTACTGTTTGTATTTCGGACGCCATTCGTAAACAACACCTAAGTCCAAACCAAAACCAAGCTTTGACGCTGACTTGAAGAAAGTATTTGCATTAAAGTCTTTCATATCGTCGTCCAGGTTATCTGAATAACCATATTTGAAGTTTCCTTTTAAAGAAGTTGCCGTATCCTTATTCAGGAGTTCGTAATCCAACTCGTCTGTATAAGCATAAGCTGAAGCAAGACCCTGCAACAATTTTACACGACCACCGACTTTTATGAAATGTTCTCCTTTATCCATCACTACCTGACCATAGTTGATACCGTATTCGTTCCACGCCATCATGTTGGTAGTAACCAATTTATCCTTTAATTGAAGATTCCATAAAGTAGCGAAATCCAATCCTTCCTGTGCCAATTTTGCCAATTTAGGATCGATATCGTCAACGTTGGTGATCATCCTGCTTTTCGCCGCAAAACCGATCGCAATTTTGGGATTGATATGGAACGCGAAATTGAGGATGTCGATTTGATAATTCAAATAAACCCCTCTTGTTTTAATTCCTGTTTTGTTGTAATCATATAAATCAAAAATGGAACGATCGTATAAGGTGCTGTCAGGTTGCATCCACATGGTATCCTTTTTGAAAGATTTTAACCACCATTTCGGCATGACATCGGTTTTAAAATACTTGGCATTTTGCCAGGCCCCGACATTTACACTTGCCAGGTTAATATCGACAATGAATCTCCCGTCGACAAAACTGGCAGGCTGTGCATCTAATCCCATAACTCCGGCATAGTTACTACTGTGGACACCCAAATAGTTTTGAGAAAATGCGGTCATAGTAGTAACGCATGAAAAAGCTAAGAAAGTTAATTTACGTAACTGTTTCTTCATAAGTAGTCTTTTAATAGTTCATTGGATAACGAATCAAATAACCGTTTGCTTGAGAAACCAACAAAATCGTACCATCAGCTTGCTTTTGGAAAACAATTTTATTCGAACCTTCATAGCTCTCTTTGTTCAATTCACTTCCACGTATTGTATAAATATAACAATTATTGGCAATTCCATCGATTATGCCAACAACAGTTTTACCATTCTGTAATTTAATCAGGGAAGCATCATCGATATTGGTGATCGTGGAGTTAAACTGGCCCAGGATCGTTCCGGTACCATTGATAACATAAATCGTGTTCTGCTGATTCAGGAAAAAGAGTTGTTCGTCTCCAACATATTGTGTATTCAGAATGGAAGAAACGTTTCCTACCAACATAGCTTTAGTACCATTTTCGGTTAAACGTACGAATTGTTTTTTGGCCAGCCCGAGCAGACTGATTGTTCCGTTAACTTTTACCAGGTTCCATTCTCCTTCGCTTAAGTTTTGGGATTTGATGACGCGTTTTCTTTTGATGGAAATACTCGACCAGTTGGAATCCGTACAGATATGGGCAATTAATTCACCCTTTTTTCCTTGTACTACCAATTGTGCATCTTTTTGTAAGTTTCCGTTTATTCCGACCTTAAAACTTTGTTTTCCATTGGTCCCATATCCTTGAACCTGCCCGTCAGCAACAAAGGAAATGTAATCTTTTCCGTTCCAATAATACGAGAAGAGATTACTCGTGGCATTATTGCATGCGATCGGGAAACCTGCCAGGTTATTTCCTGCTCTGTCAAAACCTTGAATTCCCGTTTTTGTGCTCAGGAAAATACCATTCCCTATGAAAATAGGATTCCCGATTGGTTCGGATTCCAGGCTTTTGCTCCAAAGAATTTGCTTGTTCCCTACTAAATAAAGTGTATTGGATTGTGTAATTGCAAGCAAATTATTGGATCCCGGAATAGGATTTAAACTGCGCAGGTTGTCATCCAAACGCAATGGATTGAGTTTGGGAAGTTCCTTTGACCCTGATTCGGAATCTTCACCATTTAAAAGTTGAACGGTACTGTGATTAGCTCCCGTTAATCGGCTCATAGTAGTCTGCCGATCTCTATCGAAATGACGATACGATACCGTTTGAGGACTGTTGCTGAATAATTTAAATTTCAGCGTGGTGGATTGTTCCAAAGTAGCCCCTGTTTCATATGTACCGATGATCCGGTTAATACTTTGTTGGGAATTTGAAATAAGAACGCTGTTATTGAAAATCTCCAGGTAAATTTTCTTGTTGGTATGAAGGAAGGGAAAGTAGTATCCCTTTAATGTCGCCTGTTTTTGTTTGTCAGAAAGTTCCACACGATCCAATTCACTGAGAATGGCAAGTGGATCTTGTCCGGGTTTGTAGTCAGTGATCAAACAGCTGTCTTTTTGATTAACAACCAGCGCCAATCCAAAATTCATCCATTCATAGAGTATGGATTTGGCAGGGAATTTTGAAAGCAAATAATTTTTCTCATAGAAAGTATACGAATCAAAATCAGCCGGAATAAGTTCCTGGAATAATTCCTGGTCGTTTACCAAGGGCAATGCTTTACTTCCCGTATGTGTAATGTATTTTGCATTGTTACTCGAAATGAAATAAGAATCCTCTATTTCATAGGATTTGTCGGTTGTTTTGTAGACCAGGGATAAACTGCTTTTTCGATCCAGGTATTTCCAGGAAGTAACACTTTTTGGGGCCGGTTGCCAATCTCCTTTATATAAAACCAGGAACTTCCCGTGGAATTCACCTTTCCAATCATTGGATAAAGAAATGTGCTTTTGGGTCGAAATTGTTGATGAAAGTGAGAGCCGTTCGGCATAACTTTTTACAATTTCACTGGTCCATGGCTTGCTGCGCTCCAATAATACCAGGTCCCGATTAGTGGAAAAGTAGAAATGCTGGATTCGTTCCGGTTCATTCAATAAGACAGTAAAGAAACTGTTTTTTTGGAGGGAAGAAACAATCGGGTTGTTGTAGTCGATCTCCAAAGGTTTGTGAACCACAATGATAGTGTCATCCACCTGGGAAAATGTGTTTTCAGGAGTTGGAGGAGCACTTGAACCTTCAACGAGCGTGAAACCAACATAACCGATCCAACACAGGGAACAGATTACCAGAAAAATAATGATTGAACGATTGAGCATAATTCCAGACTATTTATCAAAAATAGTGCTTCGTTCAGCTCGGTTCGCACCTTTTTCGTGAAGTAGTTAACAGTGGAGTGTTTACTCCATAAACAGCGATAATTGTCCGGCGCCAAGCAGGTTAAATCCAGGACGATGATGAACACAGGCACCGTGAATCTCGATTGCTTCCCGGTGGGCTTTGGTGGGATATCCTTTATTTTCTTTCCACTGATAATGAGGAAACTCCTTATGAAGTTGTTCCATGTATTCGTCCCGGTATGTTTTTGCAAGGATGGAAGCCGCAGCAATACTTTTATACTTGCCATCTCCTTTGATGATCGGGACGGAAGGAATTTCATTTGAAAGCAATGCTTTGTTTCCGTCGATGAGCAATAGCTCAGGTCTGACCTTCAGGGCCATAGCCGCACGATGCATTCCTGTTAATGAAGCTTTTAGAATATTTAATGCCGTAATTTCATCCGGTTGTAAAAACTGAACAGAAAATGCAAGGGCCTCTTTTTCAATGATCGGGCGTAATAAATTTCTACTTTTTTCAGAAATTTGTTTAGAATCATTCAGTAAGTGATGCGAAAAACCTTTTGGAAGTATGACGGAAGCACAAACTACCGGACCCGCAAGACAGCCTCTTCCGGCTTCATCACAGCCCGCTTCCAACTTTGTTTCATCAAAATGGTCTAATAATTGCATATCACAAATGTTATTAAAATAATTGTATATTTATCACAAACAACCTTTAGGTTTTTTATTACGTCTACAACTTATAAACTGTTATGGAATTATGAAAAAGTTAGTAATGATATTCGTTTTGTCTTTAGCAAGTTCTTTTGCTTTTAGTCAAAATTCTGCTTCAATTAGTGAATCTCAATTGAAAACTGGTAAATCAAGTGGAGTATATGAGTTCTCAGTTCCGGAATCAATTACGGCAGAGAAAGTTGAAGCTGTAAAAGGCTATTATAAAGACTATTTCTCAGTTGCGTTTAATGAATCTACTGATGTATTGAAAGTAACTTTGCTAAAGAATGAAGATTCAAATTTAAATGTTGTCAACCGTTTATTAGTAGCATTGGATTTACGTACAATTACTGTAGGAGGTGAGAACATGACTTTCCAGGATATGAAAGACAAGTATTTAAAATAAGAGTCAGCTATGGCTGACGATAGATAACAAACGGTAGTGCAGCTATAAAGAAGTACTTCGGTAAATCACAAGCCTTACGCGGTTTTAAAGATATATCAATACATAAATTAAATCCCGATTTGCATGGCAGGTCGGGATTTTTTGATTGTGGGAAAAAGGTTTTGAGGCTTATGATGAAATGATAAAAGGCTGTTACCGATAAACAAAAAAGTCCCCCGAATTTCGGGGGACTTTTTTTATGTGTCTTCATTAATTAAATTCTCTTCGAATCAATTATCTGTAACAGTGCTTTTTTTATGACTGCACTAATCCCGGATATCCGGGATCATTGTATTAGAAGAAGTGCTTCTTCTTATTTAACGATCTGAACTTTAACGATCTGTCCGTTTGTTCTCACGATCAACTGATAGCTGCCTTTCGCTAATTGACTCGTTTCAATCTGACCAGCCTGATTGTTTATGTTGCTTTCTAAAACCAGGCGGCCTGAATTATCAACTAACTCGACACGGTCTATGGTGTTTTTCGTTGATTCTACCCGAATGAAATCAGTCATCGGGTTTGGATAAACCGTAACGCCAAACTGCGTCAGTTCATCGATTCCAAGAGTGGAAAAGTCAACTGTAACGGATGCTGTTGTTTCACAACCGTTGGCGTCCGTAATAGTCACATTGTAAATACCGGGAAGCAGGTTGGAAATAGTGCTTGTTGTTCCGCCATTGCTCCAAAGATACGTATACGAAGGTGTTCCGCCGGTTGGAGCAACACTTGCAGTTCCGTCGGGACAGTTAGAACAACTGCTGATTGTAGAAGAAGGGTTAACAATTAACGAATCAGGATCTGCCAAAGAATCTGAAATAGTTGCAATACACCCATTGGCATCTGTAACAGTTGCTGTATAAGTTCCTGCAGGTGCAGTTAAAAGTGTTGAATCCCCGGCAATATTCCAGCTTACAGTATATGGGGCCTGACCATTTTGAATATCAATTTCGATTTCTCCCGAATCCCCGATACAAAGCGGGTCGGTTACCGATAATATGCTTAGGTCCGGAACAAATGTTGTTGTGATTTCGACGGAATCCGTAAAATAACAATCTCCGTTTGAAATGGTGTAGACATGATATCCCGCAGCTAAACCGGTAATCGTAGGATTGGATGAAGAATCTTCCCAAGCTACGGTATATCCGGGCTCCAAAGTCAGAGCTGCACTACCATTTACCAATTCACAAGTGGAATTTGTAGAATTGGAAAGTACACCGCCGATCTCTCCGAAACAAACATCAAATTGAGGACGGATTACAAATGATTTTCCAAAGCTTGGTCCAAAAGTTTCAACCGGAACAAAATTAGGCCCGTTTGCAGGCCATTGAACAAATACGGTGTTGTTTTGGAAAATTGCAGAAGTTTGGGCGAGCGCAAGGGTAGAATCAAATTCCACCTGAATGAATCCATACTGTCCCGGAGACAATGTTAATGCTCCGCCATATATTGGAAGTGTATAGGTTCTGGCACTATCATCGATATAAAGAAGTGTATCCGTAGAAGTTAAAAGTGTTGTCGGAACTCCACTTCCGTTTGTGCTGAAAATGGCCGTTGCCAATCGCTTTCCGGTGTAACCTCTGGTAAAGTGAACTTTTACTGCGGTTAAAGAAGTCGTATTTTCAATGTTGAAAACCTGGCCTAAATACCCGCCTGTCCCGGTTCCGATTCCAAGTTGTCCTACAATGGTCCCATTATCTCTTGCCATTTCAGCGTCAGTCACTGTAATGGCAGAATGCTGGATTGTGTCGTTTGCAGTATTTTCATCCGTTTCTGTTGCAGCCGGGAAATACTTAAAAGTATATACTCCTTCTGAAGTTGGAGTATAGGTTGCTGTCAGTAATGCAGTTGTGGCTCCCGAAGCCAGTGAAGGGACACTGTTACTCGTTACTGTTGTTTCCAAAATTCCATCTTTAAATACCTGACAATTAAAAGAAACATTGGTACATGCTTGTATTCCGTAGTTTCTAACCGCGGCTTCCAGTTTGAAATTTTGAGCAGTAGTTAATTGGTTCGCAGGAGCAACGGTATAGGGATTTTGTGTAGGTGTAATTGCCGAAAGATCATAATTGTTAATCACCCGTAATTCAATGTCATCAATTACCAGGATGAATTTGTCATTGGAAGTGTTTCTGAAACCGATGTAAACATTTTGACCGGAATAGGCATTTAATGGGATCGAATGTGATGTCCAGGATGTACTTTCTGCAGCTGTTGAGAAAATAACTGTAGAAGCACTCACCTGGTTTCCAAGTACCCCTGTTCCACCACTTGGAACGTTCGGGGCTACCATGATACGAACCTCATATCCATCCGGATATGCCGGATCATATGCTTTTGCATTCCAAAAAAGAGTAGTGTTTGGTTGAATGGTTTGTACTGGAGTCCACATAAAATCATCCGCAGCCCCAACCGGAGAATAGTAGGATGTACTGAATGCGACCGAATCGCCCACATTTGATCCAAAATCTTCTCTTCGTTCCCAGGCTTCATTCACGTAGGCTACTTGAGCATCCGGAGTTCTGTTATCTACATTTCGGAGTAAAAAACCGGGAGCGAAGGTATAAGTTCCGGCTCCACCGGCAGTCGGTCCGGGGATTCCATCGAAATCCTCCAGGTAATAGGTTTGTGAAAAACTGACAAAGCTCCATAATGAGACAATGAATAGGATGTATTTTTTCATAATAATTAAGTAATAGAGTCGCAAAGATATTCATTCCTGTCGATTGAAAAAATCAATTGTTTGGTTGGCGGATATTCTTTTCAAAAAGAAAAGCCATCGATCAGTTGACCGATGGCTTTCCAATACTATTTGAATCCCACAGAACCCGGAAGAATTATAAAGTATAGGCGTTCTTGTCAATCAAATACTGAGCAATTGCTTGTCGCTCGTTTTTTGGATTGATCGGTTCCAGTTTCGTGAAACGTCTTACTCCTGTTACCATCATGCGGGCTTCATCTCCTTCGGTAAAACTGTAGATAGCATCTTTAGCTGCCTTATCAATCAATTCAGCCACGTCGTAGAAGTACGTTTTGACAATGGAGATCGGAATTGCAGCTGCTGCCTCACCTTGTTTCTCGATTAATTTCTCAACGCGCAACAGTGCAGATTCAGCCTGGTAGATCCAAATTGCAATGTCAGCTATGTTCATCAAAACCTCCTGTTCCTTTGACATGGTTTGCATCAGTTTCTGAACTGCTGATCCTGCAACCATCAGAATGGTCTTCTTGAATCCGGAAAGAACCTGGCGCTGAGCTGCCAATGGATGTGAACCCAGTTCTGTCATTTCCGGGATACTCATTAATTCCGAAGCCACTTTCATTGCAGGCCCCATTAGATCCAATTCACCTTTCATTGCACGGCGTAACACCATGTCAACAATCAGGAGACGGTTGATTTCATTTGTTCCTTCAAAAATCCGGTTAATCCGGGAATCACGGTATGCTTTTTCGACAGAAGATTCTGCAGAATATCCCATTCCGCCAAAAATCTGAACTCCTTCATCTGCAACATAGTCGAGACACTCGGATCCTGCAACTTTCAGAATGGCACATTCCGGAGCAAATTGTTCAATTCCTTTTAAAGTAGCAGGTCCTTTTTCCATACCACCTACAATGTAAGCTTGGATTGCATCGTCAATGTTCTGGCCCGCGCGATAAATGGCCGATTCAGCGACATAAGTTCTGATAGCCTGTTCGGCGATTTTGAAGCGGATTGCCCCGTATTTGGAAATATTTCTTCCGAACTGCTCGCGCTCATTTGCGTAACGAATGGAATCCGTAATGGTTTGTTTTGCTCCTCCCAATACTCCGGCTGCCAATTTAATACGACCGATGTTCAGAATGTTCAAAGCGATCTTAAAGCCATTTTCACGTTCTGAAAGCAAGTTTTCAACCGGTACTTTTACATTATTAAAAAATACCTGGCGGGTAGATGAACCCTTGATCCCCATTTTCTTCTCTTCCGGATTCAAACTGATTCCCTCCGAATCGGCTTCTACTAAGAATGCTGATAGGTTTTTGTCATCATCAATCTTTGCGAAGACCGTGAACATATTTGCAAATCCGCCATTGGTGATCCACATTTTTTGTCCGTTCATGATGTAATACTTTCCATCCGGTGAAAGAACAGCTTTTGTTTTACCCGAATTTGCGTCCGATCCTGCGCTTGGTTCCGTTAAACAATAAGCAGCTTTCCATTCACCGCTTGCCAGTTTAGGAATGTATTTCGCTTTTTGTTCGGCATTTCCATAATACAGTAGAGGCAAAGTACCGATTCCGGTATGTGCACCATAAGCCACGGAGAAAGAGTGTCCTTTTCCAAGGTGTTCCGTCGCCAGAAGGGATGTTTTAAAATCAACACCCATTCCTCCCAGGTCTTCCGGAACGGATAGGCCAAGCATTCCCAATTCGCCGGCTTTTTGAAGCAGGGAAGGCATTAACCCTTCTTCCATTTTATCAATGCGTTCCAAAAGCGGGACAATTTCCTGTTCAATAAAATCATCACAAGTCTGAGCAATCATGCGTTGCTCTTCCGACCATTCTTCCGGAGTAAATATTTCTTGGTGAGTAACATCGCGGATGATGAATTCTCCGCCTTTGATAGCTTGTGACATAATTCTATATTGTTTTTAAGTTTCGTTTCTTGCGTCCAAGATATGTAATAAATTATTATTATGCAAGCATAGCATTATTTTTATTTAAGGAAAGTTCCAAGTCAAAAGGACACTGAGCGTAGTCGAAGCGAACTTTTGACTAATCATTGATATGTCTGTTAATTTACGAGAATTTCCTCATAAAACAGCAGTTTGCTCATTCTAATGCTACATACGATAAATTTACTAAAAACTTAGTCCTATTCGTTACCCAGGTATGAAAAATTCGACTACATTTGACCATTGTAAACTGCTATGGCACAACAAGATATTCTTTCTACTTTGCGTAAGCTGATTTCAGGAATGGATGAAAGTCTGGTTATTTTTGATCAAAATGGCAGAATTCTCCATGCATCTTTTGATTTGGAAAAATTACTGGAGCAAGAGTCATTGGTAGGAACCACCATTTTTGAGCACCTGACTTATGAGCACGAGCGTATCGAACATTTCCTGAGAGATTTGGATACTTCCCGTTACATGGATTTGCAAGTTGTTCTAAGGCGATCCAAAGGAGTTTTCAATGCCAGGATGCGAATGGCTGCATGGAAAGTTGATGAAAAGGAATATTTGGTACTTGGAAGCTTGGTTGATGCAACTCACATTGAACGAAAAAGAAGGGATTTACTTCGCAAGACCCTGACCATCGAATTACTCTCCAAATCAAAGAAAATTCGAAATGGTAAATTGTACGACGCAATTTATGAAATTCTTGAAATGTCTTCCAAAGCAGTTGGAGTGACGCGGGTAAATGCCTGGCTTTTTGATGAAGCTCATGAACACATTGAGTGTGTGGGAAATTACGATACACGTGTTGGTAAAATGATTCCGCAGGAATCACTTCCCGTTATAGAAATGCCTACTTATTTCATGCTTTTCGAAACGGAAAAGATTATTTTGGCCACCAATGCTCAAACTTCACCTTATACTTCGGAATTGAATGATGCTTATCTGGTACCCAATGGAATTGTTTCGATTATGGATATTCCATTGCGGTCAGAAGGAGGAATCATCGGGGTAATTTGCTTCGAACAAGTAAAACAAACACGAAGCTGGTCTCTGAACGACCAGAAATTTGGTTTGATAGCAGCACAAATGGTCTCACTGGCGGTAGAAACTCACAAACGAAAATTAGCTCAGCAAGAACTGGAAGCAGCTTTACGGCAACAGAAACGTTTGCTGACCGAAACGAACCACCGGATTGTAAACAATCTGAAGATCACAACCAGTTTATTGAATATTCAAGTAAGTAAAGCCCGGGATTCCTACCATAAAAACCTGATGCTGGATTCGGTGAACCGGGTCCAAAGCATTTTGAATTTGCATGAAATGCTGACGGAAAATTCCAGGAATTTGCGGATTTCATTGAATCAATATGTAAACAAGTTGGTACAGAGTTTACGGGAAAGCCTTTCGTTTCCGCAAAAACAATTGCAGTTGTTGACCAGTATTGACAGTTGCGAAGTGAAAAGCTCCCTGGCTATGTCGTTAGGAGTGATTATTAATGAAGCTGTTTTGAATTCGTACAAACATGCTTTCGGAGAAAACGAGATCGGAGTGATCCGGATTGATTTTCAAATGCACGGTCCTAAGGGTGTTTTGGAAATTTCGGATAACGGAAGAGGAATCAAAGAGAATCGGGAATTGTCCGGGAGTGGGGTGGAAATCATTCGCGGAATGGTGGAACATCTCAACGGTAACCTGGATATTGACGGAACAAACGGGATGAAAATTTGCGTTTCTTTCTCCTTACGCTGAGCGTTTGAACAAGGTTCAGGGCTTTAATTGAAAAGCAATTTGTGACACACGCTTCGTTTGTATGTTTTCAATGGTTTCGTTTCGAACCAAAAGTTGGCTGGCGGTTTCTTCAAAAACTTCTTCCAGGTTCCGGACCAAGCCTGCCGGAACGAAATGCCGGTGCATGAATTCCAGGATGTCGTTAGAATTGGAACGGGAAATGATTTCCTGGATAATCTTCTGAAGTTCTGCCCGGTTTTTTACGCGTTCCACATTTTCCGAAAAACGGGTGTCGGAAGTTAAATCGGAAAGGCCTAAGAAATCGCAAAGTAATTGGAAGTGTTTGTTGCTTCCGATCGCAAAAGTGACCAATTTCCCATCTTTCGTGTTAAAAATCTCTCCATAGGGTGCGATATTCGGATGTAAACTGCCGATCCGTTGCGGTATGTGCCCTTCCATTAAATAATTGGACGCCTGGTTCGCAAGAGAAGCAATTGCAGCATCATATAAAGAAACAGAAACAACCGATCCTTTTTGGGTAAGCGTGCGATTCAGCAAAGCAGTTAAAATTCCTTCTTTCAATTGGTGTGCAGCCAGAACATCTATCAGGGCAACCGGCATCTTTACAGGGCCTGATTCCGAAGTTCCGTTCATAGACATAAAACCGGTTTCAGCTTGTAAGATGAGGTCATAAGCCACCCGATCACTCTCAGAGCCAAAACCAGAGATTTTCCCGATAATTAATTTCGGATTAATGGATTGAAGATACGCATCGCTTAAACCAAATTTTTCGGCGTCTCCTTTTTTGAAGTTGCTTAGAAAAACATCAGCGGTTTTGACTTTGTCAATTAACAGGTTGCGCTGGTGTTCATCTTTAAAATCCAGTTTCAGGTACTGTTTGCGGTAATTTACTGATGAAAAATAGGCTGAAACTGTAGCATTCTTATCCTCAGAAGCGAGTTTCCAGCTTCGTGTGACATCCGGAATGGCAGGATTTTCGATTTTTGTCACCGCAGCACCTAATTCTGCGAAAAAGGTCCCGACAGACGGTCCTGCCAAAACGGTAGAGCAATCAATGACGATCAGATCTTCAAACATGCTCTAAAATTAAAAGAAAAACTTTAGTCTGCTTTTGCTACAGGAACCGGAATTACTTCCTCCACTTTTACTTTGGTGATTCCATTTCGGACAAAATTCAGCTTTTGAGCACCGGCCATACTTAAATCAATGATATGCGGGGAAGATTTTCCCATGCGATCGACCACCTTTACAATGATAATGGAATCATTTTTCAGATTGGTCACTTTCAGGATCGTTCCATACTTCAAAGATTTGTGTGCGCAGTACATACTGTCTTTGTGATATGTTGCACCCGAAGCTGTTCTTCTGCCTTGAAATTTGTTCGAGTAATAGCTCGCATTACCTGTTTGAGTGAACGGGCCCTGAAGTTGAAAACTCACTAAAAACCCACATGCAATTATTCCAAAAATCCAATATTTCAAACCGTTAAAATTAAAAGTTGGGTAGCTAAGATAGGGAAACCGAAAAGTACTAACAGCATATTTTACAATTCGTTAACAAGAGAAAGCATCGCTTTCGATACCGGATAAGCGTTAGCTCATCGCAAAAAGCCTTGTCTTTCAGATGAAAAACAAGGCCTCGAATTTTACATAAAAATTATTTTCTGATCACTAATTTTTGAGTTGAGATACTGTTGTTTGTTTTCAAAATTACCTGGTAAATACCTATTTGAAGGTTGTTTAGAGAAACTTCGTTATCCAGAATGTTGTTCGTTTCCAGCACCAGCTTTCCGGCCAGATCATAAATAGAAATTCCGGTTACGGAAGCACCGCTAAATTTAATCTTGTCTTCAGCCGGATTCGGGTATAGATTCACCCATTCGGATACCGGTTCATTCAATCCAAGAGGCAATTCATTGATATTATATGTTGTATTGGTAATGATTGCCGGATTGAAATCGAAGTAAATGTATGCAGTGTTTTCAATCTCAGTACCTTCAGCTAAGCCTGCTTCTTCCGAAATGGAGTAGATTACGAATCCCTGTGATGCGTCCAGGTCGACAGAACTTTGTCCCAAGTTGATGTCGTTGAAAGAGAACGTAACTACGCGTGTTGTGGTATTGATAGAAGTAGCAACTCCATGTTTCGAACCGACATATTTGAAAGAAGAAAGATCCAGATTCGCAGAGATCGTATCTTGGATAACAACGTCCATTGCATCGTAATTTCCATCGTTTTGGAAGTGGATCACATATTGCAATTCTTCTACCTCATTCGGATCGATATTCGTTGGCTGATCCACTAGTTTTTCGTTTGGATCGTATGAGTTAAGAACCACACCACAAACAGTGTCCAGGTTATTTCCCAGGTAAGAATCATTTGGATTCGAAAGAGCGACCTGGAAACAATATGGAGTTCCTGCCGGAGTATTCCCCGGGAAAGTAAATGGAATATGGATGTATTGACAATCAGACAGACCAAGAATATCAAAAGTCAGGATATTTCCCGTCACTACCGGATTGGTGAGACCACTTGTATTCGGAACAAAGTTAGCTGGCATTTCCAACGAAACTGAAACATCAGAAGTGTCCGAACACGCATAGTTACAGATATTCAAGTACAAATGACCTGTTTGCAGTGGGGCAACAAAGTTGGACCCCCAAGCGTAACTCATACCAAAATCCGGATTCGGACTTGGAATATTGCAGCTTACAGTCATTGTCTGTTGCGGATTATTCGCCATCCCATTTGTATTGAAGGAAGTAATGGTGAAATTCGGACTAGTTTGGATGAGACCGTTTGCAGCCAGCCAGTTTGGATCAATCTGCGCCGTGTAGGGAGCATTTGCAGGATTTAAACCAGTGTAGACCGCTGCAGTTCCGGGACTGTTTGAAGGCATCAGGATCGTAACGGTCCCGTTTACATCCGTAAACTGATACGGAACATTCATGTAATTCACCGAAGGGGACGTCTGCATCGTGTAAATCCACAAATAACCACAGTTTGAAGCTCCCGGAGCACTGATGTTATCTGTTTGTCCGGCATCTACATTCGCACCCGCTGTACCACTGTAAACGTTAAAAGAAACCACATAATTTCCTGGAAGTGTATAACCGTGAGTTACCTGCGTATAATGCGTTGTGTTTCCGGTTATTGAAGTGTAGTTATAAACAGTGGTGTTTCCATCACCCCAATCTACTGATAAAACACCTCCCGTTTCAGGTAACGTGCCGATTGCCATTTGAACTCCAAAGGTAGTCTGACATCCAAAGGTAGTATCGGCATAGAAAGAATAACTTGTCGTCTGACCATAACCGGTTGCATGAACCAAACAGGTCAATAATAAAATCGCGTAAATTTTCTTCATAGCAAATAGTTTTATAAAAAGACTCCTAAACGTTTCAAAGGTTGTAATGATCTGATGGTAATTATGTTAATTGCGGATTTGACTGAGTAACAACCTGAATTGTGAAGTTCTTTTTCGGGATGTATACCGGAGAGTTTTTCTGAACTTTTATATTTGTGTCTATGCAAAAAAATGAATTCGTAGTAAATGCCTCAGGCTTAAAAGAAAAGGCAATTCAAAACACCATAGAACTATTGGAAGGAGGAGCAACAGTTCCGTTCATATCCAGGTACCGAAAAGAAATGACCGGTGGTTTGGATGAGGTTCAAATTGCTCAGATCAGGGATTTAGCTAAAAAGTATGATGAATTGATCGCACGTCAGCAAACAATGATTGCTTCCATTGAGGAACAGGGAAAGCTGACAGATGAATTGAAGAATAAGCTCCTGACCTGTTTTGATTCGGTTGTATTGGAAGATATTTATTTACCATACAAACAGAAACGCCAAACGAAAGGTGATAAAGCAAAAAAGTTGGGGTTGGAACCTTTGGCACGTATGATCATGTCGCAGCGCGGAGGTGATCCGGAGCAAATGGCCGAGCGTTTTCTGAAAGGAGAAGTTGTAGATGAAGAAATGGCAATTCAGGGAGCAATCGATATCATGGCAGAATGGATCAATGAAAATGCAATTGCCCGTGGACGTGTCAGAACACTATTCCAGCGAAAAGCAGTACTTGCTTCGAAACTGGTAAAAGGGAAAGAAGAGGAAGGTGCAAAATACCGTGATTACTTTGATTTTTCCGAACCGCTTTATAAAACTGCATCTCATCGCTTCCTGGCAATTATTCGAGCGGAAAGAGAAGGGATTTTATCCTTGAAAGCACAACCGGATAAGGAGGATGCTTTGGAATCTTTGGAACGTTTTTTTGTGAAAAGTGATGATGAATGTGGCGATTTGGTGGCAAGAGCCTGCAAAGAATCGTATTCCAGGCTGATGTGTTCTTCCCTTGAAAATGAATTATTGGCCCAGGCTAAAGAGAAAGCGGATAAAGAAGCGATTTCGGTCTTTTCAACAAATTTGAAACAATTATTGCTTGCACCACCCGTTGGAAATAAGCGAACACTTGCTTTGGATCCGGGATTCCGGACGGGATGTAAAGTTGTTTGCCTGGACGAGCACGGATCATTACTGACCAATGTGACCATTTACCCGCATCCGCCACAAAATGAACGCGATAAAGCAGCTTCAAAAATCGCACAATTGGTACAAGCTTATAAAATTGAAGCGATTGCTATCGGTGACGGGACAGCAGGAAGAGAGACAGAATCATTTATTAAGCATATTCGTTTTGACAGAGATTTGGAAGTTTATGTGGTTCGCGAAGACGGAGCGTCCATTTATTCAGCCAGTCCGATTGCACGAAAAGAATTCCCCGATTATGATGTAACAGTTCGCGGGGCCGTTTCCATCGGTCGACGTTTGATGGACCCATTGGCTGAATTGGTAAAGATCGATCCGAAATCCGTTGGAGTGGGTCAATACCAGCACGAAGTGAATCAAACTTCTTTGAAAGACGCTTTGGACGATGTGGTGGTTTCTGCTGTGAATGCTGTGGGAGTTGATTTGAATACCGCTTCACCTTATCTCTTAAGCTATGTTTCCGGTCTTGGTTTAGGGTTGGCGGAAAATATCGTTGCTTACAGAACTGAGAACGGTGGAATTAAATCGCGTGAAGAGCTAAAAAAAGTAAAGCGGTTAGGAGATAAAGCCTATGAACAGGCTGCAGGATTTTTGCGTGTCCGCGATGGAGAGAATCCGTTGGATAATTCATCCGTTCACCCGGAAAGCTACAAATTTGTGAACCAAATGGCGAAAAAACTGGGAATGGACCTGAAAGACCTGATTGGAAATGAAAGCAAATTGAATGAAGTAAAACAAGCAGATTTTTCTGAGATCGATTCATTTACATTTGCCGATATTATTAAAGAATTAAAGAAACCGGGCCGTGATCCCCGAAAGCAGGCGAAAGTGCTGGAATTTGATAGCCGGATTAAAACAATATCTGATTTGAAAGAAGGAATGATTTTGAATGGAATTGTGACCAATGTGACCAATTTTGGAGCTTTCGTAAATATCGGGATCAAAGAAAATGGTTTAATCCATAAATCGAACCTGGCTGATCATTATGTGGAAGATCCTACACAGGTTATTTCCCTGCATACACATGTGGAGGTGCGTGTGGTAGAAATCGACGAAGCAAGAAAACGGATCGGATTGCAGCGAATCTCCTGATTTTTAATGTAATTAACTGATTGTTAGCTGATTAAAAACAGACTGAAATAAGTTGCACAATTATTGTTTTGAAATCATATATTTGATAAAAATGAAAACTATGAAGAAGAGTATTTTTTTAGGATTGTTGTTGGCTTCAAGCTTAAGTTTTGGCCAGGTGTACAAAACAGGTGATGCCGAATTGGATGAAAGTCTGAAAAGCATGGGAATTGAAGCTAAGAAAGATTTGGGTGCATTTAAAACGGATCTGACAAAAAGATTTAATGTCGGTCTTCCGAAAGTTGAGGCTTGTTTTAAAGTTGGAATGAATGCAAGTGATGCATTTATGGCTTTCCAGATTTCAAATATTACTCGTAGACCTATTGAAGACGTAATTACAGTTTACTCTAAAAGTAAATCAAAAGGTTGGGGAGCAATGGCAAAGGAAATGGGAATTAAACCAGGTTCCGCAGAGTTCCATGCTTTAAAAGGAAAAGTAAAAGAGAAGGGTAAAGGAAATTCCAAATCTGCAGATAAGGTAACAGGAAGCGATAAAAAAGATAATTCCGGAGACAAGGGAGGAAATGGTAAGTCCAACGGAAATTCCGGTAAGTCTAACGGAAATGGAAACGGAAAAGGGAAGAAATAAGAGATCAGCAGTAGCTGATTGATCCGATATGTCAGCTATAGCTGACAATAACTTGATTAAAAGCCCGGTAGAAATACCGGGTTTTTCTTTTTAAGGGATAATAAATATTCGAAGCAATCAGGATTCACAGACGTCAATTTGTCAATTTGCCATTTGGCAAACCGGGTTTTTAGTGGGCTGTGGAAGATTTCTGCGGGTATTTCGAGAAAATAGCTCCTTTAAACGGCGTCCAGACACATGCTTTCTGACCACCTTGTTTCAATGCATTATTGGTCCAGGTATTACAGGTATAAGTCATATTGTATTCAATACTCGAATCAAAGAAGAAATCATAGGTTCCGTATGGATGATTTTTAATCTCTTTCGCTTTCCCGTTTTCAAATTTGAAACTATACTGGATAAAAGCACACAATCGCTGATATTGTTGTTTCGTCAAATGAAGTTCCATTAAACTTGATTGGTCCAGATCTTTTGGGGTACACAAAATTAAGTGCATTGCTCCCGGGCCTCTTCCAAAAACCGTATTCAGAACAGTTCCTACTTCCATATCACTCCATTCTTTGGTTCTCATAAAGAAATTTTTATCACCCCACCCGAATTTTAAATGTGTTTGAAAAGTATCCACTGCCAATCCTTTTTCCAGACTCAGTGTTTTTTTCCAATCTTTTAAAGGGTGATGGATTGGGAGCAGAATGTCCGAGTGAATTCCATTTGAAGTGATGTAAACGAGTTCTGTTTTGGGGTCTGTTGTCTTTTCTTCAGGAACCGTAAAAGGCGAAATACCCAGGAATATTAATATATAGATACAAATAAATGCCAAGAGCACCTCGAAGAAAGTTCGAATGCCTAAGAAGACAATATTCCAGGTTTTTCTCATAAAGCTATTTGAACAAAAATAAGAAAAAGCGGAAGCTTTTGAAGACTGAGTTACAATCCGTCAGCTGACGGATTAGCGCGGCAGTAACGATGGACAAGCGTTCGCTTTTGAAGACCAAATCATGACCAACATTTGACGTGAAAACGATTTGAGAATTCATAGCCTCCACGATTCAAAAATAGTGGAGATGACCGTTTTCCCGACTTGATAAATTGTCCTGTTTTAGTAACTTTGCAACTTAAATAAAAAAATTAACATGGAAATTCCAAAAACGTACGAACCCCGTTCAGCAGAAGAGCGATGGTACAGCCATTGGATGGCTAAGGGTTACTTTCATTCAGAACCAGATGATCGTGAGCCGTTTACCGTCGTCATTCCTCCGCCAAACGTAACGGGTGTCTTGCACATGGGACACATGTTGAATAATACTATCCAGGATGTTTTAGTTCGCAAAGCACGAATGGAAGGTAAAAATGCCTGCTGGGTTCCGGGAACAGATCACGCATCGATTGCTACTGAAGCAAAAGTAGTGCAGAAATTACGCCAGGAAGGAATTAAGAAATCGGATCTTTCCCGGGATGAGTTTTTGAAGCATGCTTTTGACTGGAAAGAAAAATATGGAGGTGTAATTTTGCAGCAATTGAAGAAGCTGGGAGCTTCTTGTGATTGGGAAAGAACCGCATTTACAATGGATCCCGAATATTCGGATTCGGTAATTAATGTATTTATCGACCTATATAAAAAAGGGAAGATTTATCGTGGCATTCGAATGATCAACTGGGATCCGGAAGCACGCACTGCCCTTTCTGATGAAGAAGTAATTCACAAAGAGGTTAATTCGAAATTGTTTCATGTTCGCTATAAGGTTGCAGGAACGGACGATCAGTGGTTGACGATTGCAACAACACGACCTGAAACTATTTTGGGTGATTCTGCGATTTGTATTCACCCGGATGATGAGCGTTACAAGCATTTGCATGGAAAGCATGCGATCGTTCCGATTGCAAACCGGACAGTTCCGATTATCTGTGACGAATATGTTGAGATGGAATTCGGTACAGGATGTCTGAAAGTAACACCTGCACACGATGTGAACGACTATGAATTAGGTAAGAAATACGATCTGGAAACAATTGATATTTTCTACGACAATGGGATCGTAAACGAGCATGGATTGCATTATGCAGGAATGGATCGTTTTGATGTGCGTAAGGAAATTGCAAAAGAACTGGACGATAAAGGTTATCTGGTAAAAGTGGAGGACCATATCAATAAGATCGGTTATTCAGAGAGAACAAATTGTGTGATTGAACCGCGTTTGTCCCTGCAATGGTTCGTGTCGATGAAAGAACTGGCACAACCCGCTTTGGAAAATGTAATGAACGGAAACATTTCGTTTCATCCGGATAAATTCAAGAACACTTACCGTCACTGGATGGAGAATGTGAAGGATTGGTGTATTTCCCGTCAATTGTGGTGGGGACATCGTATTCCTGCCTGGTATTTTGGTGAAGGACCGGAAGATTTTGTTATTGCAAAAACCAGCGAAGAGGCTGTTAAAATGGCTTCTGAAAAAGCAGGTAGAGCAATTTCAGTTTCTGATTTAAAGCAAGACGAAGATGTATTGGATACCTGGTTCTCTTCCTGGTTGTGGCCTATTTCTGTTTTTAACGGATTAACTCAACCCGGCAACAAAGAGATCAAGTATTACTATCCGACCAATGATTTGGTAACTGCTCCTGAGATTATGTTCTTCTGGGTAGCACGCATGATTATCGCCGGATACGAATACATGGGTGAATTGCCGTTTAGAAACGTTTATTATACAGGAATTGTTCGCGATAAACTGGGACGTAAAATGTCCAAATCACTTGGAAACTCGCCTGATCCGATTGAATTGATTGAGAAATACGGAGCGGATGGAGTTCGCCTGGGAATTTTAATCTCTTCTCCGGCAGGAAACGATTTGCCTTTTGACAGCAGTCAATGTGAACAGGGACGAAATTTCACGAATAAGATCTGGAATGCAGCCCGATTGGTAAAAGGTTGGGAAGTTAAGCCGATTGAGCAACCCAAAGCATCGATCAAAGCGATCGAATGGTTTAATGCTCGCTTCAACCAGGAATTGGAAAACATCAATGATTTGATGGCGAAGTTTAAAATTTCTGAAGCGTTAATGGCGATCTACAAATTGGTATGGGATGATTTTTGTGCCTGGTATTTGGAAATGATCAAACCTGGATACGAACAACCAATTGATGAAGCAACGTTAGATCAAACGATTGTTTTCTTTGAGAAATTGTTGTGTTTGTTGCAGCCGTTTACTCCGTTTGTTGCCGAAGAATTGTGGCACTTGTTGAGAGAACGTGAGGAAGGTGAGGACATCATCATTGCGAAATGGCCGAAAGTAGAATCCTACGATCCTTCTGTTTTGAAACAGTTCGGAGTTGCAGAAGAAGTTGTTACCAATATCCGTAATATTCGTAAGAAGAACAACATTGCCAACAAAGTTCGTATTGAGCTATTCGTGAAAAAGAATATGGAGTTGGATGCTTCATTCGATTCGGTAATTCTGAAGATGGGTAATCTCTCTTTAATGGAATATACGAGTGATAAAGTGGCGAATGCAAATTCGTTCCTGGTTCAATCAAACGAGTATTTCATTCCATTCGGAGATGCAATTGATGTATCTGCCGAGAAAGAAAAAATGGAAGAAGAATTGAACTATACGAAAGGCTTCCTAAAAAGTGTTCAGGGGAAACTAAGTAACGAGAAATTCGTTAGCGGAGCACCGGAACAAGTTTTGGCAAATGAGCGCAAAAAAGAAGCGGATGCTTTGCAGAAAATTGCCATTTTGGAAGAAAAATTGGCAAGTTTGAATTAATAATTCAAAGAAAAATACAGATTAAAAAGACGTCTTTTCGGGCGTCTTTTTTTATTGTTTGAAACGAACTTTTTTATTAGCTTAAATAAGAAAGTAACGTTTCGAGTATGGATTCACCCGTTTATTTTCATTTGACAACCAACCTTCATGACAGCCGGACTTCTCGCAGAATGATCACTTATAAAGCCCGTGAAAGAAGGTTCAACGGAACACTTCCTTATCCTGAAGTTTATTATATGAGTATGGAAGAGGAAGTTTTGATAGGCAAAGAAGTTTTTAATTTATCTGATGAAATGGATTTTGTGGTCGTTGCAATGAATATTTGCAGAGATCATATGCATTTGTTGATTTGTTGTGAAAGTGATGAGGTACCGAAAATCATGCATCGCATAAAAGGTCGGACTGCCCGTATGTGTAACGCGTATCGCGCGGCCAAGGGGATTAATCCCCTTGACGCGACGAACGGAAAATACGAACCGAGAACATTGAAGGATCGGTCGATCCCTTTTTGGACACAGAAGTACCATTGTAAAGTGATTCACAATTCGGATCAATTACTAAACACCATCAATTATATTCGGGATAATCGGAAGAAGCATGGTTTATCTATCAATCTTGCGCTACAAAACCTGATAGATAAAAACCAACTAATTGCTTCTCCGAATACGGTTGTAAACTTGATATAATTCGCTGTTCTTTTGCTGTAAATACTCAAAATAACGGTCGAAATGCATTTTTAAAATATGTTCGATCTCTTTGATCAAATATTCCAAACGCGGTGCCAATGAAGCATTGTCTGTTTCCGACAATAAATCTAATTGTGCGACCTTTAAAGCAAATCGTGAAAAAGCTCCACGAAATTCTTTGACATTTGTCCAACAGGAATGGTTACTTACGCAAACAGCTTCGATAGCCTTATATGTTTCCAGTTGATTGATCGTTGAACCGTTCATGAGTGACAAAGTTTAGTGTTGTTTCTTTCTCAATTAACGCAGGAATAATTGGATAGTTGTAATCAAAAAACCTAAAAAATCTTAACTGTACCTTTCATGGATTAAACAGTTGTTTTGAGCTGATGAATATTAAAGAACCTCGAACTGTTGGGTTAATAACACACCTGTTTCGTCGACTACCGTTACCTGATGTTTGCCTTTTTGAGGCTGAACGGAAATCTGATGAATATCGGAAGTAGTTCCCACAAATTCCTCATCAATGTACCAGTAAAGCGTACTGTTTTGCCGTGTATGAGCCATTTCAAAAATGACTTTACCTCGTAAACCATTCAATTCACGTGGAATATAAATCCTGGTTTGTTGCTTTGGATAAATGAAACTCATGACATTTTCTGGTTTGTTCGAAGTGCATTTTGGATCAAAAGGCGGAACGGAATGATAGTTCGGATTTTGCTGCACGTAATACTTTTCTATGCTTGGCGGCAAAATGAACCAGGATTTGTGTTTAATATTACTATTTGTTTCACAATCTGCATTCACCCGGAAGGTTCCATTTTGATTCAAATGGACTAATTGATGATACGGACAATTTTTACTGATCAAACAACTGCTTGGAATGGTTTCGAAATGAGTGTGCTCGCAATATCGATTCGAAATTTGACCGCTTTCATTGCATATTTCTACTCGTGTCAGACTACTCAGGGGCTTGGAAAACCATTTTTTAGGGGATTCCAAATTTCTGAAAATGGAAAATAATAATGGTGCAGCTGCTTTTACACCCGTTAAACCAGGTCTTCCTTCGCCATCCGCATTTCCCACCCAAACTGTAACAACATACTTTGGAGTAACACCAACCGCCCACGCATCTCTGAATCCGAAACTCGTTCCTGTTTTCCATGAAATCTTTTGAGAGGATTCAAAAGCTCGCCAGTTGTTTTCCTCATCGGGTCTGTTAACGTCAATGAGTGCATCGAAGGTGGAATAGATACAGGCTTTGTCGAGGTGTAATTTAGGTGCACCTTCAGTGATACCGGCATACCGGATTTTACTGGGAACCGTATTTTGAAGATGCTGGGCCATTGAATTGTAACAGGCATTGATTTCCCAAACAGAAGCTTCTGCTCCTCCAAGTATTAGCGACAAGCCATAATGACTCGAATTTTTATTCATATTCCGAAAACCGAATTGCTTGAGATCATTGTGAAATTTTGCCTGACCATATTCTCGTAAAAGAAAGACCATTGGAATGTTCAGACTTTTTGACAGTGCTTTGTTTGCCGGTAAGGCCCCGGAAAATTGACGATTGAAATTATTGGGAGCAAAGGTTCCGAAACGGGAGGGAAAATCACATAACAATTGTTTTGGGGTGATCAATCCGGATTCCATTGATTTGGCATAAAGCAGCGGTTTTAAAATGCTTCCTGTACTTCTTGGAGCTTGAATACAATCTACATCAAATGCATGATTATCATCGGTGTGGTTCAGATTGCCCTTGTAAGCCAAAACTTCCCCGGTTTCAACGGAAGTGATCAGGACTGCAGCATTAAAAACACCGGATTCATTCATACGAAGTGCATACTGCTCTGTTTCATTGTTTACCATTGTTTGAATTGCTTCGTCAATGGTGGATTGAATCAATTGTTCTTTCTGACCATGTAAAATGCAGCGTTGCAATAAGTGTGGAGCTTCCTGAGGAAGAGGGAGCGGTTTATCGGGAAGTGGTTCTTCCAGGGCCAAATGATAATTTAATTTATTGATATCGCCTTGCTCATAAAGCATTTTTAAAAGCCTGTTTCGTTTTTTAAGCAAGCTTTTATGGTTTTTTCCCGGATAAATAAGTCCGGGAGCATTGGGTAAAACCGCCAGGGTTGCACTTTCAGCCCAACTCAGGTTTTCCGGGGCACGACCAAAATAACGCCACGAAGCAGCATCAATTCCAACCACATTGTTTCCAAAAGGAGCATTCGCCGTATACAGGTTGAGGATTTCTTCTTTTGAATAACTGAATTCCAAACGGGTTGCAAGGATTATTTCAAGCATTTTTTCGGAATATGTTCTGGACGGGTTTTTTCTCATCAAACGAATTACTTGTTGAGTAATGGTACTTCCGCCACTCACAATTTTTCCCTGCGACATGTTTTGATAAAATGCCCTGCAAATTCCCTTTATACTTGCACCCGGATGATAATAAAAGTTCTTGTCTTCAAAGGTCACAAGGCAAACGGCAATTTTATGCGGGGTTTTATTACTTGGTGGAAACCGCCATTGACCGTCTTTTGCAATGTGTGCACCAAGCAACTTACCGTTTTTGCCTACCAGAACAGTTGAATACGGGTCATGGAATAAATCTGAAGGAAGCGCCTGAATATACCAAATCAGGAAAGAATAGAACAGAAGGCGTTTGATTGCGCGTTTTTTCCAACGGTATTGCTCTCTAAGCCAAAAAAATCTTTCTTTCATCGTTTTTTTTACTGAAAGTAAATGCTCTGTCGCAATGTATTTTGCTCACTTTATTATTCGTTGGGGAAGCAATGAAAAGCGTGGATTCTTTTTGATTATTTAAAAAGGAACTATTTGCAGAGTTTTAGTAATTTCAACAACACAAGATTCTCTTAGATCCATGCGAAAAAACCAACTTTTATTGTGCTTTCTTTTCCTGTTTTCTATCAAATCCGGATTCGGCCAATTGGCTAGTTTCCGGAATTTTTCCGTGGAAAACGGTTTGGGGCAATCACAGGTTTACAGTGTCATCCAGGATCATAAAGGATATTTGTGGTTCGGAACACGCGGAGGTGGATTATCTCGTTTTGACGGTCAGAATTTTGAGTCTTTTACAGACAGGCAAGGTTTGGTGAATAATTACATTTATTGCCTGAAAGAGGACAAGGAGAAAGTATTGTGGATTGGAACCAATGACGGGCTTTCTTCTTACAATGGAAAGAAAATCAGGACCTATAAACATCCCAAGTACCGGAATCATTTCGCAGTATTTGGAATGACCCTGGATTCGGAAGAAAAATTGTGGCTTGCAACAAATCATGGTGTTTTTACAGTAAAAGGCGATTCGTTGATTTCCATGAATAACTTGTTGGGTATAGATGAAGGAACGATCAATGCCATTTTTTCAGATTCGAAAGGAATTCTTTGGCTGGGAACGGGTACGGGATTGCTGTCTTCTGAGAAAAAAGGAAATAAACGGATCTTAATCAATCATGGAAAGCGATCCCGGGTTATGCGAAATGCGGTGACCTGTTTAAAGGAAGATCTCAATGGGAAAATCTGGATTGGAACTTATGGTGACGGAGCGTATGTGTATAATCGGAAAGACTATTACCGGGTTGATTTGAATCACGAATTATACAAGCAAACTGTTTTCGATATTTTCTTTGATGAAGCCAATGTGTGTTGGATTGCGACCTTGAATGCCGGTTTAGTCCAATATGATCAGAAAACAAAAGAATTTACAAGTTATACCGAAAAAAACGGATTGGGAAATAACCATGTTCGCTCAATTATTAAAGATAACTGGGGTGATTTGTGGATTGGTACTTCCGGTGGTGGAGTTTCCCAGTTTGCAGGGAAATTGTTTTCCCATTATTCCGTTTCTGCCGGATTAGGAGGAAATTTTATTTATTCCATTTACCGTGACCGAAGTAATAAGTTGTGGTTCGGGACTTCTCAGAACGGAGTGAGTATTTATGATAATGGCTCCTTTAGTCAGTTGAATGTTCAGAGTGGATTTGAAGCGATTAAAGTAAAAGCGATTATTGAAGATGATGATAGTTTGATGTATTTCGGGACTGAAGGGCAAGGAATCGGAATGCTTACTGCGGGTGGCTTTTCCTGGCTGGATGAAACACGAAAATATTACGTCAGGCAAATGGCGAAGGATAAATCAGGGCGTATTTGGGTTGCTACATCCGGCTCCGGACTGATTTGTATTTCGGAACAGGGAAAAAAGGTGGATCGGGTTTCTTTTGATGAAGGGCTTTTACACATGCGATTGACCTGCGTTTTTGTCGATTCACGTGGTTTGGTTTGGTATGGCGCGGAATCAGCCGGTTTGGCTTGCTACAATCCACAAACACGAAGCACCAAAATTTTAAATAAAGATTCGGGATTGAGTGCCGATGCAGTGCGGACAATTATCGAGGATTCGAAGGGGCAAATTTGGGTTGGAACCGCAGGAGCAGGAATTAATTGTGTCGCGTACGGGGCAAAATTGAAAGTGCTGAAGAAAATCAGCATCGAATCAGGAATGCATTCTTCCAATGTGTACCTGATGGTCTTTGATGCAAACAAGAACCTGATTGTTGGTTCGGAATCGGGATTGGATATTTTGGACCTGAATGAAACGAACCAGATAAAAAGTATTAAACATTATGGTAAGAGTGATGGTTTCCTGGGAGTTGAAACTTGTCAGAACAGTGTTTGGAAGGACAAAGACGGAAAAATTTGGTTCGGGACCATTAACGGGGCAAGTTGCTACAATTTGTCAAACTTGCAAGTGAACCGGACAGCCCCGATCTTAAGCATCCTGGATGTCCAATTGTTTTACGAATCGCTTTCAAAAACACGTTATAGTGATGTGATTTTACCCTGGAGCAGCTATAAAATGTTGTATTTGCCGTATGATCAAAACCATTTAAGCTTTTTGTTTAAAGGAATCAATCTGAAGAATCCGGAAGGTGTTGAATATTCCTGGAAGATGAGTGGTTTTGAAAACAAATGGTCACCATGGACTAAAGAGCAACGGATTGTGTACTCGAATATGTCACCGGGAAAATATACTTTTCTCCTTCGTTCGCGGAATGAAGATGGGTTTGTTAATCCCACTCCCGAATCTTTTTCATTTATCATTGCACGACCTTTTTGGCTTACTACCTGGTTTATATTATTGGAAGTGATTACCGGCGGGCTGTTGATTTGGTTCATTATTCGTGTTCAAACTATTCGCATTCGAAGAAAAGCGAAGCAGGCACAGAAAGATGCAGAGTTTGCACGAAACTTATTGGAATTGGAACAAAAAGCCTTGCGCTTACAAATGAATCCTCATTTTATCTTCAACGCACTGAATTCGATCCAGGGCTTGATCGGTACGGAAAATGAAACAAAAGCGCGTTACTACCTAGCGAAATTTTCCAGGTTGATGCGCCAGATTTTAGACAATTCCCGGAATGCTACGATTTCCCTGGAAGAAGAAATTTCTACTTTGGAAAATTACTTGCTGATCGAACAATTCTGTAATGGAAACCGCTTCGAATATGAGATTATTGTGGATTTGGAAACGGAATTGAACTTTATTCAAATTCCTCCGATGCTCATTCAGCCTTTCGTTGAAAATGCAATCAAACACGGCTTTAAATACGATGCAGACGATACGCGGGTTGGAAAAATTACCTGTTGGTTCAGGGAAGAAAATGACGGAATTACCTGTGTGATTCGTGACAATGGAATTGGCAGAAAAGCAGCCGGAAAAAATCAGCAGGCAAGTAACGAACCGCAGCATGTCTCAAGAGGGTTTAACGTTACGAAAGAAAGATTAGATTTGTTGAGTACCAATTCGAACGGACATCGCGTAAGAATTGTAGATTTGTATGACGATGACGGAAATGTTATTGGAACGGAAGTTCAACTTTTTATACCCTTGTAAATGATCAAAGCTGTAATTATTGATGATATTGAACAGGCGAGGATTACGTTCAGAAAGGACCTGGAAGTGTATGCACCGGATATTGAAGTAATCGGTGAAGCATCCGGGGTGGTTGAGGGCGCGAAGTTGCTGAAGCTTACCAAGATCGATATTTTATTCCTGGATATCCAGATGCAGGACGGATCGGGTTTCGATCTATTGGATATTCTCCCGGAAATTCCATTCAAGATTATTTTTATTACAGCCAGTGATGCACATGCAATTAAGGCGTTTCGTTACGCAGCAATTGATTATTTGTTGAAACCGGTAGATCCCGATGAGTTAACAGAGGCATTGAAAAAGTTCCGGACTCAGAATCACAACGAACAGGACAATTACAGGTTGTTGAATGAGTCGTTGAAACAAAGTCACAAAGTACAGGAACGCTTGGCCTTACATGCACAAGACAAAATCCATATTGTTCAGATCGCGGATATTATCCGTTGTGAAAGTAATGTGAACTATACCGAATTCTTTTTCACCAATTCGAAACGTATTGTCGTTTCAAGAACCTTGAAAGATTTTGAAGATATTTTGGGTGAATTGGGCTTCTTCAGGGTACATCAATCGCATCTGGTGAACACAAAGATGATCCAGGAATTTGTGAAAGTAGAAGGAGGACATTTAATTATGTCGGATGGAAAAATGATCCCTGTTTCTACGCGTAAACGTGCAGATGTGGTGAAGATGCTGGAGCAGCTTTAAACTTCGGCTACGCTCAGTTTTCTATTCCTGTTTTTTTCTCTTCCAATTTCGGTATCAAAGGTGACTGAGCGTAGTCGAAGTCACCGAATTTTAAACCAATTATCCAAAATCCACGCCGGCCCGATCAGTAAAAATTGGATATCCTTTAAAAACGATGGCTTTTTCCCTTCAATTTGATGTCCGTAAAATTGTCCGATCCAGGCCACAGCAAAAATAATCAGCGAACTTAACCACAAAGGTCCGATTTTAGCCAGGTAGAAGTTCCCGACGATGCATAAGGTCGAAAAGATCAGGATATAAAACGCCATTCTCCACGATAAACGCAGATAGAAATACAAAACGGGAATGAGTGCAACAACTGCCCAATTGACAAACAAAAAATTATCAGAATGAATCAAGCTGATTAATCCCCTGTTTGGAATACTCATTAAAAGTCCTATCACCGAAAAGAAAATTGCCGGAACACAGATGTAATGAATTTTCTTATTGGTTGCATTTTGGTGACTGACAGAGTATTCCGCAAACCATTCTTCCAGAGTTTTCATATCTTTTTTTATACAAGTTACGAAATACAGTCAATGTTTGCAATGACTGTACAATGACGCAGCCTGAATAACTTCCTAAATTTGGGTGTTCCCAAAGATACGAACAGATTTAATATTAATTTCTTGATAATGAATTATTTATATTTAAAAGTCATCCGCCAATTGACGGATGACTCTCATGAATTATCAGGATGATTTAGGTTGTTTTACGATTTTAGTCACTTCCACCCATCTGCCTTTTTCCTGGGCATTAACTGTATGATCGTACATTGCTTCCGAAAATACTGCCGGTAAGTAAAATCGGCCCAGATAGGAAGCGTTGAGCTGGATCTTGAAAATCTTGGTTTCATTCGGAGCCAACTTGAAATAACTGTAAACACGATCATCACGGTAATCCTGGTAGTCAATATTCGGAGTACTTTCTTCATCATACAAGCGCGCATTGTGGATTTCCCAACCGCTTGGCATGATTTGGTTCAAAGCCATTTCACGATAAAATTGATCTTTTGTAGGATTTTTCAATTTGACTTCCATAATGAAATCTGTTCCCTGCGTAATTTTTGACGGATCAATAGAAACTCCAGCAAGGTTCGTATAACTGACGGTCATTTCCAGGTTACTGCGTACTCTTTTCTCTTTCCCTATTTGTGGAACTTTGGTAGTACAGAAGGTCACATATAACTTTTTGGAGGATGTATTACGGATAGCCAGTCGTTTCATTTTGGTCCCGTCGGCTTCGGTATAATTTTTAGTCATCATGCATTTAGTTGCGGTGACTTTTTCAGAATTAAGCTCAAATTGCAAGGTTCCATTATTTTTAATTTTCCCACTGGTTAATGCGAGAATACAATAACCGGCTTCTTGTGTACTTAACCATTGGTTCGATTTTAAAATGTCTGCGATTTCTTTTTCTGTTTGATCAGTAGACTTGGAATCGATCATTAATCCTGCCTCCAGGTTCATTGCTTTATCTCTTAATGTTGAACCGTAGGAATAGGCGTATTCGCGATAGGAAGTCGACGTAAAACTTAAATTACGGGTCATTTGTTTGGCAAGATCTTTCTGGCCGGCCAAATAATATGCTGCTGCCAATCTCCATTTTGCAGTAGTTCCGAGTTTACCGTTTTCTTTCAATCGATTCATTGCTCCCAATTCCGGTTTTCCGGCTAAAGCCAGCGTATACAAACGATAGGCCTGGATCAGTTGATGGGATTCTTCCGCATGACTCGAATAACCCGTATAGGAATCAGCGGTCCAGTTATTTGCTTCATTTTTCTGGTATTCCATCCAGCGCGATTTCAGATTGGAAGGTAAAGTAAATCCATGTTGTTCGGCTTCGATCATAAAGTGGCCCGCATAATTTGATCCCCAATCACTGGCCCCCCTGTTTCCGGGCCAATATGCAAAACCTCCTTCGTATTGCTGAAAGCTTTGATATTTGATCAGGGCAGCTTTGATATTCGTAGACATTTCCTTTTTTTCTTTTTCAGTAAATTGCATAATGTCCATGGCGAAAAGTTGGGGAAATACTGCTGAAGTAGTTTGCTCAATACATCCGTGCGGATAATTGATCAGTTCATTCATGCGGCCACTTAAATTAATAGGACTGAACTGACTTGCTTCCAAAGAATAGGAGTGAGAACCATTTATTCCATCTTGCTCCATGGTAAAACTCACGGACGCCCCCGGTTCAATAATTTTTGTTTCACTTTCCAGAACTTTCGGGTTCGGGCTTCGAACGTCTACCTCAAATTCCTGTGCGGCGGTTTCGACCCCGGATTTTGCGAAGATCTTGATTTTGGCAATTCCCAGTTTGTTAGCAACTTTCAATTCAAAGTTGACTATCTGATCTCCTTCTCCTGCGAATTTGATTCCTTGATTTTTCGCACCATTGACAGCAAGAAGATCGTTGCAAGTTACCTGGATATCTACGTTTTTAATGTTGTCTTTCATGGCGAAAACATCTACAGGAAGCTGGATTGTTTCGCTTGGGCCGATTACGCGAGGCAAAGTTCCAAGCACCATCAATGGTTTTTTGATTGTCACCGTCTCTTCCGCATTTCCAAATGCGGTTGCAGAATGGGCCACAACCATTACACGAACTGATCCGATGTAAGTTGGTAATTCAACCTGATGCGTTTTGGAAGAACCTGCCGGTAAGACAAATGGCCCTAGGAAATGTACCATTGGCTTGAAACGGTTTGCTTTCGGGCCGGCACCATCATCTGCAGAGCCATCTCCACCGATACTCAATAAGCGGTTCAATTTCCCGGAATAAGCGCCAATAACATAGTTATACATATCCCACGTTTTGATTCCCAATGCTTCTTTTGCATAGAATGTGTTCCATGGATTCGGAGTGCTGAAGCGCGTCAGATCCAATAATCCTTCGTCTACAATAGCTAATGTATAAGTCATTCCTTTCCCGCTTTTTTCGGAAACGGTAACTTTAGCAGTTGATTCCGGCCTCCATTCTTTTGCAACGGCTATTTCAGGATGAAGATGCGTCGCCGGATCATCCACAATGATCGGAACAATTCCATACATGCGTATAGGTAGATCATTTGTTGTTGCGCTATGCGGCTGAATCAGACTGACATGGACATAGACATTCGGAGCCATGTCTTCTGTGGTTTCAAAAGAACAGGTCGTTTCACCTTTTACAGTATTCACCCAGAATTTCTTTACTATTTTGGTACGGGTTTCAACGGATATTAATGCTTTTCCGGAAGCCGGTGAAGGAATACTCAATTTCACTGTTTCACCTTTCACATAACTTTTTTTGTCGGTAGAAAAGTTCAGCATGGAAGCATATTCGTTGTTCTTTTGATTTCCCCGACTCCAGTATGGAACATCAATCGAAATGATTTTCCCCGCTTGATGGAAACCTTCTTCATCTGTCACGGTAACAAGGAATCGGCCGTAATCTGTTGCACCAAGACCGAACTTAAATGCAGTTTTTCCGTCAGAACTGTTCAATAAGGAATCATAAACAAGCATGTTTCCGTTGCGTGCCATGAAATTACCCAGATCATCGTCTCCGCTTTCATACCACCAGCGCCACTCCATCCGGTAAATTTTCACCCGGATTTTGGATGGTTTTTTCAAGATAGTTCCTGCAGCATTCACCATAACCACATCGAATGTGTGCTTCTTTCCGGAAATCAGTGAGTTATCAGCTTCCAGATCAGGTGTCCTAAATCCGACGTATTGCTTGTATGGAGAGTATAATTGTGAAAAGCGGTCAATTGAAAAGTTTCCTCCCTGCTCAAATACCCGCATCGTATAAATTGCGTTCAGCATACCCGAAGCTTGTGAAAGAGAGGATACTTCTTGTTTAAAGGAAGCTTTACCGTTCACATCCAGGTCATCGTCGAACAAGGTGTTTTTGTCTGAATTGATCTTACGGATCGGAGAATCGAATTCAAATTTCGGGAATCCCGGGATAACTGTTTTGGTGGATTGATATTCAACATCGACTGTTGCACGCAGGTTTTTTGCCGGAGCACCATGCAGCCAGTACGATTCTAATTGCAATAGGCTATCGGAACTTTTGGGAACTTCCAATTTGATCTTTAAACGGTTTGGCTTCACGGTTTCCACTTTCAGGTATTTGATAAACTCGCGTGATCCGACCATCACTCTTGCCGTATAAATTCCTGTTTTAGCATCGTAGCGGGTAGCTGTCCTGAAATCGTAGTGCCCGTTTACACTTTGTGATCTGGTAATTTTACTTGCTTCATAACCGGAAGGATCAGTTAGTGTAAATGTAACCGGGTGATTCAACGGAAGTTTCTTTTCGTAGTCCCGCAATACGAAATTGACATAAATAGAATCTCCCGGTCTCCAAACACCACGCTCCGCATAAATATATCCTTTCAAGCCATTTTGAACTTCTTCACCTTCGACATCAAACTCAGAGAGCAGGTTGGAATGTCCGTCACTTACTTTCAGATAACCACGCTGTTTTCCATATTTTGCAATGAGCAGGAACGGTTTTTCAGAAAGCGTTTTGGTGTACATTCCTTCCGCATTCGTTGTTCCGGAAGCAATCACTTGTTTTGCGTAATCATAGAATGTAACCGAAGCATTCGGAATGGGTTGGGTGCTGATCATATCCGTAAGGAAAACGTGTGCTTCTTTCTTTGCATCCAATTTGTAGATTACCCCGATGTTGGAGGCAAGAATGTTTCTTGAAACCGCTTTTCCGTAGTAATAGTCGGAACTGCATGGAGATTCGGAACTGTATCCGCCCCAATCCTCATATCCATCATCCCAATCGTCCAAATGCCATGGTCGTTCGGACCATTCTTCTTCTGTTCTTGCTTCTGAAGTTTCATCAGCGGTTACACTTTCCGGGTTTGCAGGGCAATCACAATAGGCATCCTTTTGTCCAAATTTAATAGAAACACGGTAAATGGCTCCCGGTTCCGGCCGGATCCATTTTTCAAGGTCCAGGACATGGGAAACCCAATCGCTTTTGTCTTCTTTTTTTACTCCTAATGAAATGTTCTTTTCAGCAATTTTCTTCCCGAATCTGAAGATGGCTTCAGAATCATTCAATTCATTGACCTGTAAGAAATGGTGTACATTTTCCTCGTAGATCTTGATAATTCGTACGGTCACGGATTTCAGCCCGATGGTTTCAAAGGGGAAGATCAGGCCTTTTGAATCGGGAAGGATAGAACCGCTGCCAACGATCCGTACTTTGGGTTTGGAGGCTGTGAACAACAAGGTACGCTCAGTTCCTTTCAGCATCGCATAATTCTTGATGTTCTTGATTCCTTCGTTGACTTTCAATTTATAGTTTCCTTCAATCCGCTTCGGTATAAAAACCGTCACTTCATTGTAATAAATCGAAAAGGTTTCTCCCGAAACTCCTTCCAGGTCGATTAACCCGGTTAAATCCTGGTTTGTAGATAATGGCTCTGAAAATGTAAGACGAATGTTTTGATCGTCTTCATCCATGACGTTGTATGAACTCAGGTCAAAATCACCCAGTGCAGGAACTTTGATGCTGGTTGACCCATTCGAAAAGGAAGAAATGGCGTCGCCATTCCATTCGACTGTGATTTTGGTTTCTTTTTCGGAACGTTTGATACTGTCTACGATATAGTAATATTCATTTTCGCCATAAGCTTCTTCGAAATGTACTTTTTGCTTTTGGTTTCCCAGGTTCACCGTAATCAGGTCCTTTAGTTTAGTGGTATCAAAATGGTCTGTCATGGAAATGTTTCCACGCAAGGAATACCATTCCAGGTTATATGAATCGTATTCGATTAAGTTTGGTTCACTTACATCAATCTTTTGCGGTTTGGTTGCAAATTGAAAGTTGAATTCTTCGTACCCGTCATCCACATTCGTAATTTCTTCCAGGTCGAGGCTCACAGTATAAATCTGATTGGAACTCAGGGCTTTTTTCGGAACGATCTGGATAGTCCTGTAATCGACCCATTGAATATCGGCATCAATTTCCGGACTGATTTCAATAATTTCTTTCAGGATCTTTTCATCCATGCGGGATTTCATTCCCAGTTCTACGAGCTTACTGGAATCCAGCTGGTCCTTGAGCTCAATTTCAATGTTGTCGGAATTGGAAATAATTCCGGAGGTATAGCCGGAGACCCATTTTCTGAATTTGGGATCAACGGAAATGATTTTATTGCCGGAACAAGCGAAAATGGTAGCCAGTAGACTTGTCGCAATAGATAGAAGAATAATGATGCGTGACATAACTGTTGTATTTGTTAAGTCAAAGATGAATGCATCCGAAAGAAGAATTCAGGTCATTTTAGGAGGTGAAAGCATCTTTTGATTATTCGTGGTTGAACGAATATTATTTGATTTGGGTGTAATAACGCAATATTACGTCACGGACGAATAATCAATAAACCAGTAGGGGCGCGATTAATCGCGCCCCTACTGGTTTTCAATTTATTTTTAAGGTTTGTATTTCAACAAATCATCCATCGTTGCTATGGAAACAGGATGGTAATTGTTCCTGTATTTTTTATAAACCCCCAAGCCCCATTGTTTGCTTTGCGGATTGTCATTTAATGCAGTATAGATTGGCAATAAGAATTTTCTGCGGCCCACCTTTGAAATGAACTTCTCAATATCCGGACGAATTTCCGTATAGTTGGAATTGATCCCAAGAACATACCATTCTGTTGCTACTTCGGCATTTCCCCAGCTGTTGAAATGTAACTTTTCATCAATTACTGCTAATCGTTTCGGATCCATTTTTTTAGGTAAAGCACGGATAAATGCCTGCCATTCCTGCGGAACATATTGGTCGCGGCTCAGAGCAGGAACTTGTTTTTTTCCTTTTTTCTTAGCCGGTTTTTTGAAAATGTCTTTTCCGTTGGCAAATTCTTGTGCCAGGTCCTGGATCTTTTCAAAGCGCGGAGAGCTTACTGCATAACAGTTTTTAGGCAATCCCGGTTTGTACAACCATTCATCAATATTGAATTCAATATCTGTTTTGTCAATCAGGTTCTTTTTCAAGTATTGCTTAAACTGCTCAGTTGTCAGGGTTTGGAAAGCGTGGTCTTTGAAATACATTTTCAGGAAGGTATCAAAACGTTGTCTCCCGAAATCACGTTCCAGTGTTTTCAAAAAGAAAGCACCTTTTACATAAGCAATGGAGGTCATTCCATCATCCGGGTTCCTTTTGGAAAGTTGTAGTTTTAAATGCGTGTCTTTTTCGTCCAGTTGCTCCATTTCCGTTTGCAACTCCTGGAACTCAATTAAAGCAAGCATATCTGCAACTTCTTTTCCATATAATTCTTCCATGATCCGGTTTTCGAAATACACGGTGAATCCTTCATTTAACCAGAAATCATTCCAGCTTGCATTGGTCACCAGGTTCCCCGACCAGGAATGGGCCAATTCATGTGCGATAACCGAAACAGCACTTCTGTCACCTGCAATCAAAGTCGGATTAGCAAATGTTAAACGTGGATTTTCCATTCCTCCGAAAGGGAAAGAATACGGTAAAACGATCACGTCGTATTGTTCCCATTGATAAGGTCCGTACAGGTTTTCAGCCGCATGGATCATTTTTGGAAGATCTGCGAATTCCCATACAGCTTTGTCGATCATTTCCGGTTCGGTATAAACACCACAGTTTTTACCCAACGATTTATATTCCAGATTACCAACTGCCAAGGCAATCAGGTAAACAGGAATCGGTTGTTTCATTTCGAAATGGTATTTTCCTTCCGGATTCTTCACTTTTGGATTTGAAGCACTCATCAAAGCCATTAATTCCGAAGGAACTGTTACATCTGCGCTGTAGGTGATTCTGTTTGCCGGAGTTCCCTGTACCGGGATCCATGTGCGGGTAAGAATTGCCTGACCTTGGGTATATAAATAAGGGTGTTCTTTTCCTTCCGTTAATTCCGGTTCCATCCAATCCAAAGCACCTGCATTTTCAGTTGTCTTATAATAAATGTTGATGTATTCGGTGTTCTTGTCAATCTTGATACTTAGAGGCTGACCGATAAATTCCTGCATGGACCCGATGATGAAATCGGTTTCTTTTTCGTTTCCTTTCTTTCCCAAAGTTACTTTCTGGATTTCAGGTCCGTTGATGTCGAAAATGGCAGTATCCGTATCTTTTAGGCGCTCCATCCGGTGACGGGCAACTCCATAAATGGTCTTTTTTTCAAAATCCACATCAATTTCAAGATCTAAGTGCTTTGTACGTATTTCGTCCGTGTTGGAGTAGGAATGAGCGTCATGACCGGCAACAACTCCATTGATCGATTGATCTTTATTCAGAGGTTCTGCATCGTTTTCACAACTGGATATAAAGAGAGTTAGTACAGCAATGCTGAACAGGCTTTTTAGTTTCATTTTTTCAGTTTGAGGTACGCGAATATACTTTTTTCTTTGAATTTCATCCTAGTTTGATTTTTCATCTTTTTTAGTCAGATAGCGAATCACTTCCGCTGCTCCCATCAGTCCGAATAAAGCAGGCATATAGCTTACTGTTCCGTAAAATGAACGCTTGAAATTGGAACCATCCGTCATTTTCAACGAATCTTTTTGTTGCAATTCGGAAGAATAAACGCACTTGATCTTTTCAAAAGCAACTCCTTTTTTCTTGAGTCTTTTTTTGATGTGTGCGCCCAGTTTACAATTGTGACTGTTGGGAAGTTTGGTGACATGCACACGTGCAGGATCCGTTTTTCCACCGGCTCCTAAATGTGTAATCACTTTGATTTTTTTGCTTTTACATGCAATGATCCATTCCAGTTTTGGTGTCACACTATCGATACAATCCATTACATAGTTTGGTTTGTATTGGTCCAATAATTCCCAAACACGTTCCGGAGTTACAAATTCCTGTACAATATTCAGGTTGATATCCGGATTGATATCCTTGATACGTTCCCCTAACACGATTGCTTTGTTTTTCCCGATAGTAGAATCCAAAGCTGTTAATTGCCGGTTTTTATTCGTTATATCGAAGGCATCACCATCAATTATGGTCATGGTCCCAACTCCTGCACGGGCAATGAATTCACCTGCAAAAGATCCGATTCCTCCGAGTCCAACAATGAGTACATGAGCAGATTTCAAACGGTCCATTTCCTTTGGTCCAAGAATCAACTCTGTACGCTCCAACCACTTACTCATATTTAAAAATTCGTTTTGCGTTTTGATCTAGTTGTTCGATTAGGGCGTGCAAAGATAGCTTTTTTATCTCAGCGACTGTTTTATACGTGTCAATCAATTCAAGGTTACCCATATCTGTTTCGAGTAATAAACGATCCAATGGGATTTGATCAACAGCCAATTGGAGTTTTTGATTGGATTGAACAGATTCGCCAATGCTGATAACACTTTTAGGATATTCCAAAACGTGTTTAGCGATGGAAGCTTTGTTGAATCCGTGATAGATCAATATTGTTTCGGGAGCGTGTTTTTCATGCAGGAAACGGCATCTGTCCCAGGAATTGACGCAATGCAGAATGACCGGTTTCTGCAGTTCTGAAGCAAGTTTTAGTTGAAAAATATACAATTCTTCCTGTCTTTGAACCGTATCATAACGGTTATCCAAACCAATTTCCCCGATTGCCAGAAAACCTTTCTTTTGATTCAGTTTGGAGCATATTTCCCCGATTTCCGACAAACTAAAGTTTTCTTCTTCTGGATGTACACCAAATGAGAAATAAGAAGGTAATTGCTCCAAATCTGGCTCTGTAAGTTGCACAATTCCACGATTTTTCGAGTCAAAATGATGCGTGTGCGAATCGAAAAGGTTCTCTAAATCAGCCATTAAACAAGAATCGATGCGTTAAATTTAAAACAATCTGAACCAATCAACTATTTTTTGTCTATTTTCACCGACGCTAAAAATTAAATCGAAATATGAGTCAACAACGAGATGTTATCGCCGAAATAGAAAAACAAGGAACTATTTTTGGGCACCCAAAAGGACTTTACTTATTGTTCTTTACTGAATTATGGGAACGATTTAGTTATTATGGGATGCGTGCAATTTTGGTTCTTTACATGACCAAACTGTATGTTGAGAATGGATTGGAAATACCAAAAGATACTGCGTCATTAATTTATGGGTTTTTTACAGGATTCGTTTATTTTACCCCTATTATCGGAGGTTGGATAGCAGATAGATTCATCGGTCAACGAAATGCTATTACAATTGGAGGTATCACCATGTTTATTGGACAGATCGTTTTATTTTCTTTGAACACCCATGTTGGATTAGCAATTGGACTTTTACTTTTAATTATAGGTAATGGGTTCTTTAAACCAAATATTTCTACTCTTGTAGGGCGTCTTTATCGACAAGGTGATTCAAAAAGAGATTCAGCATTCTCTATTTTCTATATGGGAATTAACCTGGGAGCATTTTTAGCTCCAATTGTTGTTGCTATTTTATGTAATGATTGGTTTGCGACAAAAGGTGTTGATGAAAATGGAAAAGAAATGATTATGTCATTTGGATATAAATATGGATTTTTAGCCGCTGCTATTGGAATGTTAATAGGACAGCTTATTTTCAATACATTGGCAAAAAAGTACTTATTGGAAATTGGTGAAAAACCTAACAAAAAAATTCAGTATACAGATGTTGAACTTGTGGATTCTGCAACTGTAGAAGTGACTAATCCAACGATAAATGCTCCTTTAACCAAGGAAGAGAAGCAACGTGTTTCTGTAATTTTCATTTTAACGGCTTTTATCATCTTTTTCTGGGCGGGATTTGAACAAGCAGGTTCATCTATGACGCTTTATACGGATTCTTATATTGATAGAACAATTGGCAGTTGGACAATTTCAACGGAATTATTCCAATCGGTGAATCCGTTGTTTATAGTTGCTCTGGCGCCAATTTTTGCATGGTTTTGGGGATCCAAAGCAGGTTCAAGAATATCTACTCCGGTGAAAATGAGTTTGGGAATGATCTTATTGGGAATTGGATTCTTGTTTATGTTAATGGCGACAGGACAAGTTCAGACTGAAATTATTGAAGGTAAAGAGAATGTAGTTCAAAAAGCAGGGCTATGGTTTCTGATAGTTACATATTTCTTCCATACCATTGGTGAATTATGTATTTCTCCTGTTGGATTGAGTGTTGTAACTAAACTGGCACCAATTAAATTGGCTTCTATGTTAATGGGGGTTTGGATGTTATCAACTTTCGTTGCAAATATATTAGGTGGATTCATTGCTGCATATGTTGAAAAATTGGGAGCAGCAACGATTTTTATGAGTATCGGTGGTTTTGTGATTTGTTTGGGCCTTATTATGTTGGCGGTTTCCAGAAAGCTGTCGAAAATGATGCACGGAGTAAAGTAATCAATTGCCTTATTTGAATATTGAATCCCTTGTTTTAAACAAGGGATTTTTTTATGAATTAATTTTCCCATTTTTACACAAATTAAAATTATGAGCCAGGAAGAACCATTAGATCATTTCGAACAAGTAGCGGGCGCACCGCCAGTTTCAGCTGAGTTGGCTGCGATTCAGGGTTTCAAAGGAAAATATCCGAAACAAATCTGGGCCCTGTTTTTTAGTGAAATGTGGGAACGCTTTTGTTTTTACGCCATGCGTGGGATGCTTGCTTATTTCATGACAGCAGAATTGAGTTTTTCATCCAAATTGAGTAATCTTCAATATGGGGCAATTCAAGCATTTGTATATGCATTTACCTTTTTGGGCGGAATGCTCGCGGATAAGATTCTTGGATTTAGAAAGTCTTTGGTTTGGGGGGGATTATTAATGATTGCAGGATCAGGAATTCTGGCAGTCGATCCGCATAAATTCTTTTTTGTTGGTATTACGTTTAATATCATTGGAACAGGTTTTTTTAAGCCGAATATTTCTTCGATGGTTGGGCAGTTATATAAGTCTGGAGATTCCAGACGTGATGCGGGATTCCTTTTGTTTTATTCAGGAATTAATATTGGAGCAATGATAGGGGGATATGTGATAGCAATTGGAAAAGGCGCAATGTTTACCAGTTTAATCCCGGAAGATCTCCGATGGAATTGGGCTTTTGCTGCTTCAGGAGTTGCAATGATAATCAGTGTGATCACATTTTTATTGACCAAGAAAAATCTGGGACCAATTGGTTTGTCACCGTTATTAAATTTGAAACCCATCCAACGAAGTTCCCTTGAGTACGGAACCTATGCTCTGGCGTTGGCGGCAGTGCCATTAATCATGATTATGGTTTCAAATACAGTTTACACAGATTACTTTATGTATGCAATCGGACCATTTAGTATCATTTACTTTATTTATGAAATGTCTAAGTATAGCTTGGCAGAAAACAAAAAGCTGATCGCGGCGTTTCTTTTTATCCTTTTTTCTGTTGTATTCTGGGCAATTTTCGAACAAGCCGGAGGTTCTCTGTCATTATTTGCAGGGTCGAATGTAGATAATAAGCTCTTGGGAATTACAATGGATCCAAATGGGGTTAATAACTCCATTAATGCCCTGTTTGTGATTATACTTGCTCCTGTAATCGGATTGATTTTTATTGCTTTGGCGAAGCGAAAGTTGGAACCTAATTCAACTATGAAGTTTGGGATTGGATTTATTCTGTTGGGATTGGCGTTTTTTACATTTTTCTCAATGCGATTCGGAGCCGATAGTGATGGAAAAGGATCCTTGAATGTTCTTGCTATAGCTTACTTGATTGTTTCCGTTGGTGAATTATTCCTTTCACCCATCGGATTAAGCCTAATGACTAAATTATCTCCTCAAAAGATGCAAGGCTTCATGATGGGGATGTGGTTTTTGGCAAGTGCTTATGGTCAATATGTAGCAGGATTATTTGGTGCGGGAATCTCTCCGAAGGATTCAGATACTGGTATTAAGAAAATGGAACTGTATACTCAGGGATATTACGACTTTGCTTGGTATGCAATTATCGCAGGCGTATTACTAATGGCATTGTATCCTTTAATGAAATACTTAATGCAAAAAGAAAAATAGAATTAATGAAACAACGCAAACACCCAAAAGCACTACCTTATTTATTCCTGACCGAAATGTGGGAACGTTTCGGTTATTATTTAATGATCGGGATTTTCACCTTTTATTTAAAGGATGTGGATCATGGTTTTCAAATGACCGAAGCCGAATCGGCAAGTTTGTACGGAACGTTCATTGCCCTGGTATTTTTCACACCATTTATCGGAGGTTTGCTTGCAGACCGGATCTTGGGATACCGGCTTCCGATTGTACTCGGCGGACTCATGATGGGAGTCGGGTATTGCCTGATGGGAGTTCATTCGTTTACTATGTTGTATACAGGGATGGTTTTGGTTATTGCCGGAAACGGATTATTTAAACCGAATATTTCCACATTGCTCGGAAACTTATACAATACTGATGAATTCCGGGAGCAAAAGGATGAAGGATATAATATCTTTTATATGGGAATTAACGTTGGGGCATTTGTTTGTAACATTGTTTCTGCATTTTTGATGAATAAGTACGGATATTCCATGGCGTTTGTAGGTGCGGGTGTCGGAATGTTCATCGGAGTTGCCGTTTTTCTTATCGGGAATAAACATTATGTTTCTGGTGATGTGAAGAAGATTGCAGCCCCTGGTGAAAAGCCATGGTGGATCGATTTGTCGATTGTTGTTGTCCCGGCTGTTTTGTTTGCAGTCATCGGGTACTTTATCAATGGTGTCCCTTCAGAAACGAATGAACATTCATTCCTGGTAAAAGATGATGTGACGGACGCCTTTCTATTTGCATGTATTCCGGTAATTTTCTTTTTCGGATATGTATTGTTCACTTCACCGAAGCACGAACGAAGAATGGTAAGCGCAATCCTGGTGGTGTGTTTGGCGGTCATTCCTTTTTGGGCAATTTTCAAACAGAATGGAACAGTACTGAATACCTGGGCCGACAATTATACCAATCGCGATGTACCGAAATCTGTTAGCAATGGATTGAAAGGAATGTACCTGGCCGGATCAATCAAATATGAAAAGTCGAAAGATTCAACCCAGGTCCTGGACCATCAGTTCAGAAAAGTGGGAGATCAAAAAGCAATTCAATATCCGAGTTATTTTAAGAATTATGAAAAAGTGGATCAATTGAAGCCGGGGCAAGAAGTGGTGGTATTCAATTCGAATATTTTTCAATCGGTGAATCCATTTTGGGTAATTGTACTTACACCTTTAATAGTTGCGATTTTCAGATTTCTGCGTGTTAGGAAGCTGGAACCTTCTATTCCGGTTAAGATGACTTTGGGATTATTTATCACAGGTCTTTCCTGTTTGGTAATGGTTGCAGCAGCAAACGCGTCCATGAACGGAGAAATTAAATCCAGCTTGTGGTGGTTCTTCGGAGCGTATGGAGTTATAACAATTGGAGAATTGTGTTTATCCCCGATCGGATTGTCGATGGTTTCCAAATTGGCACCTGCAAGATTAACGGCATTACTGATGGGAGCCTGGTTCATATCAACTTCTATTGGAAATAAATTAAGTGGTGTGATTGCATCACTTTGGGACCAATACGATGACAAGTCTTCCTTCTTTATGTTGAATTTTTATTTAATGATGGGTGCTACACTCATATTAATAGTACTTCTGCCCTGGTTATTAAAAGTGTTCCGCGAACAGAATAAATAATTGCACCTTATATAATGAAGCGTTTTCTTTCCCTTTTAATTCCAATCGTTGTCTTATTGATTTCCGTTCCGTTATTATTGGAATATGGAATGGTGGTTCCGGCAAAGGTTGTTGGGGTGATTTTAATTCTTTTGACAACGATCTCACTTCGCATCTGGTTGAGAAGAGCATTAAGGGAAAAGCTTTCAATGGATGCTGTGAAGTTCAATGTAAATCATCGGTATTATTTGAACGAGATTAGTTCGATCTACCGCAATATGCCCCAGTCAGAAAAGAAAGCTTTGGAAAAGCGAATGGGGAAACTGCTTTCCGATTTACAATTTGATGATACAACCAGGGAAGAATTGAATGTCGAAGAGATGTTGGCATATGCATTATTCCAAATTTTGACAGTATATAATGAATCATATAGATCCTTAAAAGGAATGATGATTGTGTTTGATCAGACAAATAATACAGGCGAATTAATAATTTCTGAAGGAAAATACGTGTTGTTAAACCCGATTTTACTCGAAAGTATATTAAAAGAGAGCAAAACTCTCGAATCATTTAACCGATCAAATACACCAATTATTGGGCAATTGAGAACGTTGTATCTTAAATCCTGAAAAAAATCGAATATTTTTTCGGTCTATAACCGGAGTATTATCAGCGTGTTAAGGTTTGATTTCTAAAAAGAGATAAAAATAATCTTCAAAAAGTCTTGTTAAAGTGGAATAAGTGAGTACCTTTGCCACC
>CAMLLB010000021.1 GCA_946480815.1 uncultured Flavobacteriales bacterium
CCAAAGGCTGACGAAGACTGAGCATGGCAATGACAGATTGCCGAATGCGAAGGAAGATAGAGCCAAAGGCTGACGAAGACTGAGCATGGCAATGACAGATTGCCGAATGCGAAGGAAAGATAGGCTAGTTGACGAAGACGGATTATGGCAATGATAAATTGTTAAGAACATAGGATAGATAAAGCCAAAGGTTGGCAAAAACTGTACTAAGCTCCGCAATAACAAATTGCCGGTACGAAGAATAAAAAATGAATGCGGTCATAAAGAACTATTGAAAAAAATGGCGGGAAAATTTTCCCGCCATTTATATTTGTAATTAATTGAAATCCGGGTAATCTGCTGTTGGGCCATAACTTGGCGGAACTGGTATTCCAAGTAACCTGTAATTAACTCCTAGTTGAGCCCGGTGATGAACGGTTTGATTATGTGCAACACGGGCAACATCTTCTTTGCTGCTCACAAAATGGATTTTATCACCTGAACGAAGCGTCCATTTTTCATCGAATACCGAATCGTTTGCATTTTCCAAAGCTTTCATTCCTTTGGTAACACATTCGTTAAAGTAGTCCATTGCTTCTTCAACCGAATTTAATTGTTTCGGATCGTAAGGAGCTTTTTCGAAATCCAATCCGTCTGTTGTTACTGCCATTTCTGCCCACAAAGGAAGATCTACCACATGAAGAAAAAGATCTCCTAATTTCATGCTCTTTTCGTGAATCTTGTAATCCTTTTTGTCAAAAGGGAAAACCTGGATAAATTTTCTTGTAGTTTCTGCTTCTGCAGCTAACTGTGCCTGTAATTGCTCTTTTCTTGTCATGATTTCTAATTTTTATACAAAGAAAAGGCAGGACACTGACAGCCCTATGGCAGTCCGATTTTCAATAATTGAAAAATTGATAATTTAAATTGAAAAGATCTGATTTAAACATGCTTTTTAGGAGCATACAGGCTTTCATTCCGATAACTATCGGAACTCCATTTTAATTTTCAATAGTTCACAGGTAGTTTATAAGCACTAAGCGGAATGTGCTCGCTTACCTGAAATGGATTTATCGTTTTGCGGAGTTCCTTGATACGTTCAACTTTGAAATCACGATAATCCTTGCGCAACTGACAATAACCGATCAGATGCCAGGAAAACGCATAAAAGACCAGGCCAATTGGTTCGATGGTCCGTTCCAGCCGCTCTTCCTTTAAACTTTGGTACGTGATTTTAATTTGAATTCGCTCAGATATCGCGTGTTGGATCGCAGACAAGTATTCAAACTCGAAGTTGAGCCTTTCCGGAACCTGGAGTTTGATACGCTCATCCAGGAGCGCCACTTTTTCCTTGTCTACTTGTTTCAAAACAGATTTGATCTTCGTCAATGCACTGTCAAAAGTGGATTGGACTGATCGGTCTCCAAAACCACTAATTAGTGATTGGGACAGCAACAAGGCATTTGCTTCTTCCAGTGTAAATGAAACCGGTGGAGTGAAGTAGCCGGGAATAATGAAATATCCTTTGTTTGGCTCAAAGCTAACGGGTATTCCGGCTTCACCGATGGCTTTAATGTCTCTGTATACGGTTCTTATACTGATTTCAAATTTCTCGGAAATGCGTTCGGCGCTCACGTATTTGCGAGACTGAAGTAACGTAACGATTCCAAATAAACGGTCTACACGATTCATCCTTTTCTGGCTGGTAAAACTTTCCCTGGGTTCAATAAATTCTTCGGATCAAAGACCTTTTTAATGGAACGCATCAAATCAAGTCCGATCTCACTAAAGGCTAAGTCCATATATGGTGTTTGGACCAGCCCGATTCCATGTTCTCCCGAAATGGTCCCGCCCAAACGCACCACTTCTGTAAATAATTCCCGGATAGCGTGTGGAAGCTGATTGTTCCAGGCTTCATCATCAAGGTTGTCCTTAATAATATTCACATGTAAATTTCCATCACCGGCATGTCCGTAGCAAACTGATTTGAATCCGTATTTCTTTTCCAGTTCTTTTACTTTCTTCAGAAGTTGCGGGAGTTCATTTCGGGGTACAACAGTATCTTCTTCTTTATAAACAGAATGCGTTTTCACACATTCACCGATCTTTCTTCGTAAACGCCAAAGGCTTTCTTTTTGAGCATCCGTTTCTGCAAAGAGAATTTCATCAATGTCAAATTGTTCTACCAATTCCATGATTTTTTCACATTCCTGCATCAGGACGTCCAAATTGAATCCATCCAGTTCGATCAATAAGTGGGCATCGTGATCATCTTTGAGCAGGTTTGGGGCATCATCTACATAAGGTGTTGTGAACAGGATCGCGTCGCGGTCCATGTATTCCAATCCGCTTGGAATGATGCCGGCCATGAAAATTTTACCGACAGCCTCACACGCTTCGACCCCACTTCTGAAAGGAACCAGTAAAAGTAAATTATGAGTTGGGTGGGGAATGAGGCGCAGAACAATTTTTGTTACAACTGCAAGTGTCCCTTCGCTTCCAATGATCAATTGCGTAAGGTTGTAACCCGTTGCGTTCTTAATTACATTTGCCCCGGTCCAGAGAATATCTCCATTGGGTAAAACAACTTCCAGGTTGAGCACCCAATCTTTTGTTACACCATATTTCACTGCTTTTGGTCCCCCTGAATTTTCAGCAATATTTCCGCCAATGAAACAAGAACCTTTGGATGCCGGATCCGGAGGATAGAATAGACCAACGGCTTTCACTGCATTTTGAAGTTCTTCGGTTACAATTCCGGGTTCCGTAATTACCTGGTGGTTTTTTTCATCGATATGAATGATCTTATTCATCCGTTCGAGACTTAAGAGAACACCTCCGTAATTGGCCAATGCTCCACCGCTCAAACCTGTCCGGGCACCGGAAGGCGTTACGATCAGATCGTTTTCGTAGCAATACTTCATGATGGAAGAAACCTCTTCGACAGTTTCAGGTTTTACCACGATGGAAGGGTAGAATACAAAGTCTTCTGTATGATCAGAAGCATACCGGCCGTCTATAGCTGATCCGACTTGTACTCGCTTATCAAGTAACTGGGTGAAAAAATGAATGTGTTTCTCTTCAAGAGCCTCTGTCATGGTCCGGATTTTCAGTAAAAATAAGAAAAAGCGTGAGCTTTTGATAACAGTCCCGGATATCCGGGATTAGTGCAGCTGCAAGCGTGAGCTTTTGATAGTCCAAAGGGATAATCAGTTATACCTGAAAATTGAAGTTTTTATTCAAATAACTGTTTTATTAACTTTTTGGTTCGAATAATCGGGAATGTTTATCAAAATGATAGTAATTTTAAGCTTGTTCAATTTTTGCCTGTTATGAATCAAATTGCTTGTCCGAATTGTGGTACTTCCATCGATGTAAATGACATTTTAGCGCATCAGCTGGAAGAACAAATTCAGCGTAAATACCAGAATGAACTCAATGAAACACGTAATGAATTTGCTAAGAAACAGGAAGTTTTGTTACGCGAAAAAGAGGAGTTTGAGGAAAAGAAACGCCGGGAAAATGAACTGTTTCAGGAACGCTTCGAGCAAAAACTAAAGGAGGAACGTAAAAACCTGGAAGAGAAGTTGAAAACAAAGCTGATCCAGGAGCAAGGTGAACAATTTGCAGACCTTCAAAAAGAACTGAACGAGAAATCTGAACAGATTAAGGAATTGAACCGGACAAAAGCTGAAATTGAAAAGTTGAAGCGTGAGAAGGACGAGTTGAAAGAAGTGGTTGAAGCTGAAGCTCAAAGAAAGTTGAATGCACAAATCCAGGAAGAAAAAGAAAAAATCCGCAAAACAGAAGAAGAGCGTAACGAGTTACGTGTTAGGGAATTACTCAAGCAATTGGAGGATCAAAAAAAGCTGACGGAAGAAATGAAACGCAAGCAGGAACAAGGTTCCATGCAATTGCAGGGTGAAGTACAGGAGTTGGCAATTGAGGAATGGCTGATGGCCAATTTCCCAATGGATACAATTGAGGAAATCCGGAAAGGAGCGAGAGGAGGTGATTGCATTCAAACCGTGCATACACGTGTACAGCAAAATTGCGGAACGATTTATTACGAATCGAAACGCGCGAAAGATTTCTCACCCTCATGGATTGAAAAATTCAAAGCAGATATTCGCGATAAAGGTGCCGATATCGGTGTATTGGTTACGGAGGTAATGCCTTCTGATATGCAGCGAATGGGATTACGGGATGGAATTTGGATCTGCACTTATGAAGAATTCAAAGGCTTGTGTTCTGTTTTGAGAGAAACCATTATTCAAATCAGCAGTACGTTGGTGGCACAGGAAAATAAAGGCGATAAAATGTACCTGCTGTATGATTTCCTGACCAGTTCCACATTCCGTATGCAGGTAGAAGCAATTGTAGAAGGATTTACCCAAATGAAAGCTGACCTTGAAAGTGAAAAAAGATCAATGCAGCGTATCTGGAAACAACGCGAAAAACAAATTGAAAAAGTAATTGTAAATACAATCGACATGTACGGATCAGTGAAAGGAATTGCCGGGAATGCCGTACAGGAAGTACGTGCCCTGGAATTACCGGATGTACCTGACACGGATGATGAAGACTAACTAATTAATTCCGAATTCCTAATGAATAAATTGCTATACTAGTAATTCGTAATTCGTAATTCGTAATTCGTAATTAATTTAGACTATGATCAAATTTGCATACACCATTTTGTACGTTCCAGATGTGAAACGAACAGCTGAATTTTATTCCAAAACCTTTGGTTTTGAAGTACGCTTTATTGCTCCCGGAGATGAGTATGCGGAATTAAGTTCGGGAACAACTACTTTGTCCTTTGCTGCATTGCCACTCGCAAATTCGAATCTGAGGGACGGTTTCCAGCAAAGTGATTTAAAGACCAAACCTTTTGGGATCGAACTGGGATTTACAACCGTGGACGTTCCTGCTTTGGTTGATAAAGCACTTGCAGCAGGAGCAACACTTTTGGAAGAACCGAAAGAAAAGCCGTGGGGACAAGTTGTGGCATATGTACGCGATTTAGATGGATTTCTGATCGAGATCTGTACACCGATGGATTAATAGTAATTGAATTCGGGTCCCCTTGGAGGATCAGGAATTTGAACTTTGAACTTTTTAACTTGCTATGAATCAAATTAAAAGCATATATAACACCTTCAAACAAGTTCCCGAGAAATACCTGATCGTTCTTGCATTTGCAGTGATCTATTCACTTGTTTCACTGGTAAATCATTATTTGTTCCGGACTTATGCACTTGATTTGGGAATTTACTCGAATGCCTTATACGACTATTCTCATTTTCAGTGGAATGATAGTACTATTTTTAAAACGCAACCTCAAAATTTGTTGGGAGACCATTTTGATATTTACCTCATGCTCTATTCTCCTTTCGTTTGGATTTTCGGTTCTTATACCTTACTGATCTTTCAGATTGCCAGTATTCTTCTCGGAGGATTGGGAGTTTATCGCTATTTCAAGGAAAACAGGATGCTGGCCATGAATGCCATGCTGTTTTTTTACCTGTTCTTTGGAGTTTATACGGCCTTATCGTATGATTTTCACGATAGCGTTGTAGTAGCCATGCTTGTTCCCTGGCTTTTTGTTTTTACCAAAGAACGGAAAATGAAATGGGCGGCATTTTTTGTGGTACTGCTTTGGCTGGGAAAGGAAAACAGCGGTTTATGGGTCGCATTTATCTGTTTCGGACTTTCATTACTGAACTGGAGAGAGAAAAGATGGCGCTTCTTTTTCATCATCGCCGGATTTGCATCCATGGTCTATTTTATCATTGTGATCAAGTTAGTGATGCCTGCTTTGACTCCTGACGGGATTTACCCGCATTTTGACTACAGCGCTTTGGGTTTAACTATGAAAGAAGCGATAAAACACCTGATCTTCCATCCGATCGATTCGTTTCATTTGTTCATTTCCAATTTCAAGGACCCATTGGCTGACAATACAAAATCAGAACTGATAAACTATTTGTTGTTCTCCGGAATGGCTTTACTGATATTCAGACCGGCCTATTTATTGATGTTGATCCCAATATTTTTTCAAAAGTTTTTTCACGATAATATTAATATCTGGGGAGCGGGTTTTCATTATTGCATTGAATTCACACCCATTTTGGCGATCGGTGCCTTTGAAGTGATCGGGAAATTGAAAAAAGAATGGCTTAAAAGAGCAGCCGGTATGGTAATTGTCCTTTTAGCTATGATTATGACGATTAAGCGAATAGGAGAGCCTTATCTTTACGAACCTGTTGAGAATGTCAATTTCCTGTCAGAAGAACATTACAAAAAAGCATACGACGTGAAACCGGTTTACGCTGCATTTAAATTGATTCCGAAAGATGCTATAGTTTCCTCGCAGTCAAATCTGGTACCCCATTTGGCAAATCGGGATTTCTGCTACATGTATCCGATGATGAAGGATGCGGAGTATGTAATCCTGGCGAAGAAAGATAGTTCTTATCCACTAAGTGATTCGCTATTTCAGGTCGAAATTCAGAATTTCCAGCAGTCCAAAGAGTGGATTAAACTGGTGGATAACGAAGAAGTGTTATTGGTGAAAAGAAAGTAGGCACATGATACATCACGAACCTGGTTGAGTGAATAATATTCCTCCAAAAAACTATGTGCTCTATGTATCTATGTGGCTTTAATTTCACCACATAGTGCACATAGAACACATAGCAAATATCATTAATTGGTTATTAAATGGGATTCCGATTAATTCCCTTTGATCTCAAATTCCGTACGACGGTTTTGTTGTTTTCCATCTTCTGTATTGTTGGATGCAATTGGTTTGGAAGAACCATAACCCTTTGCGGCCATTCTGCTTGCAGCAATTCCCTTTTGAGACAAGTAAGCAACCACCGCTTCTGCACGTTGCTGTGAAAGCGTTTCGTTCAAGGTTGCAGAACCGGTATTATCCGTGTGTCCTGAAATTTCGATCTTTAATCCCGGAACATCTTTCATCAGCTGGACCAATCTTTCCAACTCGGCATTCGATTCCGGTCTCAAAGTAGCTTTGTTTACATCAAAGAAAATATTGCGAAGCGCAATTTTGGAACCAATTGCAATATTCTTCAATTCGATCACTTTATTTACCAGGTTATCTGCCGAACCTTCCGGAATGTCAAAATTCTCAGAGTGGAATAAATAACCGGTCGCTTTTACAGCAATACCATAATTTTTTCCTGAGTTTAGAGTAATAATGAATTTTCCGGTTGCTGAGTTCGTTGTGAAAGTCTCAATTATTTTTCCTGTTGCATTGTCTGTAATCTCAATTTGAGCTTCAACTGCTTTTCTGGAGATCGCATCAATAGTGATTCCTTTAAATACAGTCAAACTTTTCTTCTTTACTTCTACAGATTTCTCAATGTTGTGATCTTTTACAGGCATTACAATACTTGCAAGCAAATAATCTTCGGTTTCTGAAATTGGTTTTTTCTCAGGTCCCCAGAATGTTACTTTATAGATATCATATCCGCCTTTTCCGCCCGCTCTGTTGGAAGAGATATATGCAAATTTTCCATTTGCAGTAGAAGCAAAGAAGAAATCGTCATACGGACTGTTGATCGGGTATCCCATGTTTACAGGAGTTGTCCATTGACCTTGTACTTTTTTGGAAAGGAAAATATCGTATCCGCCCATTCCCTCATGTCCTTCGGATGCAATGTACATGCTTTCACCATCGATGTGAATGTAAATTGGACCGTCGTTGAACTTGGAATTCACACCCGTCAACATCGTTGCGATCATGTAATCCTGTTTCATTTTATTCTGCATTCCGGAGAACATAACCTCTGATCCTGTTTCACGCACTTCGTTGTCACGGCTGAAGTAGATTTTCCAGCCATCCTCATTGTAAGAAGCATAACGCTCGTTGTTTTTATCCGTACTGATGAATATGCTCAGTATTTTAGGATCAGACCACTCATTCCCTTTCAATTTGGATTCGAAAATATCAGTCTGACCACCCGCATCCCGGTGCAATAACATCTTAGTACCGTCATAAGAAAGACAGTTTGAAATGTCATCATTGCTTGAATTAATTGGTCCTTGAAGTTTTGTAGGAGTTGACCAGTTTTCCAATAGGGAAGAAGAATAGATCTCATAATCATAAATTCCAAGTGCATTCGCTTCATGACTATTCGGTCTGTTTGAACTTAAAATCATTTCCGAACCGTCCGTGGAAATCGATGGGGCAATCTCATCTCTGTCCGTATTTAAGGAAGGAACATTATCAATCCAGCAACGAACCGGAGAAGCTTCGAATTTTTTTGCAGTAGCGCATTGTTTTTTGCGCTGATTTACAAATTTCATAAAATCGTCCGCTTTCTTGTATTCCGTTTCAAAAGTGGTGTAGTACTTAGACGCATCATCATACTTTGCTTCCAATTGAGAGGTGTATCCCAGGTAGAAGTTAAGGAACGGATCACACTTTGGATCCAGTTTTTGAGCTGTTTTGATGAATTCAATGGATAAGACCGGGTTCGTGGAATTCGCATGACAAACTCCGATCTTGTAATTCAGTAAAGCATTATTCGGGTTGAATTTTTGTGCTTTTTCATATTCCTTTAAAGCACTTTTGAAATTTGTACCGTAATCCTGAACTGCAAAAACAGCTTCCATTCCGACTTTGTAGAATTCATCTCCCTTTTCAATGGCAGTAGTTGCGGCTTTTAATCCTTCTTTATCGTCTTTAAAGTTTGCAGATTTGAATTCTACGTTTTGTCCATAAAGTGTTGTCGTTAAACCAATAACGACTAGTGTCAATAATTTTTTCATCGTTTTGATTTTAGTTGCTGCAGTTTCCTGAATGACATGTTTTTCCTTCGGTAGATCCCAGATCACTTGCTCTTTTCCAATCGCTGCAGGCTTCATCCATTTTTCGAAGCATTTCCCGCGCCATTCCTCTGTTTACGTATGCTGAAGCATAATTCGGGTCAATACTGATCGCCTTGGAAGCAAAATCCTCCGCTTTTTTAAATTCTTTCTGTTTGAAATAAATTCCCGATAGATTGGAGGCAGCCGGTGCATATTTCGGATTGATTTGCAACGCTTTTTCGAAATCTTTAATGGCATCGTCCAAACTTCCTTTTTCGAGTAAGGTTACCCCACGGTTATTATAAGCCAGAAAGAAATTCACATCTACCGAAATTGCTCTGTTAAAGGCAATTAATGCTCCTGCATAATCCTTCATTTTCTTTTTGGTTGTTCCGATATTATTCAATACAAATGCAAGGTTCGGATTTTTACGCAAAGCAGCTTCATAATCTTCAATTGCTTTAGGGTAATTTTCCTGCATCCGGTAGCAGCTTCCGCGGTCGTTGTAGGCCATTGGGCTGGAAGGGTCCAATTCGATACTCTTGGAAAAGAATTTGATCGCAGCATTGTAATCTTGTTGTAAGAATTTTAAAGTTCCGTAGTTGTAATACGCTTTTGGATTGTTTGCATCCAATTTGATCGATTCTTCGTAATCTTTTTCAGCCTTTAAATAATCCGAAAGCCCCTGGTATCCTCTTCCTCTCTGGAAATACGCTTTTGAGTAAGCTTTCTGTTTTCCGATCAAAGCAGTAAACGTGTTAACGGCATCCTGGTACATTTCGGCTTCGTTTTCCGCAACACCTTTGTTGTAATAAGCAGCTGTAAAATTGGGATCGGAAGCAATCGATTTGTTAAATGAAGCAACTGCTTCTTTAAAATTCTTTTGGTTGAAAAGCTCAATTCCTTTGTTGTAAGCTTCCTGGCTTGCAGCAATTGCTGCGTTGCTTTGATTCAACTTGATAATTGAATCACGATACCTGAGTTCTGCAGGTGTCATACTTTCTACTTGTGAGAAAGAAATGAAACAGCAGAATAGCATTCCAGCCATCACCGAAATGGGTTTTTTCATAGACTTGTAATTTGGTTTAGGGTGTTGAATTTAATAAAATATATGCCCTGCGAAGTCAATACTTATTAACAGGACAGAGAACCTTTAAACAGAAACCGAATGACAAAGAATATTCCGTAATTTCGTGATGGAATAAATAGAAAGAAGTTAAACTAAGAACTTAATGACGACGAATAACGCATATATCGTGGCTGGTGTAAGAACAGCTATTGGAAATTTTGGAGGAACTTTAGCCCCCGTTAGAGCAGATGATTTGGCTGCGCATGTTTTGGCAGAATTGTTGAAAAAAGTACCAAACCTTGATCCGGGAGCAATTGAAGATGTGATTTTAGGTTGTGCAAACCAGGCCGGTGAAGATAACCGGAATGTTGCAAGAATGGCTTTGCTTTTAGCCGGGTACCCGATTTCAGTCGGAGGAGAAACCGTAAACAGGTTGTGTGCTTCCGGTATGTCTGCTGCAGTAAATGCTGCAAGAGCAATCCAGGTTGGTGCAGGAGATATTTATGTTGCCGGAGGAGTGGAACACATGACAAGAGGGCCTTGGGTGCTTTCCAAGTCTTCAGCTCCGTTTGGAAGAGATCAGCAATTGTACGATTCTTCTTTCGGATGGAGATTTATTAATCCGAAAATGCAAGAGCTTTACGGAACAGATGCTATGGGAATGACAGCTGAAAACCTGGCTGAATTACATAAAATATCAAGAGAGGACCAGGATAAATTTTCAGCGTGGTCCCAGGAAAAAGCTTCGATTGCTCAAAATGCGGGAATCTTGGCTCAGGAAATAGCAGGTCTTTCTATTCCACGTAAAAAACAGGATCCACTGGTTTTCGATAAAGATGAATTCATGAGGCCCGGAACAACTTTGGAGACTTTGGGGACGCTTAAACCTGCTTTCAAAAAAGAAGGTTCCGTAACAGCAGGGAATGCTTCAGGGCTGAATGACGGAGCGGCTGCACTTTTGCTGGCATCAGATCAGGGATTAAAGACTCATCAGTTAAAACCGATCGCGCGTATTGTTTCAGCAGCGATATCAGGTGTTGAACCGCGAATTATGGGAATAGGGCCGGTGGAGGCTTCCCGGAAAGCATTGGAAAGAGCTGGGCTGACACTGGACCAAATGGATGTGTTGGAATTGAATGAAGCGTTTGCTGCTCAGGTTCTTGCCTGTACCAGAACAATGGGCTTGGACGACCGTGATCCACGAATTAACCCGAATGGAGGAGCAATTGCGCTTGGGCATCCGCTTGGAATGTCGGGATCACGTATTTTATTGGCTGCGGCGAATCAATTGCAAAGAACAGGGGGAAAATATGCGCTTGTAACTATGTGTATCGGAGTCGGACAAGGCTATGCTACTGTTATTGAACGCGTTTAATTCCAACCAATGTAATATTTTTGTATCTCTACCATACCATGAAAAAATTCCTGTTATTACTTTGTGTCGGATTGGCTTTTGCTTCGTGTAAGAAGCGTGATAAAGCAATTTGGGATACGGATTGGCAAGTTCCGCTTGTTCATGACAGCCTTACGTTATCCAATTTGGTAGCTGATTCGTTATTAACAGTCGTAGCCGGCAATTATGTTTTGGATATCAATTCTTCGCTGTTCGAATTTAAATTAAGTGACTTCGTAGAATTGCCCGATACAACGGTGGAAAGTGAATTCCACATTGCGTTGAATTTTGCCGCCGCACCCGGGACAACCTTCACAAATGGAGAAGTAGAGGAGCATGAGATGACTATCGGAGATGTACAGTTGAAGAGAATCCGTGTAAAAGCAGGAGGAATAGAACTCAAGGTGTTTAACCCGATTGGTACGAAAACGCATTTTAATGTTCAGTTACCTGGCGTAACAAGAAACGGAGCGGTTTTGTCGCAGGACTTCATTGCTCCCGCAGGAACACAAAGTAATCCGGGGGTTGCGTCCGGGTTTGTAGATCTAAGCGGTTATGAATTGAACCTTACCGGGGAAAACGGAACTTCTTATAACATCATTCAATCGTTGTTAACAGTTACTTCGGACCCGAACGGACCAACAGTGAATGTAACTACTTCGGATGTGATCAAATTCAAATTTTCCATGAAAGATATCGAATTGGGTTATGCTCGTGGTTATTTTGGAAATGAATTAGTGTCGGACACTGTATATGCACAGATCGATGCGATGGACAACGTTACGGATGGACTTTTGGATGTGGACGCAATGACCTTCGATCTGACAATTGAAAACGGCTTAAAGGTGAATGGGAAATTCAAAATTAATTCCCTTAAAAATATCAATGCCGGTGGAAATACGGTTTCATTAAACCATCCGAATATCGGGACCTGGAATACGATCAACGCAGCTACGGGATCGAATGAAAACAACATTGTGCCAAGTAATACAACCTTGAATTTTACGCCGGGCAACAGCAATTTTGAACAGTATATTGAGAACCACGGTGCGAAGAATGAGTTGAGTTTTCAGCTTCAGATGAATCCGTGGGGAAATGTATCCGGCGGTTGGGATGAGATTTATGATGCACATCCTTTAAGAGTGAAATTGAATGGAATGTTCCCTTTGAATGTCGGATTAACGGATTTGATTTTCCAGGATACATTTGCGCTTAGTTTGGTGAATGATCCGGCTAAAACCAATGTGAAATCCGGACAGATTTGGGTTAACGCGATGAATGCGTTCCCGTTTGAGGGAGACCTGCAGCTTTATTTATTGGATGCCAATCACCAGACGATTGCCGTAGTTTCCGGAACAAGTGCAATAGAATCAAGTATTTTTGGTTCGGTAATCGATGGGATCATGCAAAAGAAAAGCGTCGTTTATTTTCCTGTTTCCGAAACGGTTTGTGACGATATCGGTAAGGTTAAATATTGCATGATCAAATTGAAGCTGAATACATACGATTCAAATGGTAATAACATACAGGTGCCAATTCCTGCCAATGCCTTCTTCAAATTCAAATTGGGAGCAAATCTAACCATTGAAAATCACCTGTAATGAAGAAAACCCTTTTTGTCCTGATACTCTTTTTTATAACAGGTAATTCACTGTTAGCTCAATCTACATTCCCTTTTTTCAGAGACAGTCTCCTGCAAAGTAATCAGCTGTTGTTAAATGGGAATTTTGATGCTACAGGAACTTCCATGAGAAAAGAGTTTGTAAATACCCTGGCTTTTGGTGGTTATATCGATTCGGATATGAAAGACCGGACACTTAAATCTACGCGTGCAAATAATCGGATCGGAGTTTTCGCATCAGGTGAGGCAACTTATGTTTCGGGCGCTGCAAGCCTCTTTAAATCCGGGAAGTATTCCTGGTTGGTGAAAGCAGGCTATTACGCAATCGGAAATATAAATTATACCAGGGATGCCTTTAAAATGACATTTTATGGGAACAGTTACCTCGGAGCGGATACAGCCAATTTAACCGGAACACGTATTTCGGGAATGCAATTCCAAAAAGCAGGTTTTGGTTTTTACCATAAAAAAACAGGAAGTTCTTTGACGCTGAATGTGGTCAATGTTCAGAACCAGTTGAGCGGATATATTCGAAAAGGGCAATTTTCCCAGGATCCAAATATGGATTCCGTAAGTTTTCGGTTGAATGGAGATATGACTTATTCAACAGGTAAAGCTTTCAGTAAAGGGATCGGATTTGCAATTGATTTCGATTTTTACCTGAAAGTTCCATGGTTAAAAGATTCGACGACATTCCAATTTACCGTTCAAAACCTGGGGGCTGCATACATGTTTGAATCCCAAAGTACTTATTCTCCGGATTCTACGTACAGGTATAGTGGATTTACTTTGAATCAGATCAAAAACAGCAGCAATCTTTTTGGAGACGACTTCTCGCTTTTGGATTCTCTGAACGTTGAAAAGAAAGAAGTGAAACGTTGGGTGATGGTCCCGGCTTACCTCCAGGTCATGAAATTGGTTGATCTGGCGTCTGCCAAAAAACTGCAAAGCTTCTTCGGAATACGGTTTTATCCTACCATTGGGATTGTTCCGACCGGTTTTGCCGGAATATTCTATCGCTTTGTTCCACGCGTTTCTGCATCAGCAAATGTTGCGTTCGGAGGATCTTCCATTGTACGTGGAGGTTTGATGCTGGGCTATCATGGGAATAAGGTGGGAATTCAATTGGGTACTGATGACATTTACGGCTTGGTATCTAAAAAAGGATTTGGTCAGTCAGCATTAATTCGTTTGTCATGGGTGTTCTAAGATATATCGCTTTTTCATTGTTATTGATGTGTTCTCTGGAATCCAAAGGACAAATTGCTTTTTACCATGTTTTTGGAGGAAAAGGATACGATAGAGCCGAAGGTGTGGCTCAATTGCCGGATAGCAGTTACATCGTAACCGGATCTTCTTCCAGTTTTGAAGATGCTCCGTCACAGGCTTTCCTGTTGAAACTGGACAAGCAAGGTTATCACGTTTGGTCCAAAGAATATGGAGGAGCGGAGTTTGAAGAGGGTAGAAGAGTACTTTTTGTTCCGAATTACGGATACTACATCGTAGGAACTTCTTCCAGTAATGGAACAGGAGGCTTTGACGGTTATGTTGTGTTTACCGATCTGGCAGGAAATCAGCAATGGGAAAAATGGTACGACAATGGAGGCTGGGAACGGTTCCATGATGCACTTTTACTGCCCGACACGAGTATCGTGATGTTGGGTGAAACAGATGCCAATCCGGAGCAGACTGAAGATCAATATTTCGTTCGCATTGATAAAGATGGAAACGAGATCTGGAACCATCAGCAGGGAGGTGTTGGGGTAGATTATTTCAATAAAGGCGTGATGGTAACGGATACCACATTTGCTGTTGTGGGAACCGGTTATTTGGCTGATTCGCTCAAATCCAAAGCATATGTCGGTTATTATCATATCAATGCTTCATTGCTTTGGGATACCCTCGCAGGAAGCAACGGTGAATATATCCTGAACGATGTTCAATGGGTTTCCAACCAGATTAAATGCGCAGGAGAAGCAACAAAAGTAGGTAAAACAGATACGGATAATTACCACATATTCTTTACGCAGGGCGGAAATTTTATTGCCAACGATGATAACTACATGCAGCATCCGAGCCGTTACACCGGATTTGTGAATTATACGGCACCTCCGGGAGATAGGTATTTTGTTGTCACACAGGGCAATGATCCGCAGTACTCCTATGCAGGTGGGGAAGATTTTGTGATTAATTGCTTTTACGCGGCATTTTTCTGGGCTGGCTACGGATCGGGCTACAATGCGCTTGGCCAGGACCAAATGAATCACATTATCCAAACGAATGATGGTTATGCCGTTTTGGTTGGATATCATTCAGATCCAGGCTTCAGTACCGGAGGAACTTCCCTGTTTATTGTGAAATTAGGGAATGATAATGCATTTCCTTCCAATGCAGCTCCTACGATTTATAGCATTTTGAAGGTAGAAGATCTGGAAAATAACCCGGATATTTCTATTTATCCCAATCCGTTTACGGAATCTCTGCAGGTCGAAACTTCCGGATCACTGGAAGCTATTGAAGTACTTGATTTGACAGGAAAACAAGTGTATGCATCATCCACTGCAGTTTCTGTTATCGAAACAGCTTCCTGGGAAAAAGGAACATATGTTATTCGATGTCAATCAAATGGTGCCTGGAGTTCAAAGAAATTGGTAAAACTCTAGAAGAAAATTCACTTTAAAGTGTGGTTTCGCTTCGAATGAATAGTATAGTTCAAAAAGAGATTAAATTCTGACGGTATTCTGCCCCGTTTTTCATGTTTAAAACAAGCCCTTTAGGAAAATTAACTTTTTGTGTAAAAAACAATTGGTCGCTTTTAACTATCTTTTCTCCTAAGTAAATTACCACTCCTTTACTGACTGGGTTTGCACCCTTACCATTACAATTCTAAAACAATTGCCATGGAAAAGAAGCAAACACCAATGACCCGGAAAGAGCGCAAAAAAGCAATGACTCCGGAAGAACGGAAAAAGAGAAGAAGAAAACGCCGGATCATCTGGGGATCCATTATTATTGTTTTGGTTGTTTTCCGGCTTATTTTGCCTTATATCGTCTTGAAATATGTTAATAATAAGCTGGAGAATCTCGAAGAATACTACGGTCATGTGGAAGACATCGATATCCATTTATATCGTGGAGCTTATGAGATCAAGGATATTCGCCTGCTAAAAAGAGTAGAGAAAAAGGGGCGAACCGGAACGACAGAAAAAGATACCATTCCCTTTTTTAAATCACCCTCTATTGACTTATCCATTGAATGGAGAGCCATTTTTCATGGTTCCATAGTTGGTGAGATTAGTGTGGAACAACCGGTTGTGAATTTTGTAAAAGACCGGCACAAGGGAGAAGACGTGAAAGCGGATACGGCAGATTTTGCACAATTGGTGGATGATTTGATGCCTGTAACGATCAACCGTTTCGATATCCATAATGGCGAAATTCATTACCGGGATTTAGAGGCTAAACCAAAGTTGGATGTTGCTATGAAAAATCTCAATATCACGGCTACAAACCTAACCAATGTGACAGATAGTAAAGAAGTGCTCCCTGCCACACTGGTCGCTTCTGCTGATGCTTACGAAGGAAAGTTTGCATTAAACGCGAAATTCGACGGACTGGCCAAAAAGCCCACCTTTGATATGAATACTTCTATGAAAGGTTTGAATCTCGTACTGCTCAACGACATGCTCCGGGAATATGGAAATTTTGACGTAAAAAAAGGGACTTTCAGTATGTATGGTGAATTTGCAGCTAAGCAAGGTAAATTCGGTGGTTATGTGAAACCATTTTTAAAAGATCTGGATGTGGTGCAATGGAATAAGCAGGAAGGTGATTTTAAACAGATTCTTTGGGAAACATTGGTTGCAAGCGCTGCAGAAATTCTTCAAAATCAACGGAAAGAGCAGCTTGCTACGAGGGTAGAGTTCGGTGGAACATTTGATAACGCGGATCTGAATACCTGGCGTGCGATCAGTTATGTACTTCGTAATGCTTTTCTTCATGCACTTCGTCCGGCAATGGATAATTCAATTAATATCAATAAGCTGGAACCAGGTGGAAAGAAAACGTTTTTGGAAAAAATATTCGGTGAAGATTCCAAAAAGAAAGACACAAGAAAAGAAAAACGCGCCAAACGCAAAAGTGAACGAAAAAAGAAATCATGATGCTCAAACTTCGACTTTGGCCTGTATTACTGATTTTGTTTCTTGGGGTAGGAGGATATCTCATCTACCTCTTCATTCAGAGACAAAAAATGCTCAATTTGTTACTTCCGGAAGTAACTGAAATAACGTTGATAAAGGCAGATATTCACCAGGATACAGCCTATATAGACGTAAATACCATTGTTGTCAACAAAGCGCCTTATGAAATGAATATTGACAGTATTATCTGTGACCTGGCGTTGGGAGGAACACTTTTGGTATCGACCAGTAATTATGTGGGTTTACGCCAGCAAAGCGGGGAATCCGATTCGGTCACATTTTCAGTAAAGATACCGATCACTCACACACGCAATAAAATAAGAAGTCTCCAGGGAAAAGACTCCACGGGTTTAAGCATCTCAGCTGTGATTGTTTATTCCGGAATGAAAATACCTTTTATTAAAAGTAAGAAAATCGAAGTTCCCGTTCCGCCAAAATTTAAAGTGATCAAAACCCAGAAGAAAGAACTGAAGCTGTTCAAGAAAAATGTGAAAGTAGATCTTTTCCTGAGGATTCTTAATGAGGGGAGGAACCTTTCACTGGATATACACGATTTGCAATATGAATTAAAGGTTGGGGATGATCTTTCGACCAAAGGAAAATTCTATAAAGACATTTCTATCAAACCACAATCTTCCCAGGTACTCCGGTTTCCACTGAACCTGGATATGAAGCATCCATTGGGAACGATCTTCAAGATTTGGGGAGACAGAGATCGTGTTCCGTTTAAAATGACAATTAGCGGTTACCTGGATGCCGGAAAAATGAAACGGATTCCCACTGTAATTTTTGCTTCGGGACATATGGAAATAGTAAACGAAAGAAAAAAGAAAGTTGAGAAGAAACACGAAAAAGAACGAAAGAAAGATCAGCGTAAAGACAGACGAGATGATAGAAAAGATTCCCGGAAAGAAAAACGGGAAGATAGAAAAGAGTAATAAAGAGGAAGAGTGCCACGAATGCACGAATTATTGGCTCGGCTAACGCGCTCGCTCAAAGTATGAATCGTTTGTATTTTAAACTATCTTCATTAAAATTTACCAGCAAACCAAGTGGAAGGTTTGAAACGGCCAAGTAATTAATGACTTGGGCATAATGGGATTTAGTTAATTGACTCACTGATTTCACTTCTAAAATAATAGAATCAAGAACTACGAAGTCAGCATAAAAATGATGTGGTAAAACAATATCCTTATAATGAACTTTGAATTCTTTCTCTCTTATAAATCTGATGTTTTTCTGCTTGAACTCATATTCCAATGCATCTTTGTATACAATCTCTGAAAAACCATGTCCCAGATTTCGGTGGACTTCCATACAAGAGCCTATAATTTCATAGGCCTCGCTTTCTAATATTAAATGCTTCATTTACTTTAAGATAAACAAAAAGTTCATTTGAAACAAGTTCTATATCATAAAAATGCGAGCGCGGTAGCCGAGCTGAATTCGCGCATTCGTGGCTGCTACCAAACAAATGCCTCTTCATGAAACCAATCGCCGCGAACGCGAAGCGTCTGTTCAATCATATCCCTTACACATCCTTTTCCTCCCAAATAAGGAGATTGATAATGTGAAATATGTTTGATCTCAATAGCGGCATCCTGCGGACAAGCTGCCATTCCAACCAGCTGCATCACCTGGTAATCCGGAAGGTCATCTCCCATGTATAAGACTTCTTCGTCCTTAAACAGGTGTTTTTCCTTTAATTGCTGGTAAACCTGCACTTTATGTGACGAGCGCAAATGCACTTCCGTAACACCCAAATGAATCAAACTTGTCTTCACATCTTCGGAATTCCCCCCCGTAATGATAAAAACTTTGTATCCTTTTTTGACAGCGTACTGGATTGCATACCCGTCTTTGGAAAAAAGGCCTCGCAATAATTCTCCGTGGTATGGATAAACAGTTCCATCAGTCAAAACACCGTCAATATCAAAAATGAAAGTTGAAATGTGGTTTAAGCGCTCTTTGTAGCTAATCATCTTATTTGTAGTGTTTGATAATACTTTTGGTTAATGTCTGATAGATGTTTTTCTGATCCGGTTTCAGCAATTCCAGGTGTTTCTGGATTGTGCTCTGATCATTGCGCACGGCAGGTCCGGTTAGAATATCGTGTGGATGATTGCTTTGAATTTTCTCCATTGTTTGATTAATAAGTGGTTTTAACCAATCAAACTCAATCTGGTGTTCTTCACAATAATGTGCTGCAAGATCAATGATGTGATTCGTGAAATTATTCGCAAATACGGCTGCTACATGTAAATACTGACGTTTGTCTTCTGATAGTTCGATTGCATTTCCGCTGAATTCCTTTGCAAACTTCATTAAGAATGCATTGAATTTCGGCTCTGCGGCTTCTATGAAGAGTGGTAAACCTTTCCAATGGATACTTTGATCTGATTTGAAACTTTGGAGCGGGTAGAAAGTCCCGATCGGGTATTTTGTTTTCAAATGGTTCAGGTTTACAGTACCGGAAACAGAAACCACCGGGGCATATTTCGAAATGAGCTGGATCATTTCCACCATTGTATTATCGTTTACAGCACAAAAGACGATATCGAAATCAATAAATTCCTTGAAGTCATTCGTAAACTGAACATCTTTTGCATTCATGGAAGCGGGCAGATTGTTTCCTGAACGCGAGTAAACCGTCAAATGAGTATGCCCCAATTCGATCAGGCGCTGAAGGAAGTGAATTCCTACATTTCCCATTCCTACAATTCCGATTTTCAATTTTTGATTCATCTTTCAAAGGTAAAATTATTCATGGTTTACCACAAAGAGCACAAAGATCACAATGAAAATTTTTACATGGTGTTATAATAAAACCTTGTGTGCTTCGTGCTCTTTGTGGTAAAAATAAAGGCGATCCTTTCGAACCGCCTTGTATCTTATTTTCCGTGACATTGTTTGTATTTCTTTCCGCTTCCGCAAGGACAAGGATCATTTCGGCCGATCTTAGGTTCTGTTGAAACGATCGGTTGTTGTTTCTCGCGTTGCGGTGCAGAATTGCGCATTGCTTCTTCGTAACCTTCACTTCCGCTGAAACGAGGCATTTCCGTGCTGGAAGAAGTAGATTCGATCTGCGCTTTTTCGTAGTTGTTTTGAGCAACTTCTTTGTTCGTTGTCTGGATATCATCCAACTGCTCTCTCGGAACATCTGCTTTTACAAGGAATTCCACCGTTTCATTACTCAAACGTGCATTCATTGCCTTAAACAATTCAAATGACTCCAATTTGTAGATCAGCAACGGATCTTTTTGTTCGTAAACTGCTTGCTGTACGGAAGAACGGAGATCATCCATTTCACGTAAATGCTCTTTCCATTCGTTATCGATCATTCCCAATACGATGTTGCGTTCCAATGCATTCGGAACAGAAGCTCCGTTGGATTCATATGCTTCTTTCAGGCTCACGATCAAAGGCATTGTTTTCACACCATCCGTAATAAGGAACTGGATATTCTGGTATTGAGACATTGTTTCATAGACATGTTTGATCTGAGGCATGGAAATCTCAGCCAAACGATTGTTCTTTCTGTTGTAATGTTCCATTACGCCATCGTACAGGTCGTTTACAAGGTCATCGTATTTTGCTGATTTGAATTGTTCCTCGGAAACCGGTGAATCGATACCGATAATACGGATCATATCGACATTAAATGCTTCGAAAGAACCTCCCTGGTGAGCCGTAACCAATCCTTCAATAACATCATAGAACATATTGGATACGTCCACACTCAAACGATCTCCGAATAACGCATTGCGACGTTTTTTGTAAATGGCTTTACGTTGTGCGTTCATTACATCATCGTATTCCAACAAACGTTTACGAATCCCGAAGTTGTTCTCTTCTACTTTTTTCTGAGCACGTTCGATGGATCTTGAAACCATGCTGTGCTGAATCACTTCGCCTTCTTTCAAACCAAGGCGGTCCATGATTTTTGCAATACGCTCGGAACCGAATTTACGCATCAAATCATCTTCCAATGAAACGAAGAAAGTAGATGAACCCGGATCTCCCTGACGTCCGGAACGACCACGTAACTGTCTGTCAACACGACGTGAATCGTGTCTTTCTGTACCGATGATCGCCAAACCACCAGCTTCTTTAACACCTTCTCCTAATTTGATATCGGTACCACGACCCGCCATGTTAGTTGCAATGGTCACAGCTCCTGCTTTACCTGCTTCCGCTACGATCTCAGCTTCTTTTTGGTGATACTTCGCATTCAAAACCTGGTGCGGAATATTACGCATTTTCAACATACGGCTCAATAACTCGGAAATCTCGACAGTTGTTGTACCAACCAATACCGGTCTTCCTGCCTGGACCAATTTGTTTACTTCTTCGATAACTGCTGCATATTTTTCACGTGCAGTTTTGAATACCAGATCGTTATCATCTTTACGGGAAATCGGACGGTTGGTAGGAATTACTACCACATCCAATTTGTAAATGTCCCAAAATTCTTTTGCTTCGGTTTCAGCCGTACCTGTCATACCCGCCAATTTGTGGTACATACGGAAGTAATTCTGAAGGGTAACCGTTGCGTAGGTTTGTGTTGCCGCTTCAACCGTAACATTTTCTTTCGCTTCGATCGCCTGGTGCAATCCATCTGAATAACGACGGCCTTCCATGATACGACCTGTAGATTCGTCAACGATCTTGATCTTTCCATCCATAATCACATATTCCACTTCTTTTTCGAAAAGGGCATATGCTTTCAATAACTGTGAAACGGAGTGAATACGCTCTGATTTTACTGTATAGTCACGGATCAGGACTTCTTTTTTGTCACTGAACTCTTCTTTCGGAAGGTTTTGTTTTTGCAATTGAGCGATCTCAGATGAAATATCCGGCATCACAAAGAAGTTACGGTCTTCATTTCCCGAGATCAGGTCAATTCCTTTTTCCGTTAATTCAACGGTATTTTGTTTTTCATCGATCACGAAGAATAGCTCCACGTCGATTTTCTTCATTTGTCTTCCCTGCTCAGCCATGTATTGGTTCTCTACTTTCTGCAAGTGAGATTTAATACCCGGTTCCGAAAGGAATTTATGCAATGCTTTATTTTTAGGTAAACCTCTGTGAGCACGAAGAAGTGCAATTCCACCTTGTTCCAAAGCAGTTTTCTGGTCCATTCCTTCAACGGTTCCTCCGTTGATTACGGTCAACAATCTTTTGGCATCTGCCAAAGCCTGGTTTACATATTTACGCTGAGCTTCCACGATCAACTCAACACGCGGTTTTAATTCATAGAATTCATGCTGGTCTCCTTTTGGAGTAGGACCGGAAATGATCAATGGTGTACGTGCATCGTCAATTAATACCGAATCGACCTCATCGACAATTGCGAAGTGGTGTTTTCTTTGTACAAGATCTTCCACAGCACTGGCCATGTTATCACGCAGGTAATCGAAACCGAATTCATTGTTTGTTCCGAAGGTAATATCTGCCATGTAAGCCTCTCTTCGGGATTCGGAGTTTGGCTGGTGTTTGTCAATACAGTCTACTGTTAAACCATGGAATTGGTACAAAGGTCCCATCCATTCGGAGTCACGTTTTGCCAGGTAATCATTCACGGTCACTACGTGAACTCCTTTTCCGGATAAGGCATTTAAATAAACAGGAAGCGTTGCTACCAATGTTTTACCTTCACCCGTTTGCATCTCGGCAATATTTCCTCTGTGTAATACAGCTCCACCCATTAATTGGACATCGTAGTGGACCATTACCCATTCAACAGCAGCTCCGGCAGCAGTCCATTTGTTGCTCCAGATTGCTTTATCTCCTTCGATTGTAATTCCGTCTTTTCTGGTTGCAAGCTCTCTGTCCAGTTCTGTTGCCGTAACAGTCAATTGACCGTTAACCGCCCAGCGTCTTGCGGTTTCTTTTACCACAGCAAATGCTTCAGGAAGAATTTCTTCCAGGGTCTTTTCAATGATTACATTGACTTCCTTTTCCTTTGCATCGATGTTTTCATAGATTGCTTCTTTTTGATGAAGCGGCATATTTATATCATTCGCTTTTTGAGTTAAGTCAGCAATTTCTGCTTCCAAACTTGCAATAGCATCCTGAACTTTTTGTTTGAACTTGATTGTTCTACCACGTAAAGCGTCGTCAGACTCGTTTTGTAACGTATTGAATATATCACCAACTTGCTGAATAACAGGTTGGTATTTTTTTTGGTCAGTAGCTGACTTATCGCCTAAGATCTTTTTTAAAATTCCTCCTAACATGGTGTTTCTTATAAATAGAAGTCAAAAATAGTGAAATTCCCGATGCTTCTTTGATTAATGCCTGCTCTCTGTCATAAATTATTCCAAAAGTTTTCAAACTGACAGATTGTCTTGAATGGAGCTTAATTGTCAGTTGCTTTGTTGGAAACAATTTCAAAATGTCGGTATTCCATGTCGCGAATATGCTTTATCTTTGCGCATGCAAGAAATGATCCTTATCCTTGATTTCGGCTCCCAATACACCCAGTTGATTGCGCGCCGAGTACGTGAATTGAATGTTTATTGTGAAATCCATCCATGGAATAAAATTCCGGAACTGGATGCACATGTGAAAGGTGTGATTTTGTCAGGAAGCCCTTTCTCAACGAGAGACCCGGAATCTCCAAAACCGGATTTAAGTGGAATCAGAGGGAAATATCCTTTGCTTGGTGTATGTTTTGGAGCGCAATACATGGCCCATCATTTCGGAGGAGAAGTACTTCCTTCAACGATCAGAGAATACGGCCGTGCAAATCTTTCCTTTGTAGACAATTCCAATGAATTGGTGACAGGAATGTCAATCGGTTCTCAGGTTTGGATGAGTCATGGAGATACCATTAAACAGGTTCCGGATTCTTACCAGATCATTGCATCAACAAAAGATGTAAAGGTTGCGGGATATGCAATTAAAGGAGAAACAACTTATGGAATTCAATTCCACCCGGAAGTGTATCACTCACTGGAAGGCGCTGTCCTGTTACGAAATTTTATCGTTGAGATTTGTGGATGCTCTCAGAATTGGACACCGGATTCATTTGTAGATACAACTGTTGCAGAGTTAAAAGCAAAATTGGGTAATGATAAGGTAATTCTTGGTTTATCTGGTGGGGTAGACTCATCCGTAGCAGCGATGATCCTGCACCGTGCAATCGGATCAAATCTCCATTGTATTTTCGTAGATAACGGATTGCTTCGTAAAAATGAGTTTAATTCCGTTTTGGAAAGTTATAAAGGATTAGGACTGAATGTAAAAGGAGTGGATGCTTCCGCAGAGTTCTATTCAGCACTTGCTGGAGTAACCGATCCGGAATTGAAACGCAAAGCGATCGGGAAAGTGTTCATCGATGTGTTTGACGCAGAATCGAAATTGGTATCAGATGCCAAGTGGTTGGGACAAGGGACAATTTACCCGGATGTTATCGAATCGGTTTCTGTAAATGGCGGTCCTTCGCAAACAATCAAATCACACCACAATGTGGGTGGTTTACCTGATTATATGAAATTACAGGTTGTTGAACCGTTGAGATTGTTATTCAAGGACGAAGTAAGACGTGTCGGAAAATCATTGAATTTACCGGAAAATATTTTGAACAGGCATCCTTTCCCGGGACCAGGACTTGGAATTCGTATCCTGGGAGAAGTAACAGCAGAGAAAGTACGTATTCTACAGGAAGTGGATGCGATCTTTATCGATGGATTAAAAGAACACGGACTTTACAACGATGTGTGGCAAGCCGGAGCTATTTTCTTACCGATCCAATCCGTTGGAGTAATGGGTGACGAAAGAACCTATGAAAATGCAGTTGCTCTGAGAGCGGTTAGTTCTACGGATGGTATGACGGCAGATTGGTGTCATTTACCGTATGAGTTCCTTGCATTGATCTCTAATAAAATTATTAACCAGGTGAAGGGAATTAACCGTGTTACGTACGATATCAGTTCCAAACCACCTGCAACTATTGAGTGGGAATAATACTGGCACAATTCCTGGATTAAAGAACCATTATTTTTAAACTATGAAGTACTTCATTTTTCTTTGTGCCCTTGTCTTTTCAAAGGGAGTATTTGCCCAGGTTGATGCAAAAGACTGGGTTTATGAATATTCCAACGGGAAGAAATATGCTGTTCACATTGCTCAGTCAGGAAACACTTTGTGGGGAATTCATACAACATATAATGTTCCGGTAGATGATATTGTTGCCGCGAATCCCGGAATTGAAAAAGGTGTCAAAGAAGGATACCGTTACCTGATTCCGCTTGGAGGAGCAGATATGAAAGTTCAAAGCGGGACAATTGTAAGGGAACATACGGTTGAAAAAGGTGAAACAGCTTTTTCCATCGCGAAGAAATACAATTCTTCCGTAGACGATCTGTTGAAATACAATCCCGGAATTGATAAAGGATTGAAAGTAGGACAGGTCCTCAAAGTAATTATTCCGCCAACAACGGAAACAGCTCCGCCGAAACCGGTTGACAAACCTGCCGTTTCGGTTCCATCCGTTACCTTTACGGATACGGTTTTGGTTTATGAAGTAAAAGCAAGTGAAACCTTATATACGATTTCTAAACGGTTCATGGTACCTGTTAATGAGCTTCAGAAGTTCAACAACATGAAGTCAACGAATATTAAATCCGGAGATGTGTTAAAGATTCCGTTGAAAAAAGAAAACGTGAAGCAGGTCCAGATTCGTGAGGTTCAGCCAAAAGAAGAGATCCGGAAAGTAGATGAGGAATTGATCTTTAAATCCAAGACAAAATACAACATTGCAGTATTGTTAAGTTTCGGATTGAACGATAAATCGGGAAATTCAGCTCTGAGAAATTTGGCGACCGAGTTCTATATGGGAGTGGAATTGGCAGCTGATTCCCTGGAGAAATTGGGGTTTGATGCAACAATCAAAGTGGTGGATATTCCGTTGGATTCAGCAGGAATCATGAAAGTCCTGAATACCTCCGAAATGAAAGGAATGGATTTGATTTTCGGGCCATTGGTGCCTCAAAGTGCGGATGTTGTAGGAAGGTGGTGCGGGCAGCAAAAGATCCGCATGGTTTGTCCTTCTGCATGCAACAGTTCTTTATTGAAAAACAATCCGTATATCTATGCATCAGTGACTTCAGATATGACCCAACAGGAGGTGTTGGCGAAATATACGATTGACAAATTCCGGACAGCACAGATTATTTTGGTTAACCCTGGAAACTCAAAAGACCAGGAATTGTTTGATGCCTATAGAAAACGCTTCATTGAACTTTCTAAAAAGAATGGGAATATCAAGCTGATCGAAGCAAAAACTTCCGATTTCACGACCTTTATCCGCAAAAACGGTGAATCAGTGGTTGTTTTCCCTTCACGCGATAAAGGAAATGTAATCAGCTTCATTAATTCCCTGCACAAAGCTGTAGGAAAAGCGCCGAATGCGGATGTAACAGTATTTGGTGTAAAAGAATGGGGAGGTTTTGACGATGTTTCAGGATATTACAAGACAAAATATAAGATCACCTGGGCTTCTTCCAGTGATTTGAATTATTCCTTACCGGATACACAAACCTTGCTTCGCTTGTATCGTAAGAAATACAGAGCAGATATGAATAAAGCAGGAGCTCATGGCTTTGATGTCGTGTATTACTTTACAAAGACCTTGTTGATGAAGGAAGATGTATCCAGTGAAGTGATTAATGCCTTTGACCTGAAAGCTGCTGTACCTGGTGGTGGATATGAAAATCAATCATGCTTTATTTTGAAACACGAGGATTACGAATTAATTCGAGTTGGAGTTTTCTATGAATAAGGAGACAATTGGACAGGAATTTCGTGCATTGCAACTGTTTATTTGCAATGAACTGGAACGCGTTGACGGAACTGCAAAGTTTTCAGAAGATGCCTGGGACCGCACAGAAGGCGGTGGTGGTAAAACACGTACTATCCGGAACGGATCGGTGATTGAAAAGGGAGGAGTGGCTTTCTCGGAAGTTCACGGCCCTGTAACGGAAGAAATGAAAGCACAATTGAAGCTGGATGGAAACCACTTCTACGCAACCGGTGTTTCCATTGTTTTGCATCCCAATAATCCGCATGTTCCGATCATTCACATGAATGTGCGTTATTTTGAATTGGATAACGGGATCCATTGGTTTGGCGGAGGAATTGACCTAACACCTCATTATGTGATCCACGAACAGGCAGTTTCTTTTCATCACAAATTGAGAGCGGTTTGTAATAAGTACGATGAATCATTCTATCCGAAATTCAAAGAATGGGCAGACGAATATTTCTACTTGCCACACCGTTCAGAAACCCGTGGAGTAGGTGGGATTTTCTTTGATCATTTGAATAACCACTTTCAACTGAATAAGGAGCAATTGTTCCGTTTTTGCGTGGATTTGGGTGAAAGTTTTCCATTTCTTTACGAAGAACAGGCAAACCTGGGTAAAAATAAGCCGTTTACTGAGGCCGAGAAACAATGGATGAATTACCGAAGAGGCCGTTATGCCGAGTTTAATCTGGCATTTGACAGAGGAACCAAATTCGGTTTGTATTCCGGTGGAAGAACAGAATCGATTTTGATGAGTATGCCACCTGTTGCAGAATGGGAATACAATTATCAACCGGCTGCCGATTCACCGGAGGGTCAAACACTTGCGTATTTGAAAGAGAAACACAATTATTTATAATTGAAAATTGAGAATGTAAAATTGAAAAGGAGAAAAAAGCAAAGCTTTTGATTAAAAAAAACAATCGTTAGCGTGGTTTTCTTTTCAATTATCCATTTTTAATTTTTACTGTTTAAAACTAAAGTTTTTTCTCGTTCTTTGTAATAATCCTTAACATTCCTTTAATACCTGTTATTTTTAACAAAATCCTTTTCATTTAAAGGCAACTATCGCTTCATTCTTCCGTAACTTTGCTGTATCAATTAATGTTTATTAAATGATTGTGAAGAAAAATTTAGTTAAGCTGCTATTTTTCAGCTTAATATCTGTGACTGCTTATACTCAAACGCAACCGGCCTGTCCGAATGCTAACTTCTCCCAGGGTGGGTTTAATAACTGGAATGGTTTTACCGGTGATTATACGAATCCATTTGCAGTTCCCGGAATCGTAAGTGGAAGACATACAATTATCAGCACACCTGGTATTGATCCTTACACCTGTGGTGGTTTACAAATACTTCCTCCAGGATCTTTTGTAGTTGCACGTGTAGGAAATAATGCAACTAACGCAGAGGCTGAAGCATTAAGATATTCCATGCCAGTTACGGTTGATAATTCTTTGTTGATTTACAAGTATGCTGCGGTTTTGGAGAATCCTACGGGCCATGCACCGAATGAGCAGCCCCGATTGAGTATCAAAGTATTGGACCAGGCAGGAAATGAAATTGGAGGTCCTTGTGGTGTTTATGATGTATATGGTGGACAGCCCGGACAAAACTTTCAAACCTGTGGGGATGTTACCTGGTTGAATTGGTCCACAGCTGCTTTGGACTTGTCTTCATTTATCGGCCAAACTATCCAGATCGAATTTGCAACCAGGGATTGTAGTCTTTCCGGACATTTCGGTTATGCATATGTAACGATGAGTTGTCAGCCTTTGAAATTAACCGTTCAGTATTGTCAGGGAACAAACAATGCAACGCTTACGGCTCCGACAGGATTCAGTAGCTATTTGTGGAGCAATGGGGCCACAACTCCCTCCATTACAATTCCAAATCCTACTACAGGAACAATTTATTCTTGCCAATTGACAACCCAAACCAATATGGGCTCATGTTCTGTTTCTGTAGATGTTGAAGTAGAACCCACGATTGTGGAACCAAATTATACCTATACTCAAAACTGCGGACAATTAAATGTACAGTTTACCAATACATCTACGGTAAATAACAATTTCATTATTGCCAATCTGTGGAACTTTGGTGATAATACTACATCGACTCAATCCAGTCCGAATCATACATATGCTACACCAGGTGTCTACGATGTGCGTTTGATTTCATATGAAACGGCAGGGTGTAGGGATACGATCATCCAGCAGGTAACGGTGAAATCCATTCCGACTGCTGACTTTTCAGTTCCGAATACCTGTATGTTGTCACCGGTTACAGTGGCAAATACTTCCACGGATTTGATAAACCAGACGATGACTTATTCCTGGGATTTCGGGGATGGAACTCCTTTGGAAACTGCTGCGAACCCAACCCATGTATACCAAACTGCAGGAACATACACAATTACCCTAATTGCTATGAATGAGGATAGTTGTACACATACACGCGTACGGAATATTACGGTATATGATCTGCCGGTAGTAGAAGCCGGAGTGGACCAGCAATTATGTCCTTACACAACAATGACTCTGAATGGTTCGGGAGCTGTTTCCTATACCTGGAATAACGGTGCCGTAAACGGAACACCTTTTATTCCAACCGTAGATGGTAAATATATTGTAACCGGAACAGATGCGAATGGTTGCCAAAACAAAGATTCACTGATGGTTACGTTCCTTCCGGCACCGGTTGTTTCGGCCGGACCAGATGTAACGGTTTGTGAGAATACTTCCGTTACGTTTACAGGAACAGGGGCTGCAACTACTTATACTTGGGATAACGGAATTACAGACGGACAAGCCTATGTTCCAAATGTGGGAACGTACACAATCGTTCTGCATGGATACGATGCTTCGAATTGTTTCGGATTGGATACGACTATTTTGACTGTGAATCCGTTGCCAAATGTAAATGCAGGACCGGATCAGATCATTTGTGAAGGATCTTCTACTGTTTTGGCAGGTTCAGGTGCAAGTACATATGCCTGGGATAACGGAATTACCGATAATGTATCCTTTTCACCGGCAAGTACTTTGACATATACGGTTACCGGTACTTCTGCAGTTGGTTGTGAGAATACGGACCAGGTTGTTGTTGCCATCGAAGAACCGATCACAATTGCCATTGCACCGGCTTCAGGGCCTGCCTGTGAACCTTTTACAGCAATGATCTTTAATAATTCAACCGGTACACCGAGCGTGAATACACAATGGAGTTTCGGAGATGGAAATACCTTGTCAAGTATAAATGATACGGTGACAAATCTATATGAGAACCAAGGATGCTATGATGTTACGGTTACTTCAACTACCGCATTGGGTTGTGTCTGGACGCAAAGTTATCCGAGTTTCATTTGTGTATATCCGAATCCGGTTGCTGCATTGACTGCAAATCCGGGCGTGATTTCCGTAATTTCTCCGGAGTCTGACCTGGTAAACTTATCGACAGGTGCAACGCAATACATCTGGAACTTTGGTGACGGAACGGAAATTTCAAATGAGTTTAGCCCGACGCATACATTTGTGGTAGAGCCTGAACAAAATTTCCTGGTGACATTGGTTGCAATTTCAGAACATGGTTGTGTAGATTCAGTTACGAGGGTGATATTAATGGAAAAAGGTGTAATTTTGTATGCACCGAATTCATTTACACCGGATGGGAACCAATTCAATCCTGTTTTCCTTCCGATTGTTACTTCGGGTGTAGATAAAAATCAATACGAATTAGAGATCTTCAACCGATGGGGTGAGTCTGTTTTTAAAACAACTGACACAGAAGAAGGTTGGGATGGTACATATAAAGGAATTGCTTGTAAGGAAGGTATGTATTCGTGGAAAATTACATACAAGACTTCATCAAGTGATGAAAAAAGGGTGCAATTGGGGCACGTGAATTTATTGCGTTAACCGGTTCTCCAAGCTTAACAAATTCGATTATTTGTTATTAATAAAATTCAAACCCAGAAAGAAAGGGAGTCCATTTAGGCTCCCTTTCTTCTTTTTATCTCTTCTTTGATTAATTTCAATTCCCTACCGGTTTGGCCTTTTACAGAAGTGTTTTCATCTGCTCTTCTGAAAAGGTATGGAATTACTTCTTTTACCGGACCGTATGGAACATATTTGGCTACATTGAACCCCTTTGAAGCCAGTGTATAGGAAATATGGTCGCTCATTCCAAGTAATTGAGCAAAATAAATGCGTTTATCTGTTTTGTCGATCCCTTTTTGTTCAATCAACTCAGTCAGGTATGCAGATGAGTACTCGTTGTGAGAACCTGCACATAAGGCCATCTGAGAAAAATTTTCCGGTTCGGTCAAAAATTCCAAAGCTTTGTTATAATCCGCGTCACAAGTAAGTTTGTCCGGTTGAATAGGGGAAGGATAATTGTTTTCGGCGGCTCTTTTTCGTTCTTTTTCCATATAAGCTCCGCGAACAAGTTTTACACCGTAGTGTACATTTTCAGCTTTCGCCCAGGCAATGCTTTCTTTTAAGAATGCAAAACGGTCGTGACGGTACATTTGAACCGTATTGAAGACAATTGCACGCTCTTTATTGTATTTCAGCATCATTTCATGTGTGATCCGGTCAATGACATCCTGGATCCAGCTTTCTTCCGCATCAATAAACACAGGAACATCCGCTTCAAATGCTTCTTTGCAGATACGGTTAACACGCTCTACAGTTTCCTCATATTCTTTTAAATCGCTTTCGGAGATGTTCTCAATTCCTGCATTCGTCGATTCCAATAATCCGAAACGTGAAATACCGGTTACTTTGAAAACTGCAAATGGGATCCCCGGATTGCCTTTTGCTTTGTGAATCGTCGCAATGATCTCTTTTGTGGTGTATTCAAAATCTTCCGCACTGGTTTTTCCTTCTACAGAATAATCCAGGATGGTCCCGACGTGGTGTTTCCACATGGAATCGATGGTGGACGTGCATTCTTCAATGGTTTCTCCTCCGCAAAACTGCGCGAAGATGGTAGACTTGATCATCCCTTTAATAGGAAGGCCAATGTTTAAACCAAAACGTGTCAATCCTTTTCCGGATTTAACGAGGAATGGACTTGCCATAACGGAAAAAAGAAAATGTGCTCGTTTCAGATCCTTGTCGGACTTGTGTTTGAACGCAATTTCTGTGTTATTAAAAGATATCATGGGGCAAAATTAATCGCTTTCGAGTATTTTTGTTCACCTTTAATCTGAAATTTATTTGTTACATCATTGAAATTAGCGCTTTGAAAAAAATAAAATGTAATTCTTATACCGTAGAAGCAGGGAATCTGGAGCTTTCTTCTTTTCCTGCCTTACTGCAGGAATCGTACAAAGATGTTCGGAAAGTCATTATTGTGGATGAGAATACACACGATTTTTGCCTGGAATACCTGCTAACTGCTTTTCCGGCCCTTGAAGACGCTGAAGTGATCTTATTACCAACCGGTGAAGAGAATAAAGTGATGGAAGTTTGTTTCCAGGTATTGGAAGCCCTTTCTGATTATGGTATTGTTCGCTCGGACCTGGTAATCACACTTGGTGGTGGAGTGGTTAGTGATATGGGAGGATTCATAGCTTCGATTTATAAAAGAGGTCTGCCCTGTATTCATATTCCCACCTCTTTCATGGGAATGGTAGATGCTGCTATTGGAGGGAAAACCGGCATTGACTTAGGGAGTTTTAAGAACCAGATAGGAACATTCTATGATCCTGTAGCTATTTATGTGGATCAGCGTTTCCTGGCAACATTACCTGAAGAAGAATGGAGAAGCGGCTTTGCAGAAGTGCTGAAACACGCATTGATTTCCGATAAAAAAGAGTGGGTGCGACTGATATCAAGTAAACAGGATGAATTGTTTTCGGAAGAAAATGTGAAAAAGATCCTGGAGAAATCGATTGCAGTCAAAGCGAAAGTTGTCACCGAAGATCCAAAAGAGAAAGGAATCCGCAAATCCTTGAATTTTGGTCACACCATCGGTCATGCAATTGAAGGTTATTATTTGGACCTGAACCCAATGTCTCATGGAAATTGCATTGCACTGGGAATGATTGCAGAAGCTTTTTTGTCGAATCAGAAGGGAACCCTGGATACGGAAGAATTAAATGAGATTGTTCAGGTAATGATGGCTTTGTATCCTTGTCCTGAAGATTTGCTGACAGGTGTTGGGGTAATGATTGAACTCATGAAGAATGACAAGAAAAATGACCAACAAGGTGTGAGAACCTGTCTTTTAAACAAAATAGGTGAATGTTCGTGGGATCATTTAATTGATGAGAACGATATCAAGACGGCCTTTAATTATTTATATCAATCGTATTATAAAAATTGACACTTCGACTACGCTCAGTGTCCTTTTACAATGTTCTGTAAGGTGACTGAGCGTAGTCGAAGTCACAGAGGAATTATTTTTTCAATTCCAGCAATTTCGATTTGATTTTTTCCAGTTTATCGATCAAAACTTCATGTTGTTTTCCTTCGGAAATGTTCTTTTCCCCTGATTTTAAAGCCTTTTTGGCTCCATCAAGGGTGTAGCCCTGTTCTTTTACAAGTTGATAAATCTTGTTAAAATGCTCAATGTCTTTTACAGTAAATAAACGATTTCCCTTTTTATTTTTCTTGGGTTGAATTACCGTGAATTCTTTTTCCCAAAACCTTATCAGTGAAGTGTTTACATCAAATATAGCAGCAACCTCTCCAATGGAGTAATATAACTTGGTCAATACGATATTTTCTAATTTACTCAAGGCCAATGATTTTGATTCTGTGAAAATAATGATAATTTTGCACCGTCAGAAATATTATGTCCTTAAAAACTTACATATTTTCGATAGCTGTAATTCTTACGAGTAACGCGATTCAGGCGCAAACAGCTACAGGTTCTTTACATCAAAAGAGTCAGATGTCGTCTGACACCCTGTCGAAGCAGGCAACAACCTCTGCAACATTAGCAGTAGATTCTGCTCCGAAAATCAACAAACAGGTAGAAGAAATCATTCAATTCGCAAAGAAATTTCTGGGAACGCCTTACCATTACGCGGGTTCTACGCCATCCGGTTTTGATTGCAGTGGTTTTATTTACTACGTAATGGGTAACTTCGGAATGCGTCTTTCACGTTCAAGCCCCGGATTGGCAGAGTTTGGAAAGACAGTCAAATTATCCGAGTTGCAGCCAGGTGACCTGATGTTCTTCAAAGGACGAAGTACACGTTCTGCCGGTGTGGGGCATGTTGCTATGGTGGTAGAAGTGAAGGATGGTGTGATTAAGTTTATTCACAGTTCTACTTCAAGAGGTGTAATTATTGATACATTCAATAACAGTGGATATTATGTTCCCCGCTATTTAAAATCAAAACGTTTGGATTACGGAGGAATTGCTCCGAAGAATTAATGTTTGGATTTAACCGTTTTCAGGTGCCATAAGAGGTAAATGATACATAAAAACGCCATTCCCGCACCGAATAAAAAGACATTCCAGATCGATTTCAGGTTATTTTGATACCACAAATTAGTGGACAATGCGCCGCTCAACACACCGAATTCCAACGCAATGAACATAGTTCCGGTCCCACGGCCCCGTCTGTTTTTGGGAGAAAGATCGGCCGTCCACGCAAAAATGGTCGGTGAAATAATTCCGGTAGCGATCCCGAAAATGATAGAAGAAATGTAATACCAGCTTTCTGTTTTCGACATTCCAATCAAAACCATTGAAATACATAAAATAACCATTCCCACGGCCAGGGTTTCCCGTCGACCATAAGTATCGGAGACTTTTCCGGTCACCAATCGGATGAGGATCGTTGCCATGACATAAAAAATAAAGAAAGCGCCTTTGTTTTCTATGTGCAAATGATCTGAAATATCCGGAGAGAGGACCAGAATAATTCCGGAGCACATGGCAGAAAGGAACATCACAATTGCAACCGGGATCACACTCGGCTCAATGATCTCATCAGACTTGATTTGCAAATTACTCCATTGGAACCGGGATGTTTTTGCCAACGTTTCCTTTACATTGAAAAATAGAATGTAAGATAAAGCTGTAAACAATGCTGCAGTGAAAAACAAAGCGTCCCGATTTCCTACATCAACAATAAAACTGGAAAGCCCTTGTCCGATTCCCATTCCGATCGAAATGAAGGTTCCCCACAATCCCATTCCAAAACCGCGTCTGTCTTCGGGCAGGATATCGGTAATCAATGCAGTTGCACCCGTTGGGTAAAATCCGACGCTAAATCCGTGAAGAAAACGCAGTGTTAATAAAAACCATGCAGCAAATGCAAAAGAATAAAGCGCACAAACCACAACAGAGATCAGCAATCCAATCAACATCACTTTTTTGCGCCCGATAATGTCTGAAAGTTTCCCGGAAAACGGCCTGGAAAATCCAGCTGAAATGGTAAATAAACCAATGATCAAACCTTTTAGGCCCGGAGAACCGAGGTCTGTTAAAAACGCATTCATCTCCGGAATTACGATGTTGTAACTCGTTGTGAAAAGAAGCATGGAGAAGCTTAACTTCCAGAAGTTGGAACTGTACGTTTTCAAGATGGTGTAAAAGTAATCAAACTCTTTTGCTGAAGGGGCAATCCGGATTCTAAAACTTCACGTATTTTTATAAAAAAGAAATGCGAATGAAAGAAGCTACATTGGGTGCAGGATGTTTTTGGTGCATTGAGGCATGTTACAAAGATCTGAAAGGAGTCATCTCGGTTACTTCGGGTTACGCAGGCGGACATGTAGACAACCCGACTTACAAACAAATTTGTACGGGCACAACGGGCCATGCAGAAGTGGCGAGAGTCGTGTACGATGAATCACTGATTTCATTTGATGAATTGCTGGAAGTATTTTGGTTTGTCCATGATCCAACACAATTAAACCGACAGGGAAATGACATTGGAACACAGTATCGTTCGGTGATTTTCTATCACGATACGGAACAAAAAGAGAAAGCCTTAGCTTATAAAACAAGGTTAACAGAAGAACATGTGTGGGAAAACCCGATCGTTACGGAGATCTCTCCAATTTCGAATTATTTCCCGGCAGAAGATTATCATCAGAATTATTTGGAGTTGAATCCGGGGAATGCTTATTGCCAGGCGGTGGTAAGACCAAAATATGAGAAGTTCAAGAAGATTTTTGCCAACCGATTGAAATAAAGACTTGAGACTATAGACAAATGACCAGAGACAAATCTCAGTCTTAAGTCTATAGTCTTTTTATCTTAAGTCTTTATATTACAATTCATCTTCATCTGCCGGAGGCGGCCCTGCAGGTTTTGTTTTCCCACCTTTGGCATCTTGCTTTTCAGCACGTTTTGCCTGCATTTTTTCACGTTTTTCTTTTTCCCACGCCTCATACTTTGCATATTGATCGGGTGTAAGTACTTCTTTGTATTGTGCATTACGTGAATGATGCGTTTCCTTCAATTGCGCCATTTTCTGTTCTTTGGTCAAAGAAGTGTTGTCGCGAATAGCGTCGTTTTTTTGTGCGATTCCCAAATTGATATCGTGGATCTTTGTTGTTTGAGCATCATCTAAACCCAATTTGGTCTTCATTTTTTGAGCAGAAGCAGTGGCTCTTTCTTCAGCCGGTTTACGTTCTCTTTTTTCGTGTTGCTGTGCCATTGCTGTGCTGCCAACTACAAGGGCTATTGCTAAAATAAGTGTCTTCATATTAAATTATTTTATGATTATTACCGGTAAGACAAAAATTGTGCGAATTGGTTTAATCGGATTAAAATAAAGACTTAAGATAAAAGACCGCAGACGTCAGACAGAGATTTTATCTTAAGTCTTTGGTCTGAAGTCTTAAAGTCTCTATTTTATAATTCATCAGTTTTATTATTGTATTTTCGGGTTATGCAGAAACTTTTTTTCATTCTATTTATTGCGATTACGGGAACAGCTTGTTCGGTTATAACAGCATCAAGAACGGATGGAAGAGAGGTTTTTATGAATCACAAACGTTTGGGAGCTGTCCCTTTTGAGTTGTATTACGATTCTACAATTACAAAAATTTCCCTTTTCGGGAACCAGATCACGGATATAGACAGCGAGATCGTAAATCTTCAGAATCTGGAGGTGCTTTATTTGGGCCGTAATCGAATGAAAAGTTTTCCAACGGCAATTTGTGGCTTGAAGCATTTAAAAGTGCTCAGTTTGGCTTATAATGATATTGATTCGATCCCTGATTGCATTTGCCGGCTTCAAAACCTGGAACGGCTGTTTTTATCAAACAATAAATTGGTATATGTTTCCGATTCTTTGGGAAGCCTGAAAAAACTGGAACAATTGGACCTCAACCGCAACTCAATTAAGAAACTTCCTGAGAGTTTGGGTTATTTATCTTCGATGCAATTCCTTGACCTGAGTTTCAATAACCTGGCTAAACTCCCGGATTCAATGCAATTCATGAAAGGATTGAGAGAATTAAATCTTCAATATGCCGGTGCTATGCTCTGGGTTCCCGAATCGGCCTGTACTTTGAGAATGCTTGAAAAAATAAAGGCAGATCCATCCATTGTATTTCCGGTCTGTTTTTTATCGCAGCAAACGAATCGCCTGGTAATTTATATTGAACCTTAATTCTTTCCCCAGAAATAGAACAGGACAAAATCGTAGCTTGCGTGAGCAGCAATGCAAAACCACAAACCCTGTTCACCCGAAACAGCAAAGCTTAAGACCAGAATAAATAAACAGACCAACAGGCCGTACTTGGTTGTTTCCAAATCCCACGGATTAATGTAACCATGAATCGCGACAAAGGCAATGGAAGCTAAAACAGGATGTAACCATTGCTGTATAGCAACACGAAACAGGATCTCTTCCCCAAATCCGGCGCAAAGCGAAAGAAAAAGGATGTCGAAGATATTCAGGCGCATGGACCGGATCAACTGGTGTTGTACCGAAAAACTTTTCCGGGCAGTTTCGGTATTGGTGACAATCAGCATGAAGATCCCGAAAGCAACTCCGTATTCGATCCCGATTCCGGTCCAGGCAGTAGGAATGCGTTCCAATTGAAGGAATTCACTTATTTCCGGCATACCGCAAAGGAACCAGCCAAGAGGTGCCATCAATAAAGTAGCAACTCCCAATAAGTAGATTTTCCATTTTGACATCTTATGTCAATTTAGTGATAATGGATTGATGATCGGGATAAAGGCCTGTTAATTCTTCTGAAGAAAATAATTCGAAGTCATTGAAATCAAAACCCGGAGCAACGGCACAGGAAACGAAAGCATAACCCGTGTCATTTTTCAGGTGGGAACCAAAAATAGTTCTGGCAGGGACAACGTGAAAGGGAACCTCATTTTGTGTTAAATCAAGACCAAGTTCTGTGATCTGATGTTCTCCGCTTTCCAAAATACTATGAACCAGCAGGGGAGAACCTTCATGAAAATACCAGCATTCGTCTGATTGGATCCGGTGAAATTTGGAAATACTGTCTCCGGTGATTAAAAAATAGATACTCGTAAGTAAGTTTCGGTTTTTTCCGGGGATAGTTTCAAAAGAACGGTATGTTTCAGCATAAAAACCACCCTCGGGATGACTTTTTAAATTGAATTTCTCAATAAGATCTTTTGCTCTTTGTGGAAGTTCCATTTATTCTATAATGGGTTTATTGACAGGTTCTTTTTTCTTTTTGGGAGTTGGAATGAAATACCGGAAGTCAATGGTGAAATAACCCGCTGAAACCGGTTTATAAGCCGTTAATTGTTTGGATGTACCACTTTGCCGAAGGATCGAAACCCCAAAAAACGGTTGTTTGAATGGAACCTTAGCACCAAATCCCAGGAAGAATGTTCCGGCTTTTTCTGTGCGGTATTCAAACCCGACTCCGGCATTAAATGCAAAATAGGTACTGGCAGTCCTTCTTCCCTGGATAAAGATTGCTTTTTTAGGAGCAGGGAGCATGGAATCCTGGACGTCGGAAGGATAATGGGTTATTGAAATCCCCAACGAAGCATCCGTATACCATTTTTCAGTCATTTTAACGTAAAAAAGGGCATTTAATGGAATGTCATAATTGACAAATGAAAGTTTCTGACTGTCGTAAATATTGGAATCAGGAATTGAAACACCTACGTTGTAGATCCTTCTTACTTGTGAAATCCCGGTTTCCAGGCTGATGCTTTTTGATAGGCCGATCCGGATAGTTGCTCCGAATGTAAATCCCCATTTGTTATGAAAATCAGTTGTCATCGATCCGGTACTGTCCAATAGTTCGGTATGCACTGCACCGATGAAATTGTTTGGGATTACCGGAGCCGCTACAATCCCGAAATAAGAAGGAAACCGCTCCTTTTTTCGTTTTTGTCCAAAGGAAACAACCGAAAAAGCACAAATAAATAGGATAAACAGGGATTTTTGCATTGAACTTTTTCTCTTTCTTTTTTATAACGGGTTTTGCTTTTGACCGGTTGGTAGACTAACGTGGATTTATCGGACTTATTGTTTCCATTCTGTCAGGTATTCAATTGGTTTTCGCTGTCCTTTCGGCCATTCGATCGATGGATATCCTAAATAAAACAACCCGACACAACGTTGCCCTTTCCCTAAACCGAGAAATTCATTGAAACGTTCAAATTTCATAATTGCCGGAGTGGACCAAAAAGCTCCGATTCCTTGTGCAGTAGCCGTCAGGTGCATATTTTGAACAGCACAGGAAATCGCTGCAAAATCATCTTCTTCTGAAATACGTGTATCTTCCTCCCGGTTTAATATGATCGCGATTACCGCGCTTGCCAGCTTGGGCCTGCTCATCAGTTTTCCCAATTTGCTGTCGATTTGTTTTTCCTTTGGAATTTCTGAAAGGTAAATGCTTCCCATTGCCTCGGAAAGTTCATTCAATGCGTTGTCCTGGAAAACAATAAATCTCCAGGGTTGTGTCATTCCGTGAGTAGGGGCCCAAATCGCATTGTTCAGTAATAATTCGATTTGCTCCTTGTGAATTTTTCGGGTACTGTATTGTTCCGGGTAAATGGTTCTTCGATCGCGAATAATCGCAGTTACTTCGCTCAGATTGTAACGCATTCTTTCATTTTTTTGTAAAAATAATCCGAATTCGCGAATTAACATCTTTCTATTTAGCGATCTGAGCCATTTCCTTCTTTAAGTGCTTTTTCTATCATGAAGAAAGTCCGGTCGATGGTATCATAGGAACCATTGGGAACAGGCCCCAGAGCAGGAGCATTTATGACATAGCCGAATGGATCGATCAATACGTAATACGGATAATTGACCACATTGTAGTTTTTGAAGATTGAATTACTTTCTTTGCTGGAAATAACTTTCCAGGGTAATTCATTCTTTAGCTTGGCAAAATCAACTTCAGGTTTGTCCTTGTAAACCATTACGAAGCTGACATTATCTTTGTGGCGTTCATAGATCGGTTTCAGCAGGTTCATTTGTTTCATATTGTCCAAACTGGTCGGATCTGTAAAAAACAAATACAGGTATTTCTTATGGAAACTTTCCAGTGTGAGATCATTACCTTCATCTTTTAACAAGAAATCGGGAGCTTTGGATCCGGAACTTAATTCTGTGAGTCTGAACCGGATATTTTGTGCAATAATCTTGTTCTCAGGGAACAAACCAAATTTGGATACACTGTCAAGGATGGTCAGGATATTGGTCTGTGGATAATCTTTCTCGTAAAAACACTCCGAAAGCGTTTTTAACATGATCAACTCCCGCAATTTATAGTTGGCTTGCAGTGTATATTCCTTTCCCATAGCATTATAAATAGCTGAAGGACTTGATTTCAGTATCCCGAGGTAAATGCGGTTGTTTATTTCCGAATTGATTCGCGGAAGCAATTTTTCATAATAATGGTTGATGTACTGGAAATATGCTTCATTTTGATAATAGACGGGTATTGGGCGGATATAGAAATCGTATTTTTCATACTGGTTGCGGGATCCCATAAAACGCAGATCATCCAATTTGGCAATGGTATATTTTCTGTGATAGTTGAAATATCTGTCGAGCGTATCTGCTTTGTAGTATTTTTCAACATTCATTTTAAAAGTATCGAGCCGGGCTACGAAATATTTCGAATCCGCATTGTGCTTGGTATAATAGCGTGCAACAAATTCATCATTCCAGCGATTAAGCTCCAGGATCTTATAGTTGATATCATCTTTTCCCAGGTTGTAGAAAACCAGTTCCACGAAATTTCCGGAAGGGTTGTAGGGATCGTACTTGTTTTTTTCAGGGAACAATACTTCGTACTTTGCACCTGGATTGGCAAACATGTTTGCTTTGTTGTTTCCTGCTTTCAGGATCAATTTGCGGGTCTCATCCAGGTTGAAAATCAAACTGAAGGTGCTGTCAGGCCTAACGGTTGAAGAAGCGATCCGTTCTTCCCGCATGGTAATGAAATCTGAAATCTGGTAAACCTCTATTTCTTTTCCCGCATAAGCAGGAGCATAACCATTAATTTCCGTAATAGATTGCCCGTGGATGTGAAAGCAGGCAATGGAAATAAAAAGAAGGAGAATGAATTTGTTCATGTCTAATTAACGAGCTGATCGAAATTTGTTACATACTTATCAATTTTCCCGCCATTTTTGTAGATTTCCCGGATAATCGTTGCATTGATTGCAAAAAGAGCCGTGTCAGGGATCAGGAAAACGGTTTCAATCTCAGTCATATCGCGGTTCATCAATGCGATCGGAACTTCGTAGTTAAAGTCTTTTACATCCCTCAATCCTCGTAAAATATAAGAACAGCCTTCTTCTTTACACATTTCAACGGTTAGTTTTTCGTAGGTGATCACCCGGATTTTAGGTTCATTCTTAAAACAACTTTTGATATGTTGTAATCTTTTTTCGAGCGGAAATAAATAATTCTTGGTGGAATTGATCCCCACAGCGATAACGATTTCGTCAAACAAACCAAGTCCTTTTCTGATAATGTCTTCATGACCTTTTGTAAAAGGATCGAAAGATCCCGGGAAGCAAGCACTTTTTTTCATATCATTCAAATTGAAAGAAACTAAAGTAAACATTACCGAAGTTCCTGGTTTCTATATATCCTTCTTCCTGGCTCAAATCTGTTTGTTTACCATGCTCAATTAAACAGATCCCTCCATCGTTCAGGAGTTTTCGTTCGCGGATGATTCGTACAATACTGTCGTGAAATGTCAGATCATAAGGTGGATCGGCAAAGATCAGATCAAAAGTATCATCACAGTTGTCGAGATAATTGCGCACATCGTTTTTTGTAATAAGCCATTCATCTTCGATACCCAGCTCGTTCTTAAGCTTATACATGAATTTGATGCAAACCGGGTGTTTATCTACCGAGGTGACGTTTCCTGCTTCACGGGATAAGAATTCCAGTGAAATATTTCCGGTTCCGGCACAGAGGTCCAATATGTTGAGGTTTACCAAACTGTACCTGTTTTCCAATACGTTGAAAATTCCTTCCTTGGCAAAATCTGTTGTGGGCCTTGAAGGAAAGCTTTTCGGAGGATTGAACCTTCTTGCTTTGTAAATGCCTCTTACTATACGCACAATGCCTGGTATTGAAGGTGATTGGATGTTTGAATTTCTATTTTCGTTTCTTTGAACAAGTTAATCTTTTTTAATTGCGCTTCCAATTGTTTTTGTGTGCTTTCAATTTGTTCTCCGGTACCGTGGAGGAATAATTCGTTCTTTGAATCAATTTGAAGCTGTGTAAAGACCATTGCCAAATGATAAACAATGTCTTCTTCACTTTGATATTCCTGGATGCTTGTATGTACTATATTCCCATTTTTCCGGACTACAAGTGAAAATTGTTCTTCGTGAATAACCAGATGACTGCGCAGAGGTACCAATGAGCCCGTGGTCAAATGCCGGAGTATATGGGCCATTTCATGCTGGATAACGATTCTGGGTGCTTTGAGTATCAAAACAGATTTCACCCACATCGGGAGTTGGTAAATAATGACCGAACTCCATTCAGGTAAACGATTGTAGTCCACATCGCTTTTTGAAATAGTTTTGTGTGCCGTATACTGCAACAATATTTCGGGTGTTGATGCAGCGAATAATGAATTCGGGACCAGGCAGAATTCCTGCGCAAAATAAGAACAGGAAAAGTTTTCAAAGCGATCCAGGTTCCCGACTTTGTCTATCACCTGCGTAAGGACTTCTTTGTACCCGACATCTGTTCTTTTCGTACAGTTTGCTTTTTCCAATAGCTGAATCTGACCTCCGGCAAGCTGGAAGGCTGCTATGCTTTGTTGAGTAATTTCGAGTATTAACTGCACCAATTCGTTTTAGACAAAGTTAAAAAAAAGTGTAAGCTTTCGAGAATGAAATTATTTTGTTTAACCCTCCCCCTTAATCCCCCTCCAAAGGGGGAGATTTTAATTCGTTCTCAAAAGGAAATTTGGTTGTTTTAACTGTTCAACCTCCAAATACGAATTGCTTAAGCTAAGAGGGAGTTTTTAGCTTTCCCCCTTTGGAGGGGGATTAAGGGGGAGGAGCCTTGAAATGTCTGTCTTGTTATAAGTCTCCATCAAGAATGGATAAAATTCAGAATGACTATTTTTATCAAATGGATCTGTCATCTATGCAAAAGGAGTGCTATCGGTTAATTCGTTCTTTTTTTGGTCACGAACCGAATGAGGAGCAGGAATTGCTGATTCAGCATCTTTCACAGTTTACTTTTGAGAAAGAGAATCCAAGCTGTTTTATTTTGAAAGGTTACGCTGGGACTGGAAAAACCAGTATCCTGGGGGCTTATATTCAGGCATTGGATGTACTCAAACGCAAAACAGTACTGATGGCTCCGACAGGAAGAGCAGCCAAGGTGCTTTCACTCCGGTCTAAAATGCTCGCAACAACGATCCATAAACGGATTTATTTTACCGGAACCGGACCTGACGGATCGGTGAAATTGCAATTGGCCCCTAACAAATCGAAGAATACGGTCTTTATTATTGATGAAGCTTCCATGATCGGGGATTATTCTTTGCAGGCCGACGGAAGTGTTTCACGTAATTTACTGGAAGATGTTTTTCAATATGCTTTGAGCGGCGAGAATTGTAAGTTGATCTTATTGGGGGACGAAGGCCAGCTTCCACCAGTGGGTTCTGATGAAAGTCCTGCGTTAAGTACAGCTTATCTCAATCAGCATTTTCCTTTGGTGCATTTTACGGTTTACGGATTGACTTCGGTGGTGAGACAACGAACGGATTCGGGGATTTTGGAGAATGCTACCCGTATCAGACAGGCCCAGGTACAGGAAACGGTCCCGCAATTGGATCTGCATTCGTTTCGGGATGTACAGGCCGTTCCGGGTGATGAATTGATTGAAAAAATAGAATCCGCCTACAGTAATTATGGGGGAGATGAGGTGATGATTGTTACCCGGTCGAATAAACGCGCCAATCTCTATAATCAACATATACGGAACCGCATTTTAATGATGGAGGAGGAATTGTGTGGCGGCGATTTGTTGATGGTTGTAAAGAACAATTATTTTTGGCTCGATCCCTTAAGTTCAGCCGGATTCATTGCAAATGGAGAATTGCTGAAAGTACATCGGATCCGGCGTGTTGAGGAGGTTTATGGTGTCCGTTTTGCACACCTGGAAGTTTCGCTGATCGATTATCCCGATTTGGATCGTTTTGAAGCGATTGCTTTCATGGAAACATTAACTATTGAACAACCGAACCTGGATCGTGGTTTCCTGAAAGAATTGTTTTTCGAAATCGAAAAAGATTTTATGCACGAGCACAACAAACAAAAGCGCTACCAGGAAATTATGAAATCACCCTATTTCAATGCACTTCAAATTAAGTTTGCTTATGCGGTGACATGTCATAAGTCGCAGGGAGGGCAATGGTCTGTGGTATTTGTGGATCACGGTTATTTGGAATTCGAACAAGTGGATTTTTCTTTTTTACGCTGGCTTTATACGGCTGTTACGCGGGCAAGCGAGCAATTGTATACGGTGAATTTAATGGAGGAGTTGATCGAGAATGGAGAAGTTAAAAGGTAAAAGTGAAAAATGGTAAACCTTTTAGTTAACTCGTTAACAAAAGACGATATAAACCAGTTTAGCCAATAGGTAGTAGTACTGCGTATTCTTTAAACGTATATTTTTTAATTGATTTGGCTTCTGACGTGGCATGTGGATTTTCAACACGAAGAACTCCGGCGATCGGGTATTTGTCGTTTGCCATATTGGGATAAGTAACCTTTGCCCTCAGGAGATGAATGGAATAGGAACTCATTTTATCACCTTCGTAAATTCGAATGATGTAAAAAACTTCATTCTTTTTGGAAACGACTTTATGCTCCATGTATGCCAGTTTTTTTTCCTGCAGGTAATTCGATTGTCTTGAAATAGGCTTCAGGTAAAACCAGGTTTCCATGAATGGATTGATATGAGCCTCGTTAAAGTTTTCTCCCTTGATTGAAATCCGGCTTCTTGATTGGGATGAATCAGTATTGTATTTGAAAGGAAATTCCAATTTAATCTTTTCCCACCTGCCTTTGATGAGATTGAACCGGCTCAACCTTCCAATGGTCAAAATCACAATTATTCCTGAAAAGACGATGGAAAAAGCAATTGATTCAATGCTCCATTCCAGGCTGTGATCAATTAAGGTCAATAAAAACTGCGCTCCGAAAATGATACAGTAGTAAATGAACAGACGTTTAAAAACAAAGGAGGAATCAATGATCTCTTTGTACGAAAAATAGGGCGAATTATTGATCGAATTGTTCAGGATAACTGCGAAAACGGAGATAGTCACCAGGAAATAAAGAACGGTGAATAACCATCCGATTTGATGCAATGGCGGGTACATCAGGAAGAAATCATAGATCCCGTGAGCGAATGAGGCAAGCAAAAAACTTACGAGAATTGTCAGAAAGGAATTTTTTTCAGACTTGAACCGGAACAAAATGAGGCCGTAGGCAATAATCGACGTATCGAACATATGTCCCACAGTTGACAGAATTGCCCGTCCATTAATGATTTCCGGACCGTTTCTGCTGAAATAAGTCACGTGCTCCACAGCAGAAAACCCAAGTGCACAAACGGAAACGTACATCAAATAATCGATCGGTTCCTTCAGATGTGAACGGAACAGCAGGAAGAAGATGAAAAAGGCAAAAATCTTGGAAAACTCTTCCAGCATCCCAACCTGGAAAATGGCATATGCAAGATCATTCACAATATTTCCGTTGATTTCCAGTGCATGCCCGTTCAGCACATACATATGGAAACCGAAGACAACAAATACTGAGCAACCACCTAATAGAAAAGCAACAATTACATGGAAAAGACTACTCTTGTTGTGAATGTCAATTAAACGGAAATAATCTACCCAAATCCATGCAATGAACAGTGCAATGAGTGAGTAGGCCAGGATCAGGATCATGTTATTCTAATTTAAATTGTTTTGCAATCTGCCGTAGCAGGTTATTCATCGATCAGCCGCGGCTGATAATTTATCGGAAGCGGTGCTTTCTCTTATCTGATATTTAATAATTCCTGCCATTTGAATGAAGTTGGCCCGCAACTCACTTTTAATCCGTCCAGTTGTTTGTTCAGTCTGTCAATGACAATTTTGGCTTCTTCTCTGCTTAAGTAAGTCCCGGCAAGAACATTCAGTTCCGTTTTCAACTTTTGGATCACTGTTGCGGTTCGTAATGCTGACAGATAATCATTACCACTCAGGTGGTATTTATTCAATTCGGTTTGAATGGCTTCGTTTGAAGCTTTCAGGTTGGTTTTAACCGGATCCGTGAAGGTATTGATCTCCAGTAAAATTCCGCGATTCAAAAAGATATTCACTTGAGTTGAGCGCAAACGAACGTTGGAAGAATCCATTTTGGCCTTCAAACGTTCTTCATCTGTTCCTCCCTGGTAGGCATTCCATTCGGTTCTGTCTGTTGCCCTGACAACATTGCTGCCGTTCCATTTTCCAACTCCCTGCCCACGACTGATAACTTCAAACGGCAGTTTTTTGTCTAAAAGAGCTTCAAAAAATTGTCGGATCGAAACACTGTCGGATGCCTGAAACAATGGTTTGTTCAGGGTCCATTTATTGGATTCGAACTGGTCTACCAAATTCAATTGTACGCGCGCATCGAATCCGGGTTTTGAGTCAGCCAGGTTAACATGCAACATCACTTCATCTGCGTTGTCGGAAAGCGGACCGTCCGGGATGGCAATCAGGCGTACTTCAAATGGTGTTTTTAACGTATCTGCTTTAAAGGTGAATTCTTGCGTGTAGAGATCAAAAGTAGAAGAATCCGAAAAGGTATACAATCCGTCTTTTTCAGTGAAATCAACCCAATGATATCCCATTGCAGATTTGTAATTATCTAATCTTCTTTGGTAGATTGCAAGCAGGTCAATTGCTGCTTTTTTCTCAATTTCCAGTTCTGCAATTATTTTTTTGTAGCGTTCGTATTCTCCGTAAAGGTAGATCAGTCCTCCCTGTTCTTTTTTACGGGCTTTTTTGCCTGAATCTGTTTTCGGCTGGGCAGTGAACTCTCCTCCTGTTGTTTTCTTCAGTGCTTTTCTTTTTTTTCTCTTAACTGAACCGGGAACTTTTGAACTGGTAGTAATGGTTCCCATAGTCATATCGGAGTACTTGTGCTCGTCCTCGTTGATTTGTTTTTCAGTTTCGTCCTTTTTTCTTTTCGCGGTTTCGATTTCATAATCGTACCCTTTTTTGCCATAAATCTTATCCCACAATTTGGCAATTTTATCTTTTTCCAATTCGTTAATGACTGCCTGGAAGGTTTTTCCGTCACTGTAAGTGGAATCGGGAGAAAGGAAACGTGTATCGTTTGAACCGAAGAGGTGGTAGGAGAGTCCGTTTCGTTCAATAACAACAGTTGTTTGTTTTTTGGAATTATACCCCCAAACATCAAAATGAAGTTGGGTTAATTTATTTTCACCTGCAGTTTCAAAATCAATCACAGGCATGCGGACCGGTTCCAATGCGGTTTTATTTCTTTTGGAAGCATCAATAATTTTCACTTCATAGGGAAATAGTCCGATTGCTTTTGGGAGACCTTTATTCCATCTTCCGTTCTCATCCTTTTCACGTTCATTTAAAAGTCCGGAGGTTTCCGAACCATCTCCGGCAGCGATGAGAATATTTTTGAAAATTGTTGCGGTCCCACCCAATTGTAAAAAGATCTCATATGCTCTTTTTTCTACATAAGCGTTTGTAGCATAGTTCATTGCTTCAAGAGCCACCAATTGATCTTCAACAGAAAGAAAATGAAAAGTCGCCAACATGGCTGCTTTGTCGTCAAAACTGAGGCTTGGATTGAGGACGGCTAAGATTTTCTTTTGAATTTCAATCGTTCCGTTTTCTGTTTTCAAAGCCGAAGCCGGGAGCTTTGATTTCAACAGGGCTTCGAATTGATTGTATTGTGTTTTATAACGCTCCAGGTCATTTTCCGATTGACGGGATGCAAGCAAGATCTTATTCAATTCCCAGAGTGCCATTTTATTTGCCGCTTCGGCAATGATTCCTTTTGGGGATTTTTCAATTTCTCCTTTTCGGATAAAAAGCGAATTCGGATTATTGATGATATAACTTTCAATCGAGTCGTAGTTTAATTCTTTGTTCATCAAACGGACAAGAGGACCCGAGTATTCAAAGTAACGGCCAATACTGTTGTCGAGAATGGGGCTTTTCTTAACGATGTGGAAAAGGTATGCGCGGTCTTCAGCTGTCAGATCATTTGCTCCCTGACCAAAAGAAGTAAAGCATACAAATGAGATTAAAAGAGTGTAAACGTATTTCATTCGTTTGATTATGGAATTCAAATATCTTTAATAATTGGTTCCACTGAAATACGTAACAAAAATAGTTGTTAACAAAAACCCCGGCGATAACTGCCGGGGTTTGTTTTTTTAATGGTTAATGATCAAAGGAATTCGTTCCTGAGTTTGATCACTGTTAATTTCGATATAATAAACTCCATTCGAATAAGCATTCAGATCAAATTCCAATGTGAAGGTTCCTGAATATGATTCATTGAAGACCATTTTTCCTTGTGCATCATAGATGACAATGTGATCCATCGGAGTTCCGCTTGAAACAACCTGGAATTGTCCGTTGTTTGGATTCGGGAACAGGGAGAAATACGATTTCTCTTCTTCATCGATACCTGCACAGTCGTTCACTTCGATCGTTGTTTGCGCAGAAGCAGAACAGTTGTTTACATCCTCGTACGTATAAGTTACGATTGACGCCCCGACACCCGCATCTGCCGGGTAGAAGATGTTGGATGTAATTCCGTCACCGGTGTAAGTACCACCTGCAGGTAATCCATTTGACATAGTGAACGGAGCAGTGTAAGAACATAAGGCTCCGTACGGATTAATCGTTACGACCGGATTTGGATTGATAACTACCGGTGTCACTGTTGATGAAGAGGTACAACCGTAAACGTTTTCAACCGATACCCAGTAATTTCCTGAAACCGTTACCTGCAGCACTTGCCCGATATATCCAGTTGACCAGGTGTTTGTTCCTGTTCCTGAAGTAAAGAGGAATAATTCTTCACCTTCACAAATGGTAGTTGGCCCGCTTGCAGTAATTACAGGAGTAGCAGGAGACGGATTTACTGTCACTACTATTGGAGCAGAAGGTTGTGAAGGACAACCGGTCTGGTTTCCAACAACCGAGTAAGAACCTGATGTCGTTACTGTGATCGATTGAGTTGTAGCTCCTGTTGACCAGGTACTGTTCGGATCAGAAGAAGTTAATGTCACGCTTGAACCATCACAAATAGTTGTCGATCCGGATGCTGAGACAGTTGGGATTGCAGACACTGGAATAACGGTTACGTTCATCGGAGCACTTGTAGTGGAACATCCGTTAGCGTTCGTATAAGTAACTGTATATGCTCCGCTTGATGTTGCATTGATACTCTGGGTAACTCCTCCTGTTGACCAAGTATTTCCACTTGTATAGGAAGAGGTCAATGTTACAAATGATCCCTGACAAATGGTTGTTGCTCCACCCGCTGTAATAGAAGGCGCCGGAGGATTTGAGAATACATTTACTACGACCGGAGCGGAAGAAGACGATGCACATCCGTTTCCATCAATATAGATTACGCTGTAAACACCTCCTGTAGTAACAGTAATGCTTTGTGTCATTGCAGCTGTTGACCAGGAGTTACCTGTTGGCTGAGAAGATGTCAGTATCACAGATCCTCCGGAACAGAATGAAGTAGGTCCGCTTGCAGTAATAACAGGAGCTGCAGGGATGGAATACACTGTAACCGTTACCGGTGTTGAAGCAGGAGAAACACATCCGTTACCATCTGTGTGAGTAACCGTAAAGGTTCCGTTGCTGCTCACCGTAATTGAATTTGCTGTTGAACCTCCTGTCCATAGATTGTTTGAACTGTAAGATGAAGTAAGCGTTACCGAGCTTCCGAAACAGAATGAAGTTGGTCCGTTAGTACTGATAACCGGTGCAGCCGGAAGCGGATTTACGGTCACCACAGTTGGAGCTGACGAAGGTGAAACACACCCGTTACCATCTGTTACCGTCACCGAATAAGAACCGGCAGTAGAGACAGAAATTGATTGTGTCGTTTCACCGGTTGACCATAAATTACCACCTGTTGATGATGACGTTAAGGTTACTGATGATCCTGCACAAATTGATTCGCTTGTTCCTGTAACAATTGTTGGTGCAGGAGGTAATGGATTTACTGTTACGGTTTTTGGTGCAGATGTTCCGGAGCTGCATCCGTTTGAAATCACCTGAACCAGGAAGGTTCCGGAAGTACTCACGGTTATAGATTGTGTAGTTGCTCCGTTTGACCAGAAGTTATTTGTTGCTGAAGAAGACGTTAATGTTACCGTTCCGCCCGCACAGAATGTAGTTGGTCCGCTGGCTGTAATAGTCGGAACCGAAGGGATCGTATTTACGATCACATTCACCGGAGCAGATGCAGCTGATGTACATCCTGCTACCGTTTGTGTAACGGTATAAGAACCACTGGTGCTTACGGTAATAGATTGTGTTGTTTCTGTTGTTGACCAGGTATTTCCCGAACTTGCCGAAGATGTCAGTACCACGGATCCACCGGTACAGAATGTAGTTGGCCCACCTGCAGTCACTGTTGGTGCTGCCGGGATTGGATTCACAGTAATTATTTGAGATGCATTCGGACCTGTACATCCTAATGAAGTCACATTTACAGTATATGTTCCACTTGTGGATACAGTAATTGATTGAGTTGTAGCTCCTGTTGACCAGGTATTTCCTGTACTTGAAGAAGAAGTCAATACCACAGATCCACCGGTACAGAATGTAGTTGGACCACTTGCTGTAATCGTCGGAGCCACCGGAATCGGATTAACAGTAACGTTGATTACGTTAGAAGAAGCAGATGAACAAGATCCATCGACAATCATTGCAGAATAAGAACCGGAACTTGTTACGGTAATGGATTGTGTCGTTTCTCCATTCGACCATAAGTATGAAGTACCAGAAGTTGAAGTTAATACCACAGAACCACCTGCACAGAATGTAGTTGCACCACCAGCTGAAATAGTTGGAGCAGCAGGGGTTGGATTAACAATAACACTTGTAGCTGCAGAAGTTCCCGATGAACATCCAAGTAAGATTTGTTGAACTGTATAAGAACCTGCTGTTGTAACAGTAATTGATTGGGTTGTTTCACCTGTCGACCATACGTTTCCGCTTGAGGCTGACGAAGTCAATACCACTGATCCACCGGTACAGAAAGTTGTTGGACCACCTGCTGTAATTGTTGGGGTGGAAGGGATCGGGTTAACTGTTACGATGGTTGGTGTTGATGTTGATGTACAACCGAATCCATTTGAAACTTGTACCGAATAAGATCCGGAAGTCGTTACCGTGATGAATTTTGTCGTTTCGCCCGTTGACCAAAGATTATCCGTTGCGGAAGATGAGGTCAATACCACAGATTCACCTGCACAGAAGGTAGTAGGTCCGCCTGCTGTAATTGTCGGAACAGGTGGGTTCGGATTTACTGTAACTGTTTCCGAAGCAGATGCGCCTGAAGCACATCCGGCCTGAACCTCTTGTACATTATAAGAGCCTGCTGTTGTAACAGTAATTGATTGTGTTGTTTCCCCGGTCGACCATAAGTTTCCGCTTGAAGCAGAAGAAGTCAATACTACGGACCCGCCTGCACAGAACGTTGTTGGACCGCCTGCTGTAATTACAGGAACAGAAGGAATGGGGTTAACTGTTACGATGCTTGGTGCAGACGTTGATGTACAACCGAAACCATTGTTAACAGTCACCGAATAAGATCCGGAAGTCGTTACTGTAATTGATTGGGTCGTTTCACCTGTTGACCAAAGATTGTTTATTGCCGAAGAAGAAGTCAATACAACAGATCCTCCCGAACAGAAGGAAGTTGGACCGCTTGCTGTAATTGTCGGAGTTGAAGGGTTTGGATTTACAGTAACTGTTTGAGCAGCTGAATTTCCTGAAGAACACCCTGATACAATTTGCTCAACCGTATAGGAACCGGAAGTTGTAACTGTAATTGACGCAGTTGTTTCCCCGGTTGACCATAAGTTTCCACCCGTGGCAGAAGAGCTTAATATTACTGATCCACCTGCACAGAAAGTTGTTGGGCCACCTGCACTTATCGTTGGAATTGAAGGTAGTGGAGTTACGGTTACTGTTGTTGCAGAACTTACCGGGCTGGTACATCCGTTTCCGTCAGTTATCTGAACTGTATAAGATCCTGCAGTTGATACGTTAATGGAAGCTGTTGTCTCACTTGTCGACCACAAGTAGGATGCTCCTGCACTTGAAGTCAAGGTAATTGAACTGCCGGCACAAACAGTTGTTGATCCTCCAGGAGTGATGGTCGGAGCAGCCGGAAGTGGATTAACAGTTACGTTAATTACGTTGCTTGGAACACTTAAACAGCCTGCTCCATTTATTTTTTGAACCGAATAAGATCCGGAAGTTGTTACCGTAATAGATTGTGTGGTTTCTCCGGTCGACCAAACATTGTTGTTTGTAGATGAAGATGTCAATACCACTGATCCTCCTGCACAGAAAGTTGTTGGTCCACCTGCAGTAGCTGTTGGAGTTGCCGGAATCGGGTTGACTGTAACAGTTGTTGCAGTACTTGAAGGACTTTGACATCCTGCTGCATTGGTAACCTGAACACTATATGAACCGGAACTCGTGACAACAATGGATTGTGTTGTTTCTCCTGTTGACCACAAGTAGGATGTTCCCGTACTTGAAGTTAAGGTTACGGAGTTACCCAAACAGAAACTGGTTGATCCGCTTGCTGTAATTGTAGGTGCAGCAGGTAAAGCATTTACAGTAACGACTGTTGCAGTACTTGCAGTGCTTTGACAACCGGAAGCATTTGTAACCTGAACAGTATATGAACCGGAAGTTGTTACGTTGATAGAAGCTGTTGTAGCTCCGGTCGACCATAAATAAGAAGTTCCTGCGCTTGATGTCAATGTTACTGATCCACCTGCACAGAAAGTCGTTGGTCCTCCGGCTGTAATCGTAGGTGTGGTTGGTAAAGCATCCACTGTTACAACCGTTGCAGCACTTGCCGGACTTTGACAGCCTGCGGCGTTTGTAACCTGAACAGTATATGAACCAGAAGTTGTTACGTTAATGGATTGAGTCGTTTCTCCATTCGACCACAAGTAAGAAGTACCTGTGCTGGAAGTCAATGTTACCGAACCACCTGCACAGAAAGTTGTTGGTCCTCCAGCTGTGATTGAAGGTGCGGCCGGTAAAGGATTTACAGTTACAACGGTTGCAGTACTTGCCGGACTTTGACATCCCGCGGCGTTTGTAACCTGCACGGTATAAGAACCTGCTGTTGATACGCTAATAGAAGCTGTTGTTTCTCCTGTTGACCATAAATAAGAAGTTCCTGCACTCGAGGTCAAGGTTACCGAACTACCTGCACAAATTGAAGTTGAACCACTTGGTGTGATTGCAGGTGCAGCCGGTAAAGCATTTACAGTTACAACAGTTGCAGTACTTGCGGCACTTTGACATCCTGCCGCATTTGTAACCTGAACAGTATAGGAACCGGAAGCAGTTACGTTAATAGAAGCTGTAGTAGCACCTGTTGACCATAAATAGGAAGTTCCCGTGCTTGAAGTCAATGTTACCGAACCACCTGCACAGAAAGTAGTTGCACCGCCAGCAGTAATCGTTGGGGTAGCAGGAGCAGGGTTAACCGTTACAACAGTTGCAGTACTCGACGGACTTTGGCATCCGGCAGCATTGGTAACCTGAACAGTATAAGAACCGGCAGTTGTTACGTTTATAGAAGCTGTAGTAGCGCCTGTTGACCATAAATAAGAAGTTCCTGCGCTTGAAGTCAATGTTACCGAACCACCAGCACAGAAAGTTGTTGCGCCACCAGCAGTGATTGTTGGTGCAGACGGCAAAGAATTTACAGTTACAACAGTTGCGGGACTTACAGCACTTTGACATCCTGCAGCATTCGTAACCTGGACCGTATAAGAACCGGCAGTTGTAACGTTAATAGAAGCAGTTGTTGCGCCGGTTGACCATAAATAAGAGGTCCCCGGGCTAGAAGTCAATGTTACTGATCCACCAGCACAGAAAGTTGTTGATCCGCCAGCTGAAATGGTTGGAGTAACAGGGGCAGAGTTAACCGTTACAACAGTTGCAGTACTTGCAACACTCTGACAACCTGATGCATTGGTAATTTGAACGGTATATGAACCGGAAGTTGTTACGTTGATAGATGCAGTTGTAGCACCGGTCGACCATAAATAAGATGTTCCCGCACTGGAAGTTAATGTTACTGAACCGCCGGCACAGAAAGTAGTTGCACCACTTGCCGTGATTGTTGGCGCCGGAGGTCCGGAAGTAACTGTTACAACAGTTGCTGTACTTGCGGGACTCTGACAACCTGCTGCATTGGTAACCTGGACGGTATAAGAGCCGGAAGTCGTTACGTTGATAGATGCAGTTGTAGCACCGGTTGACCATAAATAGGAAGTTCCGGCACTGGAAGTCAAAGTAACTGAATTTCCGTTACAGAATGTCGTTGAACCGCTTGGAGTAATTGTCGGAGCGGAAGGTAATGCGTTTACAGTTACAACTGTTGCAGCACTTGCAGTACTTTGACAACCTGCAGCATTGGTAACCTGAACAGTATAAGAACCAGCAGTTGTTACGTTAATAGAAGCTGTAGTAGCACCGGTCGACCACAAATAAGAAGTTCCAGGGCTTGAAGTCAATGTTACAGATCCGCCTGCACAGAAAGTTGTTGATCCGCCGGCTGAAATGGTTGGCGTAACAGGAGCTGAGTTAACCGTTACAACCGTTGCAGCACTTGCGGTGCTTTGACAACCTGCAGCATTGGTAACCTGTACAGTATAAGAACCTGCGGTTGTCACGTTGATAGAAGCTGTAGTAGCCCCGGTCGACCACAAATAAGAAGTTCCTGCACTGGAAGTCAATGTTACCGAACCACCTGCACAGAATGTAGTTGGTCCACCTGCAGTAATTGTTGGTGCGGCAGGAGCAGCATTCACAGTTACAACCGTTGCAGCACTGGCCGTACTTTGACAGCCCGAAGCATTGGTAACCTGAACAGTATAAGAACCGGAAGTTGTTACGTTAATGGAAGCTGTAGTAGCACCGGTCGACCACAAATAAGAAGTTCCCGCACTGGAAGTCAATGTTACCGAACCACCTGCACAGAAAGTTGTTGGTCCACCCGCTGTAATAGTTGGTGCGGCAGGAGCAGCATTCACAGTTACAACCGTTGCGGCACTTGCCGTACTTTGACAGCCCGAAGCATTGGTAACCTGGACAGTATAAGAACCTGCGGTTGTTACGTTAATGGAAGCTGTGGTAGCACCAGTTGACCATAAATAAGAAGTTCCTGCACTGGAAGTCAGGGTAACTGAACCACCTGCGCAAAATGTTGTTGGACCACCCGCCGTAATAGTCGGCTGGGAAGGAGGAGTGTTTACTGTTACTGTAGTTACTGCACTTGAAGGACTTTGACATCCCGCAGCGTTGGTAACTTGCACGGTATAATTTCCTGCAGTCGTTACGTTAATAGAAGCCGTAGTAGCACCGGTCGACCACAAATAAGAAGTTCCTGCACTGGAAGTCAGGGTAACTGAACCTCCTGTACAGAATGTAGTAGAACCACTTGGAGTAATTGTCGGTGCTGCTGGAGCTGAACCGTTTGTTACGGTAACTGTTGTTGAATTTGCCGAAGTACATGATCCATTGTCCAGATGAACAAAGTAAGACCCGGCAGTATTTACTGTAATAGATTGTGTTGTAGCACCGGTAGACCAAACGTTATTGGTTGCCGAAGAAGAAGTTAATGTTACAGATCCGCTAGGGCATAAAGTTACCGGACCGGCCGGTGAAATTGTTGGCGTACTCAATGAAGCAGCAACTGTTACTGTAATAGTGTTGGATGTTAGGGTAGGACAACCTCCAACAATGTTTTGTACGGAGTAATTTCCTGAAGTGGTCACTGTAATAGAAGGAGTAGTTGCTCCGTTTGACCACAATAAATTTGTTGTTACACTTGAAGTCAATACCACAGAACCACCTGTACAAAAAGTTGTTGGTCCGCCCGCTGTAATAACAGGAGCCTGACTTGTTGTCACTGTAATTCCGCTTGATTGTGATGAGGTACATCCGGCACTTGTATAAGTTACTGTATATATTCCGGCAGTTGTTGCAGTATAGTTTTGATTGGTAGCACCTGAAATAAGGACACCGTCCTGGTACCACTGATTTCCGGTTGCCTGGGAAGAAGTTAATACAACGCTTCCACCACTGCAAAATGTGGTTGGCCCGCCAGGAGTAATTGTTGGTGCAGTTGGTCCCGCATTTACTGTTACGTTTACAGTATCCGATTTTGCCTGACACCAGTCGCTCCAGGAAGAAGAAGTTGTTACCTGGTAAGTTCCTGTTGCAGTTGCCGAGATCGATTGAGTTGTTTCACTATTCGGATCCCAGTCGTACCAATAGGTTGCAGGAGTAGAGGTTAATGTTACGCTGTTCCCGTTACAAAAAGTCGTTGGCCCGCCCGGAGTGATAACCGGAGTAGTATTTAAATGAAGTGTAAAACTATTCGATCCTTTATTCGGGATAATTGCATCGACTCTTCCATCGTTGTTGAAGTCTGCTACGGCTAGCCCGGAAGCATCCAGTTCAGATGTGAAATTAAGAGTAGGAGGAGTGATCACATAACCGGTATTTGTGCCGAATGAGGTTGCAACGCTTGCAAATAAGGATCCTGCTACACCGGTACCACTATTGTTAAATACACCTACAACATCTAATTTTCCATCATTATTGACATCAACGATTTTTAAACCTACAACAGCACCGGATCCGGCGAGTGGCGTGTTTGCGATCGTCGTCGTATTGGTAGATGTAGAACCTGTTGTGGTTGCAGGGTTGAAAATTTTACCAACGTCTCCGCTTTTCCCGACAATGATATCCTTGTCACCATCTCCATCCAAATCTGCCGATTCGAGAGCAGTAGTTGAAACATATGTTGCTGTTGCAACTCCGATATTTCCGTTTGCAACAAGCGATCCTGTTCCGTCTCCTTTGTATTTTAATAAAAGGGCAGTTGCTCCGGTGGCATTATGGCCAACAACGACATCGTTAAAACCATCATTATCATAATCTGTAATAACAATAGCGTAAGGAGTTGCATTTGTTGCAATGGAAGACAGAATATTAAATGAGGTGGCACCACTGGAAGTCAGTGGTGTGAAATTGGAACTTCCCGAGTTGGTAACTACGATATCAGCAAAGGCATCTCCATTCAAATGGCCGATTTTGGCTTGAACAGGTGCTGTTCCCACTGTATAATTGGTCGCAGTAGAGAAGGTTCCGCTACCTGTTCCATAAAATACGGAAATGTTATTACTCCCGTTGTTTACAACAACCAAATCGATGGTCCCGTTACTATTCAGATCGCTACCGGTGATATAAACAGGAGTTGTTCCGGTTGCCAATGTTGCTCCTGCAGAGAAACCTCCGGCCCCATTTCCCAAATAGATTTGAACACTGTTTCCTGTAGAATGTGTAATGGCAACATCCTGGTTTCCATCACCGTTAAAATCACCTGCAAAAGAAGAGCTTGGACTTGCGGCAACATCAAATAAATTTGTTTGCAGATAGTTATTTGCAGCGTTTCCGACAAATGAGTTGATATATGCCCCTGCTTGCTGTGTTGTGACGAAATCTACATAGGTGTCTGTTGTGAACTGTCCTGATACTATAGCTCTTGGAGCTCCTGCTGCCTGAGTAGTTTGATACAAAGTCAATACTCCGCCAGTGCTTCCGAAGAAAATAGAAACAGTGTAAGCACTCATGTTTGCTACGATAATGTCTTTGAATCCGTCCTGGTTGATATCAATATTATCAATTCCATCCGGCCCTGCCTCAGTAGCATACAACGCATGGAATGTCAATGTACCGGTTCCGTTATTTTTTAAAACAGAAATATTATTACTGGTTTTATTTGTTGTAATAACATCAATGTCACTGTCATTGTCAATATCGCATAATGTCAAGTCTGCAGCTCCGGTACCCGAAGTAGCAACATTGACACCCGTAAAGAAGTTCCCTAAACTTCCATTGTTGTTTTTTGAAATATAAACACCGCTTGATGTGTGTGAAACAACGTCTTTGTGATTATCACCGTCCATATCGGCAACTTCCATGTTTACGATCGTACCCGTAACATTAAATACGGTTGACCCGAAGGAAGTTGGGTTTCCCACTGTTCCGGTAAATAAGGTAAATTGGGAGTTACTAATTGTTGCAACGATGTCCATTGCTCCATCTTCATTGAAGTCTCCAAGAGCTAAATATTTTCCGTTGGTAAGAGTGAGTGTAGTGATACTGTCAAAAACTCCATTTCCCTGGCCGTGCCAGATAAATACTCCTGTCAGGTTGATATAGGCAATGTCCAGATTTCCATCATTGTTAAAATCTGCACTTTTAATATCCTGGGTTGAATTTCCGAAATTTCCGTTTTGAATGGGACTTGCAAATTTTCCATTTCCCAATCCTTTTTGAAAGGAAAACCGCTTGGCACCTGAATACAAAGTAGTGACGACATCCAGTTTACCGTCATTATCGAAATCACCTTTTGTTATTCCGCGAGATTGTGATCCGGTTTTACTAAAAGAAATGTCATTACGTGAACTGAAACAGGCGTTGGAGACTTGGGACCAATTCGCAAGAGCTATCATGGAGAATGATAGGAAAATAAGTAGTTTCTTCATATATATCTAGTCAAGGTAACAGGAAGTGTAATTAGTTCTTTTTTGTTCTACATGCCGAAGATAGTTCTTTTTTAAACAAATTTGCTACGCTCGCTCGCGATTAAAGCAATTTTGCTAAATCGAATTACCTCTTGAAGTATTTAGTTTTCAGTATTGGTTCAACGGAAAAAGAATCAAAAGGTTGTATTTTTGTTAATAAAAACACAAAATTAATTGATATTTCAATTAAAACAAACTATATCATTACTTTCGCTGCTATGCAAGACAAAATTACCTTTCAATTTGTAAGTGAACCGACAGATGTAAATTTTGGAGGAAAAGTCCATGGTGGCGCTGTAATGAAATGGATTGACCAGGCAGCTTACGCCTGTGCTTCTACCTGGTCTGAAGGTTATTGTGTAACAGTTTATGTAGGTGGTATTCGTTTTTTTAAACCGATTCATATCGGGAGTTTAGTAAAAATTCAGGCGCGTGTTATTTATACAGGAAAATCCAGTATTCATATCGGGGTCGATGTTTTTTCACGAAAAATGAACGAGGCGAAATATGAAAAAACAACTCATTGTGTCATTGTCTTTGTTTCTGTTGATGAACAGGGGAATCCAAAACCTACCAATCAATGGATTCCGAATACCGACCGCGAAATGCAATTGCAGCAATATGCGAAACGCTTAATGGAATTGCGTAAAGATATCGAGGTCGAAATGGGACCTCATTTGAAAGATTTGTTTTAACTAGCAGGGGCGGAAAATTTTCCGCCCCTGCTAGTTTATGATTGCTGTAAAAACGTTTTGTATTTCTTCCCGGTCCAATAAATCACCAAACTATTGGTTTCACTGCGAATCAATTGAATGGCCGGAAGTTTTAAACTGATCTTTTTCTTATTTCCATCGTTCATGATGTACTTGTTCCGGTAAATAAACCAGCGTTTTGTCCAGGAAAGTGAAGTTCCCATATCGGTAGCCGTACCACAACCGATCACATAAACCAGGTTTTTCACGTTGTTGACGATCATCACTCCTTTGGTCTTATCAATCTTGTTCTCTACAAAAAAAGCAATATCGACTTGTCCGTCGCCGCTGAAATCGGCTTCAAAATAAAAGGGATTGAAATCCGTCAGGATCTGATGTTTCTGGGCCATTTCAGATTTTTCCAGGATAGGTTTTACCCACGCCGGAATGTTATTTTGGATCAAAAGGCTATCTGTTTCACCGAATGAACGGAAAGAAAATAAAAGTGCAAACATCAGTAAGCTGAAAGGTACAAGCGTTTTCATAAATTGAGATTAGAGATTATACTAATCTAAATCTTCTGAGTGCGGTTATTTTAATAAAAACCTGAACGGTTGTACCCGTTTATTTAAATGATATGATTTTCCGTTAATTGTTTCTCGGAACATTTAACTGGTATGGGAAATCGCTGCTGTTCAATGTTTGCTGGATAACCATCAAAGAAAGTTCCATCAATTCATTGTTCTTGAAAATAATTCCATCTGCTCCGGCATCCAGGCAAGAGCGCAAAATATAAGAATTGTTTTCATCGGTGACAATATAGACTTTTGCCAACGATGTTCTCTTTTTGATCTTGTCCATAATATCCAACCCGGTGAGATTTGCTCCCAAATTGTAATCCAGGAAGATGATTGAATGGATTCCGGGCAAATCGGATAAAAATGCTCTGGAATCGGTATAAGTGCTAATCTTGAAATGATTTTGATGCATAGCATATGCTGTGAGCAACTCTCGTTCTAATTGAAGCTTATACAAGGTCGTGTAGAATGGATTGTCGTCCAGTACCTGGATGCGTAATCCGAAGAATGGGTGTTTTTCCATGACGTTTGTTTTTGTGTGTATATTTTGGTTTTTGACTGCTTTTAAAAACTTTTTTCCGCGCTGAGTGATCTATATTGATTATGATTTCCTCACGGTTGAATGTTTTAGCATGTCAACGCCCAAGCCTTTCCGAAATTCATACCGTATTCCGCAAAGAAATGTTAAAGCCTTTATCCTGTCGGGCTTAAGGAGTAAATGAGGCTATGCCGGAAAAAAGAAACTGTGTTCAATTTGAAAGAGGCGTTTTCATTTTGAAAAGTGCCTGATTTTGCAAAAACAGCCAGGGATTAAATATCCGTTAAAAAAAATGGAATTAATTTATCCCTTAGATTCAGCGGGTTAGCGAACCCGAAGCTTTTTTTTTGAGTTTTTTTGCTCAAATGGCTTGCATAAACATAAAAGATATCTATCTTTGCACCCGCAATCACGAATGAGTGAGGCGAAAAAAAAATAAGATTCCGTAGCTCAGCTGGTAGAGCAATACACTTTTAATGTATGGGTCCTGGGTTCGAATCCCAGCGGGATCAC
>CAMLLB010000022.1 GCA_946480815.1 uncultured Flavobacteriales bacterium
AGAAACTTTATAAAATGAAAAAGGGTACAATCCAAATAAGTACCCTTTTCCAAACCTAAAACCCAATTTACCAAACCAATCAGAGAGATTTCTGATATATACTTGACACCCATATGATGCCGGGGTTTTTAAAAGGTTGGAAAAAAATTGAAAAATTTTTTTTTTATTGAAAGATTATTCCACACAATGACAAGGCGGATCAAAATACCACTTCACCTGTGGCATTGCCTCCTGCCATCTTTGCTGAAAATGCGGGCCTAACATAATTGCTCGCATGTCTACAGCTTCCAGTTTTTTCAAGTTTAAAACATCTTCCGGAAGCGAGTTTATCGGATTATCCCAGATATCCAATATTTTCAAATCGGTCAAATATCCGATACAAGACGGCAATGAACTTATTTTATTTCGCGCCAAATGAAGCCTCTGAAGTTTTGGCATTTGACAAATAACAATCGGTGCCTCTTCAATCTTATTTTTTGTTGCATCCAATGTTTTGAGTAATTTAAAAGCTGCCATTTCCATTGGAAGTTCCGTCAATTTGTTTTTGGACAGATTGATATACTTCAAATTCTTAAATGCATACATTTTCTTAGGAATCTGATCCCATTTTAATTTCGATGCATCAATTCCGTAAATGGTATCCGGGTTTGCTCTTTGAACGGCCTCCCATCGGTAAATTTTTAAAGTATCCTGTCCAAAAGAAAGGCTACTTATATAAAGAAAAATAAGTACGGGCAGTAATTTCATCGGATTGAATTTGATGTTTTAGATCTTCTATATTTTCAAAACGCTTTTCATCGCGTATATGTTGCATTACTTCCACTTTAATCTGTTGATCATAAATTTCTTCATTAAAATCAAACAGGTAAATCTCAATAGTAATCTGGCCATTATTTGCAACTGTTGGCCGTGTGCCGATGTTCATCACGCCATAAATCAAGCGATCTCCAAGATAGGCTTTTGCTGCATAAACTCCATTTTTCGGGAAAATTTTCTCCCTGTTTTCCAGATCAATATTTGCAGTGGGAAAACCGATCGTTCGTCCAATTTGTTGTCCTTTTACTATTTTTCCCTGTAATACAAAATGGCTTCCCATTAATTCCGAAGCATATTCCACATTTCCATCCTGGATCGCATTCCGGATCTTGGTGGAGCTAATAGTAACTCCCCCTGTAGAAATTGCAGGCAGTTGAAAGACTTTGAAATGGTATAATTCACCCAATTCCTGTAATTCCTGGAAAGAGCCTTCCCTGTTCTTACCGAAATGATGATCGTGACCGATATGCATTTCACTTACACCGATTTGGTTCACTAAGACATCCCGAACAAATTCCATTGCAGACAAACGCGAAAATTCTTTCGTAAAGGGAAAAAGGATAACGGTATCCAAACCCAATTTTTCCAGCTTATCCAGTTTTTCATCAACCGTATCGATCAATTTTACCGAATAACTATCCGGATAAAGTACTTTTCGCGGATGCGGTTCGAAAGTGAATAAAACAGACTCTTTGTTTTCTTTTTTCGCCTTTTCAACCAGTGAACGAATAATTTCCTGATGCCCTAAATGAACTCCATCATAGGTCCCCAAAGTAAGAATTGGATGATTAAACTTCGTCTCTGAATTCAACTGCCGAACTACACGCATGGTACAAATGTAGTTAAACAAAAAAAGACTGCATCAATTGAAGAATGAATTGCAGTCTTTTTAATTAAAAGTTTTGTTTCTTACCTGATCAGCTGAATATCTCCATGACCGGTGAGTATTTTCCCGTTCAATCCTTCTATTTCATATTTAAAGAAATAAACACCATCGGAAGCAATATTACCATTTACATTCCCATCCCAGTAGCCATTCACATTATCATAATCAATCATTTTGTCTCCCCAGCGATTGACAATGGTAACTTTTACGGATTTCACGTAAGTAGCAGTAATAAAAAAGGTGTCGTTTGCTTTATCTCCATTTGGCGTAAAGATATTCGGGATATGAATAATCGGATCCGGAATCGGATTCACTGTAATCAGAACCGTATCAAGATCTACACAAGATCCATTCGCCGCTGTAAGAATAACAGTATATTGACCAGGGCTCGTGTAAATATATTGTTGCCCGGATAAATTACCCGAATTCACCTGTGAGCCATTACCAAAGTTCCAATGATAGCTGGTTGCATTCGTTGAATTATTATCAAAGTTTACTGTCATATCCGGGAAACCTTCCGTAACGTCTGCCGAAACATTCGCTGTTGGCAACGGAACGATCGTAACCGTAATCTGATCTGTGTTTACACATCCGTTTGCATCTGTTCCGGTAACAGTATAAGTTTGAGTAGATCCGGGTGCAAATGAAACTCCATTTGACACGCCATTATTCCAGGTATAAGAAACTGCTCCTGATCCTGAAAGCGTTATCGTACCTCCAATACATATGGATTGGTCTGCTCCTGCACTGACATCTGGAAGCGGATTCACAGTAACAACCACCTGATCTGTACTTTGACAGCCATTTGCACCTGTTCCGGTAACTGTATAAGTCTGAGTGGATCCCGGTGTAAAGGAAACTCCGTTTGTCACACCATTATTCCAGGTGTAAGAAACAGCTCCTGATCCTGAAAGAGTTACCGTACCACCAATGCATATTGACTGATCGGCACCTGCATTAACAGGAGTAGCCGTATTGACGGTAATTGTTACCTGATCGGTATTTGTACAACCATTTACATCAGTTCCCGTAACGGTGTAGGTCTGGGTTGAGCCCGGTGTAAAGGAAACTCCATTTGTCACACCGTTATTCCAGGTATAGGAAACCGCTCCTGAACCATTCAATGTAACAGGTGTACCCTGACAAACCGTTTGTGGTGCGCCTGCATCAATAACCGGAAGTGAATTTACAGTAACCACGACCTGATCTGTATTCGTACATCCGTTTGCATCAGTTCCCGTAACGGTATAAGTCTGAGTGGAGCCCGGTGTAAATGAAACTCCATTTGTTACACCATTATTCCAGGCATAACTTTGTGCTCCTGACCCGGACAAAATAACCGAACCTCCCGGACAAACTGATTGATCACCTCCTGCATTGACAGGAGGACCAGGATTCACTGTTACCTGGATCGCTGTATTTGAAGAACATCCGTTCATATCCGTTGCAGTTACAACATAGTTCGTTGATGAAGCCGGGCTGACTGTATTTGATGCCCCGTTTGGTAAGGAATTGCTCCACGTGAAGGTATATCCTCCATTACCGCCTGTTGCCTGGGCATTCATTACAACTGAGCCGCCTGTACACATAGATAAAGGACCATTTCCTGTAACATCGATTACCGAAGGTTCTGAAATCGTCACTGAAATGGTATCATGACAGTTATTTGCATCCGATACTACATAACTATATGTTCCGGCAGCCAAATTGACAAAAGTATTGGACGATTGAGAAGTTCCCCCCACCAAGGAGTAAGTATATGGAGCAGGTGTTCCGGAGCCTCCCAATTGAACGGTTCCGTCACTTAATCCATTACAGGAAACATCCTGCTCATCAATCAGAATTGCAGTTAAGTTATTTACGATATTTACAATTGCAGGAACAGAAGCAGAACATCCATTATCGTCTACAACCTGCACGGTATATGTTCCACCTGCAACGCCATTAAATGTAACACCTGTTTGAGAAGCCCCTCCATTTAAGGAGTAATCCAATGTTCCGGTCCCTCCTGCCCCTGATACAGTTATGCTTCCATCACTTCCCGAACAGCTTGCATCAGTTGAAGAAACAAAAGACAGCGTTACAACAGCCGGTTCAGTAATTGTCACAGGTTGTGTATCCGAACAGCCGTTCGCATCTGTTACCAGAATTGTATATGAGCCTGCTGCCAGGTTTGAATAAGTCCCTGTTGATTGGCTCGAACCACCATTCAAAGTATAGGTAAACGGTGATTGTCCACCTGAAAGTGATGTAACGGCTGATCCGTCAGAAAGACCATTACAAGACACATTCGTGCTGCTTGCAAGCGTCAAATCCAAAGTTGTTGGTTGTGGTACGTTAGCAGCAATACTTCCCTGGCATCCGTTCATATCCTGAACCTGAATCGTATAACTTCCACCTGCCAAATTGTTGAATATTCCACTTGATTGCCAGGTGACTCCATTATCAATTGAATATTGATAACCACCTGCACCACCTGTTCCTTGTACTTCCACACTACCTGTTGCCCCGGTACATGAAGAAGGAGTTGAAGCAATTTCATTTCCTGAAGGAGTTGCCGGATCCGGTGTAACCACGACATCATCAGTTTTAACAATCACTGTTCCATCACAGGCTGTGTAAGTTGTTGTTGCTGTATAAGTTGTTGCAATCGTAGGACAAACGTTTACGGTAGTTCCTGTTCCAATACTTGTTCCTCCCTGGAACCATTCGGTGGTATAGATTGGAGCACCATCAGGTGTAAAGCGCCAGCCCTCCGGTGTTGAAACTGTCCAATCCGGAGAAGTATTTCTATTTGGAGCTGCGATACCGGCTGTTCCCGCAGGATTTTGTATCCCTATGATTGCCGCACCACCGTTCCAGCCAGAACACAACCCTTTATTATTAACATACACGTCAATCACATTGGTCGTCTCATATAACACCATCATAAATGTGGAAAAAACACTGTTATTGCAGGAACCTGAATAGTGAGGTAATCCATTATAAGACACTACAAATATTCTACATGGGGCAGCACCCACGACATACCATTTCACAGTACCTCCATAAGAAGGGTCAATATCATGGTAAATGCCAAAAATATCCCCGGCTGATGTTAAGCTGGTAGAAGGACATGAGGCTGAAAATGACCACGGTTGACTCGTTGGTGCATACGTCCCGAATTTAATGGATCCGTTTGAACCAATCTTACAGGTTGTATAGGATTGTCCGTAATAACAAAATGTGAACGGCAATGTAATCTGTGGACTCCAAACATCGTCAGTACCAACCGAAACTCCTGTTCCCCCTGCCTGATTGTATGCAATTGGCGGAGTATGCGGAATAGATGCAACCGTATAAGTTGTTGTAGCACCTGCATGAAATGGAGTTGCATTCAATGTAGCACAGGGCTGGTTGCATGTAAGAGTCTGATCTGCACCGGCATCCACTGCAGGACACCCTGGGAATTGAGCATACGCGGTTGAAAATACTGATAGAATCCCTATCAGGGTAGTAGTAAGTTTCATATTTAGCAGTAATAAGTAACGTAGTGTAAAACGAATATAGATAAAAAAGGTTGCACAAAAAAATTAAACTGTTCGTTTAGTTAGAATATTTATAATAAAATAATTGCACCAATACCATAAATGTGGTATTTTTGTCAACGAAATACAGCTTTATTTAAAATTAATCTAAATAAAGAATACAAGACACTTGTCATGATTACAGTAACAGAACAAGCAAAGAAGCAGGCAATTCGCCTGATGGAAGACGAAGGCAAAGCAGGCTATTTCATTCGTGTTGGTGTTGAAGGCGGAGGTTGCTCCGGATTAATGTACCAACTCACATTTGACAATCAGGAAAACGCAGACGATAAAGCATTTGAAGACAACGGAATTAAGGTTGTTGTTGACAAAAAGAGCTTTTTATACTTAGTAGGAACAACCCTGGATTTCTCCGGAGGATTGAACGGAAAAGGATTTGTGTTTTCTAATCCAAATGCAGGAAGAACTTGCGGTTGCGGGGAATCTTTCTCATTATAATAAAGTACAAAGTTTAGATGGGTTATACTGAAAACGACTTAGCGAAAGATTTAGAAAATTCGGAATACAAATTCGGTTTCACGACTGATATTGAATCGGATCGTGCTCCACTTGGATTAAACGAAGATATTATCCGGTTTATTTCCGCCAAAAAAGGAGAACCGGAGTGGTTATTGGATTATAGGTTAAAGTGTTATAAAATCTGGTCTGAAATGACAGAACCTTCCTGGGCACACATTACCTACCCGAAACCAAATTTCCAGGGAATCTCTTATTATGCGGCCCCAAAGCAGACCAAAAAATACGAAAGCTGGGACGACGTAGATCCTGAAATGAAAGAAACCATGGCAAAATTGGGAATTTCATTGGAGGAGCAACAACGCCTGACAGGTGTTGCGGTGGATTTCGTAATGGATTCTGTTTCCGTAGCAACCAGTTTTAAATCCAAATTGAAAGAACTGGGAATTATTTTCTGTTCTTTTTCGGAAGCTGTTCAGGAACATCCCGAATTGGTTAAACAATATATGGGATCGGTAGTTCCGGCAACGGATAACTTCTACGCAGCTTTAAATTCGGCTGTGTTTACAGATGGTTCGTTTTGCTACATTCCAAAAGGTGTAAGATGCCCGATGGAATTATCTACTTATTTCCGGATCAATGAAGCCAATACCGGTCAGTTCGAACGTACACTAGTCATCGCAGATGAAGGTTCGTATGTTTCTTACCTGGAAGGGTGTACAGCACCTCAACGGGATGAAAATCAATTACACGCAGCTGTTGTGGAGCTAATCGCATTGAAAGATGCGGAGATCAAATATTCAACGGTACAAAACTGGTATCCTGGTGACAAAAACGGAGAAGGAGGAGTTTTCAATTTCGTTACCAAACGCGGAATCTGTGAGACCAACGCAAAAATTTCCTGGACGCAAGTAGAAACAGGTTCAGCAGTAACCTGGAAGTACCCTTCCTGTATCCTAAAAGGAGATAACTCGATCGGAGAATTTTATTCCGTAGCAGTTACCAATAACTTCCAGCAGGCTGATACCGGGACAAAAATGATCCACCTGGGAAAAAATACCAAGAGTACGATTATTTCAAAAGGAATCTCGGCAGGAAAATCGCACAATTCTTACCGTGGATTGGTGCAAATTCACAAGAACGCACACAACGCAAGAAACTTCTCGCAATGTGATTCTTTGCTAATGACGGATGAGTGTGGCGCACATACTTTCCCATATATTGAGTGTAAAAACCCAAGCGCTAAAATTGAGCATGAGGCTACCACATCAAAAATCGGGGAAGATCAGATTTTCTATTGTCTTCAGAGAGGAATTTCCGAGGAAAAAGCCATTAGCCTGATCGTTAACGGGTATTGTAAGGAAGTATTGAACCAGCTGCCAATGGAGTTTGCTGTTGAAGCACAGAAATTATTGACGATCAGTTTGGAAGGTAGCGTTGGATAAAAACAATTAGAGAAAGTCCTCCCCCTTTATCCCCCTCCAAAGGGGGAGTTGAAAAAGCTTCCTCCCTTGAGGGAGGATTGAGGAGGGTGGCAAAAGAATAATAGATATGTTAAAGATCACAAATTTACACGCGTCGATTGACGGAAAAGAAATTCTTAAAGGATTAAACCTGGAAGTAAAAGCCGGTGAAGTTCATGCAATCATGGGACCGAACGGTGCCGGAAAAAGTACTTTAGCAAGTGTTTTGGCAGGACGTGAAGAGTATGAAATCACGGAAGGTTCTGTTGATTTTGACGGAACAGATTTGCTTGAAATGGCAACAGAAGACCGTGCAAGAGAAGGATTATTCCTCGCATTTCAGTACCCTGTTGAGATCCCGGGAGTTTCCAACGTAAATTTCCTGCGTACCGCTTTGAATGAAATTCGTGAATACAGAGGAGAATCTGCCATTTCAGCGAAAGATTTTATGGCTTTGGTAAAAGAGAAAAGTGCCATTGTAGAATTGGATGCAAAATTGGCTTCCCGTTCTGTGAATGAAGGATTTTCAGGAGGTGAAAAGAAACGTAACGAGATCTTCCAAATGGCCATGCTGGACCCTAAATTGTCTATCCTTGATGAAACCGATTCAGGATTGGATATCGATGCACTTCGCATTGTTGCAAATGGAGTAAACACATTGAAATCTGATAAAAATGCTACGGTGGTGATTACACATTACCAACGTTTGCTTGACTATATCGTTCCGGATTTCGTTCACGTGCTATACGACGGAAGAATCGTAAAATCAGGTCCGAAAGAATTGGCTCTTGAACTGGAAGAAAAAGGATACGACTGGATTAAAGCAGAATTTGCTCAATAATTTAAATCATGCAGATGCAAACCATTGAAAAAGAATCGGCAGCAAGCGTGAACTGGCAATTAAAGGGAACTTTTTTATTAAATCCCGAGTTGCGGCAAAAAGCACTTGAAGTCCTTGATAATACACCTTTTCCAACGACTAAAACGGAAGCCTGGAAATACACCCGTGTTGCAAAGATCAAAAACAGTAATTTATCCATTCAGGAAAATCCTGTTTCTCTTACCGGAAATTTCGGTCTGGCAACTGATTCCATTCAATACGTTTTTATAAACGGACATTTTTCGGAAGCACTTTCTTCCAAATCGTATCCGGATGGAGTAAAAGTTCTTGCACTTTCTCAAATGGATGAAGCGGAAGTACGCGTTATGGGAGGAAATGTGTTATTGGACGGAGAAGTTTTTTCTTCAATTAATACAGCATATGCAACCGATGGACTCTATGTTCACGTTTCTGCAAAAATGCAAATTGAACCGGTGATCGAAATAATTCAGATCAATACAGATAAAAATATCCTTTCCAATCTGAGACACGTGCTGGTAGCAGAAGCATTTTCAGAAGTTCAATTCATTCAACGTTCAATCTCCGTAAATGGTTCGGATAATTTCACCAATGTTATTTCCGAAATCCATGTTGGAACAAATGCAAAATTGACAATTGACAAATTGCAGGAAGAACACGAATCGTGTTTCCAGATTTCTACAGAATTGGTAAATCAGCACCAGGACTCAAATTTCACCATCAATACAGTTACTTTAAATGGCTTGTTGGTTCGCAATAACCTGACGATTGAAGTAGATGGTCAAAATTGTGAGACGCATTTGAATGGAGCTTATATTCTGAACGGAAATCAACACGTCGATAATCATACAATTGTAGATCATAAAGTGGCAAATTGTGAATCGAATGAACTATACAAAGGTGTAATTGACGGGAAAGCAACGGCCGTTTTCAACGGGAAAGTTTATGTTCGAAAGGATGCTCAAAAGATCAATGCATTCCAGTCAAACGGGAATGTATTGTTAAGCGATGATGCTACAATCAACAGTAAACCGGAATTGGAGATCTATGCAGACGACGTGAAATGTTCTCATGGTTCCACAACCGGTCAATTGGATGAAGAAGCGGTTTTCTATCTTCGTGCAAGAGGTTTGAGCGAAGCCAGTGCAAGACAATTGATGGTGGGTGCTTTCATCGAAGATGTGATTCAAAAAATTGAAAACGAAGCGGTAACAGATCGCATTCACAACATATTAAAAGAGCGATTCAATTGGGTAATTGAATAATTCTAAGCTCTTTCTTAAAATTGAAAAATCCGGCAGCAAAAACTACCGGATTTTTTTATTGTCAATTGATTGCAACATTCCGCATTTTCCAGTTTTATCCAACTTCCACCTCTTCTTCCACCCGGCATTCGTAATTCATAATTCGCAATTGACTAACTTTGTCACATGGAAGAACGTTTGGATAAAATATTGGTCGACCGTGGCCTTGTAACCTCCAGAACACGCGGTGAAGAACTGATCAAAAACGGCGATGTCCTGGTAAACGGAATTTCGGTAGAAAAACCCGGAAAGAAAATCGCTATTGACTCCAAGATCTTACTTCTCAACGAAGAACTGACCTGGGTCTCAAGAGGAGCTTTGAAATTACTGAAAGCAATCGATCACTTCCAAATCAACGTTGCTGACCTAACATTCATCGATCTAGGGGCTTCCACCGGAGGTTTTACGGAAGTCTTGCTCAGTAAAGGAGCAAAACATGTCTTTTGTGTGGACGTGGGCCACGGGCAATTACATGAGCGGATTCGCACAAACCCTTCCATTACGAATATTGAAAAAACGCATATCCGGGAATTGACAACAACACACATTCCTGAACCCGTTGATGGGATCGTAATTGATGTTTCATTCATTTCCCTGGAAAAAGTACTTCCTTTTACCGGTTCTTTCGTAAAAGAAGGAGGAATCCTGGTTGCCTTGATCAAACCGCAATTTGAATTGGAGAAACGCTTCCTGAACAAACACGGTGTGGTCAAAAGTGCATCTGTTTATCCGGATATTCTGAAACGGATCGAGAAAGCAGCGGTTGATTCTCATTTTGAAGTCAAAGGGATTATTGACTCACCAATCATCGGTGGGGATGGAAACAAAGAATTTTTGATGTACGCTGTAAAAAGGTAAAAGCTCCCTGCAGAACGCATACGCCGTTGGGTTCTGCGGGCAATAAAAAAAGTCCCACTATTGCGGGACTTTTATTCAAGCCAGTTCTACCTTGCCTCGACTATTTCGTTATCGTTTGAGCTGTAGTAATTTTTCAAACTCCTGTGGAGAAGTTGACAACGAAATAAATATCTTTCTACCCTTTAGATACACCACTTATCAAAAGGTTGGAAATTAAAATGAATATTTTATCTGGAGCTTCACCCCCTGGATATCATTGAACACCGTATTCTCACTTTTCAGCCTGGAAACAAACTGGTACTGAATGCCTAATCCAAGCGCCGTTTTATTTCTGAAAGGTGTAAAATGGTAATCAACTCCAGCGGTTGCCCCTATTTGTAATTTTTTCGAATTATATACATTCGTAATTGCTGTTCTGTTCTCCTCGTATCCGTTCAACAAACGATTCACCGCAATTCCTGCCGAAATGGTTACTCCTTTAAAGGTGTATCCAACAGAAGACATCAAATGGATCGTGTTCAGTTTTTGGCTGGAATTGGTATAACGCCCGTTGACATAACTTCCGTTCGACTGTGCATACTGACTGAATCCAAGATCCTGTGTAAATCTCCATTTTCTCGAGTAAGCATGGTATTGAACATCCGCTGCAAGCCCCATAGAAGGAAGTGAACTTGAGAATGCATCCCTGTTATTCTCATTGATAAAAGAGAATTGTCCACCTGCCAATACGCTAAATTTAGGTCTGAAAGGAGCCTGGAAAGGCAGGAATTCAAAATCACCGATTGTTCCCGGTTGAGAAAACTCGCTTACTTCTCTTGCCGGAAGTTGGTCCAACGCTGCCAAATCGTTTGCATTCACGTCTTCATTCGTATTATTGGATGCGTTTTCGATTGAACGATTCTCCAACGGATTCTGGTTCACCAGCAATGGATCATTTTGAACAGCTCTTTCATTCCCATTCAACGGATTGACCCCATTCGGATGGATTGTTTCCTTATTCGAAACCAGCAATTTGTTTTGAGCATGCTCATTCTGAGGAATGCGATCTGTTTCTTCATGTGCAACTGCCAAATTTCTTCCATCCGCAGGAGTATGCTGAACTCCGTTTACAGAAGCTATATTTCGGTCCGTCTGTTCGTTTGAACCCAAATTGGAATCCATTGCAACGAAAGCAGTTGAACTGGATTTTTCACCGTTAGAACCCGTAAAGCGATCCGTATAGAAAGCAAGGAAAACGAACAATACCGAAGCTGCAGCCATTTTCACCCATGGGATGCGTGTTGTAACCGGGTAACTCAAGGTCGTATTCAATCGGGTCCAAACACGCTCCCTTGAAAGCTGTTCTTCCAATTTCGACCAACCGTCCCCGGAAGTATTCGGTGACCAGTTTTCATACGATTCCACCAATGCCTTGTCTGCAGAACTTCCATTCGCTTCAAGGGTTTCATCCAAACGGTCCCAAACGGCAGAAACAGCCAAGTCTGCTTCCAAATTCTCCCAGACATCAGCAGACGGTTCACCCGTATCCCAATTCTCGAAGGAATTTTGCAGAGACTTAAACTCCCGGTTTGTATTATTTAGATTCTTTAATGGCATTGTTTATGAAACCAGTTTTTGTTTCAGCACGGAGCGTGCATAGTTTAATTGTGACTTGGAAGTTCCAACTGAAATTTCCAACTCTTCTGCGATCTCGGAATGTGACCACCCTTCAAGCGCATATAATTTGAGTACCAATCCGGCCTTTGTGGGCAAGAGATTGATCTCTTCCAATACTTTCGCAAACGGAATTCCTGTTTCCAGATCAGATTCTTCCTGGTCTACAAAAGGAACATCACCCAATTGGGCAAAATTCTTTCTTTTTCTCAGGGTCTGAAGACAGCAGTTCACGGTAACCCGGCGCAGCCACCCTTCAAATGAACCGGTAAACGTATAGGAACCGATGTTTTTATAAATGTGCATGTAGGCATCGTGCAGCATGTCTTCCGCATCTTGTGTATCTGCTCCGTAGAGTTTACATACCTTGAACAGATCTTTGGAGAACAGGCGATACAACCGTTCCTGTGCAGATCGTTCCCAATTTGCGCAGCCTTCGATGATATCTTTGTATTCTGCGGACATTATTCAACAGTTAACACCAATGCATTTGGTATTTGTTCGGTAATTTGACTGTGCAAGTTCGGAGTTGTTCCGCTATTAATTACCAACGTAGGAACCCCATTCTGGTTTGAAATAGGAGCACCATTCAACAAACTGCTTGAAACCGTTGAAAAAAGTTTAGCCACATCAAATCCAATAAATACTTTATAGTCTTTTTTCTTTTCTAAAGAAAACGGGGTCAAAATCTTAAAATTTAAATCATCTACGTCAGTCCATTCAATTATCATTGGAACAGGATCAGAACCTTTGTAAAAGATCCCTTCCAAACGGATGCTCGGATTATTGGATTTATCAATCAATGTTTTTATCGAAAACTCGGTGTAATCTCCCATAGGAACATCCAGGGAAATTCCCAAATCATCCTGCGTGGAAAATTGCACCTTTTGAACCGGCAAACTTTTCGTTATTTCAATAGGAGAACCCTTCTCTCGAACACCCGAAACGGTAAATTCCTTCGAATAAAAGAATCCCTTCGTTATTACCACATTTCCCTGACTATTGGCAGTAGAATGGAATTTCCAATTCAAATTCAGGTATGCCGGCTGTTTCAGGTTGTATTTCTCACAACCCGTACCAACAACGACTAATATCAGTAATAGGTATATTGCCCTCATTTGTAATCAATTTAAAGCTAAGATACAGCTAAAATAAAAAGGTTGGAAATTAATCTTATTTAGAACCTGTATAAATAGCATTTAACTATCTTTGTACTATGGAAAATCCATCAAAAAGAAAATTCAGCGTCCGTGATATTCGTCAGGACTTCCCTGCTCTACGCCAACAGGTTTACGGAAAGAATCTCATTTATTTTGATAACGGTGCAACATCCCAGAAACCGCAAATGGTTTTGGATGCCATTAACCAATATTACAGCAAGGACAATGCGAATATTCATCGCGGGGTCCATCATTTGAGTCAGAAAGCTACCAACGAGTACGAAGAAGCACGGGAAATTATCCGCCGTTTTATCAATGCCGGTAAAAAGGAAGAAATCATTTTCACCAAAGGAACAACGGATGGGATTAACCTCGTTGCGAGTTCTTTTGGGGAATTATTGAGCGCCGGAGACGAGATCATCATTTCTGCGATGGAACACCATTCGAATATTGTTCCCTGGCAAATGCTTGCCGAACGTAAGAAACTGGTATTGAAAGTCATTCCGATCAATAAGCGCGGTGAATTACTGATGGAAGAATACCAAAACATGCTTTCTCCTAAGACCAAACTAGTTGCCGTAACACATATTTCAAACAGTTTGGGAACGATCAACCCGGTAGAACAAATGATCGAAGCGGCTCACGCTGTCGGAGCAAAGGTACTGATTGACGGTGCACAAAGTGTGCAGCACACGAAAGTGGATGTCACAGCAATGAATTGTGACTTTTTCGTGTTTTCGGGACACAAAGTTTTCGGCCCCACAGGGATCGGAGTTTTGTATGGAAGAGAAGCCATTTTAGACGAAATGCCTCCTTATCAGGGTGGCGGCGATATGATCTCAAAAGTTACATTTGAACGCACCTCTTATAATGAATTACCATTCAAATTTGAAGCAGGAACGCCACATATTGCGGGTGGGATCTGTTTGGGAACAGCTTTGAATTACCTGGACCAGTTCAACCCGAAAGAATTGGAAGAATACGAGCGTGATCTAACGGAATACGCACAGGAAATGCTGGAAACATTTGAAAATATTAAGTTGATCGGAACAGCAAAAAACAAAACTTCCGTTGTTGCTTTTACCGTAGACGGAATTCACCCCTTCGACATCGGGACACTTTTGGACAAACAGGGAATTGCCGTTCGAACAGGACATCATTGTACACAACCTTTGATGGATTTTTACCAGATTCCGGGAACAGTGAGAGCATCTTTTGCTTTTTACAACACCCGTGAAGAAATTGATCAGTTTATAGCAGCAGTAGAGAAAAGTATCTCCATGCTGGGTTAGTTAGAAGAGAAAGCACTGCTTTCGAAGACCAGGCGTTAGCGCAAGGAGAATTTGACAGATTATGACAATAGAACAAAAACAGCAAGAAATCATTGACGAATTCGCCATCTACGACGATTGGATGGAAAAATACGAATACATCATTGAACTTGGAAAAGAGCTGCCTTTAATCGATCCCGACAAAAAAACGGAAGACCGATTGATTGAAGGATGCCAGAGCCGTGTTTGGCTTGACGCACGCATTGATAACGATAAAATTCATTTAACAGCAGACTCAGACGCGATCATCACCAAAGGAATTATTGGTTTACTGATCCGCGTTTTGGATAACGAAACACCCGAAGACATTGTAAAAAGTGATCTTCATTTCATATCAGACATCGGATTACAGGAACATCTTTCACCAACCCGGGCAAACGGATTGCTGAGTATGGTCAAAAAAATCAAATTACTGGCATTGTCCTCATTAGCAAAATAAGATGGAACATTTAGAAGATAAAATAGTTGAAATACTAAAAACCATATTCGACCCCGAAATCCCGGTTGATATCTACGAATTGGGGTTGATCTACGAAGTCCGGATCTCAAAGGAAGGAGTTGTAGAAATTGATATGACACTAACTTCTCCGAACTGCCCGGTAGCAGAATCGCTTCCGAAGGACGTGAAGGAAAAAGTGGAAAGTGTTGAAGGAGTCACCGAAGCACACGTCAACATTGTATTCGATCCGCCATGGGACAAGGATATGATGAGCGAAGAAGCGAAACTCGAACTAGGGTTTTTATAATGAGAATGGGCTTCGACTACGCTCGGCCACTTTTCAATTTAGGTACCTGCTGGACGCATAACGACTATTCAACCCATCATAACCCCTTGAGTTTTTAAACAAAAAGGTAACTGAGCGGAGTCGAAGTAACCTTTTAGAATATAAATTTGCACAGTTAATCGAAACACATTGTTATGACAAGAAGAGTTGTAATTACCGGATTGGGGGCCCTTACACCCATCGGAAATAACGTTCCGGATTTTTGGAACAACATGAAAGTAGGTAAAAGCGGTGCTGCACCTATTACCAAATTTGACACATCCAAATTCAAAACAACTTTCGCCTGTGAAGTGAAAGGATATAATCCTGCAGATCATTTTGATGTAAAGGAAATCAGAAAATACGATCCCTTTTCTCAATATGCATTGGTTGCAGTTCGCGAAGCAGTTGCAGATGCGGGAATTAATTTCGAGGAATTGAACCGCGACCGTATTGGGGTCATCTGGGGATCCGGAAATGGCGGAATCCAAACTTTCCAGGACCAAATGAAGGAATATTGTGCCGGTGACGGAACTCCGCGTTTTACTCCATTCTTTATCCCTCGAATCCTGGTGGATATTGCTTCCGGGATTATTTCCATGGAGTATGGTCTGCGCGGAATCAATTACTGTGCGGTTTCTGCCTGTGCAACTTCAAATACGGCGATGATCGATGCGTTTAACTACATCAAATGGGGAAAAGCAAATATGATCATTACCGGTGGATCCGAAGCTGCTATCAACGAAGCTGCAATCGGTGGATTCTCTTCTGCTCAGGCTTTATCCAAGCGCAACGACTCTTGCGAAACAGCTTCCCGTCCATTTGACGTAACACGTGATGGTTTTGTAATGGGTGAAGGTGCCGGAGCAATTATCCTGGAAGAGTACGAACACGCTGTTGCACGAGGTGCAAAGATCTATGCGGAAGTTGTCGGTGGCGGAATGGCTGCTGATGCTTACCACTTAACAGGAACGCATCCGGAAGGTGATGGTGCGGTCCTGGGAATGGAAGAAGCGATGCGCGATGCAGAAATTGGTCCGGACCAAATTGATTACGTGAATATGCACGCAACTTCCACTCCGCAGGGAGATAACAGTGAGTTGATCGCGTTGAGACGCGTATTCGGGGAGAGGCCAACCTTAAGCGTTTCAGGAACGAAATCGATGACAGGTCACTTACTTGGAGCAGCCGGAGCGGTGGAAGCCATTTCCTGTATTCTTGCAATCCGGGATTCGGTAGTTCCTCCTACAATCAATACTACAGAGATCGAACCGGATTTCAAAGACTTGTACGATTTCCCTTTAGGAAAAGGAAAAAGCAAAGAGATCAACTATGCCATGAGTAACACTTTCGGGTTCGGCGGGCACATTGCTACGGTGATTTTCAAGAAAATATAAAAAAATATAAAACAGTAAGGGCGGAAAATTTTCCGCCCTTACTGTTTTATCCAATTCACCACCTGTTCACAGAAAAACCGCAATTCTTCCGAATCCCGTTTCATCGGGTGGGTGGTATTCAATGTATGTCCTGCGCGCGGAATCGGCAAAAAGGCATTGTGGGAATTGTTTTTGTATACCCACGAGAAAATGGTCCGGCTATGTTCAAACGGGACCGATTCATCATCTACCGCATGAGCAACAAAACAAGGAATTGTCAGTTTTTCCATCACTTTTTGCATATTCCACGTGGTATCACTTGCCAGGGTTTCAGCTAAAAATTCCGGACCTTGAGGTAATTCCTGCTTCGTACGCATATTCGGACGGAAATAAACCCCGTTCGTTTTCCATTCTTCCATGATTTCTGACGTTCTTACATCCAGTGTCCTCATGGAATTCAATAAAATAATTCCAGCAAGTTCAATCCCGGAATCCTGAATTGATTTTGCCGCAAAAGTTGCTGAAAATCCCCCCATGCTGTGCCCAAACAAAAACAGGTTTTTCGATTTATGAAAAAGGACATTTTCTGTTAATTGTTTAGCCATAAAAGTCAGGTCTTCCACTTCCAGTCTGCGACAATTGGTCTTGTAACGTTCCAGGTCATCGAAATAATCGCCATCTCCGGAAATCCCGGAATGGGTGTAATTAAAAGCAACAGAGGAAATCCCGTTTTCAGCAAAAATTGATTGAATGGTCGGGAACATTCCGAAATGATAAAATCCATTGTGACCACAAGCCATCAATACGATCGGAGAATCTGCCCCGCAAGAGACGAAACTTCCCCGTATCTCCCCATTCGGACTGTCAATCAGAAAAAGTTTGGCTTCCATCTTAAATTTTATACAAGTTACTTAAAACATTCCGAAATAACAGACTCCATTCCTCCAAAACACCGCAGGGAAAGGTATTTTAATTGCGTTCAGAGGTTTCAGCACCTTTTTTAACCACGGCTTTTTAATGGGAAGTTGTGACCAATCCACATCGAGGGAAATCGCATACTCCTGTTTTGCAAAGTAACTTTTTCCTGTATTCAAATCCGTATATGTGTTTAAATCTCCGTTTAGCTTTGCATCAATACTGTAACCAAAACCGATCTGGATCCATTTCGGAAATTTCGATTCCTTGAAGAAGGTTCCCGGAGCAACACACAACCAATAACTTTGTGCATTGTAATCTTTCAATAAGCGTTCGGAAAAATTAGACCCTAGTGTATTCGGACGGATAGCGGCATACGGTGAAGGTTTATATCCGAATTTGAGCTGAAAACGTTGTTCGTCCCAAGCCAGTTGCTGACCGATAAACAAACCTATACCGGCCGTATTGGCTGTCAGATCTGCCCAGGAAAAACCCCATTCCGCACTAAAACCATCCAGGATCTCTACCGAAAGCTGATAGGTCCAGGCAATTCCCCCCGAAACAAAGACAGCTTTCTTTTTAGGCATTCTTGCCCAACGCCATGCAGCATAATTTACCGTTGACAATTTATATGCGGTATATACATGTCCCAATTTATCCATGTAAAGCCATTCGTTGGAATCATTGAAGGTGTGGAATTTAGATTTCGGGTATTCTTTGTACCAAACGACTGAAAGTAACGCAACACTTCCCCCTCCCAATGCCAGGTTGGTCCCTCCAACCCAATAAGAACGCTTATTCCATGTGGTATCCGTCAATTGAGCGGAAACACCGAAGGCAACAAAAAAAAGACAGAAAAGGAGCATTTTCACACTCGAAAAATACAACTTTCTGCCTTTAAAAAGGTGACTGGATGTTAAAAATCCTGACCGCAGCCCTGAGTCTTTTTGTTTAGGAGCGTTTTCAAATGTTCAAATCAAACTTTTAAACTCTTTGAACCTTCGAAGCTCATAACGTTTATGCTGTTCGCATGACGCCGAAGCTTCAGCGAAGGCACAGAGCGAAGAAGATTTGAACCTTTTGAACTCTTTAGACTTTCTTCTATCGGGCTACAGCAACTTCAAATGTTACATCCACCAAATCCCCGATTTTAGAATCGGAGGTCATGTTGTGTTTTGTTCTGTCTACAACCGATTTACCAACAAATACCAGGATTTCGCTTCCATCCTTTTCTACTTTGGATACAAAACGTAAATTCACGATACTTTCTGCTTTCACACCTACAAATTCCAGCTCACCGGTAATTTTATAATCCTCTCCTATTTTTTGGATTTTTTTGGATTGGAAGGTAATTTTCGGATGTTTTTCACTTTGAATAAATTCGTCGCTTAAAACCGATTCATCCCGGATATCATTAAAGGTCGTCAAGCTTTCGCTTTTCATTTCCACGCTCAGGTTTTTTAATACTCCTGCTTTATCCAACTGCAGATCCACATTAAAATCCTTGATTGCACCTGAAGTTCTGCTGGCTACCGGACCAATTTCAAATTCCAGTTTTGAGTTGGCCGCTACGCTTTCCCATTCTCCCGCATCTCCATCAGAAAGTGCAATCGCCGGCATATCCATGATATCCTTTTCATCGGAAATTTGACCGGATGATTCATCAGAAACTGCCAACAGTGTTTCAACTTTTAATTTTTCACGCTGAAGACAGGTATCAACCGGATGTGTGAAACCAATCAGGATCAATGGCAGCAGCATTCCATGGAAAGGTTTCGCATCGTCCGCCGCAGATTCAATTAAAGCCAGTGCCAATGAAGAGCCGATAATCGCACCCAGGTATGTTGGCATTCCCCCGAAGTTTTCATTGACCAGTCCGAAACATACTAAAATTCCGATGATCAATAGCGGGAGAAACAAGCTCAGAAAAACACGGGCTTTCTCTCTTTTAATGGATTTACAGGCCCAAAGAGAGCCTAATCCTGCCAAAATCCCCATCCATAAGTTTCCTTTGAGGAGTGAATCTGAAATTCCGTCCAGGGAATTTAAAGAGAAGAAAATCCAGGCAACCGCAAAAAGCAAAATCCCCAATTGCAACCCATTATTTGACCGCAAAGCCAGGTTCGCCGAAAAGTATCCCGTTGCGAGTAAGATTACTCCGAAAGTGGACACCATAAAGGATGCTGCAAAGACAAAAATTCCCAAAAACACCAGGGAAACGGCCGTATTAAATTCAGCACCGTCGGCACCGAACCAGCGGACTGCGAACCAATCCTTTATTTTTGCAAAAAGCGGAATCAGAGATCCGATAATTGCAAACGCGGCCACTTCCATAGTCCAATCGACATCAAATCCCTGGTAATTTGCTTTTGCACCGATTGGAATGAGTGCCAATAAGCCAACAAAATAAGATGCTATCTTTCTGATATTTTCCGGAAGCTGGGAAATCAAATACCCCAACGCAATAATTCCGATCAATGTAAAGCAAATCATATCCAATGAAGGATCTTGTTCAAATCCATTGGTAAAAGCTACAATTAAACAAATAATCGCCAAGCTCAATGAAGTTTTAAAAAGAAATGCTGAACGTACTAAGAAGGCGGTTACGATTGCAATAATTCCTACGCCCATTCCGAGGTAATTTTCCATAACTGAGTAAATTGACAATTGAAAATGGAAAATTGAAAAGGAGAAAGAAAGTTCGCTTCAACTATCAACCTTTCATCTTCAATTAAATTAATACTTCGTACGAAAGTGAAACCGATCTTCTTTGAAACGTGGGAATTTAAAGCTTTGCGCTCTTTGCTTCTCAGCGGTTAATATAGACAAATAGTAGTTTCTATAAACCAGAAAATAAAGAAGACGCAGCGTTTTCAAAACCGTCATCTCATTATCATACAGATTGAAAATTTAGATCAAAAAAATGAACTTTCCAAGAAAATTTTAACAAATAAAGAAGTGGGAATAAATCTCTTAGAGAAACAGTGGGTTCTTGACTTCCAATTCTGCCAATTGATGAAAAACAGATTGATTTAAAGAGCTTTCCAATAGTTCCAAATGCTGGATCCGGTGGCAATCACTACCCAAAATATCGATCAATCCGGCTTTTAACAAGCGGATCGCCTGATTCTTCACATCCGGACCATAATGACCGGTGAATGAATTCAGATTGACCTGGATGAAACACCCACGCTCACGCAGAGACCGGGCAACATCAATGGAAGGATGAAAATACATATAACGCTCAAAGTGAGCCAAAACCGGCTGATAACCGGCCGATTTCAAACTGAAAACAATGTCTTCGATTTGAGATGGCTGGTTTCTGAACGAAAATTCAAAAAGAATGTGGTTTCCGTGGAACGGCAGCAGATCTTTTGTGCGGACCCGTTCAAATAAGGTTTCATCAAAATAGTATTCTGCGGAAGCTTCAAACGTTAATCGGAGACCCAATTCCCGGCTTACGTTTCTTACTTCTTCCAGTTTTTGCAAAATGATTTCAGAAGTGTTGTTGTACACCCCCGACATAATATGCGGAGTAAGGATCAGTTTTTGGTAACCCAACTCCTCGAACTTTCGAAGCATCCCGATGGTATGATCCATCGTTGGTGCACCGTCATCGATACCGGGAAGTAAATGGCTGTGAATATCCACCCGCAAGGCTTCACCAAGATTAGCAGCTTCCTTTCTTTGTCGCTTAAAGGCACCAAATAATCCCATTCTAACGCTGATTGTACATGTTTTTATAATAATCCTGATAGGCTCCGGAAGTTACTTCCTGCACCCAATCCTGGTTATTCAAGTACCAAATGACCGTATTTCTAAGCCCTTCTTCAAAGGTGATGCTTGGTTTCCAGCCCAATTCGTCGAATAGTTTCGTTGCGTCGATTGCATAGCGCAAATCATGGCCTGCACGGTCTTTGACATACGTAATCAATTCAGCGCTTTCTCCTTCTTTACGGCCTAATTCCTGGTCCATAATTTTGCACAATTCATGGATCAGATCAATGTTTCTCCATTCATTCCAACCGCCGATATTGTAATTGCAACCGATCTCTCCATGATGAAAGATCACATCAATCGCCCGGGCATGATCTTCTACCCACAACCAATCCCTCACATTGATCCCTTCTCCATAAACCGGCAACGATTTCTTATTCAAAATATTATTGATCATTAAGGGAATCAACTTTTCCGGGTGATGATTACTTCCGTAATTATTGGAGCAATTCGAGCGTTTTACAGGGAAACCGTAAGTATGATAATAAGCAGAAACAAAATGATCCGAAGCAGCTTTTGACGCGGAATACGGACTTCTTGGATCATACGGAGTCGTTTCCGTAAAGAATCCCTCGTATCCCAATGAGCCGAAAACCTCATCCGTAGAAACATGGTAAAAAATATGACCATCCAAATTCTTCCAGTAAGTTCTGGCCTGGTTCATCAGGTTAACTGTTCCGACAACGTTTGTATGCACGAATTCCATCGGTCCTTCAATGGAACGGTCCACATGTGATTCAGCTGCCAAATGGATGACATCCGTAATCCCGTGCTTCTCGAATGCTTCTTTCACATCTTGTTCGGAAGTAATATCTCCTTTGAAAAAAATGTGGTTTTTTGCATCCATGATATCCTTCAAATTGGACAGATTTCCGGCATAAGTCAGTGAATCAAAAGTTACGATCTGATAAGACGGATATTTATTTACCAGGAGGCGAACCAAATGAGAACCGATAAATCCCGCACCTCCAGTTACCAGTATATGTTTCTGTGTTGTCATACAAGGGTAAAAATAACTATTTATCATCTTACGGGAAAATTTATCCGTCATAAACGAGCCGATCTTCCGGGCAACATACATCTATGCGGGCATGGGATTCCTATTTGAGTTTTCAATCCTTTTTCCCAAACACATGAAGGTAAACGGAATAGCCGAACCAGTTCATTTAGGTTGTTTTGGTCATTATTGCCGGTTTAATTAAAATCAAAAAAGGGTGGAAACTTCATTTCCACCCTTCAAAACTGAGATTATACCTAAAAAATTACCGAACAATTATTACTGAATTCGATAATAGCATTCAACTCGTTTATTATTCTACTACTAACTTAATAACACTTGTTTTTTCCTCGCTTTGAATATGCAGGAAATAAACTCCAGGTGTCCAGTCAGCAACAGATACTTCTGTTTTAGCTGTAAAGCTGTTGATCGTTTTCACTAAAGATCCAGTTGTATTGAATACAGATCCAGAAGCCATAGCAGAAGTTGGCAATTCAACAACTACACGCTCGTTCGCCGGATTCGGGTATACACTCAAACCTTCGATCGCATTTGTCTCAATACCTGCAGTACTTGTTACTACGATTGTTGTGATCACTGTTTCAGTTCCACACTCGTTTGTCAAAGTAACCGATACCATTCTCGGACCAGCCGTTGTATAAGTATGTGTCACTGTTCCCGGTGCGTTCGCAATGGTTGTTCCGTCACCGAAATCCCATGAGTACTGATCTGCATTTTGAGGATTCAGGATTGTAAATGTATAGGTTGGCATGTTGTTCTCAACATAGATCGTTGAAGCTGTCGGAGCACCCATTACATCTACATTGATGGAACCTACTCCCACACATCCGTTAGGAGCTGTAACGTTTACAACATAAGGACCCGCTTGTGTTACTACACGTGTTTGAGTTGTAATTTGAGAGTTGCTCCAAACATAGGAAGCTCCCGGATTACCTGCATCCAAAATCAATGATTCACCTTCACAGATTGTTGTGTCATTTCCTAAAACAACCAACGGATTGGTATTTACGATCTCTACTGTTTCGATCAATTTAGCACAAGATGCTGATCCGTTGCTGCTGATCCAGATATCATATGTTCCAGGCTGAACGTTTGTAAATGTATTGGATGATCCCCATGTTACCGGAGTTGTGTTTTCAGTTACAAATGCATAGTTAACTGAAGGTGCAGTAATATGCAGATCAGAAACAGCTTGTCTCATTGCATCTCCTCCTGTTGCCGCACTAAATGCATGTTTCCAGGTAGCTGTATTTGCATTCATATATGCAGCCGGCATTTGAATATTTGTAAAGATTGGTGTTCCGTCAATTGTCAGACTTGCTTTTCCTGTAACATCGATTGTGAATACCACTTGCGCATCTGTTTTGAATTTCCATGAAGTCATATCTGCAGTATAGTATAAAGTAGATGCTGCTACAGGTGTAACACTTGTACCACTTACACCTCCTGTATTTCCATATACCAGGTAGATCCCAACAAGATTCGGACTGTTTCCGGCAGCATCGAATACCAAACGTAATTTAGACCCACTACCATTTTGATTTCCATTTGTAGCAACATCGTCTGCAAATGAATACGTTATTCCGTCAGCACCACCAGTTCCCCAGGTATTAATCGGTTGGTCTGCCGTCATTTTAAAGGAAATGGTCATTGCGTTGTTCAACCCTGTATGGAAAGCCGGATCATTGATAATGAATGAACCTGTGTTCCCGGTTGCAGAAGGTGTCAAAACTGCTCTGCCTCCGGTAATCGTAGAAACACCATTAAAAGTAATATTCGCTGCATCCGTAGCTAAATCTGCCAATGGACTAGCATAAACCGTATCTACAGTTGGCTGACCAAAAACGGAACTCAAAGAAACAGTTCCTCCTAAATTGATACAATCGTAATCGATTACCGAAACATCTGCTCCGAACCCTACAACAATTGACGTAAGGATAGAGTCAACATCATCCGTACAAGTATTTGATCTGAAATCTGTGTAGACTTTATAAACGCTATCAGCAGCCGGTGTAAAAGTATAGGTATTGGAAGCTGCCCAATCTTGCAAAATTGTTCCGTCAGCACCGATAAACTTATATTCATAAGCACCACCACCAAAAATCACTGCCGGTGCAGCAGTAGCAGTAACTGTAACCGGTGTTCCCGGAGTACACAAGGTTGTAGGTGCGTATGTTGCTGTTTTTTCAATTTTAGTTAACGGATAAATTTTTACGGTGGTTGTATCCTTACATCCCATCAAATCCGTTCCGATAACCGAATAAGTTGTAACCGCTGTAGGATTTGCAATAACCGTATCGTTATTGGTTACATTTAAACCTGTTGCCGGTGACCATGCATACGTTTCAGCACCAGCTGCAATAACTGTTGCCGGATCCGTTGAACAATACGCCAATAATGAATTATCCACTGATACTGTTGGAGCCGGATTCACAACAACTGACGCCTCATCAGAGAAATCCTGGTCACCGGTAGCAACACATGTTGTAATCAATCGTACATTGACTGTTTCAGTCGGATTTGTAGAAAATGTTTCTGAAGTTCCCGTAGGATAATCTACCCATCCTGAACCATCATTCGACTGCCATTGATAAGACAAACCGGTTACAAATGATCCTCCAGTAGCCGAAAAATTAACCTGTGTAGGTGAATTCGAACAAACGGAAGAAAGAGAAGAAGTTGCTGTTGTATGATTTGGCATTCCTGAACAAGCTACTGATGGAGCGTGTACGAATTGCGCTTGCGGTACATAGGAGAAACGGTTACTTGCAGTTGGCGGTGATGCCGGATCCGGATTGTTAGAATCGCTATAATAGTACATTGATCTGTTTGCACCGGTTGCATGAGAACGCCAGGTAATGTTTGAATAACTCGGGGTATTTTCATCAATACCTACAACCAAATTACTTACACCGTCCCATAAAAAAGGTGTTGATAGTGTAATTTCCATCCAGGTATTTGCAGCCGGAGCAGTTAAAGTCCCGGTAAATACCTGTGTCAAACTTGCTGAAGGAATCCATGAAGTTGTAGTGGCAAAACTAGCTGTTGCTGTGTTACCCATGTAAACTGTCCAGGATGTAGCGTTTGTAAGGGAACCTGTAACGTTATAAAAACGAAGTTTTGTAATGTAACTAGGTTGCCCGGCAACAGCCGCATTAAAATCGGATGCCAAATAGATTTCCTGAGAGTAAGTATACCCATAATAACCATAAATGGGTAGATTAGCTGTTGTAGTTGTCCCCGTTGCGACACTCGTTGTAATCGTTTGTGCAAAAGAAAGCAAAGAACCAATCGACATCAATAATCCCAGTGTGAGATTTCTTGAGATCGTCCGATTCCTCATTTTTAAAGTTGTAAATTTCTTCATAAGATTATGATAAGTTTAATTTGAGGCTAACTTATGAAGAACACTGTGTTTATACTAAATGATTAGTGAGACAAAAAGGGGACAAATAACATTGTGTGAAATACTTAACACTCAACCTTTTCAGGCATGATAAATTCAACTAAATCGACTTGATAAAGCGCGTTAAATCGTCTAAAGATTCGATATTCAATTTTTTTCTAAGCCTCAAATTTGTCTTCCGAACAGAATCGGGAGATATTGCGAGTGTCCGTGCCATCTCCAAATTCGACAAGTTGAGCTTAATTAACGCCGCCAAACGGATTTCAGCTGCAGTTATTTCCGGGAATTTCTCCTGGAAGAAATCAAAGAATCCCGGATTCAATTTTTCAAAGAGCCGTTTGAATTCGATCCAATCGTTCTCAGTCAATAGTGAAAACGATTGCAGGTCATTTAACATCGCTTCTTTTTCCGAATCGGTTCGAGAATGCTGATTTTTCTCAAAAGATTCGACCTGTTCCTGTAATTCAAAGATTTCTTTGTTCTTATCAAACATGGTTGAAAGCAAAGCACGCATTTCCCGTTCGGTAGCTTGTAATTCGTCTTCCATTTTTTGGGCACGCAGTGTAAGCAGTTCCTTATCCTGTTTACGTTTGCGCTGGATTTGCTTGATAATGATAAAACTCGTCAACCCTAAGATGAGACAGATTACAAAAAGCCCCAAGATAATCAGGTCGTCTGTTTTCTTCTTTTCCTTATAAATGTTGTTTTCACCCTGTTTCCGCTCAAATTCGATCTGGAATTCGGCATTTGCAATGTTCAGGAAATGTTTCTTTCGATTGACAATTTCTTTTTGTTCAACAAATTTCTTATAGCTTTCCAGGGCCTCCTTGTAATTCCCGATCCGGTCATAATACCTTGTTTTCGAATCATAAAGCCCGATCAGAAACTCCGGAAATGCATTTTTTGATATTAACTTCTCCAGCAACTGAATTTTTGCTTTCGCGTCATCCAGTTTATTATCCATAATATCCAATTGAATCAGGTATCTCAGTGCATTGATCTCACTTCCCGTTTCTTTTGTATGTTTACTTGTTTCGAAATCAAACTGGATCAATTCTCTTGCTTTCCGGTATTCTTTTTTCACCAAAAGCAGATAACCGAGATTTCCTGATAAAATTCCGATCCACGACTTATGCTTGAGTTTTATTGCCTGATCGTACGCCTTTTGTGTGTACCATTCCGCTTTTTCCGTCTCCAGTTTGTCGCGGTAAATAAGGCCCAAGGTATTGTAAACTGTAATCTTACCTATATCGTTGAGAGACGGATGATGCAAACTTATCAGCAAATGTTTTGTGGCCAGATCATAGCGCCGAAAATAAAAGTATTCCTGACCTAAGGCATCGTGAAAATTAGCCAGATATGGTTTTTTGGAAGCATATACATTCTCCTCTTCCTGCAAAGTAATATACAAAAAATAATAGGCTTCCTGGTGACGCTGTCCCTCCTGAAAACGTTTCCCAATTAAAAAACAAAGTTCCGGATAATCTGATGTGATAGTGACCTGATCTTGTCTGACCAGTTTTTTTAAGAACCGCATCCATTCTTCCTGGCTGACAAATTGTGCTCCCCGGTAATCCTCAAACAATTGCGAATAAGTTATTCCCTTGCTGTCATGCTCTGAAATAATCTTTTCAATACCTTGTTCCGCACTTAACCCTGCTCCGAAAGAAAACGAAGTAAGCAAACACAAAAAGACAATGAGAATCAGGTAAGTTTGTTTCAATTTATTTTTCTTCTGGGGTAATCCTACAAATGTAAACTATTTCTCCCTTAGAGAAAAGCAGGAAATTTCACTCCTACGAGTTGTAATACAAGCAGAATAAATAAAAGCACTGTTTTAGCTAAGAATTCTTGTTCAGGTACAGCTTTCTTTGCAATCAGCTTTGAGTTTGCTGTAGTAATCTTTGATTAATCTTCCTTTGATTTGAGTAGAAAAGTCTCTACCTCATCAAATTCACATGTCCCGAGAATTCGAATTTTTCATCGTTGTCATCATCCTTGAAACGAATCGCCCAGGTATAAATACCCGTTTGAGACATGCTTCCCATATACGTTCCATCCCAACCGACTTGTGTATCCTTCGATTCGAAAACCAATTCTCCCCAGCGATTGTAGACATAGAACTCATAAGTTGCCGGCGAGAAACCTGCTGTCATGATCGGAAGGAAAATATTGTTGTGCTCATCACCGTCAGGAGTGAAGGCATTCGGTACATAAAGGATCATCTGATCTTTAACAATTACAATTCTGTAAGCTGTATCCCGGCAGCCCTGGTCTGAGATCACAATCAATTCCACGTTGTAATTCCCGATCTGACCAATAGGAAACTGATGAGTTGGGCTTACTTCTTCTGAGGTGGTGCCGTCATCAAAATTCCAGAAATTCTGATCGTTTAACAAGGAGGTATTTTCAAAATTAGTTGTCGGATCAATAGAGAAAACTTGTTGCGGATTGTAGTTAAAACTTGCAACCGGTAAGGGATCCACACAGATCATATCTGTAATGGTTTTGGTAGTTGTACACAGACCATCTGCTGTAATGGTTAATGTTACATCAAAACAGTCAATCCCGGTATATTGATGAGACACGATCGAATTGCTGGCCGAAGTTGTTCCATCTCCTAAGTCCCAGGTCACAACAGATCCCGGATTCGCCACACTTTCATTGATAAACTGCACATCCAATGGGAAACAGCCCTTGATCACATCGGAGGAAAAGGCAATAATCGGATTTTCTGTAATCTGAATATTCACCTTTACGGTATCATTCACACACATGGTGTCAGCGGGCAGGACATAGGAAAACTGATAATTCCCGTTTGCTAAAAGCGATAAATCCAAAACACCGGTCGGTACATCAAACTGATTCGTTGGAAATGCGGAAGTTTCCGTCCAATAAGGTATCACCGTTTGGAAAACCCCGGTTGTGTACTGATCCAGATCAACTGTTGAACCGGAAGAATTGCACAAATGCAAACTGGTTGGATTTACTCCGACCGGCTGGCTGTTCACCTGAATCTGGAATCTGCTGGTATCATTCTGGCAATAGGTGCCGAACACTGTGTATTCCAGGATATTCGAACCGATTGCTCCGTTTACTGTTAGTTGTCCGGTAGTTGTCAGACTTGCTCCAAGCCCATTATTTACATCCGACCAGGTCCCTCCTGTTGTACTCCCGGCTGAAAGCAGGTTATTCAAATCCACTACACCATTCGTTTCACACCAAACTGCCAAACTATCATTTCCTGCATCTTTCTGGTTTTCAAAAGAGACAGTGATCGCATCTGTTGTAGCACATTGAGCTGCATTTTTTACAGTCACCTGGTAAGTCCCGGAAGTTGATGCAGTCAATGTCTGATTGGTCGATCCATCATTCCATAAGTAGGTACAGCCCGGATTTTGTGCATCCAGTGTCAAAGTCGATCCTTCACAAAGTGTGGTATCCGGACCAAGGTTTACAACCGGATAAGTACTGTATGTTACTACCACTGTATCGTATGAATAACAGATCGGTTTGAATGTGATGTCGTCCAAAATGAAATCATTACCGCCGGGGTTTATATTTTGATTCACAATACAGATCTGTGCAGAGGTATTTAATCCCGAATTCCAAACCTGGAAATACTGTTGCCAGGTGCATCCGATTGTTGGTGTGGAAAATACCGGGCCTAATGTAGACCCACCTATTGTAAATTGCAATTGTGCCACGTTCGGATCGTTCGATGCATTGGAAACCCAAGCTCCGAATTGATAATCGGTGTTTGATTGAACTGGGACATTCTGACACCACACATTGATCCCGGCCGTCCCGGACCCATTTACTATCATCATTTGAGTTCCCGGTGCCGGAGTATGATCCGCACAGGGTGTGAAATTACTGTGCGCTGAAAAAGGAGAATTGGCAATCGCATAAGTTCCCGGATTGGAAACCAATCCCCAGGTTCCTCCGGTACCTACCGTATAACCTGTTGTGAAGCCCGTATTTCCTGATTCAAAATCACCGTTCACAATCTGGTTACTTCCCAGTTTTCCGACCTTCACACTGTATGTTCCAGGACTGGTGATGAACCGGGTTGGAGCAGTGGAATTATTGTTCCATTTGTAGGAATCATACGGGCCGGAAGTCGCGGCGTTCAGGGTAATGGTTTGCCCTGTACACAAAGTCGTGTCGGGGCCCAGGTTTACGGAAGGAATATTGCCGATTGTGATCGTGAAATTGGACATATCTGTTGCACATCCTCCTGTTCCGATCACGGTATAGATGAATGTATACGTTCCCGGGTTCAATCCGGTTGTACTGAATACGGATGTTCCCGCATTGAAATTTCCTGAAACCGGGCTACTTGTCTCTGCCCAGGTACCGCCCGTCGTAGATCCTGCAGATAAGAATGATGACATAGTAATCACCGGACCGGGACCACAATAGTACGCTCCATTATCAAATCCGGCTGAAGGTGGCTGCGAGATTGTAACCGTAAACATTTCCTCATCGGAACAACCTGTGATTCCCCCATATGCATAGAGTGTCTGGGAAGTGGTAATCGTTTGACCGGCATTCAATGCTGTTCCTGTTCCACCGGGGCCGGTATAGTATTTTTCATTTCCTGCAAGGGTTGAACCTGTAATTGCCGGTAAAGTATATGACTGGCAAGCCTGCACATTCGAAATCGGGTTCAAAACCGGTGTATTCACATATGAAACAGTCACTTGTGCACTTGAGTCGGCACATCCTGCCGCGCCGTCAATCGTATAGGTATACAATCCATTGGTATTTGTTCCGGGTGTGTACGTTCCCAAATACCCATTGCTCAAAGCAGAAGGTCCTGTCCAGATCCCGTTTTGAGATAAAGTAGCAGAAAACAACGAATACAGATCAATTCCGGCTGAACCGATACAGGCCGTGTGATTAAATACCTGAGGGACCGGCTGACATTGAGAAAGCCTCAGATCATCAAAACCTGCATCATTCCCTGCTCCACCGGGTGTATTGGTAACAATTTCAAACGTAATGGATGTGGTAGGAGCTATAAATGAGTTCATGGTAATGTCATTCCAAACACTTGTATTCAGGACATTCTGGGTTACAAGGATATTCCCTGAAGCATCTTTTACATTAATTGTCAGGTTATTTGTACTGGAAAACGCATCCCTTGTAGAAAAGCTAAACCGGTAGCTCTGACCAACGCAGACATTGGCAAACGGCTGCGAGTAAACCAATCCCGACACTCCATCTACGAAATTCAGGTATAATCCCCTGCTTCCAGTTCTTACGCAACCCGTAAAGGTTTGCGGTGTATTCTGATACGTTGTTCCGGGGACAATATACGGAATCACCGTAGTATATTCATATGAATCATAAAAAATTGAAGTCCAGTTACATTGAGATCTTCCGGTTGTGGAAAAAAACAATTGACTCAGAACTAAGTAAGGAATCAATTTTAACTGATTATTAAGTTTCATTGCAGTTTCTTTGGATACTAAACCCCAAAGTTAAGCGAAGGTTGCGTGTGTATTGTGGGACAAAATAGGGACAAAACAAAAAAAACGGACAAACCGTTTTAATTTTAACAAAAGAAATCTGCTTTCATTAATTTCCGCTTAAATGAATGTCATGTGTTCTCGATACGCCTCACCGTGTCAATTCGTCCCGATAGCCATCGGGATTTATCCGCCAAAGCGGATAAAGTATCGAGAAAGACGCGTGAGCCACTCGAACTGACATGACGAAAGTATTGAGCCGGACATTCAAGAAAGTGGAAAAAAGTTCAAAGGGTTCAAAGGTGTTTAAGTAAATCTGCTTTGAACTTTTTCAACTAGTGAACTCTCCTCCTACAGGCTCCAGTATTCCAGATCTTTGATCTTCCCTTTATAAATTCCTTTGATGTCTACGAAAACTCCCTGGCTGTCTTTCATCAGGGATTTAAAATACGACTCATCCAGGTTTTTATAGTCCTTATGGTTTACTGCCACAATAATTGCATCGTAATTCTTACTGGTTTCAACCAACCCTACTCCGTATTCATGCTCCATTTCTTCTGAAGAAGCATGCGGATCTACCAAATCTACTTTTACCTGAAACGACTTCAATTCGTTCACCACATCAATTACTTTCGAATTACGGATATCGGAAACATCTTCTTTAAAGGTTGCTCCCATTACCAATACTTTTGCATCCTGGATGTGTTTCCCCTGGGCAATGATTTTCTTAACGGTTTGTTTTCCGATATAAAAGCCCATGGAATCATTCACGTAACGACCACTGGTAATAATTTTTGCGTGATAACCGGCCTGCTGCGCTTTGTGTGTCAGATAATACGGATCGACACCGATGCAATGTCCACCCACCAATCCCGGGGAAAAGTTCAGGAAATTCCATTTGGTCCCGGCAGCTTTCAATACGTCGTAGGTATTAATTCCCAGGCGGTTAAAAATGATCGACAATTCGTTGATCAAAGCAATATTTACGTCACGTTGTGTATTTTCAATGATCTTGGCAGCTTCTGCAACTTTAATCGAAGCAGCACGGTGAACCCCTGCTGCAACAACCGATTCGTAGGTTTTTGCGATCTCTTCCAAAGACTCGTCACAACATCCGGAAACCACTTTTACCACATTCTGAAGCGTATGCTCTTTGTCTCCCGGGTTAATGCGCTCAGGTGAATACCCTACTTTGAAATCTTCTTTGAACTTCAGTCCTGAAATTTCTTCCAGTACAGGGATACAATCTTCCTCCGTGCAGCCCGGATATACTGTTGATTCAAAAACAACGTAATCTCCTTTTTTCAGTACTTGTGCAACTGTTTTGGAAGCTCCCAAAAGCGGACGCAGATCCGGAAGGTTTGCATCGTCTATCGGAGTCGGAACGGCAACAATAAAAAACTGAACGTCTTTCAGGTCATTGATATCTGCTGTAAAATGAATATCACAACCCTCAAAATCTTCAGAAGAAAGTTCATTACTCGGGTCTTTGTGATTGCGCATCATATCGACACGTCCCTGGTTGATATCAAATCCGACAACGCGGATCTTTCTTGCAAATTCCAGGGCAATCGGAAGTCCAACATACCCCAAACCAATCACTGCAAGTTTCGCTTCTTTGGCTACTAATTTACTGTAAATTAAGCTGCTCATTTCTTACTTTATAAATGCGTTCAATAATTTCTACTACTTTCAATCCTTCCAGGGCATTGGTCGTAGCTGAAGTTCTTCCTTTTAATGTATCAATGACGTTTGTGATCACATAATGATGATTTGCGGCTGAACCTTTGTAAGCTCCATAATCATTTCCCGGATTTGTAGGTGCGAGTTCCGGCATTTCGTAACCCGGAATATTGCACACCTCTACTTCATTCATATACTGCCCGCCGATTTTCACACTTCCGTTCTTTCCGACAATGGTCATAGAACTTTCCAGGTTGCGGTCAGCAACAGCAGTCGAGTAATTGATACAACCCATTCCGCCATTGATAAAATCGAAGCTTACAAAACCGGAATCTTCAAAATCAGTGGAATCTTTGTGTGTAAAATCCGCAAATTTCCCCTGGATATTATCGATATCTCCGAACAACCAGTACATGATATCAATGAAGTGAGAAAATTGGGTAAACAGCGTACCGCCGTCCAGATCTTTTGTTCCTTTCCAGCCTCCCGCTTTGTAATAGCGTTCATCCCGGTTCCAGTAACAATTCAACTGAACCATGAAAATATCGCCAAGGACTTTATTCTCTATCAGATCCTTGATCCATTCACTTGGAGGGGAATAACGGTTTTGCATCACACAGAATACTTGTCTGGATTGCTGCAGTGATTTGAAGATCACTTTTTCACACTGATCTTTGGTTAATCCCATCGGTTTTTCAACCACTACGTGTTTTTTATTTTCCAAACCAGCCAATGCCTGTTCAGCATGCAATCCGTTCGGAGTACATACATTCAAAACATCGAATTCGATACCTGAAGCCAGTAATTCTTCCAATGTACTGAAGAATGGAACATTGAAATCTTCCGCTGCACATGCTTCTATGGAACGTACATCGATCATAGCGACCAACTTTGCTTCCGGGTCCCTGCGAACCATTTCAGCATGTCTCTTCCCGATGTGTCCGGCTCCAAGAACGGCAAACTTTACTTTTTGGTTTTCTGGTATCATATTCTTGTTTGAGGGAGCAAAAGTAATTAAAATTTGGGTTAAGTAATGGTGTCAGGAAGGTTTTCGATTTATACTATTACATGACTTTAAACGGATTTAAAAATACAATGAATATCTTTGAAGAATAATCAATCAACTATGGAAAACGAACTTCTTCATGCCATAATAAACAATAATCCTGAGTCTTTATCGGAATTGTTAAAGCAGGGCACATCAATTAATTTTTTAGGTGGGAAAGGCTATTCTCCGCTTCATGGGGCTTGCATCAACGGAAATGAATCCATCGTAAAACTTCTATTGAGTAACCAGGCAGACCCTGAACTAAAATCATCGGACGGCGGATTTACAGCCTTGCATTTTGCAGCGGCAGAAGGGCATCTGAATATCGTAAGACTTCTCCTGGAACATGGTGCTAATCCCAACTCAAGAGATCAATGGGGGAACACTCCTATTTTCCGGGCCGGAAACAAAGAAGAAATCGGAAAACTGATTGTAAAATTCGGTGGAGATCCTTTCCTTGAAAATGAAAATGGTATTTCCCCGTTAAATAGCCCAGCTATGGCTTTCAAATACTTAAAACTGGAAAACAAAGAGCATGAAGAAATCAATTACAGGGCTTTGGTCAATAAGGGAGATAACATTCTACTGGCGAAATGCCTGGATGAGAAAAAGGGTGATATCGAAGCGAAAAACGACCAGGGAAAATCTCCGCTATATCTTGCAGTAGAATCTGAAAATATAGAAGCAATTACCTTGCTGATCAATGCCGGAGCAGATATCAACACCCAGGAAAAATTCGGTTATACACCATTGGCAATTGCAGTCCTGCGAGGAAAAATAGACCTGGTGAAATTGTTAATCGAAAAAGGTGCAAAAACAGACGTATCCCTACCTCACGAAAGCACACTCACCAGTTTGGCTTCTAAACACCCTGAAGTACGGGAATACTTGAAACTCCATCTGAAATAATTCAAGCTACCTTAACACGGTTCTCAACCAACTGATAACGCTCATTACTCTCCGGGCAAGTTGCAAATCCATGCTCATCAAACGTCAAACGATGCCCGAAAGCGCTCATCCAGCCGATTTGGCGCGCCGGATTCCCTACAACCAGTGCATACGCCGGAACTTCTTTTGTAACCACAGATCCCGCACCAATGAATGCGTATTCACCGATATCGTTTCCGCAAACAATTGTTGCATTTGCCCCGATGGAAGCTCCTTTACGTACAACTGTTTTGGAATATTGATCTCTTCGGTTTACAGCAGAACGCGGGTTCATCACATTCGTGAAAACCATCGAAGGTCCCAGGAACACATCGTCTTCACAAATCACACCGGTGTAAATTGACACATTATTCTGGATCTTCACATTGTTTCCCAGGATCACTTCCGGCGAAACCACTACGTTCTGACCAATATTGCATTTTTCACCGATCACACAATTCGGCATGATGTGCGAAAAGTGCCAGATCTTCGTCCCTTCACCGATCGTGCAACCGGGATCTACAACTGCTGTTTCGTGGGCAAAATAACTCATTCTTTTAAATTGAAAATGGAGAATTTAAAATTAAGAAGGTTCTTGAAAAGGTAACTTCGACTCCACTGCGCCTATGCTGTAGCTCCTGCGTAAGCATTCAGTCACCTTTTCCGTTGTCAATTTTCAATTCTCAATTACTAACTATCTTACAATGTACTTCTCAAAATCAATGTGATCCGATTGATACAATTCTTCTTTGGTCAAACTCTTAAAATAGGCATACGTCCGTTTCAAGCCTTCTGCCCGGTCGATCTTCGGTTCCCAACCCAATAACTTTTTGGCTTTGGTAATATCCGGCTGACGCTGTTTCGGGTCATCAACAGGTAAATCCTTGTAGATTACTTTTTGTGTAGTTCCGGTCAACTTAATGATCTCTTCCGCGAACTGGCTGATCGTAATTTCATCCGGGTTCCCGATGTTCACCGGATCCGAACAATCACTATGCAACAAACGAACAATTCCTTCTACCAAATCATCTACATAACAAAAAGAACGTGTTTGTGATCCGTCTCCGAAAACCGTCAGGTCTTCACCCCGCAGTGCCTGTCCGATAAACGCAGGAAGTACGCGCCCGTCATTCAAACGCATGCGTGGTCCATAGGTATTGAAAATACGCACAATGCGCGTTTCAACCCCATGAAACGTGTGATAAGCCATTGTAATTGCTTCCTGGAAACGCTTCGCTTCATCGTATACTCCTCTCGGACCTACCGGGTTCACATTTCCCCAATAGTCTTCCGTTTGCGGGTGCACTGTCGGGTCACCATAAATTTCAGAGGTACTTGCGATCAATACACGCGCATGTTTTACCCGTGCCAATCCCAAACAATTGTGAATTCCCAAAGATCCCACTTTCAAAGTCTGGATCGGGATTTTCAGGTAATCGATCGGGCTTGCGGGCGATGCGAAATGAAGAATATAATCCAGTTTTCCCGGAATATGAATGAACTTACACACATCGTGATTATAGAACTCAAAGTTCTCCAATTGAAATAAGTGCTCGATATTCTTTAAACGACCCGTAATGAGATTGTCCATTGCAATGACATGGTAGTCATCTTTAACAAAACGATCACATAAATGTGAGCCTAAAAATCCGGCAGCACCGGTAATCAATATGCGTTTTCTACCTGTATTCATTGTTTATTTCGATACTACGGACCTGCCTATTGAACTATAATAGAATCCATTTTTATTCATTTCGGAAATCTCGAACAGGTTTCTTCCATCGAAGATAACGGAATCTTTCATCAGGGACTTCATTTTATCAAAATCAGGGTTTCTGAAAACACCCCATTCGGTACAGATCAGTAAGGCATCTGCATCCTTCAATGCTTCGTATTCGTTCTCAGCAAAAGCGATTTGATCTCCAACTACTCCTTTCACATTTTCCATTGCTTCCGGATCGTATGCAGTTACTTTTGCCCCTGCCTTCGTCAGTTCATCGATCATATACAAAGCCGGTGCCTCACGAATATCGTCCGTGTCCGGTTTGAAAGCAAGACCCCATAAAGCAATCTTCTTTCCTGAAAGATCTCCTCTGAAAAAATTCTTCATTTTCGGGAAAAGAATGGTCTTCTGGGATTCGTTCACTTCCATTACTGCTTTAATGATCTCGAATGAATAATTGTTTTCAAGCCCGGAATTCACCAAAGCCTGAACATCTTTCGGGAAGCAGGAACCTCCGTAACCGATTCCCGGGAATAAAAAGCGTTTACCGATACGTTCATCGGAACCAATTCCAATACGTACTTTATCTACATCCGCGCCTACCAATTCGCAAAAATTGGCGATTTCATTCATGAAGGTAATCTTGGTCGCTAAAAATGCGTTCGCTGCATACTTTGTCAGCTCTGCAGATTTTTCATCCATAAAAATGATGGGATTTCCCTGGCGAACGAATGGTTTGTACAATTGCTCCATAATCTCTTCAACACGTTCAGAGGAAGTCCCCAAAACCACCCGGTCGGGTTTCATGAAATCGTCTACGGCATAACCTTCTCTCAGGAATTCAGGATTTGAAACCACATCAAAAGGAACGGTTGCATGCTTTGCAATAGCCGCATGTACTTTCTCTGCAGTTCCTACCGGAACCGTACTTTTATCTACAATGACTTTGTAATCTTTCAATAATTTTCCCAACTCATCTGCTACCCCCAAAATGTATCTCAGATCAGCCGAACCATCTTCTCCCGGAGGAGTAGGCAAGGCCAAAAATATGATTTCGGCATCTTTAATTCCTTCTTCCAGGTTAGTGGTAAATGATAAACGATTCGCTTTTATATTCCGCTCAAAAAGCACGTCCAAATGCGGTTCATAAATCGGAACCTCTCCATTTCGCATACGTTCTACTTTCTTCGCATCAATATCCACGCAGATTACCTGGTTTCCCGTTTCAGCAAAACAAGTCCCGGTTACTAAACCGACGTACCCGGTCCCGATAACTGCAATTTTTTTCATGATTAGTCAGCGTTTACGAAATGGAGGATTTCAGAACAAATGAACAGTTGCTGCTCTTCAGTCATTTCTGTATGAATTGGGAAGGAAATCACGCATTTCGTTAATTCTTCCGTGACAGGAAGATCCAGGTTCCCCAGGTTGAATGATTTGAACATTCCTTGTTTGTGTGCCGGAATAGGATAATAAATCATCGATGGGATCTCTTTTGAAGCAAGATACGCCTGTAATCCATCCCGGTCAACTCCTTTCAGCTGAACGGTATATTGATGGAATACGTGTTTGGATTTCCCATCTCTGTATGGTGTTTCAATTTTTTCGGATGCTCCGAGAACGCGGTCATAAAAATCGGCCACTTTGATTCGCGCAGCAATGTATTCATCGAGTTTCGAAAGTTTTACATTTAAAATTGCGGCCTGCATGGCATCCAGCCTGGAATTACATCCTACCACATCGTGCTGGTACTTTACTTTTTGACCATGATTTGCGACCATTCTCAATTGTTCTGCCAATTCATCATTATTGGTAAACATGGCACCGCCATCTCCGTAGCAACCTAAGTTTTTAGACGGAAAAAAGCTGGTGCATCCGATATCTCCGATCGTACCCAATTTTCTTGTCTGGCCGTTTTTAGAATAGTAATCCGATCCAATTCCTTGTGCATTGTCTTCGATCACGAACAAGTTGTGTTTTTGTGCGATCTCCATAATTGCATCCATATCACACGCCTGTCCGTACAAATGTACCGGAACAATGGCTTTCGTTTTTGGGGTAATTGCTGCTTCAATTTTTGCAGGGTCTATACAAAACGTTTGGTGGTCTACATCTACAAATACCGGAGTAAGCCCCAATAAAGCAATCACTTCCGTTGTTGCAATGTAGGTGAATGAAGGCGTGATTACCTCATCCCCTGGTTTCAATCCCAAAGCCATCATAGCAATTTGCAAAGCATCCGTACCATTTGCGCATGGGATTACGTGTTTCACATTCAGATACGATTCCAAGGATTTTTGAAAACGTTGTACAACCGGTCCGCCAATATATATGGACGAATCTAAAACTTCCTGAATTGCTGAGTCTATATCTGATTTTATTGCCTGGTATTGAGTAGCCAGGTCAACCATTTGAATTTTTTTCACGTGCTTAATCTATGGAGATTATTAATAATCATTCTATTCCTACAAAATTAATAAAAGCGGTGAATTGGGAAAGGTTAATCCGAGAATTGTCCTCCCCCTTAATCCCCCTCCAAAGGGGGAGATTACAATTTCCCAAACAAAGGAACGGTTTCTGATCTGATTTATATATTTCTTTTCGAAGCCCAATTTACACTTAAGAGTGTGATTTCTGGTTCCCCCTTTGGAGGGGGACAAAGGGGGAGGATAGCGGATTTAGTATTATTCCGAAAGCACCATCGCATTAAACACCTTCTCCATCTGCTCTACCGTATATTCGGAAGAACAATTGAAGTTATTGATGATCAACGAAAAACATACTTTTTTTCCCGATTGGGTCTCCGCATAACCGGAATATGCTTTAATCCGCTTCATTGTTCCGCTTTTTGCATGGATCTTTCCTTCTCCCGGCTGGTTCTTGCAAACAGAAGAAAGTGTTCCGGAAACTCCGGCTACAGGCAAGGTCGCATAAAAGGCGTCAAATTCTTTGGCTGTCGACATGTATTTCAGCATTTCACAAAAATGGTTTGCCGAAATGGCATTGCTCCTGGACAATCCGGAACCATCCGTGATGTAAAGCCCGATCGTATTGATCTTCCCGGACCAATAATTCATCATTCGAGCGATGCTGTTGTCAATGGAGCCGTTTCCGGAAGTCCCATATCCGATCCAGCACAAAACTTCTTCAGCAAACAGGTTCACCGATTTCATATTCGTCCACCAGGCAATCGAATTCAAGGTCTTTCCTTTGTAGGTGAAGAATAATTTCATAGCTGCATAACGGGTCGTTGCCGAAACAACACTTAAATTTCGCGCGGCCAGCGCCGGTTCTTTTACTTCAATACCTTTTGCTTTCAGAACACGGGTGAATTCCTGGGAAAATGTCAATTCAGGATCCGGCAAACTTCCTTTTACGGTAAACTTTCCAAGACCGGCACCCAAGGTCCCTGTTCCGAAACGGTCCATCGAGTAAGGAGCTCCATAGATATACGAGTTGTCCCCGGAACCACCTGTCTGAATGTAATTGGCATATTTCAATCCTTCCACAACAGGTGTTGTACCAAGAAAAGTCGTTTTCATCCCGTTTTTCGCTCCCACTTGAAAATGGTAGCGCAACATATTATCATAGATCGGAAGTCCGGAAGCACCGGCACCGTAGTAATTTCCCATATCACCCCAGTTCCACCCGTCAGGTGCGCCTTCGTATCCAAATTCCGAAGCATCTGCTACAATTGCTCCGTTAATCTTTTTAATTCCCAATTTCACAAGCGTATCAACCCATTTTTCCATGAATTCATCTTCCCTTCCTTCACCATTGTAATAACGGCTGCCAAGGGCAACATCTCCACCTCCCCTGATCCATAAATTTCCATTGAGAGTACCCTCCTTAGACAACTCTCCGTCCAGGTAAATCCGTGTTTGAGGAGCATAATTCTTTCCCAACAATTGAAACGCTGTTGCTGTTGCAAACAGTTTGGTTGTAGAAGCCGGAGGAAGTGCCAACGACGGATTTTTTTGTGCCAGGATTTGCCCCGTAGAACAATCCATTGCCATGAAACTAATGGACGCATTCGCAAAATAAGCATTAGAAGAAAAGGCATCAATCGCTGTTTGGATCGAATTCTGCGAAAAACTAACATGCCCGGCAAAAAGAATAAGGAATCCGATCGAAAAAATGCGTCTCATCAATTTGAAATGAATCATTGTATAAAGTTCTGTTTTCTCCCCTTGCAAAATTTCTGCCACTTAAAAACTTTTGAACAGTTCAATCAGGAAAGTTTCCATTTAACCGGTTCCAATTATCATTTTACAAAACTTTTAGTTAGATTATGTGTAATTTTGAACTAATTCCGAGAGGCACTTCGACTCCGCTCAGTGACCCTCGGAATACAATATTATAAAGGAGACTGAGCGGAGTCGAAGTCTCAACATTTAAACTTTGATCATTAATGCCAAAAGTGCTGAGAATCATTAATCGATTCAATATTGGAGGACCAACCTACAATGCTACTTTCTTAACGAAATTCATCTCGGAAGATTATGAGACGCTATTGGTTGGTGGTTTACCTGAGAAAGACGAATCGGATTCCCTGCATATTTTGGAAGATTATGGAGTAAAACCTTTATTGATCCCGGAAATGAAACGGATTCCCAATTTCCGTTCAGATCGGGAAGCATACCGGAAAATCAAACAGATTATCACCGAATTTCAACCCGATATTGTTCACACGCACGCTGCAAAAGCAGGAGCTCTTGGCAGAAAAGCCGCAAAAGCATGTAATGTTCCCATCATTGTACATACCTTTCACGGACATGTATTCCATTCATACTTTGGAAAGGCGAAAACACTGATTTACAAAACTATTGAGCGCAGACTGGCAAAATTTTCCACCGGTATTATTGCAATCAGTCCCCTGCAGAAAGAAGAACTGAGCGTTATCCATGGCATTTGCAATGCGGATAAGATAAAAGTCATACCACTTGGCTTTGACTTGCTTAAGTTCCAGGAAAACCTGGCTGAAAAAAGGAAAGAAACGAGAGAGAGATGGAATCTGAATGACGATGAAGTAGCCGTTGCAATTGTGGGAAGGCTGGCTCCCATCAAAAATCACCGTTTATTCCTGGATGTCATTCAAATCCTTGCTGAAAAAGGAGTCAAGGCACGTTTTTTTATTGTGGGCGACGGACAGGAAAAAACCTATATCGAACAGCGGACGAAAGAATTGGAAAGCAAATACGGGGTCTCGATCGAACTAACAAGTTGGATAAAAGATATTGCAACCTTTAATGCCGGGATGGACATCATTTGTTTGAGTTCCGACAATGAAGGGACGCCGGTTAGCTTAATTGAGGCCCAGGCAAGTGGAATTCCTGTAATTTCAACAGATGTGGGAGGTGTTAAAGATATTTTGGATGACGGTAAAACCGGCTTTGTTGTTCCAAAAAAAGACCCGGTATCTTTCAGTGAAAAATTACGATTACTGATAGAAGACAAAGAAATTCGTCAGAAAATGTCACAAAATGGCTGGAACTTCGTAAGAGATAAATTCCATTACACTACTTTGGTAAAAAACATGGAAGATTATTACGCTGAACTAATTGAAAAGACTAGAAAAAATGCAAAATAAAGGAGTATTATTTTCCTTATTGGTTGGTTTGTTCCTCATACAATCGTGTGGGATCAACAGCAATCTCATGTTCCGGACACCCAAAGGAGTGCACGAAGTAAAAGACAGTATCCCGTTGAAACCTTCCGCGGAATATAAAATTTCAAGGGACGATAAATTCACCTTCATGCTCTATACCAATGAAGGAGAGCGCATTGTGAACGAAATGGCAGGAATGAACAAGGATGCTGTCGCAAAAGCAGAAATCGAATATGTAGTAAGACCTGACGGGAGAGCTGATTTACCGATCCTTGGATCTACCCTGGTTGCAGGGTTTACCGTAAAGGAATGTGAAGATACACTGGCAAGATTGTTCGAGCAGAAAAACGGTTATAACAAACCTTTTGTACAGGTAAAACTAACCAATCAGCGGGTAATTGTATTTCCGGGGAACGGAAGTGCTGCAAAAGTGATCCCTTTACAAAACAACAACACGACCCTGATGGAAGCTATTGCTCTTGCGGGTGGAATTGCCGAGCGCGGGAAAGCCAGTAAAGTCAAGATTATGCGGGTTGTCAATAATGTACGCACCATGTACGTGGTCGATCTGTCAAAAATAGAAAATCTTCAATATGCGGACATGATCGTCCAGGCCAATGATTATATTTATATTGAACCGAAAGAACAAGTGGGGCAGGAAACGTTAAAAATAGTAGCTCCGATCGTTTCACTCGTTTCCAGCGCGCTTATAATAGTTACCGTATTCTCAACATTGAAATAACGTGAATAGTCCAAACTCATCCATATTTATAAACAAAGATTACAATCCGATTATTGTGAATGTAATTCTGCGCCGCTATTGGTGGTGGGTTATGCTATTGATCCTGTTTTTCCTGGGTATCGCTTTTTTCTACCTGAGGTACACCAAACCGGTTTATGATTCGACAATGATTATCCAGTTGGTTGAAAAGGATCAGGGAAAGGAACTGTTGGAACTCGAAAATATCAATAAAGTCGACGACATTTCGTCCGAAATAGAACTGCTCCGATCGCAATTGTTGTTTGAAATGGCCATTTCGAAAATGAACATGAATGTTTCAATCTTTGCGGAGGGGAAAATATTGACCGAAGAAAAATACCATCAGAGTACATTCACCATTATTCCTTATGCTCTTCGGGACAGTAGTTTATGTGATGTACCGGTTGATGTGGAAACGATCGATAATCACCGGGTCAAACTCTCGTATACCACGAACGGAAAAACCTATTCCAAAGTTTCCGATGTCAATAAAACCATTCATACCAAGCATTTTGATATTGCATTCAAGGTAGATAACTGGGACCATTTTAAACAGAACGATGAATCAAACCGGCTCTATTTTACTTTTAACAATCAAAAAACACTGGCTTCGCGGTTGATCACCAACCTGGAAGTAAACCCTGTAGACGTCAATGCGAAAACGATCGAGCTTCGATACAACGGGAATAATCCGGAGCTATGCAAAGATATTATCCAATCGGTAGCGACAACTTTCTTCAATTACGATGAAGAAATGAAGCGAAAGAGTGCTGATAACATCCTTTCTTTTATCCAGTTGCAATTGGACTCCATTTCAGAGGAATTGAAAGATTCCAAGGATAGCCTGACGGATTTTCAGCGTAAAACACATTTGACGGATCCGGAAAACGCCGGTGGCTCCCTGGCTGAAAATATGGATAAGTTCCAGGATATGCTTTTCGAACTGGAAAATGAATGGGCAACTTTGAAATTGGTCAATTCAAGACTGAAAACCGAACCGAACCGCCTGGACATTTACCGCCTTATTCCTGAAATGCTGGGAAAAAGTTTCGAAGTTTCGCTGACGAAACAAATTACCGACCTGAACACCCTATTGGAACGAAAAGAAGAACTTTTGACAAATGTTTCGGAAAACAATTCAGAGCTGAAAAACCTGAATTCCCGTATTCAGTCGAAAATTCAATCCATCCGGCGAAGTGTGGAAGTGATCCAGGAACGGATCAGATCACAGATCAACTCAATCAATGGAAAAATCGGGGAAATCGAAGGTGAATACCTGAAAATTCCGCAAAAGAAAATGGAGTACAACCGTTTAAAGTCTATGCAAGACCTGAACGAAAAATATTACACACTTCTGACGGAAAAAAAGGTCATGTATTCTATTTCCAATGCCGGGTATACTTCCAATAACCGGGTCCTGAACGAAGCATCTTTAAATATGGAGCCTGTCAGTCCAAATCGAAAACTGGTTTATGCCGGTTTCGTCTTCGTCGGATTCATTTTTGGTTTTGCCCTGTTGTTCCTCAAGTACATCACCTTCAATGAGATCAATACGATTGAGGATCTGAAACACTTATTGCCTGACAGGGTAACGATCTTAGGCAATATTCCGCAATTGAAGGAAAGTGCTGAATTCAGTCAGTTGATGATCCATACAAATCCGAAATCGATTTTGGCGGAATCCATGCGTAATATCCGGACAAACCTCAGTTTCGTCAATGCCAATGCGCGGGTAATTGCTATTTCCTCATCTATTTCAGGTGAAGGAAAAACCTTTGTTGCATTGAACCTGGCTGGAATAATTGCGCTTTCCGGGAAGAAAACCATTGTTATCGACCTGGATTTACGAAAACCGAAAGTTCACCTTGGATTAAACGTTCCGAACGATAAGGGAATCAGTAACCTGATCATTAAACAGGCGACCCTCGAAGAATGTATCCGCCACTCGGAAATTGAAAACCTGGATTTCATCAGTGCCGGACCAATCCCTCCGAATCCTTCGGAATTGATCCTGAGTGATTCGTTTTTTGAGATCCTGGAAAGCCTGAAATCAAAATACGATGTGGTGATCATTGATAATCCACCGGTCGGTTTGGTTACTGACGGTGTACAGATCTTAGCGAAAGCGGACGTTCCTATCTACATCTTCAAAGCACATTATTCCAAACGGATTTTTGCAGGAAGAGTACGGGAACTGTTTGAAATGAACCAGATTACACATCTGAATGTGATTCTGAACGGTACAAAAGCGTTCAAGGGGAAATATGGTTATGGATATGGCTACGGTTATGGCTATGGATATGGCTATTATGATGAAGAGGATAAAAAGAAGAAGAAGAATCAGCGATAGTCCGCCGCGGCAGAAAGACTGAAGCTCTGCCCGTCAAATGACGGAGAGATGAACTGAAGGAATAAAAGAATAAAAACCGAAGAAATAAATGGAATTTAAACGTACAGCAATAGCTGATGTAATATTGATGCAACCCACCATTTTTGGTGATGACAGAGGATATTTTTTTGAGTCTTTTCATCAGCAAAAATTCAATGACTTTATCGGTTCGGAAATTTCGTTCGTTCAGGATAATGAATCCTTATCCTCCAAAGGAGTATTACGTGGACTGCACTTCCAGGCTCCGCCACATGCTCAAGGAAAATTGGTGCGTGTTATAAAAGGCAGTGTGCTGGATGTTGCTTTGGATATTCGCAAAAGCTCTCCCACTTACGGGCAGCACGTTTCGTTCATTTTAAGTGAAAAAAACAAAACCCAGGCCTACATTCCCGAAGGTTTTGCACATGGTTTCGTGACCCTGGAAGACCATACTATTTTTCAATACAAATGTACCAATTGGTATAACCCGGCGAGTGAAGGAAGCATCCTTTGGAACGATCCGGCGTTAAACATCCAGTGGGAAGAACAAAACCCGATCTTATCTGCAAAAGATAAATCCGGAGTTCTCCTGGCAAATTTTAATACTCCATTTGAATAAAGATGACGTACGAAATAACATTGGCTTGTATTGGATTCCTGATTATGGGGATTATCATGAGTTATGTCTCTAACGGAATCCTTTTACGCTTTTCCCAAAGCCTGGGAATTCGCAACAAAAATGATGTAACCATCAGATGGGCAAATGAATCGAAACCTTCTTTGGGGGGAATTGGTTTTTTTGTCGCATTCTTTTTTGGAACAGTGGCCTACTCCATCATTTTCAGCAATGAAAACATTTTCCAAAACCGGCAATTTGTGGGTTTAATGACCGCCGGGACCATTTCCTTTATTATGGGACTGGCAGATGATGCATACAATACCAGGCCTTTCATCAAATTATTCGTACAGATCCTTTGCGGACTTATCTTTGTCTATACACACAATGTCATCGAGCTGACCGGAATTAATTGGGTCAATGGAAGCATTACAGTAATTTGGGTGGTTGCGATGATGAATTCCCTGAACATGCTTGATAATATGGATGGAATTACAGGAACCACCGCACTTTTCATGCTGACTTCCTGTTTGGCAAGCAACGTTATCCTGTTCGATTGGAACATGAACATCTGGACGCTCACAATGCTGATTCAAATCGGGGCAACGATTGGTTTCCTTGGCTACAATATTCATCCTTCCAAATTATTCATGGGTGATGCCGGAAGTCAGTTCATCGGTTTGTTCGTTGCATTCTTTTCGATTCATGAATTGTGGAATATCGGGAATACGACGCATCTGAACCCTTTGACGGGAGGTGCGATTACATTGATCGCTTTTACACCGGCAATTTCAGACACACTGACCGTTGTGATCAACCGCTTGCGAAAAGGAAAATCTCCGATGGTCGGTGGAAAAGATCATACGACCCATCATTTGGTGTATTCAGGGCTGAATGACCGGCAGGTCTGGATCGTTTTCCTGGGTATCGGCCTGATGGCAACTTTGATCACAATTCTTGCTGTAGTATTTGCTAAAATGGGGAACCCATGGATGGCATTCTTCCTCACAGCCTACTTTTTTGCAGTGTTTTTTGTTTTATACCGCAACACACTTATTCACAAGAAATAACTCATTTGGTTCCTTCTGATCACTGAATAAATCCTCGTGTGCCTTGTGTCCTTCGTGGTAAACCCTCTCTGTGACCTATGCGCCTTCGCTGGAGCTTCAACGTAAGCATTGTTCCTAAGTGGTTAGTTGTGAAAACAGAGGGATTCTTTCGGAGTCTGTAAATTTGACCGGATAATCCTGATTCTGAATCCCAAACTCCCGTGAGATTATGTAATTTTGTACTGCTTTAATCGCATTACATGAAACACATTTTCCTTTTCTCATCCTTGGTTCTATTGGCTTCCTGTCAGAATGAAGCTGCCAAAGAGCAAAAAAAAGAGGCTAAACACCAGAAAACGCTTGCTGAATCTGCCGTTGTTTTCCCGGCTCTTCCTCAAAGTATGGAATTTGCAGGAACAACAATCAATCTCCAGGATGAAGACTTGCGCGAACGCCTGGACCGGGAAGTACTCATGACAGCCTATTATCAAAGTGCGTGGATCGGGGCTATCAAAAGAGCACACCGTTATTTTCCGGAAATTGAACGGATCCTAAAAGAAGAAGGTGTCCCCAATGACTTTAAATATTTAGCGATCATTGAAAGTAACCTGCAACAGGCAGTTTCACCGGTTGGTGCACAAGGTTTCTGGCAATTTATGCCTGCCACGGCAAAATTGTATGAACTGGAAATGAATGCTGAAATTGACGAGCGTTTGAATATTGAAAAAAGTACCCACGCTGCTTGTCGTTATTTAAAAGATGCGCACCGCGTACTAAATGATTGGGTTATGACCACAGCATCTTACAATCGTGGAGTTGGTGGTGTGATTGAAGACATGGAATGGCAAAAAACAGAGCACTATTTTGACACTTACCAGAACAGCGAGACCGGAAGGTATGTTTTCCGGCTTTTGGCTACCAAACTGATTTACGAAAACCCGGAAGCTTACGGTTTCTACCCGGATAAAATGGAATTGTATGAGCCTTTTCATATCCAGAAAGTGATTGTCGAGGAAACAATCCCGAATTTGGCACTTTGGGCAAACGATCAGGGCTTTAATATTAAAATTCTTCGTAAATTAAATCCCTGGTTGAAAACAACCAAATTGACCGTAAAAGGAGGTAGAAAATTTACACTCCTCTTACCGGCAGCTTCCGAAAATCTGAAACCTTATAACGCATACAAATAACATTTTAGAGTACAATTTTTGACATGAGTCTTGACGAACAAACAAAAACAATTGAAGTTTACGGAGCCAGAGAACACAATTTAAAGGACATTCATTTAGAAATTCCCAGAGACAAACTTGTTGTTTTTACAGGTTTAAGCGGAAGCGGGAAATCCTCTCTTGCATTTGACACCATTTTCGCCGAAGGCCAGCGAAGATACATTGAAACTTTTTCATCTTACGCCAGACAGTTTTTAGGTGGAATGGAACGCCCGGACGTGGACAAGATCAATGGACTAAGCCCCGTTATTTCGATCGAACAAAAAACGGTTTCACGAAGTCCGCGATCAACTGTCGGGACGATTACAGAAATCTACGATTTCATGCGTCTGCTTTATGCACGGATCGGTACAGCTTATTCCTACGAAACAGGAGAACAAATGGTCAAATATTCCGATGAGCAGATTACGGATCTGATCATTGAACAATTTGACGGGAAGAAGGTATTGATCCTTGCTCCCAAGATCAAAGGAAGAAAAGGTCATTACCGGGAATTATTCGAACAAATCGGGAAAATGGGTTATTCCAAAGTACGGATTGACGGAGAAATCCTGGAAATTACCAAAGGTATGCGTTTGGACCGCTATAAAATCCACGATATTGAGATCGTGATCGACCGGATCCAGGTAAAGGCCGATGACCGCAAACGTTTGTACGATGCGATCACCACGGCTATGAAACATGGCGGTAAAAGTATGATGATCCAGGATTTCGAAACGAACCAGGTGCGTCACTTTTCCCGCTTGTTAATGTGTCCTAGCACCGGAATTTCTTACCCGGAACCGGAACCGAATTTATTCTCTTTTAATTCACCCTATGGAGCTTGTCCTACCTGTGTGGGATTGGGTGAAATTTCTGAGATCGACAAGGAAAAAGTTATTCCCAATCCGAAATTAAGCATCAAAAAAGGAGGTTTGGCCCCGATCGGAGAATACAAACGCAACTGGTTCTTTGATCGCATTGAAGCTTTCCTGCAACAGGAAGGTTATACCATCAATACACCGATTGAAGATCTTCCAGACGACCTGATCCACGTGATCCTGAACGGAAATGAAGGTTTGGAACAAAGTGGGAAGGAAACCGCCATCCAATTTGAAGGACTTGGAAACTTCATGGCACGGCATGCGGAAGAAAGTACCGCCGGAATTCAGCGCTGGGCACAAAGTTTCATGAATAAAATTACATGTCCCGAATGTCACGGTGCACGCTTGAAAAAAGAAGCACTTCATTTCAAAGTGAATGAAAAAACATTGGGAGAAGTTGCCACATTGGATATCCAGGAATTGGCAACCTGGCTGGAAAATATTGAAGATTCATTAAATAACGAACAACAGGTTATCGGAACGGAGATCCTGAAAGAAATCCGTGCACGTGTGCGTTTCATCCTGGAAGTTGGATTGGAATATTTGACCTTGCACCGTTCTGCCAGAAGTTTGTCGGGTGGTGAAGCACAACGGATCCGTTTGGCAACTCAAATCGGATCTGAATTGATGAACGTATTGTACATCCTGGACGAGCCGAGCATCGGATTGCACCAACGGGACAATACCCGCTTGATCAATTCCCTGAAACGCTTGAGAGACGGGGGAAATTCAGTGATTGTGGTAGAACATGATCGAGAAATGATGGAAGCTGCGGATTTTGTAGTGGATATCGGTCCGGGAGCAGGTGTTCACGGCGGAGAAATTGTCAATGCAGCTCCGTTTAATAAATTGGTCTCAACCGATTCCATTACCACCAAGTATTTGAACGGTGAACTGGAAATTGAAATTCCGAAAAAACGCCGGAAAGGAAATGGCAAAAAGTTGGTTTTGAAAGGAGCATCCGGGAACAACCTCCAGGATGTTGATCTGACCATTCCATTAGGAACATTGACTTGTGTAACCGGTGTTTCAGGAAGCGGGAAATCCACCCTGATCAATCACACGCTCTATCCGATCCTGAACGCACATATCTACAACGGAGTGAAGAAACCAATGCCTTACAAGAAAATTGAAGGCCTGGAATTCCTCGATAAAGTGATTGAAATTGATCAGAGCCCAATCGGGAGAACTCCGCGAAGTAATCCGGCAACGTACACCAATGTGTTTACAGAGATCCGTTCTTTATTCGCAGCACTTCCCGAAGCACAAATCCGTGGTTACAAAGCCGGAAGGTTCTCATTCAATGTAGCCGGCGGACGATGCGACACCTGTGGTGGCGGTGGTTTGAAAGTGATTGAGATGAACTTCCTGCCGGATGTTTACGTAGAATGCGAAACCTGCAACGGAAAACGTTACAACCGGGAAACGCTTGAGGTTCGTTACAAAGGAAAATCGATCAATGATGTACTGGAAATGACCATCGAAGATGCGGTCGTATTCTTTGAAAATGTCCCGAAAATTCACCGCGTATTGGAAACTTTGAACTCGGTTGGTTTGGGTTATATCAAACTGGGACAGCCTTCTACGACCGTAAGTGGCGGTGAAGCACAGCGCATTAAACTGGCCGGTGAGTTAACCAAACGCGGAACCGGAAATACGATCTATATTTTGGACGAACCAAGCACCGGGTTGCATTTTGAAGACATCCGCATGCTGATCGAAGTACTGCAACGTTTGGTAGATGACGGGAACACCGTTTTGGTAATTGAACACAACCTGGATATTGTCAAAGTAGCGGATCACATTATTGATGTAGGCCCGGAAGGCGGAAGAGGCGGTGGAAACATTGTTTGCACCGGGACCCCGGAAGAAATCATCAAGAAATACACCGATGTTTCACATACTGCCAAATACCTGGAAATGGAAATGGAGCATATGGAGAGATTGAAGAAACAATTGAAAAAGAAATAAATGGATAAAATGCGCCGCTTGGCGCATTTTCTCTATAATTACGGATTAACTAACCATTTTTCTCACATCTGTAACAAATCTCTTCAAAATGATTATACTTGCATATTAAATAACTATGCACTGAGATGACATTTCCCAAGCCTACTATGAAAAAACAAATCACACTTTTGCTTTGCTCATTATCGTTTTTTGCAGGTGCTCAAAATGATTTTTCGGACCAAAACCCGAATAATAATTTATTTTACTCTTCCGATTATAATACACTTATAGATTCTATTAATAAAGGTGGAGAAAAAGAAAAAACTGAAAAGTTTCATTATGGTTTTTCCCTTAATTTATCCGTATCACCTGATGGTTTACCTGCTTCAGTTTTGTTTACACTAAACTATAAAAAGCACCAGTTTGAATTAGGGCCAAGGTTTGGACTTGGTTCTTTCGCAGTTGGAGCATATCAAAAAGTGATCGGTGGAGAACTTAATTACAAATTTTATCCAACAGGTGATGAAAAATGGTTTAGTCATTATGTATTGTTCCATGTGGGATATTTTTACCGAAAATTAAATTACTCAACAGTATTTGAACCATCTGCAACTGAAACAAAGACAAGTAATGAAACGTCTCTAGGATATGGAATAAAATTCACAATTATCAAAGGATTCTATTTAGGCTCCAATATAGGATTAGGTTGGTATCAATGTAAAACGAATATTGTTGATGGTATACTATCAAAGAAAAGAACCGATAATGGGTTGGGAGGTATAGGTTCTGTTTTTCTCGGTTATAAATTTTGAATTATTCTTCGCAAAGGCTTTATTGCATAATTCACTTTGCGCTCTTTGCTACTTTGCGTTAAAAAGAAAAAGCACCCGCCATTGACGAGTGCTCTTAATTTTGGTGAAGAGGCGTTAGATCTTCACTACCAGGAATTCTGTTCTGCGGTTGACCGAATGTTGTGCTTCCGTATATTTCGGTTGTTTTTTCGGCCCTTCACAGGTACAACCATTCAATATTTTTGATTCCCCGTATCCTTTTCCGGAGATTCTCCATGGATCTTTGATACGTGATTTGATATAATCTGCTGAAGCATCCGCTCTTTTCTGGGAAAGTTCCAGGTTCTTAGCAGCCGTTCCTCTGCAATCGGTATGAGACCCCAATTCAACCACCATGGTCGGGAATTCATTCATAATGGCTACGATCTTATCCAATTCCACTGCTGCATCCGGACGGATATTGTATTTTGCCAGGTCGAAATAGATCGGTTTCAAATCAATGGCTTTTGCCAGATCTGTCCCAACATCCAATTTTTCAATCGACAAGTTCAAATCCTTTGAAACGTCATATGTTCCGGGAACAGTCAACTCCTTGTTGTAGGTTGTTCCTTTCGGTAAATACCCCTTTTTCTCCAGGCGGATGTTGTAAGAAATACGATCATTCAATTTCTTGTCATAGATAGGTCGCTTGATCGCTCCATCTTTGTTGGTATAGAAAACACCCTCTTCTTTACCGGTCATATTATTGATCAGGGTCACTTTTACACTATCCAGAACCGCACTTGATTTTTTATCCAGTACTTTCACCAGGAGCATAAAGCCCGGATCTTTTTCCAGGACCAGGTCTGCGTTTAGTTTTTCCGGAGATTCATCCGTAAGGGCAATCGTTCCGGCAGATTCAAAATAATCCTTTTTCTTCCCATCAAAACTGATTGCTCCTATCTCAGAAGTTTCATAGATCACTTCTGCATTCTCATTGGAGATCATTGTTGCCAGTTCCTTACCGGAAGCGTCTTTCAACCTGACTTCTACTCCACTTAGTTTATTTCCTTTTTCATCCTTTGCAAGGATCGTAATCGTACGGGCAAAAGTGAACGGTTTATCCATTGCAAAGGTGTACAAATCGTCATTTCCTTTTCCTCCTGCCCGGTTCGAGGAAAACATCCCGGTTTTGGCGTCCTTATTCATCCATACGGAAAAATCGTCTCCGGAAGAATTAAACGGCGATCCGACATTGCGGGTCTGTTTGATATCATTGTCTTTGTATTGTCCCACAAAGACATCCAATCCTCCATAACCGGCATAACCGTCGGAAGAGAAAAAGAAAATCCCGGATTCATGGAAAAAGGGGAACATTTCATCTCCGCTGGTATTGATCGAAGCCATGTTTTCAGGGATCGACCAAATCCCGTTCTGCCATTTGGAGCGATAAATATCCACTCCACCTTTTCCTCCCGGCATATCGGAAGCAAAAAACAGGGTAAGTCCATCGGGAGAAAGCGTTGCATGGCCTACGCTGTAATCCGTGCTGTTGAATGCAACGGGAACAGGTTCTGACCAGGTTGCACCTTCCAGGTTGGAAACAAACAAGGAAAAATGCCGGGTTCCGTCAATTGCCTTTTCCTGGTAATTATTCCGCGTAATGAACGCTTGTTTTCCATCCGGTGAAAAGGCAACAGGACCTTCATGGTATTTCTTATTTACCTGCTTGTTCTTCAGGGGCTGAATGTTGGTCACATTGTTATCGGAAGGATTGATTTCTGCCTGGTAAAGATCTAAGAAAGAAAGTTGGTTCCCAAGCCAGGTACGGTTCACAGCCTCACTTTTTCTGCGCGATGAAGTGAAGTATAGTTTCCCGTTGTGGATTGCCGGTCCAAAATCCTCTTGTTCCGTATTGAACGGAGCATTCTGGACCTTTATAGCAACTCCCTGAGCAGAATATTTTGTCAATGACTCGTTCAACAATTTGAAGCGGTCCATTTCACTGTCTTTCGGGTTCAATTCGGAATAAATCTTCAATTGAGCTTCTGCATCTGTGTATTTTTGATTCTTCATCAAAATCCGCGCATATTCCAGGTGATCGTTCGGAATCCGGTCCTGTCGTTTGCAAATTGCAGCATAACAAGCTTCCGCATTCGCGTAATTCCCGATCATATCATATCCTTCAGCCAATTTCCGAAGTACTCCGGCATCTTTATCTTTTACTTTTTCAAGTGTGGTCACTGATGCGTAATAATCGTAATTATTCAACTGGCTTGTCCCGATAATTTCGTTCTTTTCCTGTGCTGTCACCCAACCCATCAGGATGCATGAAGCAGCAAATAGTAGTGTTCTTTTCATATTAGAAGTATCTAGGTGACTTAATTTTTCCATCATTGTTAAAGAGCAAATCATAACGTAACATGATCTCATGGCTTCCTCCGTTAAACTTCCCGGTTCGAACTCCTGTCGACCAATCGAACGAATACCCGAAAAGCAGTTGCTTGGAAATATGAACCCCGACCAGTGCCCCGACACCGTCACCTGTACGGTACATGAGCCCAAGATCGATCAGGTCTCTCAGCATAAATGTTCCTGTAACATCCAATTGGAAAGGAGCATTCTGGACTAATTTCCCTAACAGGGTAGGTTTGAATTTTACAGACGGAGAGATCGTAAATACCGCACCGGCAATCAGGTAGTAGTGCCTTCTTTCCCTGGAAATATCTACCGAATTGTTGTTTCCTGTTGCAAACAGGTTGTTTTCCAGAAGAGACGGAACGGATGCTCCGACATAAAAATTAGGCATCTGGAAATAGATCCCGGCTCCCAAACTCGGGAGCATTTTTCCTCTTCTGTTCTCCATAAATGCGGCATCCGAAGGATCACTCAGGGTCAGGTTATTTACTTCCGCCGAGAAGCTGTTGAATCCACCGTTAATCCCGAAACACAAGCGTGACTTTTCCGAAAGTTTCAGACGATATGCAAAATCTACATTCACTGCCGTGTTATTAGTCGGACCGATCTTATCATTCACAAAGCTCAGGCCAAGCCCGATATTCTTTTTGGCAATCGGAGTATGAGCTGTAAATGTTTGCGTGGTCGGTGCACCTTTAAACCCTACCCATTGGAATCTTCCCAATGCGGTAAATGTGAGCGCATCCCTGCTCCCCGCATATGCGGGATTTATTACCAGCGTATTGTACATATAATGTGTATACGCGGCCTGTTGCTGTGCATGTGATTGATTTATCCCTAAAACGATCAATGCTGCTAATATGAATCTGTTTTTCATGGTCTACCTTGTTATATAGATGTAACCTTTAACTATTTTATCATTCCCCAAATCCAGGATATAGAAGTAAGTACCTTCCGGCAATACATCTTTTCCAACAGCCATTTTTCCCTGATTTGTTCCGTCCCAATCATTCTTGTAAGGACTTGCTTTATAAACCTCAGCTCCCCAGCGATTGAAGACCTTGAGTGTGTGGTCCGGATAATCTTCCAGGTGTGGAATAATGAGTGTTTCATTGGAGTTGTCTCCATTTGGTGAGAACCCTTCCGGAACAACGACATTTGTTCCGTCACCTCCGCCGGATGAGTTACAAGCCGGTGAATTCGGAAGCGGATCACATGGATCAAGCGGATCAGAAGTTCCTGTTGGTACATATGGTGTGGAAGGATCATCTGTTCCATACACTTCTTCGCCGTCAGATACTCCGTCACCATCCGTATCCGGATCATTCGGATTTGTGCCACTGGTTGCTTCATCATCATCTGAAACCCCATCGCCATCACCATCACAAGCTACACTTGTAGGAAGCGGATCACATGGATCAAGAGGATTTGATGTTCCGGTCGGTACATATGGTGTAGAAGGGTCATCCACTCCGTGAACTTCTTCTCCATCCAGCACTCCGTCACCATCGGTATCGGGATTGTTTGGATTTGTACCATTCGTTGCTTCGTCGCCGTTCGTTAATCCGTCGCCGTCAACATCACAGGCAACACTCATGGTATTCGGATCACACGGATCCAATGGATCGGAACTGTTATCTACTTCATATCCGTCGTTGTATCCGTCACCGTCGGTATCCGGATTATTCGGATCTGTGCCATTCGTTGCCTCATCCCCGTTGTTCAATCCATCTCCGTCCGTATCACAAGCCGGGCTGGTATTGATCGGATCACACGGATCAAGCGGATCGGAAGTTCCTGTCACCACATATGGCGTAGAAGGATCATCCGTTCCATCGACTTCTTCTCCATCCAACACACCATCACCGTCGGTATCCGGGTTTGTCGGATTTGTACCAGCACTTCCTTCTTCTGCATTCGTTAATCCGTCACCATCCTGATCACAAACCGGATTTGAAGGATTCGGATCACACGGATTCAAAGGATCAGAGCCAAAGGTCACCTCATCTCCATCTCCATAACCATCTCCGTCCGTATCCGGATTGTTCGGATCTGTTCCGGTATTGGTAACTTCATCATAATCCGTCAATCCGTCACCATCCGTATCGATATTACAATCAATCATTGTCAGTGTTACCGGGGAGGATGGTTGAGAACTGCACACTCCGTTCGAAACGGTAACTGTAAATGTTCCCGTTGTATTTACCCAGATTGATTGCGTTGTTGCACTATTCGACCACAAATAGCCAGAAGCGGAAGATGAAACCAATTGTACCGAATCTCCCGCACAGAAATTGGACGCGCCAAGAACTGTGATTGTTGGGGTAGTCGGTGTAGGGTTGACAATAACTGCTGTTGAGGCACTTGATGCCGAACAACCACTTGTTGTAATCGTAACGGTATATGAACCTGAATTGAATACGGTAATTGCTTGTGTTGTTTGTCCATTGGACCACATGTATGAACCACCCGGTGATGAAGTCAGTATCACCGAATCGCCCAAACAGAATGTCGTTGGACCGCTTGGTGTAATGGTTGGTGATGACGGAATGGTGCTCACGGTAACCACTGTTGCAGGACTTGTTGTGCTACAACCACTGGTTGTTACTGTTACGGTGTAAGAGCCGGAACTTGAAGCAACGATCGATTGAGTTGTTTCTCCTGTCGACCATAAATAGCTGCCACCTGAAGAAGCTGTTAATGTCACTGATCCACCTGCGCAGAATGATGTTGGCCCTCCGGGTGTAATGGTTGCTGTTGGCGCAGAATTTACTGTAATTGTAACCGGTGCGCTGGTAGCTGTACAACTTCCTGAGCCAACGCTTACAGTGTAAGAACCGCTGCTAGAAACACTGATTGAATTCGTAGTTGCGCTCGTTGACCAGGTATTTCCCGCAGGTTCAGATGAAGTTAGGGTCACTGAACCTCCTGCACAGAATGTGGTCGGTCCACCAGGTGTAATAGTCGGAGCAGCCGGTGGAGGAGTTACTGTTATTGTAGTTCCAGCACTTGTGGAACTACAGGTTCCATTCGAAACCGTTACTGTATATGTTCCGGAAGTGGAAACTGTAATTGGTTGTGTTGTTTCTGCAGTTGACCAGGTATTTCCTGTAGCTGATGACGAAGTCAATGTGACTGAGCCTCCCGTACAGAATGTAGTTGGTCCTCCGGGTGTAATTATTGGAGTGCCTGGTGCTGAGTTAACTGTTACTACCGTAGGAGAAGATGTTGCCACACAACCGGACCCGTTTCCAACAGTTACCGTATAAGAACCACCTGCAGAAATAGTAATCGATTGCGTTGTTTCCCCGGTTGACCACAAATAAGTGGAGGCAGCGGAAGAAGTTAATGTCACCGAGCCTCCGGCACAGAATGTGGTTGGTCCGCCAGGTGTGATCATCGGTGTTGCCGGTGCAGCAGGTCCGTTTAATGTTTGTGTCAGAACATTGGATGAACATCCGGATGCCAGTACCAGGGTAATATTGTAAGACCCGGAACCCAGGTTTGGAATCGTAGCCGGAAGCGTCACTCCCATCTGGCTTCCTGAAGCAGTACCCGTCCACATTAAGTTTCCTGTAGCAGAGCCGCTTACCTGAATGCTTCCATCCGTAGCCGCACAAGTGGTCGGATTTGAAACCGTTCCCAAAGCAATAGTCGTACTTGGATTGATAACAACTGAAGTTGAATTTGCAGATGAACTGCATCCATTTACGATCGCTGTTACGGAATAAGATCCTGCATCCGCCGCTTGCGCGTTCGGAATGATCGGGTTTTGATCCGTACTGGAGAATGAGTTCGGCCCTGACCAAAGATATGTTGCACCGGAAACTGTTGTCGCAGTTAAATTAATACTTGTATTCTGACAAACAGGCGAGTTACTTGATGCTATCGCAGCCGTTGGTGTTGGATTCACGATCACATTCGTTGTACTTGCAACAGTAGATGTACATCCACCAACTGTGATGAGTAACGAATAGGTCCCTGCATTGCTTAAAGCCGCAGACCCAATTGTTGGATTTTGTACTGTTGAACTGAAACTTGCCGGTCCCGACCATTGATAGGTTGCACCCACGACCAATGGTGCAGTTAAGTTAATCGGAGCTCCCTGACACACCGGTGAATTACTGGAAACTGCTGGTGCAATCGGAGCCGGGTTAATAACTACTGACGTACTTCCTGCAGCAGAGCTACATCCCGAAACGGAAACCGTTACACTGTACATTCCCGCATCCGCACTTGTAATATTCGGAATGGACGGGTTTTGCAATGAGCTTGTAAAACTATTCGGACCGGTCCAGGAATAACTTGCATTGGAAACCGTCGGTGTTGTTAAGTTCAATGTTGCACCTTCACACAAAGGCCCGTTACTCGCGGCACCTGGTGTTGAGATCGGAGTACTTTGATTGATTGAAACCTGATCTGAGGAAGCGTGACATCCATCCGTATAAATAAACCAGGTATAGGTGTTTACTCCGGTATTCAAACTTGATACGGTTGCGTTTGCCGCATTTATATTGGAAAATGAACCTGCACCGGATGCAACCGACCAATAACCCTGTCCGGAAACCGGTACGTTTGCTGCCATCGTATAAGTTGCAGCACAGCCACTTTGATCATTTCCTGCAGTCGCAATGGTTGGAACCGTGTTTTCTCTCCAATCCGGAAGTCCGTCGTTATCAGTGTCCTGTCTTGGCGCTGTTGTTCCGCCATTATCCGGATCGTATGCATTATCCAATCCATCATTGTCGGTATCAATATTTACCAAATTGAAATCTGCCACACAATTGTGATCCGCATCGTTTCCTTCCAATTGATCCGAGAAACCGTCATTATCAGAATCCAGGTCTATATAATCAGGGTTATCCGTACCATCCGTATTGACCGGAACGATCAATGTTCCCCCGGTACTCACATCATATGCGTTATCCAGACCATCACCATCCGAATCCGCGCCGCTAGGTGGAATAAATCCTGCAGAACTTTGGTATTCGTGTAAATCCAGGATTCCATCGTTATCCGAATCCTGATCCTTCCAATCCGGTTTCCCGTCGTTGTCAAAATCCTGTGAGGACGCCACCGGTGAGCAGAATTGAATTTCACCGATCCCATATCCCTGGTTACCCAGAGCAGGATCCATATTATCGTAGATAAATCGAACGGAATCGACCAAAACGGGGATATTTACCGTAATTGTTCCGTTTAATTCGGTGTTGTCCATAGCAACCAGACCCTGAAACCGGTTATTTCCATTAAACATATTGAAGTTGCCGGTACCGATCGTATAATCCGATGCCGTGAGCTGGTACAATTGTCCGAATGAATAAGCATTTACCGTAACCCGGTCCTGGAATTGTCCTGCCCCAACATCAATATCCTGCAATTTGAAGGATAAATTATTTACCGGCTGACTGAATCTCATAACCTGGATAGATTGATCAATTGCAGTAGCAACATCTTGTTCCATGTAAATTTCCAGGCCGGAAACAGCAGAGAAATTCTCCGAAATATTAAAAGTGGCCACACCTGCACCCGCTGTATTTCGTGTAACAGTATTCTCCCAAACTCCTGAAATACTTGGATAATACAAGGTTGGGTCATTTTGTGCGGTTAAGGGCAAAGTGGCTGTTGTGCTGCAAGGCAGTAATTCGGCATTGTTTGCTACACCATCTCCATCCCAATCAATATCTGCAATATCAGGAATTCCGTCATTGTCCGTATCACTTGCAG
>CAMLLB010000023.1 GCA_946480815.1 uncultured Flavobacteriales bacterium
GAAGAACCAACGTTATTCCATTCGCATTCGTTATCTTCGTAGCCAAAGTTTTTAGTATGTCGATTGAAGTAAAAAACCTTTCCAAATATTACGGTGAGCAAGCTGCAGTAAACGATATTACTTTTTCTGTCGGGAAAGGTGAGATCATTGGCTTTCTTGGACCTAACGGAGCTGGTAAATCAACAACTATGAAAATGATCACCGGTTTTATTCCTGCAACCCAGGGTGAAATCAGTGTTTGCGGAATTCCGGTTTCGGTGGACTCTATTGAAACAAGAAAACGCATTGGTTATCTTCCGGAGAACAATCCTTTGTATCTGGATATGTATGTGAAGGAATACCTGGAGTTCGTCGGAAAAATTTACAAGGTAAAAAACCTGAAAGAACGCGTCAAGGAAATGATCAAGTTGGTTGGTCTTGAAGTAGAGCAAAACAAAAAGATCGGAATGCTTTCAAAAGGTTATCGCCAGCGTGTAGGTCTTGCACAGGCAATTATCCACAATCCGGATGTATTGATCCTGGATGAACCGACTTCCGGTTTGGACCCGAACCAATTGGTAGAGATTCGGGAACTGATCAGACGAATCGGGAAAGAAAAAACCGTAATGCTTTCTACCCACATTTTACAGGAAGTAGAAGCAATTTGTGACCGTGTTGTCATTATTCGTCAAGGAAAATTGGTTGCGGATAACCTGGCTTCAAACTTACAGGTTGAAACAGACACACAAGTAGTCTATGCAGAATTTGACGGAACAGTTGCGAAGAGTTTACTTCAGAAAATTCCGGGCGTTTCCAAAATTGAACGTGTTTCCGATTCCAAATACCTGATCGAAAGCCAATCTTTGGAAGATTTACGTAAAACAGTGGCTCAATTCGCTCAGAAAAACAACCTGCTTGTACTGACATTGAGAACGGAAGAAAAATCACTGGAAGAAGTCTTCAAATCATTGACGAAATAAGCTGTTTTGTCTTTTTGAAAAAATATTAATCCATAGAAAAGGGCTTCGTTTGAAGCCCTTTCTTTATTTCAATCTTATTCGTTATTCGGTGCTAAATATTTATAAAGTAATCCGGCGATGATCGCGCCGGCTATTGGTGCGACCCAAAACAACCACAATTGCTCCAGTGCCCAACCCTGAACAAAAATTGCCTGACTTGTACTTCTTGCAGGATTCACAGAGGTATTCGTAACCGGAATGCTAATCAAATGGATCAAAGTCAATCCTAAACCAATAGCTACTCCTGCAAAGCCAGCAGATGCGTTCCGATGTGTTGCTCCCAAAATAATAATCAAAAAGATAAAAGTCATTACAACCTCTGTGATCAAAGCAGATTGCATATTGTAACCATCAGGAGAATGTTCTCCATAGCCATTAGCGGCAAATCCTCCCAGTTCAAAACCGGATTTTCCGCTTGCAATCAAATACAAAATCCCGGCTCCGGCAATTCCTCCCAGCACTTGTGAAGCAATATAAGGAAGTACATCTTTGGCTTCAAACCTGCCACCTACCCATAGACCAACAGTAACTGCAGGATTCAAATGACAACCCGAAATATGACCAATTGCATAAGCCATTGTCAAAACCGTCAAACCAAAAGCAATGGAAACTCCAACAAATCCAATTCCGAGTTCAGGATATCCTGCTGCCAGAACAGCACTTCCGCAACCTCCCAGCACCAGCCAAAAGGTTCCGATAAATTCAGCAACTAATTTTTTCATAAATAGTGAATCTAGTTAAATCCATATTCCAACCCGGAATAGGTAGAACTAAATATAAACTTTTTGTTCAAAAAAACAACTAAAAATGCTGTTGTACAATCAACTAGCCCCTAATTGGTAGGAATAACATGCTCCTCCTTTTCGTCCAGAATCTGTTTTGCCAAATAATGCATGATATAAATCAGAGGAGTGAGACAAACCGCAATCAACAATTTTGTAAGGTATCCCGTAATTGCTAAAACAAGAACCATTTTCAGCGGATAAGCTCCGGAAAGGTATAAACCGATGATCGCAACAATAAATGAATCGACCAATTGAGACACAACTGTTGATCCCGTACTTCGAAGCCAGATCATTTTCCCTTTAGTGAGTTTATTGAAAAAATGAAAGAGCTGGACATCTAATAACTGCGATACAATAAATGCAGTAATACTTCCCACCATGATCCAAAGGGAACCTCCGAAAGCTTTGGAAAATTCTTCCTGTGATAACCAGGAACCTTCAGCAGCAGGAAGCTGGACAGCACAGTAAACAATGATAAAACAAAATGCAATTAAACCGGTCGTGATCCAGCTTAGTCTGCGAATTGCCTGTTTCCCGAAGTACTCATTCATTACATCAGTAAGCAAAAAAACAACCGGCCAGGGAACAATTCCTGCAATCATCGGAGCCAGATAAGGGCCCATGTAAACCAGTTTTGCCGAAATTAATTCAGCAACTATCGCACTGGTGATGAAAATTCCTGCCATCACCATAAACGCTATTTCTTTTCGTGTTCGAAGCATGATCGAAGATACTATATTTTGGTGCTTTATAAGCTCATTCAACAAAACTTCACCCTAAATCCCTATTTTTGCGCAATAAATAAAGCAAGATGAAAAAGAATGTCATTGAAGAATTAAGATGGAGGGGAATGGTACAGGATATCATGCCCGGTTTGGAAGAACAACTGCTTAAAGAAATGACATCTGGTTATGTGGGTTTTGATCCGACTTCCGATTCTTTGCACGTGGGAAATTTGCTTCCGATCATGTTATTGAAACATTTCCAGCTGGCCGGACACAAACCGTACGCATTAGTTGGTGGAGCAACAGGAATGGTAGGAGATCCTTCCGGGAAATCTGCAGAACGCAATTTATTGGACGAAAAAACATTGAATCACAATGTAGCTTCTGTTCAGAATCAGTTACGCAAGTTCCTGGAATTTGAAGAAGGAGAAAACAAAGCAGAATTGGTAAATAATTTTGACTGGATGAGGCATTTCTCATTCCTGGAGTTTATCCGCGACGTTGGAAAGCATATTACTGTCAACTACATGAGCGCAAAAGATTCGGTGAAAAAACGCATCGAAACAGGAATTTCTTTTACGGAATTCTCTTACCAGTTGATCCAGGGATATGATTTCCTGCATTTATACCGAACGAACAACGTAAAAGTACAATTCGGAGGATCTGATCAGTGGGGAAATATCACTACAGGAACGGAATTGGTGCGTCGTATTGCAGGTGGAGAAGCTTATGCATTCACATGCCCGTTATTGACAAAAGCTGACGGAGGAAAATTCGGAAAAACAGAATCGGGAACAGTTTGGCTGGACCCGGAAAAAACAAGCCCGTATGCGTTCTACCAATTTTGGTTAAATGCTTCCGATGAAGATGCTGCCAAGCTGATCCGCTTCTATACCTTAAAGACAAAAGAAGAAATTGAAGCAATCGAAAAAGAACACAATGAGGCACCTCATCTGCGTGCATTACAAAAAGCAATTGCAGAAGAAGTAACGATCCGTGTTCATGGAAAAGAAGCATTGGATATGGCGATTGCCGCTTCCAATATCCTATTCGGTAAATCAACTTCGGAAGATTTGAAAAAATTGTCAAACGACACCTTCCTGAGCATTTTTGACGGGGTTCCGATGGCGACCATTAAACGTTCTGAATTGACTGCAGGGATTAGTATTGTTGACCTATTATCTGCTAAAACAGGGTTTCTAGCTTCAAATGGAGAAGCAAAACGCGAATTAAAGGCAAATGCAATTTCCCTGAACAAGGACAAGGTCAGTGAAGGAACTTTGGTAGGTCCAAGTGATTTGATCAATGAAAAATTCATCCTTTTAGGTAAGGGAAAAAAGAATAATTACATTGTAATTGTTGAATAAGAGAAAGCACTGCTTTCGATAAAAGGGAAAGTACTGCTGGGTTCAGAAACCAATCCAGGCTTCAAACTGAATATTCACTATGTGTATTATGTGGTTTATTTTACCACATAATACACAATAGCCACATAGTTTTTAGTGTTTATTCCAGTTTGGTACGTTTTCTACACTATTACTGATAATCGTACCCAATGCTTATCTCGGTCTGCTTCCAAGTGTTTTCTGAAAGAACTCTTCTGTTTTTTCACTCGACTTTAGAATATTGTCAAACATTTCATCTGTGCGCTTCTTGTTTTTTTCCAGCACTTCAAAATTGTGTTCGGCATTTTTCTCTTTGAACTCTTTTTCCTTTTCAAGATTTTCCAGGATGGTATGGTAATGCCTTTTATAATAATCCTCCAATCGTATCAATTCGGCCCGATCAGAGTTAAAAGTCCTCAAATCGGATTCCATCAATGCAAGGGTTTGGTAATTTAAGGAATTCAGGTATTTATTCATTTCCAGATACTTGTAATTCGGATTTTTCTTTGAATAACCTTTCAATGCTGTTGAACCTTTTTTAATTAGTTTTTCAAGCACTTTATATTCCTTGTTGATCTCTACCGGATAGATTAAAGAATCGTAAGTTTCTTTATGGAAGCGGTACAAATTTGTCAGACCATCCGCAATTTGGGAATCGTATAAAATAATCGAATCACTATAATAGATTGGCGCTGAATTGAGAATTTGAAGATTGGTATAGCTCATTTCATAGGCAACTTTCAATGATTTAAAACGATTCTCGTACGTTCTATCCTGGTGCGCCAGTGCATCCCAGCCTCTCCTTAAACTATCAATTCGCATAATAGAATAAAATAAACTGTCTTTCCATTTACCGAATGCAGGTGGAACCAATGTAGAATCAAAATTCACCGGGTTGGAATAGTTGCTTGATTCAACCATCAATTTCCCTATCTTTTCCCTTATGGAAGTAAGCTCTTTCGAGATCTTTGACTTTTCTTTTTCTAATTGTGAAACGTTTTTCTTTTGCTCGGAAATCACTTTCTTGACCATGCTATTGGCCGCTTTATCAGTGGTTTTGAAAATCTTGGTTTCATTGGAAATAATCCGTTTGCTGATCGAATAAGCCGTTTTGTTGATCTTCTTTGCAACTTTACTATACAGTGCCACACTATCATTAATATTTCTCAAGTTCGCAAAATCTTCGTGTAGTTGATCCTTTTCGATGATTTCAAAAGACTTTCTGAACTTATCATTTAAATGTAAGCCCAAATAATTAAAGTGGTGCACAGCCATCGAAGTGTAATTGGCCGGATTGAACTTCAGTCCGTCTTTTGCAACTTTTATCCACTTATCATTCAGGTTCATGGTACTGTATTCTGACACATACCCTTCAAAATCAACCGATTTCCCTTTTTTTCGCTCGAGGATGGAATCCCAGTCTTTTGTTCTTCGTGTAAAATCTTCCATTGAAACAGGATATGCTCTCAATTGGAATTCGGGCTGGGACGGTAAATGAGATTGTACAAAAAGATCGGGCTCAACCATAAAATTATCTAAAGAAGGATAGCGGACAAAACCAATATCCGATTTATAAGAACCACGTTTTTTTTCCGCTTTTTCTGCCCGCTTCTTATCTTTCTTATCCCATTTAAACTGTTTTACCTTTTTGCGCTTCTCTTTTTTGATCTTAGCCAGTTTTTTCTGTCGCTTTAAGGTGATTTTTTCCTTTTTCAAGAGATCCTCTTTGTATTTCGGAATCCGACCAATATAACCTGCATCCCAGGTTGGATCACATAAATACCACTTGCGATCAGCCTTAAAAGCAACCCACTCATGATCCGAGCTGGCAATCAACGGAATCGAATCCGACAGAAATTGGGCCGTGTATCCCTCAACAGTTGTTGCATCGATACCTGCATTCTTTAGCAATTCAACAGTCAATGCACTATATCCCTGACAAACGGTATTTTTCGCTTTAAGTACCGCTCCCGCCGACTTGTACTCCAATGGTTTTCCATTTGCAATTGCCTTATAATCATAGGAAATATTGTGAGTTACCCATTGGTATATATGAGCAGCTTTCGTACTGTCATCTACCAGGCCCTTTGTAAGATAAGCACTTAAGGACTTCGTAGTTTTCAGGGCTTCTTTGGGAACTTTCAGGAATTCGATCTTTTCTTGTGAGAATAACGTGCTCCCTACAAAAAGTGCGATTATCAGGCAGTAAAGTTTCATTTTTAAAGGTTTGATTTTCTTTTCGCCACAAAGGTATTTCTTTTTTTTAACTAAGTAGTTAGATCACTGAAATTACCTCAGACACACTTTTAATCTCGTTTAAAAACCGGGATCAAAATAATAATCTTCGTACCTCGGGATTTTCCTGTTTCATCTGTTAAATTTTCTATAACAAAATCAAATTCAGCATTGTACTTTTCTTTGAACAGGCTCAACCTTTCCGAAGTAATCTGCATTCCATAAGACTTATGTTCTGAAGTCATTAAGTTCTTATCTTTCGCATCGTATCCAATTCCATTGTCTGTGACAACAACCACCAACCTGTTTTCTATTAATTCTTTGAAATTTATCTCTAGTTTTCCAACAATATCCAGGCCCTTAAATCCATGAATGATGGCATTTTCTACAAATGGCTGGATCAACATCGGGGGAATATAACTTTGGAGTTCATTGTGAGTCAATGAAATGTTAATTTCAAAATCGAACCGGTTCTTGAAACGCATTTTTTCAAGCTCCACATATTTTGTCAGAACATCTATTTCCTGTCTGATCGTCACCTCACTTTCACGGGAATTATTTAAGGTCATCCGGATTAACTGTGAAAGCATTTGCAGGTATTTCTCCGCCAAATCATTCTCATTATACACCAGGAAACTTTGGATGGAATTGAGTGAATTGAAAATAAAATGTGGGTTCATCTGGGCCAAAAGGGCCTTTTGTTCTAGCTTTTCAATCTGACGCTTGTATTTTCTTTGCCTGTTAATCTGAACAACTCTTATTCTAAAAAGTGTAAACGCAAGCAAAAAACTCCCTAGAACCAGCAAAAGGTAAAACCAAAAGGTCTCAACAAATTTAGGTCGCTTATGAAGCGTGAGTATCCTATAAGGCTTTTGCCAAATTCCGTTGTCATTCATATAAGACAATTCGAGCTTGTAATCTCCTGAAGTTAAATCATAGAAGTCAATACTTCCGGTATTTCCATAGGTCCATTTGTCATCAATCGAAAGGCGGTACTTGTATTTCTGACTCCCCATACTTTTGTAGTTTGTTGAGCGCAATTCAATGTGGATCATTTTTGAATTACTGGCAACTTCCAGGTAGTGAGAATTCGGATAGGTCACAGTTCCATCAACACTTAATTCTTTTACCGAGACCTGCTTTTTCAGGGGATTGATCAAAAAACCCAAGTCCGCCGGAAATTTGGAAATTCCCTTTTTGGTAGCAAGGTAAACCGTTCCATTATCCAGGCAAATATTATTTACCTCATTGGTTGCAAGACCATTAGCATTTAATATATTATGGATCCGGACATATTTATTTCCTATAAAAAACAACTTTGATACCCCGTTATTGGTAGCAATCCAGCAGGTGTTCCCTTTTTTTTCGATCTCAATTTTATTGATCTGGTCACTCAACAATCCGTTTTCACTCGTAATATGGTGTGTTATTTTACCATTTTTGAAAAGGTAAATTCCTTCTCCCCGAGTGCCAATCACCAATCCCAGTTCTGTTGAGTACCTAACACAGGAAACGCGATTCTCACGGATTGCTTTTGGAAACATTGAATTGACCAAAAGTCCTTGTTTCAAACAAAATATTCCTTTTGCATTTCCTGCAAAAACAATTCCATCGTCAGAAGAACAAACGGTTTCAAAAAAATGGTGCAGGTGCTTGCTGTATCTTTTTGAGGTAAAATAATCGTAGAGCGTGTCCATTTCTCCTCTCAGATTGATCCGCATAATTAGTGAGGCACAGATAAGCATACTGGTATCGTGCTCATTGAAATTATCGTAATGGTTCGGAATGTGCCAAAATTTCTTATTGGTGACATCGATCGGAAGTTCTTTCTTCGTTTGGGATATGAGAAGAACATTACCCATACGGGAAATGATATTTCTGGAAATATGGTTGGCAGTCAATAAGGGATGATGATCTTTTAATCGAAAGATTCCCCAATGGTTCGAATAAAAAATGTCCTTGTGAGAATCTACTGCGATATTCGTCACGTCTACTTCTTTTGAATTCTCAAAAACAGAGATATTCTTCACAACCGAATTCGGCATATAGACAATTCCCTTATCCAACGTTGAAAACCACAACCCCTTTTCCCGGTCCTCAAAAACCGCAGAAACTCTGAATCCTGGTAATAAATACTGTTTGGGAGCATTAAAAAAACCGTGTTTTTTAATATTCTTCAGTCTGTACGTACCGTTTACAGTGGTAATCCATAAGTCTTTCTTAACTGGAAAATACCCCGTAGATCCCGGAAAATAAAGTGTTTGATCGGGATGGTCCACATCGTAGAAACAATCCTGAATCCTTAATACCCTGATTCCATTGACAACTTTCAATTCGCTCAGGTAGCTTTGCATATCGTGCTTATATGCCTCCGCATTTAAGGTTTTCTGTACAAACCTGCCGTTCTTCCTGATGATTCCCCGGAATTTTTGCTGATGGAATCGGGCCAGGGTAATATCAAAGGTTGAAAGGTAAGTTCCGTTAACCAAATTAAATGTTAGCGGATCTCCTTTAAATACGGATACATGTGTTTTCCCCTTCGCATCTATTTTCAAAATTCCATTATTTCCCGAGCTGAAGAATACATTGTCTTTTTTATCTATTGTAAAGGTTTTAAAGGGATACAGGTTATTCCCAATATAGTCGGAAATCAAGTGGTTGTATTTGTATTTGATCACTTTGTGCTTTTTATTGTCATAATAACTCAATAAGCCATTGTAACCAACGAACCAAATTCGCCCTTTGTAATCTTCATAAACCCAGAAAATAACATTATCGGGAAGGCCGTTTTTGGTAGTAAGCACTTCCATGTGAAATCCGTCGTATTTTACTACACCCCGGTCCGTACAAAACCACATATATCCCTTGCGCTCCTGATAAACAAAGTAAGTTTCCGAACTCGGTAACCCTTCCTTGATCGAAAAGGTTTTGTAGGCAGGCTCCCAGGTTATCTGAGTATGTGAAATACCGACGAAAAAGAAAGTCAGCAATAGGGCGATATGTCTGTTAAAACTCATATCACCTGTTCGATTTCGAAAACAGTTCTTCCGGATATTGAATATCAACCAGGGATAAACCTTTGGCCGGGACCGACAATTTAGCCTCACCCCGATCTTTGGATTCAATAATCCGGAGCAGATCCTGTTGATCCAGATTCCCATAACCGACTTCAAGTAAAGTCCCGACTACTGCCCGAACCATATTCCTGAGAAAGCGATCTGCTTTTATTTCAAAGTACCAGCTATCTGCTGTAAGTTGATTCCATTTTGCTTCTGAGACCGTACAAATATTGGTTTTAACATCCGTATGCAATTTCGAGAATGAAGTAAAATCCTGTTTTCCCAATAGTGTCTTTGCAACCTGGTTCATAGCAACAAAATCAATCTCTGTTGCCAGGTAATAACTATCCAGTAAGAATGGATCTTTCTTTTGATGGATGAAGTAATGATATGTTCGTGATATTGCTGAAAACCGGGCATGGAATTCATCTGAAACTGCCTGAGCTGAAAAAACAGCGATATCGTCCGGAAGCATTTTATTCAACTTATAAACCAATTGGTCCGGATCCAATTCCTTAGCGACATCAACATGTAAGACATAATATGACGCATGAACTCCGGTATCTGTTCGGCCACACCCCACAACAGAAACCGGATTGTTCCCCATCAATTGGGACAATCTTTTTTCTATTTCCTGCTGAACAGAAGAAGCATTCGGTTGAATCTGCCAACCGTGATAATTCGTTCCGCGATAAGCAAGTTCCAGGGCATATCGAAATGTCATGCCGTAAAGTTAATCAATTCGTTTGCTTCATAGATATATCGGGTATCGCTTTGAATTCTTAACATTAAAATAATCCATCCCGTATTAATTAATTATTTCGTAACACAGCAGTAATTATAAAGGAAAGTTACAAGGATACTTTTGCTCAAACTTTAACAAGGAGCACAATGCAAATGAGTAAGGGACAAACCATACTTTTAGTGGATGACGAGAAAGATATTCTGGAATTCTTACAGTATAATCTAGAGCGGGAAGGATATAAAGTATTTGTTGCCAATGACGGGCTTGAAGGAGTCGAAATGGCCCAAAAAGTGTCTCCCGATCTGATCCTGATGGACGTGATGATGCCACGAATGGATGGAATCGAAGCATGTCAGACTATTCGACAAGACCTGCAATTGAATTCGCCTTTAATTGCTTTCCTGACTTCAAGAGCAGAAGATTATTCACAGGTTGCCGGTTTCGAAGCCGGAGCGGACGATTATATCACTAAACCGATCCGACCACGTTTACTGGTATCAAAGGTGGAAGCATTATTGCGAAGAGCCGGACGTATCAACGGTGGTGAAGCAGAAATCAAAACATCTTCCATTACCGTTAACCGGGAGAAATTCCTGGTATTCCTGAACGATGAAGAGATTCAATTACCTAAAAAAGAATTTGAATTGATCGAATTGCTTGCTTCAAGACCGGGAAAAGTGTTTACACGGGAACAAATCCTGACAACTGTTTGGGGTGATGAAACCATTGTCGGTGAACGTACAATTGATGTTCACATTCGAAAATTAAGAGAGAAACTAGGAGAATCGTATATTCGTACCATTAAAGGTGTTGGTTATACATTTTCTGAAAAGTGAAAAAATTAAATCCGTTTACCATTGTTCTTTTAGGAAGTGCCATCGTTGCAGTTTGGTTAGCTCTCATTCTCATCGTCGTCAACTTCATTTATCCGATACCGGCAGGTGTATTCGTATCTGTCACCCTCTTGGGATCACTGGGCACTTTCATTGCTTTTTACTTTCTTTTCAGACGATTCATTTACAACCGTTTGCGCATTCTTTACCGTTCTATCAGAAAAGGAAAATTAACTCCGGATGAAAAATTGTATATCAATATGTCGGAGGATATTATTGGAAATGCAGAAGCAGAATCCAAAAAATGGAGCGACCAACGTAAATCCGAGATAACGCAGCTCCAGGAACAGGATAAATTCAGACGTGAGTTCATCGGAAACCTGGCGCATGAATTAAAAACCCCGGTCTTCTCTATTCAGGGCTATGTCTTGACCCTATTGGAAGGAGGATTGGAGGACGAACGCGTTAACCGGATGTTCCTGGAACGCGCTTCCAAAGCAATTGACCGGATGACCAACATCCTGAATGACCTGGATGAACTAACCAAGCTGGAAGTGAACGATCTGAAAATGGATTTACGTCCATTCGACCTGAAAGAATTGGCCAAAGAAGTGATGGACAGTTTGGAACTCCGTTCACAGGAAAAACACATCAAATTGCGTTTCGCCAAAGAATACTATAAGGAGATCATGGTGCGCGCCGACAGGGGAAAAATTGCGCAGGTATTGACCAACCTGATCAGCAATTCCATATCCTATGGAAACGAAAATGGGGAAACACAAATTCGTTTCTACGAAGTTGACGACCTGGTTTCGGTAGAAATCTCAGATAACGGACCTGGAATTGAACCACATGAATTGCCGCGCTTATTTGAGCGGTTTTACCGGGTAGAAAAAAGCAGGAACCGAAATGAAGGTGGTTCCGGTCTCGGACTTTCTATTGTAAAACACATTTTGGACTCCCACAACCAAACCATTTCGGTACGCAGTACAATCGGTGTCGGAAGTACATTTACCTTCTCACTGGATAAATTCGAAGGAACGTCATCTACGTTGGTTACTTCAAGGGGGATTACTATAAAATAATTGACACTTCGACTCCGCTCAGCGTCCCTTAAGCTTAGACTTGAATTAAAAAGGTGACTGAGCGTAGTCGAAGTCCCTTTTCAATTCGGCCAGGTATTCCTGCTCCAACTGCCCCGGAGTTGGGACCAGAATTGCTTTCTTTTTCAGGAATTGCAGATCCATCAGGGTCGAATATCCGTTCCGGGAAACAATCGTTTCGGCAGAAGCAATTGCCTCATCAGCCATTTTCCAGTCATTAATAATGGCCGTTACATTTTCCGGAACATCCGTATACAACCTGGGAGAAATGAGTGTCAGGTTTTTACTTCCGTATTGCTCCAAAATCCAGTGAAAAAATTGTTCCGAATACGGTTCGGGCCCACTGACGATCCCAACCATTTTATCCGGAATAAATGAAACTTCCTGCCCCTGGAACCGGGAATAAAAACCGATATAAGTAGATTTCGGAACCACATCACTTAATCTTCCTGCAAGACGTTTTTGTTCATCATCCATGATCCAGATTTCCGAAAATCGGTTCATCCATTTGCGGTGGACCCATTGTGCGATCCTTCCCGCCCTTGGAGGTAATGAAACCTGGTGCGTGATAAAAACCGAAGGAACTTCTTTCGAACGGAAACCGTAGCAATGATCTGATAAAACAAGGGAAATCCGGTGTTCTTTCACCAACTTTTCCGTTTGTTTTTGCTCCTTTTTAATCCACCTGGAAAAACTCCAGGCATTCCGTCGCATTTCTGAAGTAAAATTCCCGTCTCCTTTGAATTGAAACTGAAAACCCGCAACAGTTAGATAAATTCCCGGAACCTGATACACTTCGAAAACAGCCCGTTGTTTTTCCGTACAACAGATAAACAATTCGTTTCCCTGGCCGAACAATTGTTTCAATAAGGGAATCGATCTGGCCACATGTCCGCTTCCCCAATTGAGGCAAGCAAATAAAATCCGCTCTTGTAACAATTCGGCCGGAACCATCTGCTATTCGCTTCGTTTCAAGTTGATCGGAGCCGCTTTTGAAAGCACGTATGGGAAATTCTCTTCAACATAGGAACTCGGATCCAAACCGAATTCGTTCTTTTCAGACAGCGCTCTTCCCTTAATGAAGAAATAGGCGTTCATAATCAATTTATGGAACCATGGAAGCTCGTTATCGTTCGACAAGAACTTACGGATTACAATGAATTTAAAATCCCCGATGTGATCGCTGTGATGGTATTCACAGGCATACCTGGATTTGATCTCAATCTCTTTATTCTGTACCAGTTCTTCCACCACTTGCTTGAACATCATATCCAGTTTCGGTTGAATCCGGAATCCTAATTTGAAATCAATACGGATCAAATCGTTCTCATCGTGCTTGGTTACCTTGTACTCCTTCGTGTATGGTTCATCGCTGGTAATTACGTGAACAAACCAATACCGCTCGGCGCGTTTGGGCTGCTGCTCCAAAATAGAATAAAAGACTTTCGACTCCACTTCGTCAATGCGTTCAGCACTGGTGAGGTAAACAAGATGTGTGGCGTATGTAGGAATCTGATCATCAACCGACAACTTTTGCAGGATCGGTAAGTAACTTTTCACTTTTACGAAGTCAATGATACTATTACGGATAATCTTACTTTTGAAAATCACGTACATGACAGCAATCAATAAAGATGCGATCATCAGGGTGATATAACCACCTTCCGGAAATTTCTCTACCTGTGCAATTGCAAACCCGCCTTCAATGAAAAGAAAAATAGTGATCATTGAATACCTCAAAATTGGATTCCAATGTTTCCGTGCCATGTAGAAGACCAACAATACAGAAGTACTGATCATAGCCAATACAATGGATAACCCGTAGGCTGCTTCCATGTTCTCCGATTTTCTAAAGATCCATACGACTCCCAAACAGCCGAACATCAGGAACCAGTTGATGGAAGGAATATATAATTGTCCCTTGATATCCGAAGGGAAATTGACTTTTACGCGTGGCCAAAGATTCAATCGAATCGCTTCATTGATCAGTGTAAATGAACCCGAGATCAATGCCTGGGAAGCTACGATTGCTGCAGCTGTTGCAATAATAATGGCCGGAAGTTTAAATCCTTCCGGAACAATCATATAAAAAGGATTTTCTTCGTTAATAAACTGATTAGAATGATTACTTAACAGGAATGCTCCCTGTCCGAAGTAATTCAGAATCAGCATACATTTTACAAAGATCCAGCTAACCCGGATATTTTGTTTTCCACAATGCCCCAGATCGGAATACAATGCCTCTGCTCCGGTGGTACATAAGAATACAGCACCAAGCAGCCAGAACCCTTTCGGATAATGAGTCAGTAAGTCATACGCATAATAGGGATTCAGTGCCTTTAAAATAGAGAAGTCATTCCACAATGAATACAAACCAACTGAACCAAGCATGAGGAACCAAATCATCATAACCGGACCAAAAGCACGGCCAATAAACTTTGTTCCGAATTGCTGGATAACGAAAATCAGTACAATAACACCGATTACGATCGGAGTAATCGGAATCTCCTTCATTGACGGAATATAGGAAAGTCCTTCAATTGCAGATGAAACAGAAATGGGTGGTGTAATGATTCCATCAGCCAACAAAGCTGCACCTCCGATCATAGCCGGAATAACCAGCCATTTTCGCTGCCTGCGGACCAAAGTATATAAGGAAAATATTCCTCCTTCACCCTTATTGTCGGCACGAAGTGTGATGATTACATATTTGATTGTAGTTTGCAAGGTCAACGTCCAAAAGATACAGGACAAAGCCCCTAGGATTAGTTGATCTGTAATTAATTTTCCTCTTTCGATCAAATGACCATGAGCATCTCGGATGGGTTCTGCATTTGTAATTGCTTTTAACACATAGAGCGGGGAAGTTCCAATATCTCCGAAGATAATTCCCACTGTGATGATCAATCCCGCGAATGAAAGCGCGTGATGATGGCTTTTTGACATAAGGCGTAAAAATTAAAACGTAAAGGTACATATTGGGAAATTCACTTGCTACGATTTAGAGAAAAAACCGCAAAAAACTTTTAGAGATTGTGTACTTTTGCAGCGATTTATGGGAAAGAATAAACTGAGACGCTTTGCGGAAATGAAATTATGGGATAATGTGTTCGAACCAACATTGGAACCCAATCCGCAGGATGCATTTCCATTGAAAGGAAAATGGCGACAAGATTACTTTAAAAACTCCAACCCGATTGTACTGGAATTAGGATGCGGAAAAGGAGAATATTCTGTCGGACTGGCAAAACATTACCCGAATAAGAATTTCATCGGAGTGGATATCAAGGGATCTCGCATGTTTGTGGGCGCAAAAGAAGCATTGGATGAAAATCTGACGAACGTTGCTTTTCTCAGAACCAAAATTGACTTTATTGATTCTTATTTTGAGGCAAATGAAGTGGACGAAATTTGGTTAACCTTCTCAGATCCGCAACCGCTTAAACCAAGAAAACGATTGACTTCGGAGCAGTTTGTTGCACGTTACAGACGTATTTTGAAACCGGGCGGAATTATTCACCTGAAAACAGATTCCACACTCTTATTCGAATCTACTGAAGAACAAATCCAGGAACATCAATACGAACTGATCGAATCGACCTGGGATTTGTATCAATCCATGCCGGCAGATCTCGATCCGACCATTCGCGATATTTTGCACATCAAAACACATTACGAACAACTGTTTACCGCAAAAGGATCGGTGATCAAGTATTGTTCGTTCAGAATTTCCTAAAACAAGTAGGGGCGCGATTAATCGCGCCCCTACTTGTTTATAATATATTATTCGTTATGCGACTTTCAATCGTGCAACTTTGCTCTTTGAGAATTGTGCTTTCGCATATTCCAGGTCCACGCGGAATTCTTTTTCGTTTTTGGATGGTAATTCGTACATAGCGTCTGTCAGGATCGCCTCACAGATAGATCTCAATCCGCGGGCACCCAATTTGAATTCGATGGCTTTCTCCACGATAAAATCCAATACATTCGAATCAAAGGTCAGGCGGATGCCATCAATTTCAAATAATCGAATATATTGCTTGATAATTGCGTTTTTCGGCTCTGTGATAATTCTTTTCAGGCTTTTCGCATCCAATGGCTCCAGGTAAGTCAATACCGGGAAACGTCCGATCAATTCCGGGATCAATCCGTAGGATTTTACATCCGTCGGGGTAATGTATTTCAGGAAATTATCTTCGTCCACTTTTTCAGTCACCTGGGAACCAAAACCGATGGTCTGTCTGTTCACACGACTTGCAATGATTCGTTCAATTCCGTCAAAAGCACCACCACAAATGAACAAGATGTTCTTGGTATCGATTGCGATCATTTTTTGCTCCGGATGTTTTCTTCCTCCTTGTGGTGGAACATTTACAACCGAACCTTCCAATAATTTCAATAAAGCCTGTTGAACTCCCTCACCGGAAACATCACGCGTAATCGACGGATTATCACTCTTGCGTGCAATTTTATCGATTTCATCAATAAATACAATCCCATGCTGTGCAGCCTGAACATTGTAATCTGCGGCCTGTAACAAACGGGAAAGAATACTTTCCACATCTTCTCCTACATAACCTGCTTCCGTTAAGACAGTAGCATCTGCAATACAAAACGGAACATTCAACATTTTTGCAATCGTCTTTGCAAGCAAGGTTTTCCCTGTCCCGGTTCTTCCGACTAAGATCACGTTCGATTTTTCAATCTCCACGTCTTCGATCTTTGCCTGGTGTAACCGTTTGTAGTGATTGTATACTGCTACGGAAAGTGTTTTTTTCGCGTCGTCCTGACCAATTACATATTCATCCAAACGTTCCTTAATATCTTGTGGTTTCAAGACATTTACCGGAGCACCCTGGCTGGAAGTTTTGGTCGTTTGGTCCTCATCAACGATCATGCGTGCCTGCGCAATACAATGATCACAAATATGACCTGATAAACCTGCTATCAATAAACCTACTTGACTCCGTGGTCTTCCACAAAACGAGCAGGAAGTTTCCTTTTTTGACATATGCTAATTTTAATCGACAAAAAGTCATCCCGGCTTAGCCAGGATGACTTTAGATAGTAATTTACAAAGGTAGACTATTTCGGGTTGCGAAGCAAGATTTCGTCTACCATTCCATATTCTTTTGCCTCTTCAGCAGTCATCCAGTAATCACGGTCCGAATCAGCCCATACTTTTTCATACGGTTGTTTTGAGTGTGTAGCAATGATATCGTACAATTCTTTTTTCAATTTCTGAATTTCACGTGCTGTAATTTCGATATCAGAAGCCTGACCCTGAGCACCTCCAAGCGGTTGGTGAATCATTACACGAGCGTGTTTCAAAGCGGAACGTTTTCCTTCAGCTCCAGCACACATTAGCACTGCTCCCATAGACGCAGCCATTCCCGTACAGATCGTTGCAACGTCCGGTTTGATGTATTGCATGGTGTCATAAATTCCCAAACCTGCATAAACAGATCCTCCGGGAGAATTCAAATAGATCTGAATATCTTTCTTCGCATCTACTGATTCCAGGAATAGTAATTGTGCATTGATAATATTCGCGACCTGATCGTTGATCCCTGTTCCAAGGAAAATGATACGATCCATCATCAAACGTGAAAACACGTCCATTTGTGTCATATTCAAATGACGTTCTTCGATAATATACGGTGTTAAAGAAGATTCGATGTAGCTTTCTAAGTGCATGCTTGAAATTCCGACATGCTTTGTTGCGTACTTATTAAATTCGTTTTTGTCGAACATGTTGATAGATTTTTAAGAGTATTAAAATTAATACGATTCAGGTGAATTGATTCTTTTTTTGGCAGAAATTAACGAGAATAATTACAACAACCCAACGTTCAAAACTTATTCATGGGAAAATTCGATTTCATAGCTGGTATGTTTTCGAATATTCAATACACGTTCGTCATCAAAAATCAAGTACTGGCCTTTGATTCCAGCCAATTTCCCGCGAATGACCGGCAGTTTGTCAAAGCCAACACTTTTGACTTTTAGCGGATACTTTTCCACCGGATATTTCAAAGAAATGATCTCATCGTTCATACTAACAAAATCACGCATATCGAACGGTAACAAATCTTCCACTCTTCCTTTTTCGTCCAAGAGATCCAATTCATGATTGATCTCATTTCTAAGCATGCGCTGCCAATTCGTTTTATCGGTCATGTAGGATTTCAGAGCCACTTCGATAATCCCTGCTTCGTAACGATTATTTGTTTCCGCTAAAATGATCGCATGAGATGCTCCCTGGTCGATCCAGCGTGTCAGTGTTTGTTCGGCTCGTGTAACTCCGACCTTAATGCTATCCGAAGCAGCCAAATAAACAATATGCGGCTGATTGTGATGTTGATGTTCCCACTCAATATCTCTTCCTTCACCCAAATGTGCCCTGCATAATTCGGGATTGATAATACATGGTGCAGCTTGCGGAGCTGATTGAAAACAATTGAAACAAAATCCTTGTCCGAATGAATTCTTGGTTTGCTTTCCGCAATTGGAACACACAATCTTTCCGGTCCAGTTTAGCTCGATCTCTTTTCCGATCAGTTCATTCATACGAATCTGCGGCTCGTTATTTAAAACGAGTTGGTATTGAATCGGTTCCTCAAAGGAAACGCGCATTTTATCCAGTAATCCTTTCATCTTTTCTTAGATTTTAAGACTGAAGACAAAAGACTATAGACAGATTTGTCTTTAGTCTTCCATCTTTTGTCTAATGTCTCAAAATATTAATCTTGTATACTTTCCAATTCTTCTGTTGCTTCCATCCACAAATCCGAATAGTAATCCAATTTGGATTTCACTTCTTCAAATGCTTTCAAAACAGGAGTTGTTTTCGAAGAATCCGAAAAATCCATTGTCGCCAATTGGTCTTCCAGTACTTTCACTTCTTTTTCCAGTTCCTGAACACGTTCCTCGTGTTGTTTTACTTTATTCTGAAGCTGGTTCTTCCTGCGTTTTAATTCTTTGCGCTCTTCGTTTGACTGAACCTTTGTATTCGATTCCTCAACAACTTTCTGAATGGATTTATTTTCCATTTTAGTTGAGTCGGAAACAGGTTCCAAAGACAGCTTGCGCTGCAGGTATTCATACACTCCAAAGTGATGGATCTTCAACGTTTGGTTCTCAATGTCCCAGATCCGGTTCGTTAATCCGTCCAGGAATTCCCGGTCGTGAGAAACGATCAGGAACGTTCCTTCATATTGCAACAAGGCTTTTTTCAATACCTGCTTGCTCTGAATATCCAGATGGTTTGTCGGCTCATCCAGGATCAATACATTGGACGGACTTAAAAGCAATTGACATAGAGCCAAACGGGTACGTTCACCTCCTGACAAAACGCCCACTTTTTTATCGATATCTTCACCCGAAAATAAGAAAGCTCCCAAAATTGAACGCAGATCTTTTCGAACTTCACCGGATGCCACCAAATCAACGGTTTCAAAAACGCTCAGGTTCTTATTCAAACGCTCTGCCTGATCCTGTGCAAAATAGGTGATTTTCACATTGTGACCGTATTCGACTTTTCCTTCAAAATCAATTTCTTTGGTCAGACATTTGAATAAGGTAGATTTTCCGACTCCGTTCGGTCCGAGAAGTGCAATCTTCTCTCCTCTTCCAACTGTAATTGAAATATCCTTAAACAAGGTTTTAGGTCCGTAGCTTTTACCAAGATGTTCCATTTCAAGGACCCACTTTCCGGGTTGGACATTCAGAGGAAAGAAAATATTCATTTTTGCTACGATATCGCTTTCCAATTCAATGCGTTCCGTTCGATCCAGTTTCTTGATCAACGATTGTGCAAATGCCGCCTTATTTTTTTTCGCACGGAATTTGTCAATCAATTCCTGCGTTTGTTTGATCTCTTTGTCTTGTTGTTTTTTAGCATCTGCAAGGCGTTCCAGCTCTTCTGCACGCAGTTCTTTATACTTCGAATAGGCGTACGGGAAGTCCAGGATCTTGCCGAAAGAAATTTCCCAGGTCCTGTTCGTCACATTGTCCAGGAATAATCGATCGTGGGAAATGACAATAACCGCTCCGTCAAATTTCGTCAGGTAATTCTCCAACCATTGGATCGAAACAATATCCAGGTGATTCGTAGGCTCATCCAGCAAGAGTAAATTTGGACGATTCACCAGGATCTTAGCTAATTCAGCTCTCATTTTCCAACCTCCGGAGAACGAATTCAGGGGTTTTTCGAAATCTTCTTTCTGGAAACCCAATCCGTCCAAAACAGATGCAATTTTTTCTTCCCATTGAAATCCGTCGTGAATATTGAACAGGTCATTGGTCGCATTCAAATCATTCAGTAATTCCAAATAGGATTCTGATTCGTAATCTTCACGCGTTGTAAGCTGCTTATTGATCTCGTCAATGTGTTTTCTCAGATGATTCAGCTGTTCATTGGAGAAAAACAGGTAATCAAATACACTTTGTTTGGTATCGATCACGATATCCTGCGTCAGAAAACCTACCTCCAAGCCTCTTTGGCGATGGATTTGACCATCGGTTGGTTTTTCCGTTTGAGCGATCAATCGCAACAGTGTTGATTTTCCTGCACCATTTTTACCAACCAGACCAATTCGATCGCCTTGATTCACCTGGGCAGAACATTCCTCAAATAAATAACCCTGTGGGAAATGCACTCCCAATTTTTCCAAAACAAGCATGTGCAAAGGTAATATGAAAAAGTAGGGTCAGAAAATTTTCTGACCCTACTTTTATTTTTTTAAACAACAAATGAAATCAGCTTTCTTCGCAGTATTCGATCAGGTCCCATATATTCCAATTTGAAATTGACAATGCTTCCTGGTCTTGATTGTTTGATTAATTTCAATCCATCAGGAGAAATCTGGTTTCCTCTTCCTTTTTCCGGACGTGGAGAATTACTTGTGCTCAATTCCCAGCTTACAATATCAAATTTCGCATCCAGGGGGCTATTCTTATACCGACTGAACAATCTTGTTTCTCCCGGTGGAACTTTTCCTCCTGATTCGGTCGCTCCAAAATAAAATTCAGGATCAGGTAAGATCATTACACGAAATGTATAGGTACCCAATTTTACTTTCTTTTTTGAAACGGAATTTACTCCCATAATATCGATGGATGCCGTTTTACCACTTGTTGTCACTTTTGCAATATGCTGACTGCCCGATTTTGTCAAGGTCACACCATTTCCGCTCAAAACAGTCTGATCATAACCGGATGCTACACCTTCCACAATGTTGTTATATCCTTTATACAATACATTCAGTTGCGGCAACGAAACGGTTCCCTGAGGTTTCATAATCTTGATTGTATGCGACCAATTCTCGGTTTTTATTTGTCCGGATTTATTCTTGATGGATACTGTTCCGTTTAACCTCATTTCCGTTCCCGAACCAACCTTCGTTTTGATCATTCCCTTTCCTTCCGTACCACGGAATGAGCTTCCATTGTAGGTTACAGTAGGTTGGTTATCGGAATCAAATGCCGCCATCATTACGTTCAATTCAACTTCATCCCCGGTATTTGCAAGTTCGGGGCCGTAAACCAAACCGACGATCTTGTTAAACGAATATTCTCCTATCACAACTTTAGATTTCAAATGGGACAACGCCAGAGAACGGGCAGAAAGTACATCTTGCTGCATCGAAGACAAAGAGGCAAGAGCGGCCACAAGCGGTGCGTGGTCAAATGTTTGCCCGATCCAATGAACTCCCGAAATATCGTTTTGAGTAACACGTTCCTGTTTTGTCAGGTTCATGTAAATGGTAGATAGGATTTCTTCGTCATCCCTCAGGTTTGCTTTCGACGATTTGAGCATTTGCTCCACTTGTCTTTTCAGGTCGTGATTATCCTTGAAAGTATTGATTGCTTTCGGATTAATTGAATACGAATTCTTTCCCTCGCTGTAAGTTCCCATTGCCCGGATTAATTTTGAACGGAACCCATTATAATCATTCCAGATTGTCTTCCCCTTTCCGGTAGGATTCCTGATGTCGTCACCGATTAAAAGGTACATTGGGATATCGTATTCATCTTTTGCCTGAACAGCCGTCAGGTTCATTCTGGTTGGTTTGCAACCGGTTCCTTTTTCCCAGATAATTGTCTGCGGATCATCCGGTTTGATCATACTCACTTCTTCTCCGGATTCTCTCAACAACTCCATCTTTACCTGGTCTATCTCCCGGATGAAATCTGCCGAAAGTCTATCAACCTCTTGCATCTGCTTCATTACTTTTTTCAATTTCCGAAGCTTCTCTGCATTTTCTTTTCCATTAGTTGAATTAATTTCCCCGGAGACTTCTGAAATGAATTCAGTTCCCCTGTCGACATGTAAAACGTTTGATTTCTGTGTGTTCTCTTCTATCGCAACGAACGCATCTAAAATTTCTTTCGATACGTTTAGTGCCAAAAGTGCGGTAAGTACTAAGTACATCATCCCGATCATCTTTTGTCTTGGTGTTTCTTTTCCTCCTGCCATGACTTAAAGTTTTAAGGTTATACTAATCGAATGTGTTTTCTTCGATTAGTAACAGAGAGGCCAAAAAAAATCCCGACGATCGCTTTACGAGGTCGGGACCATTTTAAAAATTCCACACATCCTGTTCAAAGGTCCGGATACTTTCTATGATATCAGCCGACTCCTGCAGGGCATCTACGCCTGTTCGATAACTGTCTATAGACCTGTCAAAAACATTGCTTTCTTTATAAACGGTGCTTGAAAACCTGCGTTTCCAGAAAAGGTCATCGAAACTCATCCATTGAGCATCATTCTTTTCATTGTACACATAGTAATTTGTAAGCAAATACCGCAGGTGCGGAAAATAAACCCAAAACTTGGTCTCCAGACCTGAAATCATCTTTTGCCCGTTGGGTGCGGTTTCTTCTTTCAAAACTACCGGTGCAATTCCCATAATCCGGACATCCATTACCGAACGCTCTTTGTCGAAGAACCAATCTTCCTTGATCAGATACTTTACAATATGCTCCGAATCGATCCAGGCAGTGTCCGGATCCGCATAAACGAATTCTTCGACACCGTTCACCCATCTGGTCGAATCCCTTCCATCCCAGGTGGATAATATCACATCCGATCCAGGTCCTACTTTTCCCAAATAATAAAACACTTCATTTCTAAATACGGAGTCGTTGCAGTAATTACCGCCAGGTTTCGGAACAATCGGATACTTGAACTGATCGCCATCCATTACGGTAAACTGGTAAGGATTATAGGGTGAAAAAATCTTTAGCTCACCATTCATAATGTGATGCCTCATAATTGTCCATAGAGACCAGCAATTGGTATTCCGTACGTACTGTCCGGACGGTGTATGATAGTCGAACGGATAATACAGCGGGTGATTGATTTTTTCCCTCAGGTCAATTTCCCTCCAAACGCGCTTACTCCACACTACATCCGCTTCACGGACATATTCATAAGGAACCGTCTTCTTGGTTAGAATATGTTCCTTCACGTACGGATAATCCAGGGTAGGTGTCAGGGAAATAAAATCCGTTGATTCGCATTGGGCATTCACATCATGGATTGCCGCAAAAAATAAGATTAAGGTAACTCTCTTCATGGCTTGGGTTTTTCTGATAGCGTAAAAACCAGCCATTCGTTACAACTGTAAGTCAGGTAGTTATAAACAAAAATCCCGACATCGCAAGCGATCGTCGGGATTCCTTATTTTTTTGTTCAATTAGAAGTTCCAAACATCGTGTTCGAAATTTCTAATCTCTTCTGTAATCTTCTCAGCTTCCATTAGTGCATCTACACCTGTTTTGTAGCTGTCGATCTCGCGATCAAACACGTTACTTTCGCGGTAGATTGTACTAGTGAAGCGACGTTGCCAGAACAAATCATCAAAACTTTGCCATTGTGCGTCGTTCTTCTCATTGTACACAAAGTAGTTAGCCAAAATGTAACGACAATGCGGGAAATACAACCAGAATTTCTCATCCATCCCGGTAATTGTTTTACCACCTGTCGGAGAAACTTCTTCTCTGTAAACAACCGGTGCAATTCCCAGGATACGCACATCCAATACAGATCTTTCCTTATCGAAGAACCAATCTTCTTTGATACGGTACTGAACAATTTGTTCAGAATCAATCCACATGGTATCAGCCGGAGGGTATTTGAAAGTAATCGTTCCGTCAGGAAGTGTGATTTCAATCGGGTCTCCGAATTCGTTTGTCAATGGAACATCACTTTGAGCACCTAATTTTCCTAAATAATAGAATACCTTATCGCGGAATAACGAATCAGTGTAATAATTCTTACCTGCTTCAGGTACGACAGGATACTTGAACTGATCTCCATCCAACATATCAAACTGATATGGGTTATAAGGTGAAAACACTTTCAAATCTCCATTGATGATATGGTGACGCATAATTGTCCACAAAGACCAACGGCTTGTATTTCTAACATACTGACCGGATGGAGTGTGATAATCAAACGGCAAATAAATCGGGTGATTCATTTTTTCACGCATATCGATCATACGCCAAACACGATGACTCCAGACTACATCAGCTTCACGAACAAACTCGTACGGGATCATTCTTTTTGTAGGGATATGTTCTGTCATATACACCCCATCAATAACATCCGCCTGAGGAACATTCACTGGTCCACCATTGATCTCTTGCGCATTCGTAAACAACGAACCGGCAAGCAAGGTACTTAATAGAACTAAACGTTTCATGATTGACACTCTATTATTTATTTTATTTATTAAATGGTAAATACACCACTTTTCTTACGTAGGATTCCGTCCGGCCCTTTAACCTGAGTCATAAAGCTGATACTAGATCCTGGTTTTGCTTGTTTCATTAAGCTGATACCGTCCGCGTTCAATGTGTTTCCACTTCCTTTAGCAGGACGTGGAGCACCCGCAACGTTCAATTCCCATGATTGTACAGAGAATTCAGCTTTCAACGGACTATCAGAATAACGAGCAAATAAACGAGTTTCTGCTTTGGAAGCTTTACCACCATCTTCAGTTGCTCCGAAGAACAATGATGGAGGAGGCAGGTTCATTACACGGAATGTAAATGTTCCCAATGAAACTGTTTTCTTTGTTACCGAGTTTCTACCGGAAATAGAGATTGTAGCTGTTCTTCCAGCACCACTCACACGTCCGATATACCCTTTTCCGGATTTTGATAATGTAACTCCATTACCGTTCAATACTGTTTCATCGTAACCGGAAGCAACACCTTCTACAACATTGTTATATCCTTTGTACAATACATTCAATTCAGGAAGAGATACAGTTCCCTGTGGCTTCATGATCTTGATTGTATGCGTCCAGTTTTCAGTTTTCTTAACTCCTGATTTGTTTTTGATTGATACAGTACCACTCAATACCATTTCAGCACCACCAGCAACTTTTGTTTTCAAAGTACCCTGACCTCCTGCAACTGTAATTGCTCCAGGACCTGTTACTTCAGGTTGGTTATCCGAGTCAAATGCTGCCATCATTACTTTCAATTCAACTTCATCACCTGTATTAGCGATCGCAGGACCGTAAGCCAAAGGCATAATTTTGTTGAATGAGTACTCACCCGTAGAAACTTTTGATTTCAAGTGAGCAAGCGCATATGCACGAGCAGATAAAATATCTTGCTGCATAGAAGTTAAAGAAGCAACTGCAGCTACCAATGGAGAGTGGTCAAACGTAGCTCCGATCCAATGGATACCATCCATATCGTGAACTTTTACTCTCTCTGGTTTTGTCAAGTTAATGTATAGATCACTCAAAGCCTGGTCATCCTCCATGTGATTCACCTTGCTTGATTTAACCATATCAGTCACTTGTTTCACCAGGTCAGCATTACTTTTGTACGTATTGATTGCTTTCGGGTTGAAAGAATAGGTCTTTCCACCTTCCTTGTAAGAACCAACAGTGCTAACGATATCCGCACGGAATTTGATAAAATCTGCCCACAACTGTTTTCCTTTTCCAGTTGGAGTTTTAATATCTTCTCCTACGATTTCGTGCATTGGAATATCGTATTGATCTTTTGCCTGAACAGCCATCAAGTTCATACGAATAGGTTTACAAACAGCTGCCTTTTCCCAAAGGATTGTGTTCTCATCATCCTTTTTGTATTCTTTTACAGCCTCACCGGATTTTTCTAAGATTTCCAATTTGATTGCATCGATACTCTTAAGCAATTTATCAGACATTGCGTTTACCTGATCCATTTGCTTTAAAATCTTCTGCAATTTTTCTCTCTTAGCAGCATTCTCGGCATTTTTAGGAGTTGTACTCAACTCTTCATCAACATCCGATTTAAATTTATCACCGCGTTCAATTTGAGCGATGTTTGCTTTTTGTATGTTTTCTTCAATTGCGACAAAAGCGTCGAGAATCTGCTTTGATACGTTCAACGCCAGTAGCGCCGTCAATACCAAATACATCATACCGATCATCTTCTGTCTTGGGGTTTCTTTTCCACCTGCCATGACTTCTAAATTTTATTGGTTTACTTGTTAGTAATATTCAATGTATAAATAAAGTATCTCTATTGATTAAAAATTAATCTCTAGAAATTGTCATAGCTTTTAACATGTTGCCATAAACTGCGTTCAAGTCAGTTAAGTTTTTAGACAACATTGCCATATTTTCTTTGTAACGACGAGTATCTTCAGCTGAATCAGATAAGTTCTTCATCATTTCAGTTACCTGACCCTGGAATTTCTCAGTAGCTTCCAAGTGAGCAGAAGAACCTTTCAATTGTAATTCATAAACGTTGTTCAAAGCAGCCAAGTTTTTAGAAACTTTTTGCATTTGCTCACCAAATGATTCTCCTTCTTGTGTATTTGAAGTCATTCCAGAAATAGAAACAGATGCTCTTTCGTATGCCTCAGACAAAGAAGAAACTTTATCAGACGCTGCTTGTAGTGAAGAAACATAAGAGTCAGTTGCCGCTGCTGCAGATGTTACACCTTTCAATTGAGAAGCATTTTCACCCAACTGACGCATTCCATCTCCCAAACGCTCCAATAATTGACCATCAATTTTAGCTTCCTCCAACATTTTATCCAAGTGCTCAGTAATTCCAGTACCTCCGGAATTTCTTCCTCCTCTTCCACCTGCTGCAGGTAGTGCATCGTGGTCTAAATCATCGCTGTGTGCGAAAGCTAATTCAGGATAAACAAGCTCCCAGTTTGGATCTTCATGAATCGGTTCAAATGCCGAGAAGATGAAGATAATAGCCTCAGTAGACAGACCGATTACAAGCATCGGACCAGCTCCAGGCCAGTGCATAATTTTAAATAAGGCTCCAACGATTACGACTGCCGCACCGAAACCGTATAATTTCGCCATAAACTTTTTCCATCCTTTACTTCCTGGTTTCATAGTTTTCTTTGTTTTTTAGGTTTAACCAAATTTATTGTTTTGTAATTGTTTGTTTATTCCTAGCGAAGTTGGATATCGCTACGAATTTCTTCGCCACCCTCTTTTGAGAATTCACGTCCACCGCGACCTAAGTGTGTTGCCACATTTCGGAATCCGACGTACGATTTAGCCGTATCTTGATACTCGTATGTACGAGTTGAAGTTTGCAAGTAGTATCCAACATCTTTCCAGGAACCACCACGAATAACTTTACGTTTCATTGCCGGTGGATCCCAGTCCATTGCGTCATATCTGTATTCAGTATTTAAGTCATGAGAGAACTCATACATTGCTTCGTCGTAAGCTGTTTCACACCATTCCGAAACGTTACCGGCCATACAATATAGCCCCCAACCATTCGGGTTATAAGAATAAGCTTTTACCGTGTGGAAACCACCGTCCTCAAAATAACGACCTCTCATCGGCTTAAAGTTACCAAGGAAACACCCGCTTTGGTTACGGATATATGGTCCACCCCAAGGATATGGAGAGTTATTCAAATCACCGCGAGCAGCTCTTTCCCATTCAGCTTCTGTAGGTAAACGGAAATCGTTCACAAACAAATCTCCCATCGCCAACAACCAGTTATTCAACAATTGAGTTCTCCAAATTGAAAATGCCTTAGCCTGTACCCAGGTAATACCGATAACAGGATAGTTATCGTAAGCCGGATGCCAGAAATACATGTTTGTCATCGGATCATGGAATGAATACGTAAAGTCACGAACCCAAACCAATGTATCCGGATATACGTTGATCTCTTCATCAATAATGAATCGCTGACGGTTCTCGTGACCACGAAGACCTGTACTTTGACCTTTCTTGTTGAAGTAACTCAAATCCTTATCCAAACCTTGCGGCTCTTCTGTAAACGGATGCGGAGGTGTATTCAAGTCACGGTGTTCCGGACTAATCTCATTACCATCTTTATCCACTCCATTGTGAACGATCTCGATACGACCTCTTACAGCAGCTTCTCTTAAGTCAATCCAGAAATACTTGAAATTCAACTTTCTTGTATCTATTTCACGACGTTTGTAGAAACGCTCCGGTTGCGGATAATACATATCCGCCAACAACGGCATCAAATCCGGATCATCGTAAGCAAACCTGCGATCCCAGTTCAATGAGAATTGTGCGCGATTGACATCCCGGTCTGAAGGTTCGAATTCAACCATCTCCAAAGCACCTTCATCAAAATACATATCTGTATAATTGATGTAACGTGACGCTTCGTCGTCTTCCTCTAATCCGGAATAAATTCGCTCACGAGCCATGGAATCTCTCACCCAGTCCACGAATTGACGGTACTCGTTATTCGTGATCTCAGTTTGATCAATATAAAATGCCTGGACAGACACAGTCTTAGCACGTGTTTGGTGCAAGAAAGGAACATCCTGATCGTTTTCCCCCATGATGTAGGAACCCGATGGGACATATACCATCCCAAGAGGAATCTCAGGCTGATAAACTTTACGACCTAATGTCCCCGTCAAGTGGCCACTACGCGAGCTACAAGAGGCAATGAAGGCCCCAATTAAACCGATAAACAACAGTTTTTTCATTCTAGTTCAATTTTACAGTTCCGGATTTATCGTTAACATTCTACAGGATCAATTTTGCGATATAACGGAATCGAATAAAAAATGGTTACAAAGATTCTTATTTTTTTTTGATTTTACAACCATTTAGGGTGATGTGCTTTTGTTATTGGTATCACAGGGATATAACAAAACTTAAGCGCAATCTCGTGAGTACCATTGGAAATCTTTGACAATCTACCAATTGTGATGTCATAAGAATAACCTACCCACATAAACATTCTTGATTTTGGATTTTTAATTTCAAATGGTCTCCATCCCAATAATACAGATACCGCATCGCTATTTCTATAACCTAATCCCCCGTAAAGGAAACCTCTATAAATATATCGTGCGTTAATATTACCTGAATATTTCAACAAATCTGTCTCCAACATACCCTGGATATCCAAATCACCAGGCCCCAAAGCTTTGAAAGTATAACCTCCCATTGCATAGTAGTGACGAGCTAAGTCATAAGGAACTGTCCCCGTACCACTGGATGTAGGAAACTGACTTGTCAAATTCAAAGCAGAAGCCTGCAAGTGAGTGGAAGACAATCCTGCATACCAATTCTCCGCACGGTAGTATAAACCAAAGTTTAAGTCAAATGTGATCGCAGAACTTGCACCCGGGAAAGTAGGGTCAATTTGTGTTTGAGGACCAACCCAAACAGGACTCATACCGAAATTCACCATTCCGACACCCAATCCGATACCCAAACGACCATTACCCAATGGAATATGATGCGAATAATTCAACATCACATTATTTTGTCTGTTAAAACCGATTGCATCGTGCGTGAAGTTCAATCCAAATCCTCCCGTCCATTTACCAAAGCTCTCCATGTTTGCTTCAGCATTAAAAACTACAGAATTCGGTGCTCCGTTTACTTTATCCCACTGGTTGCGATAAATTAAATTTCCACACAACCCTTCTTCAATACCAGTAGCGCCCGGGTTGATGGCGAACTTATTGTAAATAAAATGTGTCAATGCAATATCTTGCTGAGCAGCAGCTCCAAGAGAACACAACACAAACGCTGATAAGATACGTAACGTTTTATTCATATTAAAGGGTCCTAATTATGGTTTTAACATGCTTGACTTTAACAAATTTTAGCCAATTGGCGACTAAAATAAGTATTTTTTAGAACAAACAAAATTTTTTAGTGGAATCAATTCATCTTTTCCACAACGAAATGTTGAAGAGATAAATATTTAACACAAGCTCTTCTTACGGAACGATAGATAAAAGGTTACCCTAGTTTTTGATACGTTTTCCACCACAGATTAGGTATATCACCATTCAATGCGTTGTTATACTGCGCTTTATCACACGGAACCATATGATGTCTCTCATATTTAATTCCTTCTTTCGGAGGATATGGAACCTCCATCCACCAGCGTTCAGAACGATTGCTGCGGTAAAAAATAATGTCGTGATTTATTTCATCCAGGAAAACCGTGAATTTGGTATACTCCTTTTTCGAACCGATCGGGAAATCCCCGACACGTTGTGAATAACCGTCGATAAAATACCAAATGATCTGTGCAACTTCAGCATGAGCACTTTCTGCGATATCGCCCGGTAAAAGATTGAACAATCCGACGGAAGTCAATTTATCCGAGATCCCGGCATATTTGGCAATTTGACAGATATCCTGGTTGTCCAATCCATTTGGTTGTGAAAAGTATTTCCCTTTGAAATCAGATGCTTTGATGGATTGGAGGTCGATACTCAACAAATCTGTATTTCGAAGTAAGGGCTCTGCAATCCTGAAATCGCCTTTAAACTCTCCCAAACGGACAGCATCAAAGAACAACTTTTCAAAAAGATCGATTTCCGAAGCTTTTACCAACGGTGTTTGATAGCCGATCACAGACAGATTGAACAAATAACACGGCCTGTGCATGAGCAGCTTGCTCACGTATGCGTCTTTACCGATGGGAAGTTCGGGATCTCCCAAATCCAGTTTGGAGTCAATATTCAACACGTTGATTAACTGCTCCAGTTCCTCATATCCCTGGTACATTGCGTAAGTCAGGTCCTGAGACCCGCCAATCACTATCGGAATAACCGATTTCTTAACCAACTCGGCAACAATTTGCCTTAAAGCAAAATAGGTGTCTTCTACCCGACCGCCAGGCATGAGATTTCCCAGATCGTAGATCTTAAAATTCCAATTGCCGGTCGGAAAAAAGGTGTTCAGATGAGACCGGAAACGATCGTCTGTCTGTCCGTGTAAGGAGATTTCGCCATTCCTGAATTCCGGGACATATATTAAGGCAAGACCTGCCTGATCTATTTCAGGAAAACCGGTTTCATCAAAGCGAACGATCAATTCGCCCAACGATTCGGAAACGGGATTTTCAATGGTTTCAATTGCACTGAAATAAATAGATATATCCTTCATTCTATGATGTCTTTCGACAAAAATAAATGAATGAATGTTTGATGAAACCCGATCCTGAATTAAGAATAAAGAGTCGAAAGTTAATAACTCCGGAATTGAAAATGTAAAAATTGAGAATTGAAAAGTTTTAAGGCTGTTTTTTCCTTTTCAATTTTATCATTCTCCATTTTCAATTAAGGCTATTTCTTTTTCGCTGCCGGCTTTTTCGCTGCAGCTTTCTTGGCCGGAGTCTTTTTAGCCGGGGCTTTCTTTTCGATTATTTCTTTCACTTTATCCAGTGTCAGAGCAGCCGCATCAACAGTGCTTGCAAGTTCAATCTTTAATTTACCTTTTAAAATAACCGATTTCCCCCAACGCGCCTTTTCAACACGAATACCTTCTTCTTTCCAGTCGTGAATAACCTTGTCGATATCCTTTTGGATCTTTTCGGCAATTAAGGTATCGATATCGTTTTGGGAAAGATTATCGAAATCATACTTCTTGCTGACATTGATAAAAATCCCATTCCACTTAATAAACGGACCGAAACGGCCAACACCTTTCTGAACGGGCAACCCTTCATAGGTAGCAATCGGTGCATCTGCCTGCAACTTGGAGTCAATCAAACCGATTGCCTGATCCATGGTAAAATCCATCGGATCATCACCTTTTGCCAGCGAAATAAACTGATCTCCGAATTTCACATAAGGCCCGAAACGCCCCACGTTTACTTCGACATTCTGACCTTTATATTCCCCCAGGCTTTTAGGCAACTGGAATAAATCCAATGCTTCATTCAATGTAATGGTATGAATACTTTGAGTACTCAGCAAAGAAGCAAAACGCGGTTTATCACCATCTTCTTTTTCATCACCGATTTGTATCATTGGCCCGAAACGCCCGATGCGTGCAATTACTTTTTTATTTGAAACAGGATCAATACCCAACTCCCGTTCTCCTGTAGCACGATCAGAATGTTCCAGGGTATCTTCTACGTTATCATGAAAAGGTTTGTAGAACGAATTCAGCATTTCTGTCCATTCCATCTTTCCGCGTGCAATTTCGTCGAATTGCTCTTCCACTTCAGCTGTGAAATGGTAATCCATGATCCCACCGAAATGGTCGATCAGGAAATCCGTTACTACCATTCCTATATCGGTCGGGAATAACTTATTCTTTTCTTTACCGGTGATTTCTTTCTTCGTTTGCTTATTGATGTCAGAACCTTTCAGCTCCAGCACCTGGTAAGCTCGTTCCTCCCCTTCTCTTTCCTGTTTTTCTACATATCCGCGTTTCTGGATTGTAGAAATGGTTGGTGCATAAGTGGAAGGACGTCCAATTCCCAATTCCTCCAGTTTCTTAACCAAAGAAGCTTCCACATAACGCGCAGAAGGTCGTGTAAATCGCTGTGTAGCACGAATGAAATCACGATTTAAAGTTTCTCCGACTTGAACCGCAGGAAGTAATCCTTCTGTTTCACTGTCGTTCTCTTCTTCGTCTAAGTTTGTTTCCAGGTATACTTTCAGGAAACCGTCAAATTTGATCACTTCCCCTTTTGCCTGGAAAACCTCCGGAAGTTTCTGATCTCCGATAGAAATTGTTGTTCTTTCCAATTCCGCATGGCTCATCTGAGACGCAATCGCACGTTTCCAGATCAGGTCATACAAACGCACTTCATCTCTTTCGCCATAGCTTAAAGCATGCATGGCAAAGTTTGTCGGACGAATCGCTTCGTGGGCTTCCTGGGCGTTGGAACTTTTATTCGTGTATTTTGTCGGGTGCGAGTACTCTTTTCCGTAAGCCGAAAGAATCTCATTTTTAGCACCCTGCATTGCCGTTTCCGATAAATTCACGGAATCGGTACGCATATATGTAATGTGTCCTGCTTCGTATAATTTTTGTGCAACCTGCATCGTTCTTGAAACAGAGAATCCCAGTTTCAGGGAAGCTTCCTGCTGCAAGGTAGAAGTTGTAAACGGAGATGCCGGAGTTTTCTTTGCCGGTTTTTGCTGAACGTCCAATACCTTGAAATCAACTTTCGCACAATTCTCCAGGAAGGAATTTACTTCTGTATCCGTTCCGAAATGTTTGGAAACTTCTGCTTTAATGCGCTCCTTCCCTTTCAGGAATTCACCCGTTACACGGAAGTAGCTTTCTGCATGAAAATTCTGGATTTCCTTTTCACGTTCAACGATCAGGCGCACCGCAACCGATTGCACACGTCCCGCAGACAAGCTTGGCCTCACCTTCTTCCACAATACCGGGGAAAGCTCAAAACCTACCAAACGGTCCAATACACGTCTGGCCTGCTGCGCATCTACTAACGGTTTATTGATTTGGCGCGGATTCTCAATTGCTTTTAGAATTGCTCCTTTCGTGATCTCGTTGAAAGTGATGCGTTTCGTGTCTTTTTTAGCTAATCCCAGTGTCTCATATAAATGCCATGAAATAGCTTCTCCCTCGCGGTCCTCATCGGTAGCGAGCCATACCACATCGGATTCTTTTGCTAATTTCTTCAATTCGGCAACCAGTGCTTTCTTATCGGAACTGACCTCGTATTCGGGTGCAAAGTTATTCTCCACATCGATTGCCAATCCTTTCGAAGCCAAATCGCGCACGTGTCCAAAACTTGATTTTACAGTAAAGTCCTTCCCTAAATACCCTTCAATGGTTTTTGCCTTTGCAGGTGACTCAACTATTACTAAATTCTTACTCATGCCAACTAAATTTTGTGCTTCGAACCGATTCGAATCGGTGCAAATATAAATGGATTTAAAATCAAAAAACAAGCTATCGCGGCTTGAAAAAAATCCGGGTCCTTATTTAAACTATAGTTTATATTTTTTTTAAACGCAAAATTTCACAGAAAAAAGACCTTCCTTTTCTAAAAATTTAACACAGATAAAGCCATGACATTTTGACATGTCTGTCTTAAAAACTATTTTTGCACTCTTAAAATTCAAGCATGTTAGAGAATCACGGTTTAAATAAAGTTATTGACGAGAGCAGACAAGGAGAAGCAATCATTCTGGAAGGCGGAACAGGCTCCAAAAAACTTTATGTGGAAAGTTATGGTTGTCAAATGAATTTCAGCGATAGTGAAGTTGTTGCTTCCATTATGACGAAAGAAGGATACACCACCACTCGAAACATTGACGAGGCAGATGTTGTCCTTATTAATACATGCTCTATCCGGGAGAATGCCGAAACACGTGTTCGCAATCGCCTAACTGAATTTAAAAAACGCAAAGCAGACCAACCCAACCTGGTTGTTGGAATTTTAGGTTGTATGGCTGAGCGTTTGAAACAATCATTGCTGGAAGAAGAACAATTGGTTGATTTGGTTGCAGGCCCGGATGCTTACCGTGATCTTCCGAATCTGATCGATGAAGTAGGAACTGGTCAGCGTGCGGTAAACGTGTTACTTTCCCGTGAGGAAACTTATGCTGACATTTCTCCTGTGAGAATGGACCAGGGAGGTGTAAGTGCTTTTGTAACGATCACACGCGGTTGTGACAATATGTGCTCTTTCTGTGTTGTACCATTTACCAGAGGAAGAGAGCGCTCAAGAGACCCGCAAACCATTGTACAGGAATGTAAAGATCTGTTCGCTAACGGATACCGTGAAGTGACTTTGTTAGGACAAAACGTAGACAGTTACCGCTGGAATATGAGCAGCAAAGGTGTGATTAAGGATGAATCGATCCCGACGACCAACTTTGCTCAGTTGATGGAAATGGTTGCATTGATCCACCCGGATTTGCGCATTCGTTTCTCTACTTCTCACCCGAAAGACATGACGGATGATGTACTGGAAATCATGGCGAAGTACGAAAACATTTGTCCGTATATCCATTTACCGGTTCAATCAGGAAATTCAAATGTACTGGAACGCATGAACCGTGGATATTCACGCGAATGGTATTTGGACCGTATTGCAGCAATCAAACGCATTATTCCCGATTGTGCTATTTCAACAGATATTATTACCGGTTTCTGCGGAGAAACGGATGAAGAACACAACGAGACTGTTTCTTTGATGAAAGAAGTTTCTTACGACTTCGCTTACATGTTCAAATATTCCGAAAGACCGAAAACATTGGCTGAACGTAAATTTACAGATGATGTTCCGGATGATGTGAAAGGAAAACGACTGGAAGAAATCATTGCGTTACAGTTGGAAAGTTCAGCTGCTTCCCATAAAAACCAGGTTGGAAAAATTGCCAAAGTATTGGTGGAAGGACCTTCCAAACGTTCGGAAGAACATTTCTGCGGAAGAGACGGAAGAAACTCCATGGTTGTATTCCCGAAAGGAAATGCAAAGAAAGGAGAATACGTATTGGTTAAAATTACGGATTGTACTTCTGCGACTTTGATCGGCGAATTGGTGAATCACGCTAATTAAGACACTATGAGCAACCTATCACTTCAACAAATTAAGCAACGGTTCGGGATCATTGGAAATGCCCCGCAACTGAATCGTGCCTTAGAAGTTGCCATGCAAGTTGCACCAACCGATATTTCGGTGTTGGTAACCGGGGAAAGCGGAACAGGTAAAGAAATCATCCCGCAGGTAATTCATCAATTGAGTGCCCGTAAACACAATGAGTATATCGCGGTCAACTGTGGAGCGATCCCGGAAGGAACTATTGATTCGGAATTATTCGGACACGAAAAAGGATCGTTTACCGGGGCAACCGGAAGCCGTCAAGGTTATTTTGAAGTAGCAGACGGCGGAACGATTTTCCTGGATGAAGTTGCCGAATTACCGATGCAGACCCAGGTCCGTTTGCTTCGTGTATTGGAAACGGGTGAATTTATCCGTGTAGGTTCTTCGAAAGTGATCAAAACAAACGTACGTGTTGTTGCGGCAACCAATGAGAATATGCAGCGGGCAATCCAATCCGGGAAGTTCCGTGAAGATTTACTTTATAGATTAAGCACCGTTCCGATCCCGCTTCCTCCATTGCGTCAGCGTCAGGAAGATATTTATTTGCTTTTCAGAAAGTTTGCGAGCGATTTTGCTGAAAAATACCGCATGCCGGCAGTGAAACTGACACCGGATGCCGTTGAACTGCTAAACGCTTATCATTGGCCGGGAAACATCCGCCAGTTAAAGAACCTGGTAGAACAAATTTCGGTGATTGAGCAGGAACGCGATATAGACGGACCACGTTTACAATCGTATTTACCGCAAGCAGAAGAGTTTTTCCCTGCAGTAGTTGGGGCTCAGGAAACCAAGATCGATGAGCGCGAACTGATGTACAAGTTCCTGTTCGACATGAAAAACGACCTGAACGAATTGAAAAAACTGGTTGTTGAATTATTGAATCACCAGGGAGATTTCAGTTTGTCAAACGATCAGGCAGCAGTTGTTAATCGCCTGTATCACGATATCAATTTGGGTGAACAGCGCATTTTACCTTCCGCACCGATCAAGACGGAAACCGTAAAACCGGTGGTTTATGATCCGGACGGCTACCGGGAACCGGACACGGAAGACATTGAAATTCATGAAGAAGTTCAGGAATCATTGTCGTTGGAAGATCGTGAGAGAGAATTAATCCAAAAAGCACTGGATAAGCATCGCGGAAGAAGAAAGTATGCTGCGGAAGAGTTGGGAATTTCGGAACGAACTTTGTATCGCAAGATCAAAGAATACGATATTCAAGGATGAAACAACTAGCAATCGCTTTTATTTTATTAGCCGGTCTGAGCAGCTGCTGGCCGAAAGTCTTTATGAATCCGATCGACAATTCGATGCCGGAAAACTGGAAGAAATTCTACATTACTCCGTTGGAATTAAGTGCTGCAACTGCTCCATCCAATTATCCGGCAAACTTATCGGAAGCCATGCGAAGCGGGATCCAAAACAATACACGCTTAAAACTAGCCTCTACCCTGGATGATGCGGAAGTTAAAATCAGTGGGATCATTTCAGGTTACAACACTTCTCCAATTGCGATCCAGCAAGGAGATGTAGCTGCAAAGAACCGTTTAACAGTTTCAGTTAATTTCACTATTATTACACCAAACAAAGGTTTGGAAAAAATGGAATTCACGAGTTCGCGTTTTGCCGATTATGAATCAAATGAACAATTGGTAGATGTAGAAACCCGTTTATTGGAATCCATTAACCAACAAGTGGTACAGGACGTAGTAAATAAATTGTTATCCAATTGGTGATGCTGAATACAGAACAAATAGCCGAATTCATCCTGCATCCGGAGCTCATGCGTTCCGAAGATGTAGAGGTTTTACGTGAATTGTCTGAAAAACATCCGTATTCTTCGGTTTATTCCTTATTGTATTTACAGGGAGTTTCCCGTTTTCAATCCGTTCACCTGGATGAAGCACTTCCGAAACAGGCTTATAAATTATCTGATCGCGCCCGATTGTTCCATTTACTCCACGGTGCTTTTGAAGGCGAAGCTCTTATTCAGAATGAGAAACAGAATGAGAATGAGAGCGGGAATGAGGAGGTGACCCACACTCACATTGAAGAGGTTGTTCCGGAAACTCAGAATGAGAAACAGAATGAGGAGGTAAATATCCTTGAAACTGGCGCTCAAAGTTACACGATAGAAGAAGCTAAGGTAATTCCTGAAACTCGGATTGAAGCTGAAGAAAAGAAAGAGGAAACTGTTACTGAAGAACCTGTATCGGTTCCTGATCAGGAAGATCCGATCAAAGAAGAAATTCTGTCGGAAACACAACCTGAGATCGAAACCATTGAAAAAGACATTTTTGATTTTGAAACGGTTGCCGCGACTTTGTCGCAAGACTACTTGACTCAGAGTGAGAAGCAGAATGAGAATGAACCAGTAGCAGATCAAGCGCAGTCGATCGCTGTGGTTCAAGAGGAAACAGAGACAACAACAGAACCCGTCTCTCAGCCAATTCCTTCGGATGCCAAGCGATCATTTACCAGCTGGTTAAAAGCAGGTGATCACTCCCAGGAAGAGAAAGCACTGCTTTCGAAGACTGAAGCTTCATCTGGCAAAGATGAAGAGATGAAGGAAAAAACAGAACCACTTAAAACAGAGATAAAAAGCACTCAACAGGAAATCATCGATAAGTTCATTGAAACAAACCCCAGCATGCCGAAACCGAGGACCGAATTTTATTCTCCTTCAAAGAAAGCGAAAGAAAGTTTGGACGATGAACGTATTCCGGTTTCGGAAACTTTGGCAAAAATATATGCCGCGCAAGGGAATTTTCCAAAAGCAATTCATGTTTATCATCAATTAAGTTTGGCATTTCCAGAAAAAAAGAGTTTATTTGCACTCCAAATTGAAGAATTAAAGAAAAAAATTACCTCATAAAATGATAGCATTAATTTCAATTTTACTAGTATTAGCAAGCGTTTTATTAATCGTAGTTGTGTTTGTTCAGAACCCAAAAGGAGGAGGTTTATCTTCTGATTTCGGTGCTGCACAACAACTTGGTGGTGTACAACGTACCAATGATTTTATCGAAAAAGCAACATGGACACTTGCAGCAGTAATTTTAGTAGCAAGTATTGGTTTGACAACCTTGATGAAACCGGCAAAAGTAAAAGAACAACCGAAGAAAGAGCAACAAGGCGGACAAAAAGGTCCAGGCGGAACTCAAGGTGGTCCTCAGCCGCAATAATCGGTCGAATATAACAGCATTTGAAATGTCAGTATGTCACAACATACTGACATTTTTTATTTATGTATCTTCACAAAATGAAAAATTGACACCTTTAGGAGGAATGGCATAATCTTAGTCAAAAGAAATCCGTCAAATTTTATCTAAAACGAATAACAATATGTCAACAACATTTAAACCTTTAGCAGACAGAGTGCTAATTGAGCCTGCAGCGGCAGAGCAAGTAACAGCAAGTGGTATTATTATTCCGGACACAGCAAAAGAGAAGCCATTAAAAGGAACTGTGATCGCAGTTGGTCCCGGTAAAAAAGACGAACCGATGGAAGTAAAAGTAGACAACATCGTTATTTACGGTCAATATTCCGGTACTGAGATCAAAATCGACGGAAAAGATTACCTGATCATGAAACAAGGTGATATTTACGGAATCATAGGGTAATTCAAAAGTTGAAAGAGTTTAGAGTTCAATTTGAACATTTAAGTAACAATTAATTAAACACATTCAGACATAAAAAAATGGCAAAGCAAATTTATTTTGATGTTGAAGCTCGTGAGAAGCTTAAAAAAGGAGTTGATTCATTGGCAAATGCAGTGAAAGTAACTCTTGGACCAAAAGGAAGAAACGTAGTAATCGGAAAGAAATTCGGAGCTCCGCAAGTAACTAAAGATGGTGTTTCTGTTGCTAAAGAAATTGAGCTGGCTGATCCTATTGAAAACATGGGAGCACAGATGGTGAAAGAAGTAGCTTCAAAAACAGCAGACATTGCTGGTGATGGAACAACCACTGCAACGGTATTGGCTCAGGCTATTATCACTGCAGGATTGAAAAACGTTGCTGCCGGAGCAAATCCAATGGACTTGAAGCGTGGAATTGACAAAGCTGTTGTTTCCGTTGTTTCTGATTTGAAAAAAATCTCCAAAGAAGTTGGTTCTGACAACGACAAGATCAAGCAAATTGCTACGATCTCTGCCAACAACGATGAAACGATCGGTTCTTTGATCGCTGAAGCGATGAAAGTAGTTGGTAATGACGGTGTAATCACTGTTGAAGAAGCAAAAGGAACTGAAACGGATGTAAAAACCGTAGAGGGAATGCAATTCGACCGTGGATATTTGTCTCCGTACTTCGTTACAAATACAGATAAAATGATCGCTGAAATGGAGCATCCGTTGATTTTGATCTACGACAAGAAGATCAGCAACATGAAGGAATTGCTTCCGATTTTGGAACCGGTTGTTCAAAACGGAAAATCGTTGATCATCATCGCTGAAGATGTAGACGGTGAAGCATTGACCACCCTGGTTGTAAACCGTTTACGCGGATCATTGAAAATTGCCGCTGTGAAAGCTCCGGGATTCGGTGATCGCAGAAAAGCTATGCTGGAAGATATCGCTATCCTGACAGGTGGACAAGTTATTACAGAAGAGCGTGGTTTGACATTGGAAAATGCAACTTTGGATATGTTGGGAACTGCTGAAAAAGTAGAGATCGACAAAGACAATACAACGATCATCAACGGTGCAGGACAGAAAGATAATATCCAGGCACGTATCGGTCAGATCAAAGCACAAATGGAATCCACTACTTCCGATTACGATCGTGAGAAGTTACAGGAACGTTTGGCTAAATTGGCTGGTGGTGTTGCTGTTCTTTACATTGGAGCTCCTACGGAAGTTGAAATGAAAGAAAAGAAAGACCGTGTAGATGATGCGTTGGCTGCAACAAGAGCTGCTGTGGAAGAAGGAATCGTACCTGGTGGTGGTGTTGCATTGATCCGCGCAATGGATGCATTGGATACATTGACAGGAACAAATGACGATGAAACAACAGGAATCGCGATCGTGAAACGCGCTATTGAAGAGCCATTACGTCAAATCATTGCCAATGCAGGTGGTGAAGGCGCAGTAGTTGTTCAGAAAGTACGTGAAGGAAAAGCTGATTTCGGATACAACGCACGTACGGATCAATACCAAAACTTGTACGAAGCTGGTGTAATTGATCCAACTAAAGTAACACGTATCGCAATTGAGAATGCGGCATCAATCGCTTCCATGTTATTGACTACGGAATGTGTCATTGCAGATGAGCCGGAAGTTGAAGCTCCGCACTCACACGGAATGCCAGGCGGAATGCCGGGAATGATGTAACTTCGACTTCGCTCAGTTACCTTATAACGAAAAAAACAAGTAGGGGCGCGATTAATCGCGCCCCTACTTGTTTTTATAAAAACCATTAAATTTGTTTCAATTACAGTTTCCTGGTATTAAAATCAGGGAACTTTCCGATCCTCCTTCCCCTGACGCTAACGGTCAGGGATAGACAGGAACGACTATATATAAGGGATGTAGTACATCTTTCGATGACTACATCCCACTTATAACTCTATTTTCCCGGTTTTCAGGAACAGTTGTTTGATTCTCAGCGATCCTGCTTCAGTTACTTTGTCAAGAGTCTCTATATGCAAGGAAATAATCGAATTTCCCACCTTTCTCAACTTCAGGATACGCGTGTGATTATTGGTCGGCGAGATCGATACCGGCAGATCGGACAAGAAAGTAACCTCCTCTTTAGAAAGATTTTTCAGGCATGGAAGACACAGCATGTCAGAATCTGACAAAACGTAATGCTTATTCAAATCCCATTTCAACACACCATTATCCCAAACTTTCAGGTTGAAATCTTCATCCATCATCAGAATCGAGGAATAATCCGGTGTCGTTGTACAAAACAGTTCTTTTCCGTTCAGTTCTTTACAGACACGCAGATTAGGCGTTTGAGATTTTTTCAATTTTAGTTCAGCTGACGGAAAATGGATCGTGGTTTCTTTTACGTCATAGTCCTTATCCAGCTCGAAACTGCGCGCATGAAAAGTGTAATAATCTTCTCTTGGCTCCGTCCAGGATAAGAGCCATCCGCCATTCCCAAAAGTTAAGCTTACCGAAGAAGCATTTTTATTGGATTCAATGATCGTTGAATAAACTTTTTGCTGGGAATAATCATTGAGATTGACCGACCAGATATCGATGCCGGATTTGCAGTAATCGACTCCTTTATAATCACTTAGTGAAAGTGGTGGAGCATCCCTATCCTTAAAAGAGGTTTTACTGACACTGAAAAGCAATTCCTGCTTCGCATTCATCCCGATACACTTAAAATCAAACAGATCCAGCACTTCTTTCTTCTTTCCGTATGCAGGGTTAAAGACATCGATCAACAGGTATTCGTATGAAACGGTGTAATCTTTCAGGTTTACGATACTCAATCTCAAATAGGTGTTGATTCCTTTCGGTTTGAATAAATCGGGGTGTGTATTGGTTGAAACAGCAAAATAGGTTTGGTAAAGAATCACTTTCCCATCAATGGAAGTAATGATCCCGGCATCCACGTGATTGGAATTGTTTGAATATTCATCCCAAACGCTCTTCACCACATGTTCCTGTTTCTCGAGTGGAATTGCTTTGTATTCGTTTTTTTTATCAGCAAACAGGTATTCTATGTGAATGATATTATCTGCCAATGTGTAGCGGATATTGTTTTTCATGTCGAATGCAGTACATCCGCTCATTTTTTGATCCGAAGCACCTGTTTCCTCCACGATTTCCTGGATCAGGTTTCGATCCAAGATGCCTTGCTTATTAAACTTAAAACGGTAGTTTCCTTCACTCAACTGAAAGGATCCGTCCTCAAACAGGTAACTCCCGATCTGATAGGGAGATTTGTCTTTGAAGTATTCGGTGTTTTCAACCCAGGTAGTTGATTGCGCGAAAAGACAGAATGAAAATGAGAGCGAGAATGAAAATCCTAAGCAGGTTTTCAATCGCTTCGGATTAAATGAGATCAGCAGTCGCATGGAAGAATATTAATTTAATCAAATATAGCATTTTCAGGGGCAGGTCCCGGAATAGTTAACGTAAGCAAGATGACAAACGCTTGTTTACTGCTTAAAATTTCTCCTACCCATGTGTTGAAGTCGCGTTAGTTAGTACCTTTGCAAAAAAATTGCCATGGCAGACATCAAAGTAACAATTATTGACCGCGAAGGAGTTGAGCACGTATTGGATGCTCCCACAGACATGAATATGAACATCATGGAGCTTTGTAAGGCTTACGAACTTCCTGTGAAAGGTGAATGCGGTGGAATGGCGATGTGTGCTACGTGTCAATGTTACCTGGAATCCGACACTCCGCTGGAGGAACAAAGCGATGCCGAACTGGATATGCTAGACCAGGCATTTTATGTAAAACCAAATAGTCGTTTGGGATGCCAGATCCCTATTTCGGAAGAGATTGACGGGATTGTTTTGCGTTTGGCGCCGGAATCGGAATAATTCCGAATTACATACAAAACAGTGGGGTGCAATTAATCGCACCCCTATTGTTATAACGTGAATGTTAACCCCGTTCCGAAACTGAAAATTCCGAGTTGTCTTCTCAGGTTTACTTTAGACCACACTTCTCTTCCGGAAAACCAGTATTCCGATTCATCCATGCGACGGAATTTCTTCTTATTGAATTGAAAAGCGTATTGATACCGGAAACCGATGTGGAACAAAACTCTTTTTGTGATCGGATAATTCATCCGGAAACCATACATGAATACCAATCCACGAAATTCTTCCGCACGTGAATCCACTAATTTTTCTTTGACCTGTGCAGTTTGATCCGGTATTTGAGGGTTTAACAGTTCAACATCCAGGTCCCTGTCAGGGAATTGAATGAGTGAATAACCCACTCCTATTTCACTTGCAAAACCGCAAGGAACACGGCTGTCATTTAATGAAACCAATAATTTGGGCATAAAAACCGTTTCTCTGATCGGAAGGTAAGCCACTTTTGCATTTAAATATTCCGTGATCATTGTTCCGGCGGAATCTTTGTAATTTCGGGTGATCTCTTCACTCGACTGCAAATTCACCCGGTAAAAACGCTGGGAAAATTCAATTCCAAAACCAACCGGTTCCGTAATTGCAATGCTCAAACTGGCCCGGTAACCCAAATCAAGTAAGTTGTACGAACTGTTCAAGGCACCATTTTTTGAAATGTATCCTTTGCGCTCTCCAAAAATGTTTTGCAGCAAGGGAATTTGCCCCTGTCCATCCAATTCCAGGAAAATGCGGTGTCCATAATAACCCACTTCCTGTGCTTTGGAATGGAAAGCGCAGATCAACAAACAAAAAAGAAGCATTCTTTTAATATTCATTTTTTGCCTGTTTTAATTGATGAAACATCCCGTTCAACCGGGAACCGATGCTGTGCTTAGATGCAGGTTCGTTCACATAATAAGACCTGTCCAATACCAATTCCCCGGTTTTCAGATCCAATACATAGAATTGCCAGTCGGAATAATGCCCTGAAAGAATCGCTATCGGGAAATAAACCAATCCGACCGGAAGCAATACCGTAAACAATGCGACATTTCCAAAATGTAAATCCGGAGCGTAGGTGTGCTGATATTCCAAAAAAAGCAGTTTATCCGTCTTGAACCTGGAATTAATTCCGTTCAAATTCGGCACATCCAATACAAAATAATCGTTTTCATAATCGCTGATGGCACGTGTTAAGCTGCGTTGAATCAGGGAATAATTGTTCCAATCATCTGCATTTAACGTCTCTAAATCTTTCAGATTTAAACTTTCCGTATGAATTGTTAAATCCTCCGCGTTGGCATACATTTCTTTGAAAACCAGGTCTCTCGTTTTAAAGGTTTTATATACGTCTATCTCTGTCGACCCGGTCGTTTCAAAAATTGCAGGCTGGAATATCAGCATGGAATCCATTTTCAAATGAACTTCATTATCGTATTTGAAATATTCCAGGTCTTCCTGCTCCAGATCGGTCATCAAATTAAAATCGTCCTTATCCTTTTCCTGAATTCCTTTCCTGATAGAAGATTGTTTGAATTTCTTAACGAAACTGCTATCCCGAATGATATCTGAAATTCCGTACATATAAAACTTGCTGGAATCAATTCCAAAATCTTCGGTAACCCCTTTCGATTGATTTTCAATCACTGCATATTTATCCCATTCCACTGCATGAAATCTGGACCTGGATGAAGTATCCTGTTTCAGGTCTTTCAAGTAAGCCAGTGTTTCCCGGAAGTTGCGGGATGAGAACTTTTGCGGTTCAAAATCATCGCTTTTCACCAGTAAATGAATCGCAGTTTCATAACACTTCTTTGCAATCAAATTCGTTGTGTCCGATTGATAATTATCGTAAATAATACGCAATCCCATTGCCAGTTTGCCCGTCTTTGGCAAAACAGTGATCAGTTGGTTCAGGATGGATATTTGTCCTTCATAATAGCGTTGCTTTTTCCTGTTTACGGATGAAAACAAGGTATAAGAGCTCCCCTCTTTTTTGATTACCGTTTTCATAATGTCCAGCCAGGCCTGCGACTTATAGTTTTTCAGGAAAGTGGATCCCGGATATTTTTTCTCCAGGATATAAATTGCATACAATGCTTCTACCGGTTCTTCTGCATAGACTTTATTTAGAACATACTCGAAGCGCGCAACATCGCGGATATAGAAAAACTGGATACTGTCTTCATACAACAGTTCCTTTTCCCATTCTTTGAATTTAGCAATTTGATCCGTCACCTGTTCCTTTCGTTTTGCCAGGTTCGGATGCGACATCAGGTAATCATTGTACTTAAATTTTGCGGAGATCTCATTTCGCTTAAAATCAAAATACATTTCCGGAACGTACATTTCTTTGGTATTGAAGTACGTTCTATCCAGCTTCATTTCTTCAAATGGCAGGTAGGAATAAAGCAACACATCAAAGGTTTTATTGAGTTCACCGGATTTATACCCGGCATCATGGACCATTTTAACGGCCAGGCGATCCGCTTCCAATTCATTCTCTCTTGAATAATTACTTAAGAAACGGGCTTTTTCATTGTAGGAATAAAATTTCTCTTTGGTTGCGTATTCAAACAGTTCCAATACATGGTGTTCCTGGTAGTGGATGATTTCATGTGACAGGACAAAAGCCAGCTGAGCTTCCGAAGTTAATTGAGCAATTAACCCGGTTGTAACGAAAACGATTCCCTGCCTGGTTGAAAAAGCATTGGCTTCGGTAGAATTATAGACGTAAAAGCGCAGTTTTCCTCTCAGATCTGTTTCGCCCGCAATCAATCGGTCTCCCAATCGCTGCAGGTAATTACTGATCGTATCTCCAAAAGTCACGTTCCCGGAATGCAGGATCTCATCAATGGAATAGTTGATCTGTTCAACGAAAAACTCCCGCTTTTTGAAGTTCAATGATTTCAGATCCTCTCTTTTGTCCTCCCTGATTTTTACCAGGGTAGAATTGGAAAAATCCTTTGGAACAGGTCCTTTACTGCAAAGTGGTTTGTAATGATTGAAATCGTTTTGCGCAATTGACTGAAATAAAACAATCAAAAAGCCTGAAAGAAGTATGTTTTTTTTGAACTTCATTTAATCTTCTCCGGAATCAGGCAAACCGGGATCGGCTCCATTTTGTGTTTGTTGGCATTGTGCAAGCCCCGAAATATGTGCAACACTTCTTTCTGTCTTTCATTCAGTGTTTCTTCATTTCCTTTAAAGCTCATCGCCCATTCCAGTTCAGGATAAGTTGCCCCTATCTGATCTTCGTCCGAACGACCATCTTCCCACAAACCATCGGTTGGTTTCGCGATCAAAATGGATTCGACGATATCCAGGGAACCTGCCACTTCAAACACTTCTGTCTTCGTAAGATCGGCAATGGGACTTATATCTACTCCTCCATCTCCGTATTTGGTAAAGAATCCTATACCAAAATCCTCGATCTTATTACCGGTTCCGGCAACCAACAAGCGATGGGTCTGTCCCACGGCATACAATGTCGTCATACGCAATCTCGCCCTGGTATTTGCCATAGCCAGATGGTTTCCGGTTGTATCTGATGGAAATGTTTTTTCAAGTTGGTGAAATGCTTCAGTCAAATCGATAGTTTGTGCTTCTACATTCGGAAAATTCGTCAATAGCCAATCGATGTGTTCCGTCGCTCTTCCGAATTCCGCTTTTGTCTGACGGATCGGCATATTCAAAACGAGTACTTTCATTCCCGTTCTGGCACACAGTGTTGAAGTGACAGCGCTGTCAACTCCTCCGGAGATCCCGATAACAAACCCATTCACTCCTGCATTCAAAGCATATTGCTTTAACCAATTTGATATATAATCGATTACTACTAGTTCTTTTTCCATAAATCCTGATAGTAAAAATAAAAAAAAATCCCGTCTCGACTAAGCCGGGACGGGATTTCTAAGAACTAAATCCGTATTATTTAGAATAAAATACCAATTTTCAAACAAAACTGGGTTTGAGTGGTTTTCAAACCGAAATAATCGCTGGAACCAGGTGCTCCCGGATTTCTGTTGAATAATGTTTTGTTTTTACCACCTCCCTCAATATTGATAGGTGTTAAACCGTAATAGAATCCTAATTCAGCAAACAACATCGTGCTTCCTGTAAAAGTCCATTGAGCACCACCTGCCAAACCTAAAGAGCAACGAATCGCACTAACGTCATTTCCATACGGCGTTTTCATTCCTTCCATTTCTGAAGTTGCTGACGGGTACAATGGTGAATTCATTTCAATCTCATCAATGTTTGTTCCGTTTGCCCCGTTTCCGAAAATATATCCCTGATCTGTTTTTGTTGATTTGATCAGGAAACTTGTTCTTGCTCCGAATTTTCCATAGTAACGGAAATCACCCAAAGCATTTGTTCTGAACATCAACATTGTTGGAATTGTAGCATAGATACTTTTATACTTTCTTCCTGTTAATTGAAATACCTTATCGGTATTCGGATCCTTCACATCTTCTTCCTGGATGATTGTTTTATCATTGTAATAGTAGTATGTATCTCCATTGATCGCATTCACTGCCAATTTATAGGATTCGAAGTCAAATTCCACTCCAGTTGAAAACCCGATATTGTCATTGAAATTGAAATTGATATTCAATCCGAATGCATTTTGAGCACCTACACCATCTTTATCAATTACGTTCGTTCCCGGTTTCATGAAATTTAAGCCTAACTGATAAGCAAGACCCATGTTCACTTTTTTATCCGATCCCTCTGCTTGTCCAAAAACGGCAGCAGAAAAAGTCACTGCCAAACATGTTACTATTAATCTTTTCATAAGTTATCTAAAAGTGAACCAAATATAGTTTCTTTCGATGAGACTAGAATGATTATTTTTGAGCAATATGAAATTTACACAAAAAATCGGGCTTCTTTCTTTATTTGCAGCGGTATTGCTAATTATCCAATCCTGTTCGGATCCGCTGGATGTAGATATTTCAACCAGTAAATACCACCTGGAAAGCGTGCATTTGGACAGTATCATTAAACATACTCCGGAGACTGAATTAGGCTCCGAACTTTTTGATTTGTCTCAAAAATACCCGGAGATCATCGATTATCAATTTTATTACTGTTACAAGACCGGTCTTCCAAAAGACACTGTTTTCCAGGAAAAATGGGCCGATTTCACCCATAACCCTTACTATAAGCGCTTATCCAAAAGGATCGATGAAAAGTTCCCGAATACAGCGCATTCAAAGAAGACAATTGAAGATGGTTTCAAACGTCTCGGGGTACATCTGCCAAATGCAAAACTGCCAAAAACGATCCTCTTCATGAATTCGTTTTTTTCTTCCAGTATGTACTGTACGGAAAACGAGATCGGTGTTGGACTGGAACGTTACCTGGGTGCCAAAACCGATGTAATACAAGAACTTCCCGGTGATGTTTTTTACGAATGGATCAAAGAAGCTATGGAACCCGAATACCTTGAGCGCGATGCTGTTTGCGCCTGGGTGTTAACACATATTTGTGAGCCGGGAAAGGATATGAATAATATCGAGGCAATTGTTCAATGGGGGAAAATCCTGTACATCACGAAAGCCGCTTTACCTGAACAGGAAGAGCGTCTTTTGCTGAGATACAACGCCGCAGATTACGAATGGGCGCTAAAGAATGAACGTGCTTTTTGGGAATACCTTGTTAAACACAACCTGTTATTTGTGAAAAGTGAAGCAGACCAGGCAGCTTTTTTACAGGAAGCTCCGTTCACTTCCGGATTGCCGCAAAAAGGACCGGACCGCTTGGGCCAATTCTTAGGCTACCGGATAATTTCCAGCTATATGGAACAATATGATGTAACTTTGCAGGAATTGATGGACAAACCATACAATGAGATACTGTCAGAATACGAAATAGAGGATTAGTGATCGGTAAATAGGCAATAGTGAACAGGCAATAGTAAATAGTAGAAAGATACTCGTATCTAATCGTTAATTTTGCACTTCATAACAACAAAAAACATGGAAGAAATAGTAAGCAAACGATCTTCAATAACCGTACAAATTGGACTTAACGAAAACAACCTGCCTTTGGAAATGCACTGGAGTGCTGACGATGGAGGAATCACCAATGCCCCGGCAAAGGCCATGATGCTCTCATTGTGGAACCCGGAAGACAATAACACGATGAAAATTGACCTGTGGACAAAAGACATGTCGATTGAAGAAATGAAGCAATTCTTTCACCAGACTTTGCTCACAATGGCAGATACTTTTGAGAAAGCAACCGGGGAAACTTTGATTACCGAGGACCTGAGAGATTATTGTTACCACTTCGCAGAGAAGATGGATATTATGCCTGAAAAGTAGACATCAAGACTTCAGGATTTTAAGAGTTTAAGACTTAGATTCGCTAAATAAAAAAGCCTTTGGAAATCCAAAGGCTTTTTTATTATGATATTTCAAAGTCCTAATATCCTGATGTCTTAACATCTTGAAATCTATTTTACCAAAGTCATCTCATTCACCAAATGTTTCGCGCCGCAGTAAATATCCATTACCCACATCACGTAGCGGATATCTACCACAATGTTTCTGCATCGGTTCGGATCGAAATAGAAATCACTCATGGTACTTTCCCAGCTTCTGTCGAAATTCAATCCCATTAAGTTTCCGTTTGCATCCAAAACAGGTGATCCCGAATTCCCACCGGTTGTGTGATTTGAACCGGTGAAACATACCCAAAGCTCTCCGTTCTGGGAATAATTCCCATAATTCTTTGAATGATATAATTCGATCATGCGCGGGTCCAGGTCAAAATCCGGATTCCCTGTGTTGTACTTATCCACCATTCCTTTCAATGTTGTATGTTCGGTATAAGCCATTCCGTCTACCGGAGCTGAACCTTCCAATTGTCCGTAGGTCACACGCAATGTTGAATTCGCATCCGGCCAGTTTTTTCCATCCGGGAACATGGTTAATTTTCCTTCCACAAAATCTTTCAACAAGGCATCCATTTCAGTATTGTAGTCATTGGCTCCGGCTGCAATTTCATTGCGCATCAATGAAAAGCATTCTACAAACAATTTGTATCCCGGATCTTTCGCCAGTTTAGCAAAAGATTTCTCCGTCAATTTACTCAGGAATGTCACATACTTTTCCTTATTGACAAAAATCGATTTCGAAAAAACACTTTCTGTCAGTTTCGGAGTATTCAATGAAGGTATCACAAAGCGTTTGTCCAGGTAATTCTTAAATGCGGGTGTTTGTACATCAAAGATTCCCTTATCTACATTTACATCGTAGTTTTTAAAGAATCCGTCCGCACCTTTGATCAGGTTCTGAATTTTGGCTTCCAGTTCATTGTTTGCACGGTACTTACCATAATTACGCTCCAAATCTTCCATGTTTCTCGCCAAACGGAAAAACTCGGGCCCCACCAGTAAATACTCTACGAACAAGGTGTAATTGTATTCATATACTGCTTTCTCGTCAACCAGTTTGTTCATCCGTTCAATTAACGAAGCATAGCGGTTCCACTCATCTTTTGAATTTGCTTTCGCATTGTATTCCGCTTCAAATTTCTTTTTTAAGGAAACTGCATCCAATTGCTTCAATCCGTCGATCTGACCGATGTATTTTTTCCATGCATTTGCAATACGCGCCTGCTTTGCCATGTATTGAATACGTGTTAAATCGGATTTAGCCATTGCTTCATTGATCACTGCCAAACTTTTCGTACGCATATCGATTTCCATTGGCCGTTGTTTCTCAATGTAATATTTCAGGTTCCCGGAAGTCAGGTGTTGCTCCGTTTGACCAGGAAAACCGTATACCATCGTGAAATCACCTTTTTTACGGTCGTTGAATGCAATTTTCAAATGTTTAATCGGTGTGTATGGAATATTCTCCGTATTGTAAGCTGCCGGTTTATTGTCTTTTCCAACATAGATCCGGAAAACCGAAAAATCACCTGTATGTCTTGGCCACACCCAGTTGTCCGTATCTCCACCGAATTTCCCGATAGAACTTGGAGGAGCACCAACCAAACGCACATCCGTAAACACCTCTTTCACCATGAGGTAAAAACTGTTCCCATAATCGAATGCCTGAACATCTGCCTGATAATGTGTTCCTCTCGTTGCATCTTCGATCAGTTTTTTCATATTTCGTTTCAGAACCTCACCGATCTTATTTCCATCTTCCAATCCCTGGATACCAAACATCATGGCTTCTGTTACATCTTCGATCCGGACAATACGTGTAGCAGTTAGTCCTGCGTTCGGAAGTTCATCGCTGAATTGCTTTGCCCAAAAACCATTTTTCAGGTAATCATGTTCTGTTGAGGAATGCTTTTGAACGGCATCCAAACCACAGTGGTGATTGGTTAATAACAATCCTTTTTCTGAAACCAATTCTGCTGTACATCCACCACCGAAATGCATAATCGCATCTTTCAAGGAGGCATTGTTTACCGAATAAATATCTGCAGCTGAAAGTTTCATTCCTTTTGCTTTCATATCAGATTCAAAAGCATGAAGCAGCGAAGGAATAAGCATCCCTTCCTCTGCGCGAACAGCAAAGCCAAGAAATACGATAAAGGCAACCAAACAATTTTTCATATTCACAATTTTGCCCAAATATACCAATACCCTGCCAAAACAAGTTGTTAGATTCATCTCTTTTTACCATTTTTGCTTTGTGGAATTTATCAGTTTAATCTTTCGGCTGGGAGTCATTTTGGCGATTTTCAGTTTCATTTGGGGAATTTTAAAATTCGGATTTGTATTGCTTCGTGGCGGTGTTCCGATGTCTTACCCTTTAAACCTTGCATTCAAAACTGTTCAATACCTTCTGATTGCCGATGTAGCGATCATTTTCTGCACGAATAATCCAAACGGAAATTTGGCTACTTCCATCACGACCGGGTTGATTTTGTTGATGTACTTTATCGGGAAAGTCCAAAACATGCAGTTCAGGGCGATGATGTCTATTCAAATCCAGGGGAAAAATTTAACGGAGGGCCCGAAACCCAAAATGGCTATTGAATTTGGAATTGTAGCTTTGGCAATGGCCGTGTTTGGTTTCCTGTTGTGGAAACCGGAATTTGCAGAAAATGCTATTTCCAACTGGTTCTATAAAAGCATTATAGATATTGAGGACACTCCTATTTTCGGATTCATCTTCAAGGTTGTCGGGTTCTTTTTTACGATCGGAATGCTTTTGAGGATGTTTAATGCCTTGAGCATGATCTTTTCGGGAAGGGCTTTCGGAAGAAACGAGGATAACGACAACCGTGCGAACCGGAATAAGGATCGCAGGGATAATGACCGTTTTGATGATTACGAGGAAGTGGAATAGCAATAAATGACCACGAAGAGCACCAGGAACACAAGGTGGGTTTGTGTTAAAACGGTCTCCACCTTCGGTGAAGCTCTTTTTATTCAACCGCAAAGAAAATCAGGGTGCAAGAGGATAACATAAAACTTTGCGTCCTTCGTGTCTTTGCTACATCCCTTATAGTTCTTTCAGTAAATTCAGGATTTGCGGTACCAGGAGCTGATTTCCGTCGTTGTGAATGATCAGGTCCGTCAGTTTCATTTTTTCGGCTTCGGGCATTTGCGCATTAAACCGGGATTGTACTTGTTCATCCGTGAGGTGGTCGCGCTCTTTTACACGTTTCATTCGAATTTCTTTCGGGGCACTCACTAAAATAACTGCGTCGAAAGATTGGTAGTTGCCGGTTTCGAACAGCAGAGCTGATTCCTGAAATACGATGTGGGATGTTTGTTGTCCTACCCAATTTTTAAAATCTGCTCTCACGGCCGGATGGACCAAATTATTCATTGCAGTCCTTTTGGATTCATCCTGGAAAATCTGTGCTGCAATGTAAGGGCGGTCGAGATTTGAATTGAGATAGGCTTCTTCTCCGAACAATTCTTTCAGGTTATTGATCAAGGTTTGATCTTCGTGCATCAGTTCTTTTGCACGCTGGTCGGATGAATATACGGGATATCCCATCAACTGCAGGATTTTTGATACAATTGATTTTCCGGAACCTATTCCTCCGGTTATTCCGATTGTTTTTGGCATATACTTACTAAAATAATGCTAGTGGTTTTTCTTTACCACAAAACTCTTACGCCCTAGCTTCAGCGTTGGCGCATGCACAAATTATTTGCTCGCCTACCGGACTCGCTAATTGCTGAGGTCACAGTATACTAAACAGAGATGTGCATCAATACTTTTTAACCTTTTTGGTCAAAAAAAATCCTCCATCAGCTGACGGAGGATTCGAATTAAATTTCTTCTACTTCGATGATATTGAAAGGCAAACTGATGATTGCCTGGTAATCCTGACCGGCCTCTTCCATATCCTCATCGTCTTCTTCAAAGAACCAGTTCACAACGACTTTCGTTTTAGAACCTGAAATCGCTTCCAGTTTTTTAAATAAGTCCAAAATGCACTTGGAAGAGGAAGTGTTAAAATATTCCAATTTCACATCAACGGATGTTTCTCCGATCGGATTCTTTCCATATGCATCGATCCAATCATTCAAGGGCTTGTAAAATTCCACTGAGTTTTCAGGAATAGAACGACCTTTCAACTCAAGTTTTCCAGTAGCGGCATCAAAATGGATCGAAGGTGTTTTTGCTGATCCTTCTAGGTGTAAATTTTCCATATTCTTAATTAATCAATTTTTATATTCAAGCAGAAAAAACTGTTTACGTCGTTTATTGGCAAAAACTGGTATTCGAGTTTATTTCCGGATTTCCTTGCAATATCAATCATACCAAGACCTGCTGTTCCCTTATCGGATAAGGTCCCGTTGCTAAGCACATCCTGGTAATATTTTTTTAATTCATCTTTATCCATTCCATTGATTAAATCCAGCCGTTTCTCTAAATCGATCGCGCTTTCTTTATCAATGTAATTCCCTGTTCTGATGACAAAATGATCGTCCTTTTTCGCGATCATGAATAATGCCGATTTCACCTCGATCCGCGTAAAGTTACGATCCTGCTCCTCATTCGAATCAATATGATGATACAAATTCTGAAGACATTCCACCAAAACATTGAAAACTTTTTTCTTCATTTTTGGAGACTCCTCCATGTAATCCATCTTAGACTCCATAATTGAAAGAACCGATGATAACAAGTCCGACGTTACGACCCCCTTAAATGACAACAGGATGTTCTCCCGCTCCATTGTCTGGTAAAGTTCGTAGATATCGTTTTTTATCATTGTAGTTTTCGAAGTGGAACAAATATAATAATCCTATCGAACTAATTTTGCTATTCGACGAAAAAAATGAGCGGATGGTAGAATTTTTAATTGGGATACATTAACTGAGTACTTACCCAACTTTCAGAGGTAAAATCCTTGTGTTTCTTCCGGGATTTTGTACTTTTGCAACAATGATGCATTTAGACAAACAAAAAGAATGGTTCTCGACATGGTTTGATTCTCCGTTCTATCATGTATTATACGACGAACGAAATGAAAAGGAGGCCAACGAATTTCTAAATAACCTGGTAGCCTTCCTCGATCCAAAACCCGGATCCAGTGCATTAGACCTGGCTTGCGGTGCAGGAAGACATTCCAGAGCCCTGGCTTCACACGGATTAAAAGTTTCTGGTTGTGATTTGTCACCGAACAGCATCGAAGAAGCAAAAAAAAATTCCGATCCGAGCCTGACGTTCTTTGTGCATGATATGCGCGAAAAACTGGACGAAAATTATCAATATGTATTCAATTTGTTTACCAGTTTCGGGTATTTCGAAGATGTTTGCGAAAATGCCAAGGTTTTAAAGAGTGTCCACGACGCCCTGATCGAGCCCGGGATTCTGGTGATCGACTTTATGAATGCTCACAAAGTAGTCCGGATTATTCAAAATCAGCGGTTTCGCCAGGAAATCAAAAAATGTGATATCCTTTTCCACATAAAGAAAGAAGTTGTCAATGGCCGGATCATCAAAACGATCGCATTTGAGCACGACGGAAAATCCTACTTTTTCCAGGAGAAAGTACAAGCATTGGAATTGCACGACTTTGAAAAACTTTTGTCTGATGCACATTTTGAGATTGTTCAACTAGCAGGAAATTACAAGCTGGAAGCTTTTGACCTGGAGCAATCCGATCGTTTAATTCTTATCTGCAAAAAGAAATGAGCGAATTAATCACAACTATTTTCTTTTTGATCCTGTCTGTCCTGGTTGGCGGAGTATTGGTTGTTTTACTGGAGAAAAGGAACCAGGTCACTTTCATTAAACTTTCTCTTGCATTCAGCGGTGGATTTCTTTTAGCAATCGCTTTTATCCATTTCCTTCCGGAACTTTATGCCGAACAGCACACTTCAATTGGAGTTTGGGTCTTGCTTGGCTTCCTGGTGCAGTTATTCCTGGAATACTTTTCAGGTGGAATTGAACACGGGCATATACATGCTCACGCCAATAAAAAAATCCCTTACGGCTTATTGATCTCTCTGAGCATTCACTCCTTTATTGAAGGAATTCCTTTGGCAAATGACGCCATTCACAGCCACGATCATGATCACCTGATCGGACATCATCACAATTCGCTCCTGCTTGGGATCATTCTTCACCAACTTCCTGTTGCCATTGCGCTGATGACCTTGTTGCGACAATCTTTAATCAAATCAAGCACTTCCTGGATCCTCTTGATCATTTTCGGATTAATGACACCACTGGGATTGATCTTCGGCAAACTCATTCCGATGGATTCCTCCATTCCATTTATGGATATCCTGTTGGCATTGGTAGTCGGAATGTTCCTGCATATTTCTACGACCATCATCTTCGAGACAAATGAAAACCATCGTTTCAACCTGGCAAAACTGACCGCGATATTGCTGGGTGTGGGGTTGAGCGTGGGGCTTATCTAATTAAAAGAATCCTTCGACTCCGCTCAGTCTCCTTTTAGTACTTTTAACTATCTGGTCGTTGACTGAGCGGAGTCGAAGGCAACAAAGAGAACGAGTTTTAATTATCAAACATACACAAATCCGGATAATTTTTAATTTTACCAAAAAAATCAACTTATGAAGATTCTTTTCTTTATCATGCTAATCATTTCAGGAGTCACAATTTATTCGTTTAAGTCATTCGAACTGGGACTGCTGAATAATGGCTTTTCGTGGACCATGTCTAAATTGCTTCCATACATCACACTTGTTGTTGAAGGAATTTTATTGGCCTATTCCTTTGGAAAAGGATTCAAGTTCAAACCTAAAATCGTAAAAATCCTCGCTGTGATCATTCTTTTCGTTGCACCTTTTGCAGAAGGGTTTCGCGAATACCCGATTTTTGAAGGAGATTTCAGTTCCGAAGGAACAGAAGTGAAAGAGACTGCTGTAAAAGTGGATGAAAAATACGACCTTATGATCGTTACAATCCCGGATTGTCCTTTTTGTCTGGAATCCATTTTCCGTTTGAAATTGATCAAACAACGCAACCCATCTGTGAACATGCTCTTCTCGGTTTGCTCAAAAGATGAACAAAAACTGAGCTTATACAAAGAGCTTATTGCAGGTGATTTTGATGTTGAATTGGCAAAAGATGAAGAAGCTGCGGTTAAATTGGCTGAAGGCCATTTCCCAACATTTGTGAAGCTGAAAAAAGGCCTTCCAACGTATAAATGGTCAAACGATCAATTTGGAGCTGGGGCTATTGATGAGTTTGAATCGGAAATTAAGTAACTTCGACTTCGCTCAGTTACCTTGATTTTACATATTAGAATGTTCAGCTGGCTTTGTTTCCAAATTCAGTATTTATTCTTAAAAATTCTTTCTCACCAAATCTTCCAAACAGTCAATAAATCGGGGGTGATCATTGCAACTTGGGACAAGTTGTACTTTTTCACCGCCATGTTCTTCAAAGATCTCCTGGTATTCTCCACCGATTTCGATCAGTGTTTCCAAACAATCCGCCACGAAAGCCGGGCTAAAGGCTAAAACACGCTTCTTCCCTTCTCTCCCCCATTGTTCAATTACTTTATCTGAAAACGGCTGAATCCATTTTTCATCTAAACGGGATTGGAAACTAACCATATACCGATCTTCCGACAAACCTAATTTGGCAGCGATCAGGCGGGTAGTTTCATAACTCGTTGCTTTATAACAGAATTTATTTTCTTCCGTGATTTCTTTTTCGCAATCGTGGTCTTTGCACAATCCTGAATTGTAAACTTTATCAACCTGTCTTTCCGGAAGTCCGTGATACGAAAACATAATTTTGTCATACGAATCGATATCGAACTCCTTCGCTCTCTCCACAATTGAATCGATGTATCCCTCGTGGTTATAGAACTGGGAAATGATTTTAATATCCGGAATCACCCACCATTTCCTGATAATTTCCATTGCTTTGTCCACTGCCGAACCTGTTGAAGCACTGGCATATTGCGGAAATAACGGAAGGATTATAATTTCTTCGTAATTCGCCTTGCGCATGCGTTCCAACACCGACTCCATGGAAGGATTCTGGTAACGCATCGCCATCTCCACCGTTACATTTTCAGAATCAAAGCGTTCCTGAAGCAAACGTTGCACTTCTTCTGTATAAGTCAACAGCGGGGATTTTCCGTTTCCAAGCTCCCACAATTCTTTGTAGATCTTAGCGGATTTAGGTGTTCTGAAAGGAACAATAATTCCACGAACAAGTAACAGACGTGAAAAGAAAGGAATATCAATTACGCGAGGGTCCATCAGGAACTCTTTCAAATAACGTCGAACATCACTATTATTCGGACTGTCCGGTGTTCCTAACTGAATCAATAACACACCAATTTTCTTGCTCATTTCTTTCGTTTAAAGGCGCCACAAAAATAATACAAAAGGGAAGAAGAGAAACTGATGAATGTCATTCTTTTGGGATAATTTGAACTCTCCCTCCAGTCCATCCTCCCCCTTTCATCCCCCTCCAAAGGGGGAAACTGGAATTACACTTTAAAGTGTAAATCAGGCTTCGGAAAATCAAATAAACAGATCAAAAATCTTTCCTTCTTAAGAGAATTGAAACCTCCCCCTTTGGAGGGGGATTAAGGGGGAGGACAAACAAAAAGGGCATCCGAAAAACGAATGCCCTTTCAAAAATTTTATTTGAATCTTAAATATGCAATGCTCTGTTATCAGTTGCGGCCAAAGCGGCTTCTTTGATTGCTTCAGAGAATGTTGGGTGTCCGTGGCAAATGCGTGAAATATCCTCTGCAGATGCACGGAATTCCATTGCCGTTACAGCTTCCATGATCATATCTGCAGCACGTGCCGCGATCATGTGAACTCCCAGGACCTCATCTGTTTTAGCATCAGCCAAAATTTTCACGAATCCGGCAATATCCATTGATGCACGAGCTCTTCCCAACGCTTTCATCGGGAATGAACCTGCTTTGTACTCTATTCCTGCTGCTTTCAATTCTTCTTCAGTCTTACCAACTGAAGCGATTTCCGGCCAGGTATATACTACTCCCGGGATCAGGTTGTAATTGATATGTGGTTTTTGTCCTGCCAATTGCTCAGCAACCATTACTCCTTCTTCCTCCGCTTTATGCGCCAACATAGCACCTCGCACCACATCACCGATTGCAAAGATGTTCGGAACAGCTGTTTGCAAATGATCGTTTACATCAATCTGACCACGGTTGTTTGCTGTCAAACCAATATTCTCAAGGCCCAATCCTTCCGTATATGCTTTACGTCCAACGGCAACCAAACAGTAGTCAGCTTCCAATGTTACCTCTTCGTCTTTTTTGTTCAAAGCAGTCAATTTCACTCCGTTTCCGGTATTTTCAACTTTCTGAACTTTATGTTCCAAATGGAATTTGAATCCTTCTTTTTTCAGGATTTTCGTCAGTTCTTTTCCTAAAGAAAGGTCCATTGTCGGAAGGATATTCGGTGCAAATTCAACCACTTCCACCTCAGTTCCCAAACGCGCATAAACGGATCCTAACTCCAAACCGATTACCCCACCTCCGATAACGATCATTCGTTTTGGAATTTCAGTCATTTTCAATGCTTCGGTAGAAGTAATGATACGTTTTTTATCCGGTTCCATTCCCGGGAAGAAATTCGGTTTCGAACCGGTTGCAATGATGGTGTTTTTTGCAGTAATGTTCGTACTGTTTCCTTTTTCGTCTTTAACAGCGATCGTCGTTTTATCGACAAATGAACCCACTCCCTGGTAAACAGTTACTTTATTTTTATCCATCAGGAATTTGACACCGTTGCATGTTTGAGCAACTACTTCTTCCTTACGGGCAATCATTTGTGTGATATCCGCTTCTACATTTTCGACTTTGATTCCGTGAGTTGCAAAGTTGTGCTTCGCATTGAAAAAATGCTCTGAAGAATCCAGTAACGCTTTCGAAGGAATACATCCTACGTTTAAGCAAGTTCCTCCAAGAGTTGGGTATTTTTCGATCAAAGCAGTATTCAATCCTAATTGTGCACAGCGAAGAGCGGCTACATATCCACCAGGACCAGAACCGATTATCGCAACATCAAACGTACTCATAGTTTCAATTTCTAAAATGTGGGATAAAGGTAGGAATTAATTGAAAATGGAGAATTGAAAATGGAAAAGAATGT
>CAMLLB010000024.1 GCA_946480815.1 uncultured Flavobacteriales bacterium
ACCAATTTACGATCTCCAGAAGCAAATAAATCTTCTGTTACTCTGAACGTATGCTGGATTCCCAAATCAGAACCCTTCACTTTTTCAACAGGGAAAGAATATCCTAATTCTTCATCGAACTCGAAGTTAATCAAACGCTTAACCCCATTCTTAACATCACATTGTGCCACCAAACGAGCCACAGTCTGATCATCCAGGTCAGTAATACCAACTTGTGCGTTTTTCAACTGGAAAATTTGGTATCCTTCAAAACGGTAGTTTTTATCGTAGATGATCGGGTCACCGGTTGCTGTAGTATCGCCTGCACCATTCGGATCAACGATTCCAACGATATCTTCTTCCGTATATTTTTCCCGATAGTTGTTTGAGTTAACAGGGTTATCCAACATAATGATCAACTCATTCCCCATTTCCTGGATAGTCATTACCGGTGCACTTGGCGGTTCCAAGATACGGAAACAGTTATCGAATAAAGCCTGAGCTTTGGTATCTGCTGTTTTCAAAGCATTCACTGAAGAGAAAATTTCTCCTTCGAAGCTTCTTGCATATACAATACCAACTGTAATGTTGTTTACAGCTCCCGGACGTAATGTAAATGGTCCTGCTGACTGAACGAAACGACGGTCACCGGATGGATTTGATGTGGATCCTGTTCCACATGGCTCAAATTCCGACCAGTCAAATCCTGGATCTGCACCTGCAGTTGCCCAGTTTAGTGTATCTGAATTTGCAGGGAACATGTAATTTGTTTCGATCGCTCCTACACATGGTGCTCCAGGGAATCCTGTTCCTCCATAGTACAATTGATCTCCAAACTGCCACAATCCTTGCATGTAGTTATAGAACTGAGTAGATGAATTCGGATCCGATTGTCCAGCAGGAGCATTTGTTCCTGTATAGATCGTAAAGTTACGCATTCCATAACGCTCGTTATCTGCAATTCCATCACCGTAACCGATACCCAAACCTTTGTAAACAATTCCTTTATTAGCAATTGCATTTGCTACTGTAGGAATTATCCACTGATTAGTAATTGTATCCATTACCGGTCCAGGGTTATCCTGTGCATCAGCATCCTGGTAAGGCCCTTCAAAGAAGTCAACTCCGATTGCAGGTGGGTTCTGCCCGAATCCTGGTCGCCCTGAGTTCGGCTCATCATTCAAGTCACCGTTATACATGTAACTTAATCCACGTGTAACGTCACATCCTGCATAGTCATCATTGTAGTTACCTAAATCCGCATCAATGTATTGAGAGAAGTAAGTATCATACAACGTTTGAGTACCACGGTTAATCAACTCGTAGTTATAGAAAGTCATTTTGTTGATCTCGTCATCCGTTGCAAAAGCAAATGCCTGTGCATGGATTTCCATTCCGATCGGTTCACCTTGTGATTCCGTATGGAGATTTCCCCTATCGTTAAATACCCACCAGTGGGTAATGTCTCCAAATAATGTGACACGTCTGTCTGCACCACATTGAACGTCATTTCGTCCTAAGATGTCATCATACCAAGGGTAGTCTCCCTCTTCCGGTTCGTAGAACATATCGTTATTGACATCATAGAATGGTGCCAGGAACTGATCTTGTCCGCGACCGATATCTCCGTTACCCGGCCAAGCATTGATTTGTGCCAGAGTTTCGTTTGTAGGAGAAGGACAATCACCTGTTGTACAGTTATTATAAGTAATGAACAAAATAACCCCTGCTTTTGTGATCGTGAAAATGTTGTCATACAACAAACACTGATCCGGGTCAATTGTTCCATCACCATAATTGCGTCTTGCAGTATCTCCCTGAGGCACTGATGGATCAAAGTTTCCTGTTCCATAATCAACCGTAAGCGGTCCAGGCCAGAAATCATTCCCATCTGTACGGAACTTAACGGCAGCCAATTTTAATTGACCGTTAACGTCTGTTCCTCCCATCCAAAGAGCTCCGGCATAAATTACCGTTACTGCAGTTTCACTTCCTTTCTTTTTTGGAACTGTATATGTTGCTAGTCCGTTTGCACGATCCAGGAATAACAAACCTCCTGTTTCCAACTGACAACTAACATCATTAAAGTCCATAGTTTTACGGTAATTCGCAGGTGCACAATTCGCAGCCTTTGTTGTTACCGTGGGTTTCGGCTTATCTCCAGCCGACTTCCCTTTCCCAAAATCATGATTGTATGCACTGGCCTGGCCAATGAAACACATCGTGACTGCGAGCGATAAGTATTTTAATGTTCGTTTCATACTTTAATTTTTTTCTTTCTTAGAAATCAAACTTAACCCCTAAGCGAATAGTTCTTGGCGCACTAATATTAAATGGATTTGCCACTTTCATCGCGTAATAATCTCTGAAAGACTGCTCATCCAACTGGTTTTGGATAGATGTTTGGTATTGAGCTGCTGCTAAATATCCATCGTCATTCCAGTTACCTGTAGCTCTATAAACACCAAGAACGTTCATTGTATTGAAAAGGTTGGTAACACGAAGATAAACTTGCAAATAAGTTGATTTCTTCTTATCATCTTTTCCAAAGTCAATTCCAAATGTACGGTCTAACTGTAAATCCAAACGGTACTGCCAAGGCAATCTTGAACCGTTAACAGTTCCTGTAATACCTGAAGTATTCGGATTAATTAGTGCATCTCCGGTAACACCAGTTTGAGAAGTGTAAGGAGAACCGGAATAGATATTCGTAATAAGGTTCAAACCTGTGTTCTCAAGGATTTTAGCGTCCCCGATCATTGGTCCGTTGTAATCAGCTCCTTCACCGTAACGGTAATCGAATGTGATTGCAAACGTATGACGCTGGTCGTAAGAATAAGGGAATACACTACGTAAGTTAGGTAAACCTGCTGTTTGAAGACCTGTCAACAATGTTGCTGCAGATGTTGCATCAGAACCTGTACCATCAGCAAACTGCAATGTATACGCTGCAGTCATACGAACATTTCCTGTTCTGCGAAGGTCATAAGAAACCGTCAACCCTTTTACTGTACCGAAGTCACGGTTACCAAATGAACGGTAAGTGTTCGGGTATGCCTCAAATACGTTAACCAACTGTACGTTATTACGCTGTTCGCGATAGAACGCAGAGATTTTCAAAGATGAAGTTTTGGATAAAACCTGTTGGAACCCGATTTCATAATCGATCGTTTGTTCCGGCTTCAAATCCGGGTTGTTAATTGTATTTGTACGAGCTTCGATAAATTGATAATCGATCGGATTAAAACGGTTACCTGTTGTAGGACGTTTTGTCAAGATATCGTAATGCGCAAAGAATGATGCTTCATCCGAAATAGGGAATGAGAATGCAATACGAGGCATTACGTTAATTTGTGGTTTGTAATCTTCAAACGCATCTGCACTTACTCTTGAATTCGTAGCAGCAGAAGGATCTTTCAACCAAGGAGAAATACCCGTAGCACCACGAATCAATTTCGGATCTTCGATTGCGATACCATTTGCATCGTACCACTGATCACCATTTCTGAATCCATTGATTCTTGTCGGGCTGTTTACGTCATCCACATATACTACATAGTCATCACCCATTGAAGTAGGAATCACCATGTTTGCATATTTTGTAGGATCACCTGCAATCAATGATCTTGCTTCAGCAACGTTGTTTGCAGTGTACACTAAGTATTTGTCTTTCAATACCGGTTGGTTCGCATCGAATACGTCTACACGAACACCCACGTTGAATACGATATCCTTGAATGCAAACTTATCCATGATATAACCAGCGATGTATACCGGTTGGAATGCACCAATGAATCGTTTGTAGTTTCCATTCTCGTCGAATTCATTGAAATACTTATTGATATCTGTATTTCCTTTTACTTTTTTCCCTGTGTGATCGTAACCGAAATAGTTAACGTAGTTATCTCCCTGGTTGAACAACTCATCCGGTGAGAACATATCCAAAGAGAATGTACTTGGATCATATTGATCAACTACAATGAAATCGGTTCCGGCAGGATTAAATCCAAGTTTCTGACGAAGGTTGTAATCGAAAAATGACTGTTGGTCATTGTTTTCCTGTCCACCGTATTCACCTGTTCCTGATGTATAAGCATATCCCGTGTTCAAACGATCATAGCTGTATTGTTGGTAAGCACCAAAATTCACTACATGAGGATTTGACAAGTCTAATTCTTTCAAGTGGCTGTTTGCTAACAAACGTGCCGTTGTCCAAAGCCCGATCGGTCCTGCATTTCCGCTTGACCAACCTCTATCCCAACGTTGTTCGTATTCAAAACCAAGAGAGATTGAGTGGTCACCGATGTTTACAGATCCAGATCCTGTAATACGGAACTGATCTTGTTCTGATCTGCTGAAACCATTATTCGGTGTACCGATGTTATTCCAGATTCCGTAAACAGAAGTAGGAACGTCACCATTTCTCAATGCACGACCACCTTGAACTTGATCCAATGTTTCGTAATGATCTGTCGGATCACCCGCATAGATATTGAAATAGTTTTGAGTAATTGCAGCCAATGCAGCGTTTGTCTCAGAAGCCTGGAATTGAACCAGGTATTCTTCCGGGTTCGCAGTTTGGTAATAATCACCATCTCTGAATTCGTAAGTCGGACGGAAACTTCTTGTAAACGTTCCTACGTGTCCGTAGCTAAACAAATCGTATTTGTGCTTCTTATCGTAAATCTCGGTTTTTGTTTTCGAGTAATCTACCATGATCGAGTAGAACGCCGACTTCACTTTCGAGCTTGATCCTTCTTTGTTATTGGAGAATCGTTGAGTGAAACGTCCGTAAACACGGTAATCCAATTGATTGAATACTCCAAAGTTTGTAAAATTCAACAAGGAATTGTCATAATCGTAGTTACTTCCGAAAGAGTAGTTTAAAGACCCACCAAATGTTAAGTTAATAGTTGGTCCTGTATTCACGTCAATTTTAGCAGAAGCTGAAATCACGGAACGGGCAGCATTCATTCTCCACTTTGTCTTTTCGAAATCACTTTCTCTCAAGTAGTTTGCATTGTGGAATGTACCGTTACCGGTAGCACTTGCTCTAACCGGATTTTCCAACAAATAATCTCTTGCCTCTTTTTTAATGCGGTATGAACCACCATTCAAAGGACGGCTGTCTAATTCATTTGTGTAGTTAACAGAAAGCAAGAACCCTAAAATCGGTTTTGTTTTCTTACCCGTTGAGTCTTTTCTCATTAAAAGCGGACCTGAAATCAATCCTTCAACCAGGTTGTATCCGAATTTATCCAATCCGATCACTTTTCCGTCATAACCGTTCGGATCTTTTCCTTTAAAGTAGAACCCTGAAGTTACAGCTTCCAATGATCCGAAGTATTTTGCAGACGGCCCACGAGTTGTTACAGCGATAATACCACCGGTTGCATCACCATAGTTTGCAGGCAAACCTCCGGTAATTACCGACACCTCTTCAATCGCTGATTTAGGCAAGTTAGAAGACCCACGCACCTTGATACCATCAATAAAGAAATATGTACCATCCGAACGAGAACCACGAACAGAAAGCTCTCCCGTTCCCTCATTTGTCTGAACCCCACCTACTGTACTTGCAACACCTGCTGCAGAACGAGTTGGTAGACGTGAGATATCCTCACGCGTAATAGTCGCCCCGGAAGGACCACCATCTTTATTAATTAATGGGACTTTGTAGGCAACTACCACGACTTCATCGATAGCTTTCACATCGGTCGGAAGTCCAAGAGCAGTATTATCCAGGAAGGTAATACGGTCAGCATTCACAACAACCCCTTTGATTGCTGTAGGCTGATACCCTTCCCCCGGATTACTGATCTCAACGTCGTAGGAACCTGGTGCCAACGAGTTAAGCTGGAATTTACCATCCGTATCGGTGGTTGTATTCCCCTTAACTGTTCCATTTTGCTTGACGACTACGATACAATCGTATATAGCCTCCTTGCTGTCCTTATCAACAACACTACCACGAATCGTTCCCAAACCTGATTGGGAATAACCGTAAGTCACTGTCAACAAGATACTTGCAAATAACAAGTTGAGTTTACGTAACATAAGTACAGTTTAATTTTACATCATTTTTATTGTAACAAAGCGTGTAAATATAGTAATTTTCGATTTGTTAACATTTCCTAAAAAACTTTTCTGTTTTGTAACAAATTAATCACCATTAACTTTTTGTTAACTTTTCAAATCCGCGAAAGCCTTTGTTTTTAAGGATTTGTAACTAATTTTTAAATCGATTAATGATCCGTTTTCATGGATTCTGACATACATTTGCATTATGTCCAACATTTCGATTATTAATTTAAATGCTGTTTCTATTTATTTAATGGAAATTGATTTTTCACTTTTTGAAACCTATCAATCGCCCTTGAATGATATTGAAAAATCAAGGCTCGGCAACATTCACCATCCTGAAAAGAAAATCGAATTCGCTGCTTCAAGATACCTGAAGCACCACCTTTTCGGTGAAGCAAATATCACGTATGATGCAACAGGAGCACCTGAAATTGAAAATGTAGGATTCATTTCAATCTCTCATTGCAATTCACATGTTGTTATCGCAACCTGTACAGAACATTTAATCGGAGTTGACATCGAGGAAATTCGCGAAAAAGCTGTCTTAACATCCCGACGTTTTATAACTGACAATGAGAAAGCATTCTTTGATCAGACTAACAAAAAAGACATGTCGGTACTTTGGTCGCTCAAAGAATGCCTGTATAAATTATCCGACAGAAACCAGCTTCTTTTCCAAAGGGATATCCTTGTTTACAAAAGATCTGACAAGTTCTACGGCACCATTCTGAAAACGGACGGTATTTACGAATATGAACTGCATGTTGAAAACTTTCAGAATATTTTAATAACTTTCAATTCGAGTAAAGGAAAACTACTACATGGACATTCTGACTAAGATTCAATCGAAAACCGGGCAATTGGCGTTATTAATTGATCCCGAAAAGACCAAAAATGAAGAACACCTGCTGGAACTTGTGAGAAAAGCCGAGTTTGCACTGATCGATTTCTTCTTTGTTGGGGGCAGCACAGTAACTCGAAAAGAAGTGGAATCTGTTGTTTCCAATTTAAAAAAGCACTCTCACATTCCAATCGTTCTATTCCCCGGATCCAGTAACCAGCTGTCCGAACAGGCGGATGCACTTTTATTCTTAAACCTGATCTCCGGAAGAAATCCCGACTTCCTGATCGGACACCATGTATCCTGTGCGGAAGAAGTACTCGACATGAACCTGGAAGTGATCCCAACTTCCTATATTTTGATTGATGGTGGCAAAATGACTTCGGTTGCATATGTCAGTCAAACAACTCCGATTCCAAGAGAAAACAGTTCTATTTCTTTAAAAACAGGAATAGCAGGTTATCTAATGGGGCAAAAACTGACCTATTTCGATGCAGGAAGCGGAGCACTTCAATCCGTACCTCCTCAATTGATCCATGAACTCAGAAAGAAGATCGATACACCCATTATTGTAGGTGGCGGAATTCGTTCTGTGGAACAAATAGAGATTTATAAAAATGCAGGTGCAAACGTGATCGTTATCGGGAACAAAATCGAGGAAAACATTGATTTTCTGCTTGACATTGAAACATACCAAAAAAGTTCATTTAGAGCCGATTAGAAAAGCCTATACCGTTTAATCAGCATCAAACACACTTCACTAAATGATCAGTTATATAATCTCTTTGTTAAAAATAATTGAATTATATTTACCCGGTGTGAACTACGAAAACTAGGAGTTATATGCTTTAAGGCGATATTCAAATCACTGATTACAAGCATATTAATTAAGTAACAAAGCCAAAAAACTCTCAAATTCGAAACAGCTTGCACACTCACATTTTTTCGTGAAATGTAAATTAAGTTGATAAAAACAATGTTGAATCTATTAAATTGTTAAACATGCGCAAAAAATTACTTTTGGGTGTATTTTCCTTAATTGGTGTGATTTCGACTGGGAAATCATTTGCTCAGGAAACACACTTCAGTTGCGGAAGTCATACACAAATGAAAAAATTGTATGCCGAGAATCCAGGATTGGAGGAGGATTACAAAAAACTGTTAAACCGGTATAAAGAAAACCGTATTATTAACGGAAAATCTACTACAGTACGTGTTATTCCTATTGTTTTCCATATTGTACACGAATATGGTGCGGAAAACGTAAGCGATTTGCAAATCTATAACCAAATGAATATCCTTAACGAGGATTTTCGTAAATTAAATGCTGATACGAATGTTGTTGTAACTCCATTTGATACTATCATCGGGGATGCATACCTTGAATTCCGTCTGGCAACATTAGATCCTTATGGAAACTGTACAAACGGTATTGAGCACATTTACAATCACAACACCAACCAGGGTGATGATTATTCCAAGTTATACCAATGGGACAGAGACAGATATTTAAATGTTTGGTTGACTAAAACAATCGGATCTGCAGGAGTTGCAGGTTATGCATATTACCCAACAGGTGTTACAGGAACCGGTTTCTTCAGAGATGGTATCATTATTCTTCATGATTATATAGGAAGTATCGGTACAGGTTCTCCGGGGCGCTCAAGAGCTTTGACTCACGAGATTGGTCACTACTTAGGATTGGCACATACCTGGGGGAATGACAATGATCCGGGGGTTGCATCCAGTTGTGGGCAGGATGACGGGATCGGTGATACACCAAACTGTATCGGTATGACAAGCTGTCAGCTTGCAGCTAACTCATGTCCGGAGCCAACAACACCAGGAAACTACTGGCCGTTCGATGTAATTGACAATGCTCAAAACTTCATGGACTATTCTTATTGTTCTGTTATGTTTACAAACGGTCAGGCAAGCTTCATGAACAACGTGTTAGATCAGGAAACAAGTGGTCGTAATAACTTGTATACTGCTGAAAACTTAGTTGCAACAGGAACGAGTACAACTACACCTGTTACCTGTACACCACTTGCAGACTTTTACGTTGACGCAAACGGTGCTTCAGGAAATACCGGACCGAATGCAAACGTAATGTCAGCATGTGTAAATGATCCGATTGCATTCAAAGATGCTTCATGGAAAGCTGGAATCACTTCCTGGTCATGGAGCTTCCCTGGTGGAACACCTTCAACTTCAACAACTCAGGACCCAACTGTAACTTATGCTTCACCGGGATGGTATGATGTAACGTTAACTGTTTCCAATGCAGCAGGTTCAAACACAAAAACAATCAACCACATGATTTATATCCAGGGAGATTGGGCTGAATATACCGGACCGCGTGTAGAAGATTTCAACCAAAATGCAAACTTCTGGATTACTAATAACCCTGAAAACAATCACGCTTCTTTCAATCGTGTTACTTCAGGCGGTAGAGCAAATTCAGCATGTTTCAAATTGAATAACTTTAAAGATGTTTCCGGAGCTCAAATGTTTACTGACGATTGGTATTACTACGACCGTCTTGGAAACTCTAAGGATTATTTGATCTCTCCGGCTCTTGACTTGAGAAACACTTCAAATGTTACTATTTCGTTTGATTACGCTTACGGTACAAAAGCAACTGCTACAACAGATATTACTGAGAAATTGGTTGTTTATTACTCCAGAGACTGTGGTAAAACATGGATTCAAAAAACATCCCTTACAGGTGCTGCTTTAGTAACTGCCGGATATGTTGGTAATACGGACTATACTCCTAACAACGATCTTCAGTGGAAAACAGTTAGCTTCACACACACTCCGACAGCATCAGATAACAAAACAAAATTCAAATTTGAATTTATTGCTTCTGACTTCTCTTCTAACTTCTATTTCGATAACTTCAACGTTTCAGGAACATTAGGAATTGAAGATAACGGAGTAATGTCAACAATTTCAATTGCTCCAAATCCTGTTGCTACAGGATCTGATTTATCAGTTGAAGTTGCTAACACAGAAAGCGGAATGAAACTAATTGTTATGGATTTGAAAGGTGCAATTATCTCTACTACTGAGGTTCCTGCTTCTTCCGGAGTTCAAACAGTAAACATTCCTATGAACGTTGCAAAAGGATGTTACATCCTGAATGCTGTTCAGGGAGCTGCAAAATCTACTCACCGAGTAGTTGTTTATTAATACAGATTCAACTTATATATAAAAAAGCCCTGACGATAAATGTCAGGGCTTTTTTTATACCGAATGGTAACGTTATTAGTCTGAAAATTACTACTTTCACTTCTATGAAACCGCGTGTTACGTTTGCTACTCCCTATCCTTTTCAAAGACCTGCATTCATAGGAATTCGTGAATACAACTTCATCAATTCACATGGTGATGAATATAGTGTTCAGTTTGTTCAGAAGAACAACCACATCATGAATTACATTGTAGACCTGAGTATCAAAAGCCACGATCAAGATGAATACCAAACTATGAATACCGGAGATGTTTACCGGGTAATGGCAACCGTTGTATCTATCCTACTAGACTTTATAGAACAAACACCTTATTGTCAAAGCATTGAATTCGTTCCGGTTTCGGAGAACCACCAATTATCCAACAGAAGGTCCATCCTCTTTCTGCGGTACGTACAATTATTTAAAACCCTTACCGGTTGGGATTATAAAATAAACGAAGGAGTCTTCACACTAAGCCGCCCGAAAACAAAATAAATTGTCTTATTTTGCAGTATGAAGTTTGAAGAATTAAACAATCGACTGGAAAATACGCTTACAGAACAGGGTAGTGATGGTTATACTGAAAAGCAGGAGAAATTAATCAAACTGTCCAAGCAGGGAAAAAACCAACTGGTTTTCACATCCATAGACCAGGAATTAATTGATGGACTTCATTTTATTTCTTTTATGAGAGCACCGGAAATGCTCGAGGGCTCACCACGCGTTCTTTGGTTCACTCCTTCCTGGGAAAGTGCACGGGAAAAGGTGAAATCCTTTCATCATTTGATGAAACGCACAGATGTTACCATTGAAATTGCAGACGACAAAGGAAAAATCATCGAACAACGCAATGCCATTTTTGAAGGAGCTGAAATTATTATCGGGAACCCAAAAAGATTATTAGAATTATACAATCAAAACGGGATCCATATCAATCAATTAAGTTTGGTGATTATCGATCATGCAGAAACCCTTTGCAAAGATCCGTTGATACTTCAAGCCATCCGAAGAATTTCCGAAAGTCTTCCAAAATGTCAAAAAATGATTTTTTCGGAAGGAACTCATACCCGACTGGAAGCTTTTTGCGAAGATATTTGTACCTTTTACGAAACTTCTGAATTATAAAAAAGTATGATAGCGAAACAACTAAAAGCCATTTCCAACATTTGTTATATCCTCGGAATGGCCTGTGCTATCCTACTCTACACCCAGAATACTTTTGGAATATCGAGTGCCATCCGGATCGGTTTTTATGTTTTCGGAGGTACCGGACTTATTTTAAGTCTATTGCAATTCCGCTTTATTCCCGAAGACAAATGGGAAGATTTCAATCTGTTGTTTTGGATCGGGTCATTGGTCATATTCATTGGTTTTGTGGTTCAAACGATGCATTTAAGATATGCTACCTATATTTTAATCGCAGGTTTCGCCATTACCGGATTTTCATTTTTCGTCAACCCATTCAAGAAAGACAAAGACGAAGAAGATGACCTTTTAGATAACTGATTCATATCCAACAACTATTCAAAATATTTTTAATTTAGCATGAAAACCCTTTTGCGGGTGTTTGCGTATTTAACTTACTGAAACGTTGCACTAAACCGGATTTGTGAAAAATTACTGCTTTGTACTTCTGCTTTCTCTTCTTTGTTTCATTTCGAACAGCCAGGTTTTCATAACCCAGCACGACGACTTCTTGAAATTAGAAGGGAATCAACTCACATATTATATAGCCCCAAATGGTCAGTCAACCCTACAGGCTGTAAAGTCACATGTGAAGGAATTCAAGCCGGTCAATTCACGAATGGTGAATTTGGGTTTTGAAACAAAGGATGTTTGGTTCTATTTTGAAACAAAAAACCTGTCGGATTCCCGTCTTATTCGCATGCTCAAATTGAGCAATCCGATCATTGACGAAGTAGATGTCTACAAACGGATCGGTGACAACACCTTTATTCCTGTTGCAAAAGGAGGTGATCAAAGACCTTTCGCATGGCGTTACAACGGGAACCGTGAGTTAATCTTTCCATTAAGACTGGATCCGCACAGCACGAATGGCTTCCTTTTCCGGGTAAACAATGGCGGAGAACAATTCTACTTTCAGAGTTCGCTTGAAAAAGGCTCCTATATCCAGGTAAAACACGGAAACAAGCAGGTTTTCTACGGATTATTGTTTGGAGTCATGATCTTCATCATTATCCTGAACCTGGCGATCGGGATCTTATTCCGTCAACGGATTGCATACATCTATACACTGTACGGAGCTTCCTTTACGCTTCTCCAAATGTCCCTACTTGGCTTTGGTACAACCTGGCTTTGGACGGATCAGTATTTTATTTCAAACAGGGCCAACCCGGTACTGGCATCTCTTGGGGTTTTGTTCTTTCTGAATTTTACTTACCGTTACCTTGAACTTCAAATCAATACACCTAAAATCAAACCGGTTGTGCGATTTATTCAGGTTGGATTGCTTATTAATATCTTCGTGAGCCTCATTCCGGGAACCGTGTTCATGAACATTTCAGCTATTACTGTCAATGCTTTGACATTAATCTTAAACCTGTTCATTATTTATCCATTGGTTGTGACCCTCAGAACAGGTTCCCGAACTGCCAAATCTTATTTAATTGCATTCTCTATTTTACAGATTTCAGTTTTTGCCTTTGTATTGCGGAATTTCGGAGTCATTCCAAACAGCTTCCTGGCTGACAACGGCTTACAAATAGGGTTTGCAGTAGAAATGATCATTTTAACTTTCGGGATCCTGCAACGCTTCAAAATCATGAACGATGCCTCTATTTCGGTACTTGCCGAAGCCAATGAGCTAAAAGAAAACCTGAACATTCAATTGGAAGCGGAAGTTGAATTACGAACCAAAGAAGTCATTGAGCAGCGCAACGAATTGGAGCAGAAAAACGAAGAAATTACCAGCAGTATTATTTATGCAAAACGCATTCAGAATGCGTTGCTTCCAAGTAGTTCTTATTACTCCAGCTTAATTCCCAATCTGAATGTTTTCTACTATCCGAAAGATATTGTAGCAGGTGATTTTTACTGGGTGAAACGAATCCGGATCGGCGAGGAAACCTGGAAATTTGTTGCGGTAGCTGATTGTACCGGACATGGTGTTCCCGGTGCGATGATGAGTGTATTATGTATGAATGCGCTGAATGAATCGGCTCGTTTACTTGAAGAGGCAAACCCGGCAGATCTTTTAACCCGTGTCAGTTCTTATTTAAGAAATTACCTCTTGACGGACGGAATGGAATTATCCGACGGGATGGATATTTCAGTTGCTTGCTATAATTCCGAAAAACAGATCTTACGTTTTTGCGGTGCCAATAATCCGTTATGGATCTTGAGTGAAGACGACATCCATGTACTTCCACCGACGAAAAGGCCGGTAGGAAAATCCGAATCCAGCCTTCCTTTTGAATTACATGAATTGAACTATCCGAAAAATCAGCGTATTTTGCTGTTTTCCGACGGATGCATTGATCAATTTGGGGAAGAAACAGGTAAAAAACTAAAAACTCCCGGATTGAAAAAGTTAGTCTTAGAGCAATACGACCCAAGTCCGCAGACCCATCTTCAGAAAATTGAACAGGGTTTATTCCGGTGGATGGGTGCTGAAGAACAGTTGGACGATATTTGTATGATGTTGATCGACCTGAATTAAAAACTTGCTTTCAAGCTCATATCCAAACTGTCAAAGCTATGAGTTAATGCACCGACAGATATAAAATCAACCCCGGTTTCTGCAAAAGAACGGATCGTTTGTTTTGTAATTCCTCCGGAAGCTTCGGTTTCATATCGTCCCGCAATGATTCCTATTGCCTCTTTTAACAGATCAGGAGTGAAATTATCCAGCATAATCCGGTCTACCATCCCTATTTCAAGCACCTCACGTAATTCCGCAATATTCCGTACTTCTATTTCGACTTTCAATTGTCTTCCGGTTGATTTCAGGTAATCATGCGTTCGTAATATTGCGTCTTTGATCCCGCCTGCGAAGTCCACATGATTGTCTTTGAGCATAATCATATCATAGAGTGCAAAACGATGGTTCATTCCTCCTCCTATACGCACTGCCCATTTTTCCATGTAGCGAACTCCGGGAGTGGTTTTTCGCGTATCCAATAACTTAGTTTGTGTCCCTTCCAAAAGATCAACGTAACTTTTTGTTTGAGTCGCAATTCCGGACATACGCTGCATGAAATTCAACAAAGTGCGTTCTGCTGCCAATATAGACCGCGCACTTCCTTTCAAATAAAAAGCAACGTCACCAGGTTTTACAGAGGTCCCGTCAGCCAGCAACTCTTCAAAAACCAGGTTTGAATCCACTAATTCACACACTTTTTTGGCTACTTCTACTCCGGCAAGAATTCCGGTATCTTTTACCAATAATTTTGCGATTCCGGTAGCAGTTTCAGGAATACAGGCTAAAGAAGAATGATCACCGTCCCCTAAATCTTCCTGAAGGGCATTTTTTATAATCTCGTCAAACATGGAGCAAAGTTAATTCAAAATGCAGAATTATGAATTCAAAAAAGTCCGTCGGTTCAACTACTCTTTTGAATTTTGCATTTTTATCCCCGATAACCATCGGGATTGAATTACTCGATAGCGAGTGATTCGATCTTCAGCTCAGAGCTGATGTGTTTCCACTTAATGGTCACCCGAAAGGATTCACTTTTGGAAACATAGACACCGGTAGTAAGCGGTGAATCATCACTTTCTTTTCCTTTGAATGTAAAGCGAAAACTTGAAACCGGTTTTCGGTTAAAGAAATCTTTCAACAATTGAGTAGCCTGGGACTGAGCGTAAACTCCTTCTTTTCCCTGGATCTGAAGCAAGATCTTGTCTTTTCCATAGGAAACGATCTTAGCAGCATCTTCCCTTCCAAATGCCTGTTCCACAGCGGTGAAATTTGCATCCGACATGGATTGAAGTGATAAAATAAAAGAAGCTACCAATGATAAAATAAAGCCCATATTTCAATTGTTATTTTGAACCTTCATCAACAAATATAATGCCTAAAATGAAAATCCGCTAATTATCTACTGTTTTTATAGATTATCCTGCTTTTTGTAACCGAAATAAGCAAAAAAAAGGTTATCAATTACACTCTTTCAAAGCACTAACTACAATTTTCGTATATTCGTTGCATGCAGGTAACGTTACTTTGTATTGGTAAAACCGGGAAAAAGTTTCTCGAAGAAGGAGAACAGGAATATTTGAAACGACTTCGTCATTATATTTCTTTTCAGCTACAGATTATACCGGATATCAAACAAGCTAAAAGCCTGTCCCAAAGTCAGATCAAACAGCGGGAAGGGGAATTAATCCTTGAAAAAATAAACCCTGCGGACACCCTTATCCTATTGGATGAGAAAGGGAAAGAATACACCTCACTTGATTTCTCCAATTACATCCAGGACCAATTTAACCGTGGAGGTAAACACATTTATTTTGTCGTTGGAGGACCCTATGGTTTCAGCGATGAAGTTTACGAACGATCAAATGGAAAGATTTCATTATCCCGAATGACCTTTTCCCATCAGATGATCCGTTTGTTCTTCATTGAGCAGGTATACCGGGCGATGACTATTTTGAAAAACGAACCTTATCATCATCAGTAGGTATGTTTGAGTTCTTTGATACCATTGATATCATTTCATTCATCGGGTGGTTGATGATTTTCATAATTATTGCCCATTTGGTACACGCCAACAACAAAGAAAACCCGGAATTCCGCTTTTTTTTAACTCATTTTTATTGGAAGATCCTGATGGGCCTGGCATTTGGCCTTGTCTATATTCTCTATTATGAGAGACACGGAGACACTGTTTTTTATTGGCAGGGAGCAAAAAAATTAAACCTGTTATTACTCGAAAATCCGAGGGCTTACTGGCATGAAATTTTCTCCACTCCACCAAGGGATTATATCCCCGGTTACTTTTCAAAAGTAGGAAATCCACCAAGCTGGATCTACTCGGAGCCTAATTCCTGGTTTGTCTGCAAACTGGCCAATTTCCTTTCTTTCCTCTCTTTTGGAAGTTACCTGACATTAAACTTGTTCTTCTCTGTCATATCAACCTGTATTTCATGGCGTTTCTTCCGGTATATGAACAAGGTCCTGCTTACCAAAACCAGCTATATTGCCCTGGCCTGTTTATTCATTCCTTCGGTTGCATTCTGGTGTACAGGATTGATCAAGGACACCATAGCAATTTGTGCCATTTTTGTCGTCACCATCTCCATTCTTAAACTTATCCGCAAAGATTACAACTCCTTAACGGGAGTGCTTTTCAATCTCCTTTTATCGTATTATCTGCTTTATTCGATCCGACCTTTTTTGGTTATCTGTACAGCTATCCCCTTACTCATGATCCTGATTTTCAAAGTAAACCGGGATAAATCATTTGTTATCAAGTTTTTAACACGGCTATTGGGTATTTCCCTTGCGATCGGGAGTTTGATGTACTATTTCAGCAACACAAGTTCCTTTGGAGAGTTCTCTGCCGAATCTGTTTTTCAGACTGCAGAGGTAATTCAAAAAGACATGCTCAACAATACAGGTTATACCGGAAAACGATACCACCTAAGCATCGAAGAGTTTTCAGGAATCAATTTATTATTCGTGGCTCCTGAGGCAATCGCAACGGCCCTGTTTCGACCATTCATCTGGGAAGCAGATGGAATATTTATGCTGCTGAATGGATTTGAAAACCTGATTATTCTCTATTTGTGCATCCGTTTCTTTGTTTCAAGAAAACAAAACCCGGTCAGGAACGAATTACGGGATAACTCATTCTATTTATATGCTTTATTTTCAGTTTTAATATTAGGTTATTTTGTAGGATTAACCTCCGGGCTTTTCGGAACACTTGTTCGTTTGAAAACTCCCATTATGCCTTTTTTCCTATTAATCATATTATACAAATGGGCCGATCCTAACAAAATATTAAATCAAATAAAAAGTCGTGAGTCTGAAAAAACTTCTAACTAATCACGTTGCGGAGAAACTCTTAATCGGACTGATCCGCTTATTCCATTCAGCGAATTGGGTCTATAAATTTGTTCCTTCAAATACAGATTACAATATCGGCAGTATGCGAACAGTTAAACGTAGAGGATTCACTTATGAACTGGAATTGAGTGATTACCAGGAATGGCTTGTATACTTCTATTGCAAATCAGATTCAAGTGATTATCTCCTGGATTACCTGGAAAATTCCGAGATTATTCTTGATATTGGGGCCAATATCGGTCAAACTTCGTTCAATGTTATCGGTACTCAGCAAAAAAAGGGATTAAATCCGGTCGTTTATGCATTTGAGCCCTATCCCCGAACATTCAAAAAATTGGAAACCAATAAGGCACTGAATCCGGCTATCTCCGTAAAAACCTATAATCTCGGATTAGGCAGGGAAAAAGGAATGTTACACATGACTCAACATAGTCCTTTAAACAGCGGAGGATTCCGTATGACCAATGAATCGGACAACAGTATTTCCGTACCAGTAGTTTCCCTTGACGAATTTGTTACCGAAAATCAACTGATTAGAATTGATTTTATCAAAATCGACGTAGAAGGATTTGAAGTACAGGTACTTGAAGGGGCTTGGGAAACACTAAAAACTTTCAGGCCCATTCTCGTCTTTGAATACAGTCTTGAAAACATCAGTGCCCAGAAAGGCAATATTGAAAACGTATTGCAGCAACTTTCAGCAATGGACTATGACATCAAAACCAAAGAAGGTATTTCGGATCAGGAAGCAATTCTAAAACTGGATTATCAAACGGACCTGATTTGCTCTCCCCGATTGATCATTTAGGTAAAACATCCACATAATTTTCCTTACTTTTGGAAACAATTCGACTACTTTTAACTTGTGCTAATTGGCAAATGAATGTTTAAAAACACTATACTTTTTAAAACACGGAGTCATTTTAAACATGATTTACCAGCGGAAGTTTCCCGTAACCTCAAAAAATTAATTCCGATCCTGCTGTTTGCCGGAATCCTGGAACTCATTGGTTTGTTCATTTTATTTCCGGTTATTTCCATCCTGTTGAATCCTGAGAAAATTGAAAGCAATTCACTGGTAATGAACTTGTATAAATTCACCGGGCTGGGATCTTTACAGCAGTTCATCCTGTTTTCATTTGCAGTGCTTTTGTTATTTTTCGTCTTGAAGAACCTTGTATTGTACTTAGTTTATAAAAAACAAACGAATGTACAGTTCCAACTGGCTACCCAAATCGTTAATGAGCGGTTCGAATCTTATCTTCTAAACGAGCAGGGAATCCTGAACGAAAAAAATATAGCAGTTCTATTGCGGAATGTTACACAAATTCCCTATGAATTTGTCTCTTTCATCTTCATTCCTTATCTCAACCTCATCAGCGAAATCCTATTCCTGATCCTGATCGGATGCACCATTTTTATCTATAATCCGCTATTAGTCGGTGCGATCCTGATTTTTGCTTTTCCTTTTTTGATCTTTTACAACCGGTATTACAAACATCGATTGAACAATATCAGCAAGATCCGCGATGAAAAAGGAGCCGAACAATATAAGATCGCATTCCAAAGTATGGAATCCTCACTGGAGATCCGGATTTTTCAAAAAGAAGATTTTTTTGTGCCGCAATTCCGTCAAGTCACCAAGGAATTCGAAAAAAGCATGGTTGATAGCAATGTCCTGAACTTATTCAGTCCGAAATTGATTGAAACCGTAGCGGTCGGAACCATCTTCGTACTCATTTTAACGGGTGTCCTGCTTGGAAAAAACATAGGTGAACTGGGTGATTTTTTGATTGTCTTTTCGATCAGCGCTATCCGCATCATCCCTTCATTAAACAAAATTACCCTGTCCATGAATTACATGAAAGGAAGCTTTCATGTGTTCGATCATTTAAAGAACCTTCATCTTTCAAAAAGTAAATTCGAACGGGAAAATAAATCAACCGAAGCAGTTGCATTCAATGAATCTATCGAACTCAACGGTATCACCTACCACTACGGTCAAAATAGTATTTTGAACCAACTGGACTTCCGCATTAATAAAAATGAAAAGATCGGGATTGTAGGGGAATCGGGAGCAGGTAAATCAACTTTCCTGTCTTTATTGTTAATGCTGCTTAAACCAGAAAAAGGACAATACCTGATTGATGGAGAAGAAATCCAAAAGGAAGATCGTGCACGCGTCTACCCTTTAATCAGTTATGTTCCCCAAACCACCAAATTAATATACGGAACCATTGCTGAAAACATTGCTTTTGGTATTCCGGCTGACCAGATTGATCATGAAAAAGTAAACCGCTTGATTAAACTGATTAAACTGGAGTCATTTGTCAATAATCTTCCCGAAGGTGTAAACAATCTACTTGGTGAGAACAATCAATCTATTTCAGGCGGACAAAAACAACGTATCGGAATTGCACGGGCACTGTATTTTGAGCGGCCCATCTTGATTCTCGACGAATCAACCAGCGCCCTGGATTATCAAACAGAAAATGAGATTATCGATTACCTGACCTCAGAACAAAACCTGACAATCCTGTTTGTTACACATCGTTTAAAGACTCTGTCTAAATTCGATAAAACATATGAATTGAATCAGGGAAAGTTAGCATTAAAATCATGAAGGTCGGAATTATAAGTTTGCGGAACATGAACAGTGCTCCCAGGATCATCCGGGAAATAAACGCTCTGGAAAACCATGTTGAACTGGTCCTTATAGGAAATCCCGGGAATTCAGGCTCACACCCGATCCATTCCATTTATTCGTTTCGGACAATTCGCGACAAATTGATGAGCCGTGTTGACAAGCTGCGAAAGGAAAAAAAATTGCGTTACGGGAAACTCTCTAAATTCATTCTTCAGCAAGATATCCGTATACTCATCTTTCACGAACCGGAATTCTTTCCGTTGGCGGTTTGGCTGAAAAAAAAGCATGGAATAAAGATTGTATTCAACGCACATGAATATCACCCACTGGAATTCGAAGATATTCCGGGATGGTCCGAAACCAAAGGGAAATACTTTACCAATTTGTACCGGAACCACCTGCACCGCTTTGATCTCTTCATCAATGTATGTGAATCAATCCGTTTAAAATGCCTCGAAGAATTCAAAACGGATTCCATTGTCATCCCGAATGCAGCTTTTGAGTCAAAAATACAGCCTTCAAATACAGAACAATTTCCCATTCGCTTGATTCATCATGGTGCATTACTGCCCGGACGGAAAATTGAAAAAATGATTACCATTGTCCAGGAGGCCGGTGAACAATTTACCCTGGATATCATGATCGTTCCCTCACAGGGAACAATGGATTATTATCAGCTTTTGAGCGATTTATGTTCGAAAACAACAAACGTACGATTGATTGAACCCGTTAAATTTGATGAGATCGTTCCTTTTATCAATCAATACGATGCCGGAATTTATCTGCTGGAACCTTCCACTTTCAATAATTTCAATGCGCTGCCGAACAAAATTTTCGAATTCATCCAGGCAAAACTGGCAGTCATAGTTTCTCCAAGTCCTGAAATGAGCAAGCTTGTTACAAATTATCAAATCGGATGGGTTGCTGCTGATTTTTCCACCACTGCAATGGTCGAAGTCCTAAACACACTAAGCATTGAAGATATCCGTATTTGTAAGGAAAACACACTGAAAGCGGCAGCGATCGAGAATGCAGAAAATTATCAACGCATTTTTCTCGAACAAATTTTAACTTTAGCAACAGAATAGTGATCTATGTGTGGAATTGCAGGCATAATTAGTCTCACAGATAAACCTGTCAGGACAAACAATATTTCGTTGATGACGGATGCTATTTCCCACCGGGGACCGGATGGCGAAGGTCATTGGTTCGACAATAATAAACAGATTGTATTTGGACACCGGAGACTGGCGATTATTGATCTTTCCGAAAACGGGAAACAACCCATGCATTACCTGGACAGGTATACCATCACATTTAACGGTGAAATATACAATTACCTGGAATTAAAGGAGGAATTGGTACAAAAAGGCTATGTTTTTCATAGTGATTCGGATACGGAAGTGCTTCTTGCAATGTATGATCAAAAAAAAGAACACTGTTTGCAGGATCTGGACGGCATGTTTGCTTTTGCAATTTTCGATCGCACAACTCAGCAGGTTTTCTGCGCACGCGATCGTTTCGGAGAGAAACCATTTTTTTATTCCCATTTTGAAGAAAACATTTTTTTTGCTTCGGAAATGAAAGCTCTTTGGGCTTCAGGTATTCCGAAAGAACCATCCAAACAACGTATTTTTGATTACCTGGCTTTCAACCGGATGGAATCTTTTGAACACCCCGAATCAACTTTTTATGATGGAATTTTACAACTGAAACCTGCCCATTATTTCATGATCGACCTGAATACAAAACAGGTTGGCAAACAGCAGAATTACTGGCACATTGATCTGAACAAAAAGTCAACTATTTCGTTTGAACAAGCAACTTCTGAATTCAAACGCTTGCTAATCCAATCCATCGAACGCCGATTAAGAAGTGATGTCCCTGTCGGATCCAGTCTTTCCGGAGGCTTGGATTCATCCAGTATTGTTTCATTGATCAGTACGATGAAGGCCGAGAATCAGCGTCAACACACTTTTTCTGCCCGCTTCCCGAATTTCAAAAAAGATGAAGGCGCTTACATTGACCTGATGAACAAACAAACAGGAAGTGAGCCACATGCTGTTTTCTGTACGGAAGAATCCCTGGAAGAAACGCTGCCAGATTTGTTCCGCATCCACGAAGAACCATTTGGAAGTACCAGTATTGCAGCTCAGTTCAAAGTAATGCAGCTGGCAAAAGAAACCGGAATTACTGTTTTAATGGATGGACAGGGAGCAGATGAATACCTGGCAGGATACTCCTCATTCTATTTGAACTATGCAGCGGAATTACGTTCATCCGGCAGATCTGCTTTAGCAAAGTTCAAGCAAAGTTATCAAACACACTTCGGAACAAATTTAGTGACCGGCCGCACATTCTGGATCGATGCAAACTATCCGGATCTAAGGGATTTGATCCGAAAACTCAAAAACAAAACACAAAAACCGCAATATTACAAGCAATTTGACCCGACATTCCTGAATTTGGTAAAAACAGGAACGTATAAAACGGGATTCAAAAACACATTGAATGAAGCACTTCTGGATTCGCTCACCAAAAGTAGTTTGCAGACACTTTTGCGTTATGCCGACAGAAATGCGATGGCCAATAGTCGCGAAGTACGCCTGCCTTTCCTTTCCCATACACTTGTTGAATTCGTCTTCAGCTTACCAAGCTCTTATAAGATCCGTGAAATCTGGACAAAGGCCATTTTGAGGTTCTCTTTAAGCAATCTGCTTCCTTCGGAAATTGTATGGAGAAAAGAAAAAGTAGGATTCGAGCCGCCCAATTACAAAGCGATCTCCCAGGATCAAGTCACATGGGCGATAGATCTTTTGGTTAAAAATCACGTGTTGAATCCCAATCACATTCTGCCTGAAAAAAACTGGGAATATGTTCAAGTAGCCCATTTGTATGAGAATTAAAAAGAAACGCCTGCTTTTTGGAGCTGTTGACATTGGTTATCGCATCAACCATTATTCTGAATTTATCAAGACCGAAATGGCTGATGAGCTGATTGCAGAATCTTTTTCCAAATACAAGCTCCCGGAATCCCATTATGCTACAGAATATACCTATACCTGTGAAGTTCAAAAAAGATCCTCACTTTATGTCTATTGTTATACAACAGCGTTTTTTATCCGTGCGTTGTTTCGCTATCACATTTTTCATTTCATTTCGGGCGAAACCATTCTCCCCTGGAAATTAAGAGGATTTGAATTGGCTTGTTACAAATTATTAGGTAAAAAGATCATCATGCATTTCGTGGGGTCAGATATCCGGAATGAAGAATACCTAAAGGAAAAAAATGATCATCTGCAGGCATATTTAAAAGGTGAACATACCCTTAAAACCCCGATCTCATCACCCATTCAAAAAAAATTAATTGAACAGGCCAAAAAGAACGCCACAACCCTTATTGTATCTACTCCGGACCTGCTTGAAATTATTCCTGAAGCCACTTACCTACCTGTTTTCCTGGATTTCGGACATTTTATCTATGAAGATTCGGAAAAGACTTCCACAACAAAAAATACCGTTTCCATTTTGCACTCGCCATCTGCAACAAAGACCAAAGGAAGCGGACATTTGGACCGGATTTTTACCAATCTGAAAGAAGAATTCGGCGATACGGTAGAATTCATTACACCTGTTAATGATCTGAAGAAGATAAAATCCTACCCTACAACCCGTTATGATCTTTTGAACAGAATGGCTGAAAGTGATATCGTCATTGATCAATTGGTGATTGGGTGGTATGGTTTGAAAGCCGTTGAGGCCCTGATGCTTGATTGTGAAGTCGTTTGTTTTATCGAAAACGATCTGTTAAAATATTTACCTGCCGAAGCTCCTCTTCTCAATGTTAACATACTGAACGCGGAAGCCCGGATCCGGGAATTAATAGTTCAGATCCTTGCAGGAAACTCAATCAATCCGAATAAACAGAATTACGTGAAGACCCATCACAATATAGAATCCTACAGGGATTACTTCAAAAAACTCTGGCTTCAATAATAACGGATTTTCTGCCATTCTGAAAATAAACTATAATTTTAGCACAAATTCCTGTTCTTGAAAATTTGTTACATCATATCAGATATCAATAAGGCCGTTTACTTTGAGCAAACAGCTATCGAATTGAAAACAAAAGGAATTGATGTAAGCTACATACTCATTAATTCAAGGGATGGTATACTACACCAATTTCTCCAGGAAAAAGGCTTTACGGTGCACCTGATTGAGGTGAAAAATCTATTGAAGTCTCGAATTGCAATCAGAGAATGTAAAAACCTGCTGAAGAGCCTGAACATCACACACGTCCATTGTCATCTGGCTCATGCCAATTGGATTGGTTTATGGGGATCTAAACTCTCGGGAATACCTCATCGCATCTATACGCGTCATTCAGGTGAGCCTTTGAATATCAATTGGAAAGAACGAATCATAGATAAGATCCAAAACAGACTAGCAACAAAGATTGTTTCTATTTCACAGAACATAGATGATCTGCTGGAAAAACAAGGGGTTCCGGATCACAAAAGAATACTGATCCACCATGGATTTAACCTGGAAAAGTTTTCTGTCCATGATCCGCTGGAATTGAAAAGACTCAGGGACCAATACAATTCCAACAATCAAAAACCGCTTATCGGTGTCATTGCCAGATGGATGGAATGGAAAGGAATACACTACACCATTGATGCGTTCAAAGAAGTATTGAAACACCGTCCGGATGCGCTTTTATGCTTGTTCGGAGCATCGGAAAATGGAGATTATTCTGCTGAGATAAAAGCTAAACTGAGCGAAATACCGGAACGAAATCTTCGGGTTGTGGCATTTGAGAACAATGTGTTCGACCTGTACCAGCTATTTGATATTTACATCCATGTCCCGGTAAACCCCACCTGCGAAGCTTTCGGACAAACCTATGTGGAAGCATTGGCTGCAGGAATTCCTTCTATTTTCACCCTGAGTGGAGTAGCCAGGGAGTTTGTCGTTCATGAGAAAAATGCTCTTGTGGTTCCGTTCAAAGATTCAAAAGCGATTCATGAGGCAATAGATCGATTGATGATTGATCCTTCGCTGGGCGAAAAGTTAGCCGCTGCCGGTCAACAAAGTGTTGCCCAATTGTTTGGTTTTGATACTTACATTGAGAATCTTCAAAAACTTTACAGATCTTAGCATATGTTTCTCTCTATCGTCATCCCAACATACAATCGCGCGCATTTGATTGAACATACGCTAAAAGGTGTACTGAAACAATCCTGTGATGATTTTGAAGTGATTATTATCGACGATGGAAGTTCGGATAACACAGAAGAAGTTATTCAGCCATATCTCTCGGATAAAGTACGTTATTACCGCATTCAAAACAGTGAGCGGGGCGCAGCACGAAACCGTGGAACAGAATACGCAAACGGAGATTACATCAATTGGTTCGACAGTGATGACGAAATGCTTTCACATCACGTAGCGTCTGTAAAAGAATTGTGTCTCAGAAACAACAACCCGGAAGTGGTGAACCTGATGTATGAGATCAAAGATGCGATTAGTGGAAAGATTACTCCGGTCCATGCTTCCTATTCTACCGGAAAAAAACAACGAAAGAATTTTCTGATCGAAGGAAATTACCTGGCATGTAATCCGGTCATCGTTCGCAGGGACATTGCATTGGAAAATCCGTTTATCGAAGACCGTTCGCTGAGTGCAAGTGAAGACTACGAATTGTGGTTGCGTTTATTGGCCAAATATCCTTTTCATCAGTCTACGGAAATCACTTCGTTCCTGATCCAGCATGATGGGCGTAGTGTAAATACCATGACCAACCCGGATAAACTGGAAACACGCTTTTTAACTTTCCTGAAATACATCGATGAAAATACGGAACTGAAACAATTCCTGGGAAATGACTATCCGTATTTTGTTATGAGAAACTATTTGATCCTTGCAGTAGATCTGGCATATAACGGTCACAAACGCAAAGGTTTCTTTTATCTGAAAAAAGCACTCCATGAGCATAAAGGAGCTTTGAGGCAACGGGTTTTTTGGGCAACTTTAAAACATTTAATCTTATAATATTCTCCAAACGTTCGCTTGATCTTGTCAAATATTCATTCATTACTTCTACTTATTTTTTGACCCGAAAAAAATGTTTCTTCATAAGCAGATGCTGTTAATTTTGTAAGATGCTTGATTCCCAATATCAACAATGCGTAAGATGCGTGATGGACACCAGCGATCCTGATATTGTGTTCAACGCAGATGGCACATGTAATCATTGCACGGATTACATATTGAGAATCAACCCATTGTTCGATGACCCCAAAAAAAACGAAGAACAGGTCAGAAACCTCATCGACCAGATCAAATCCAAAGGCCGTGGAAAAACATACGATTCCGTTATCGGGATCAGTGGTGGTGTAGATAGTTGTTATGCTGCTTATTACGCAAAAATAAACGGTTTAAAACCCTTATTGGTCCATTTAGACAATGGCTGGAATACCGAATTGGCAGTCCAAAATATTCAAATTGTTGCAGAGAAACTGGAACTTGACCTGGAGACGGTTGTACTTGACTGGTCTGAATTCCGGGAAATTCAATTGGCATTTTTAAGATCATCGATCGTAGACATTGAAATTCCAAGTGATCTGGCAATTCCCGCTGCATTGCACCAGGTTGCTGAAAAACATGGGATCAAAACCATTCTTTCGGGAGGAAACTATTCATCTGAAGGAATTTTACCGCTTCAATGGGGATATCATGTTATGAAGGATATGAAACTCTACCGGTACATTGTCCGGAAATTCAGCAAGGTGAAACGTGAAAAAACTCCGGGTTTCGGACTTTGGAAGGAATTTTACTATAAAATGATCAAAGGAATCAAAACCTACTATCCTTTAAATTTAATCAATTACAATAAAGACGAAGCACGCTTGCTCCTTGAAAAGGAGTTGGGTTGCAAGTTTCCTGACAGAAAACACCACGAATCCCGTTATACCAGTTTTTGGCAATCTTATATCATGCCGGTAAAATATGGTTTTGATTATCGCCTGGCAACATTTTCTACCCAGATCTGCTCCAATCAAATCACACGGAATGAAGCTCTGGAGCAGCTGAAATCGCTTCCTTACAATCCCGAAACGATTGGGAGAGAAAAGAACTTCATTTGCAAAAAGCTCCAGATTTCCTCCGAGAATTTTGATTCTATTCTCCAACAACGGCCTTTAACGTATAAAGATTTTCCTAATTCAAAAAAGCGAATTACCTTCGTCTATCATGTTTATCGCTTCTTGTTTCCAAAAAAATAACAATGACTCAGTCAAAAAAAAATATTTTGATCACTGGAGGGGCCGGTTTTATACCGTCTTCCCTCGCTGACCGGCTTCTTGAGAATCCGGATTATTTTGTTGTTCTGGTTGATAACTTCCTGACCGGAAAAAAAGAAAATATCCCGCAACATCCGAATTGTAAGTTCATTCATGGAGACGTGAATAAATTTGAAGACATCGCTCCGATTTTTAGTTTATACAATTTCGATTATGTATTCCATTATGCAGCGGTTGTTGGTGTAAAGAGAACATTGGAAAACCCGATCATGGTACTGGATGATATTTACGGAATCCGCAATATTCTTGACTTGTCAAAACGTACCGGGGTGAAGCGTGTATTTTACGCATCTTCATCTGAAGTTTATGGAGAACCCGTCCATTTGCCACAGCATGAAACGATTACTCCTTTAAACTCACGTCTGCCCTATGCAGTTGTAAAAAATGTGGGTGAATCTTATTTCCGTTCCTATCAGCAGGAATACGGATTGGATTATACCATTTTCCGATTTTTCAATACTTACGGACCAAAACAAAGCACTGATTTCGTGATGTCCCGGTTTATTCGTCTGGCACTTGAAAACAAGGATATTTCGGTTTACGGAGATGGTTCTCAAACCCGGACTTTCTGTTTCATTGAAGACCATTTGGATGCATGTATAAAAGCCATGGAAGCCGACCTGGTTGTCAATGATGTAGCAAATATCGGTAATGGAGATATTGTAACGATCATGGAACTTGCACAAACCATTATCCGTTTAACAAATTCCCAATCAAGGATCATTCATTTACCTCCGCTTGAAGAAGGCGATATGACCAGAAGGCAACCGGATATCGCAAAAATGAATCAATTATTGGGAAGACCATTTACCGGCCTGGAGAAAGGAATTCAGATAATTTTGAATAATCTGAGATAAAACTGTAACTTGACTTGAAGTTAATTAGTGATTACGCGTCTAACTGAAACCTGGAAATGAAAAATGTGCTTTACTTGTCGTATGACGGGATGACTGATCCTTTGGGGCAAAGTCAGGTACTTCCCTACCTGATCGGATTGAGCAAAAAGGGATTTCAGTTCACCTTGATCAGTTTTGAGAAACCGGACCGGTTTTCCCAGGAAAAGAGCAAAATCGAAGGATTGTGTATTGAATATAACATTGATTGGAAACCACTGATCTATACGAAAAACCCACCGGTTTTATCAACTATCCTGGATATCCGGAGAATGCGGAAGACAGCTCTCTCCCTTCACCAGGAAAAGCGCTTTCAACTGGTCCATTGCAGAAGTTATATCAGTGCCCTCATAGGTTTAAAGCTAAAACGCGAAAAAGGAGTCAAACTGCTCTTCGATATGCGGGGATTTTGGGCGGATGAGCGCGTGGAAGGAAAGATCTGGAACCTGGGTAACCCGCTTTTCAAGTTCATTTATTCTTATTTCAAAAAGAAAGAGCGTGCTTACTTTGAAGAAAGTGATGCCATCGTGAGTTTGACTGAGGTCGGCAAAAAAGAAATCCTATCCTGGAACCTAAACTCCGTTACTCCTGAAAAAATCCGGGTGATTCCCTGTTGTGTTGATTTAAAACTATTTGATCCGAAAAAAATAGACCAGGATTTGCTGTACAAGAAGAAATTGGAAAATCAGTTAACCGACAAATTCATTGTTGGCTATGTTGGTTCGATCGGAACCTGGTACCAGCTGCGGGAAATGCTTTTGGCTTTTAAACACATGCTCCATTTAAAACCAAATGCCCTCTTCCTTTTTGTGACAAAAGAATCTCCTTCCATCATTCATTCGGAAGCCAAAGAACTCGGTATTAGTCCTGACTCCGTGCGGGTTGTATCTGTTCCTCATCAAAAAGTTCCCTTCTACATTTCAATTTTTGATTGTTCCATCTTCTTTATTCGTCCGAGTTTCTCCAAGAAAGCTTCTTCCCCGACCAAACAAGGTGAGATTATGGCAATGGGAGTTCCGCTTATTTGTAACGCAGGAGTTGGAGACACAGACGAAATCGTAGCGCGCTATCATTCGGGGCTTGTTCTGAAGGACACGGATGAAGAAACCCTTTCCTCCTTTTCTCTGGACTTCACCGGTTTCGATCGTGAAAAAACGATGCATGGTGCAAAAGAATATTTCGGCCTGGAACATGGTATTGAATCCTATTTTAAAATTTATGACCGATTCGTTGGTTAATACGCTTTGCCGTTAATTTCAAAAAAAAGCCCACTTTTGCTTCTGTGAAATTGAAAAAGCTCCATATCATTGCTCCATATCCAAGAGGAGAAGCACCTTCTCAACGGTTCCGGTTCGAGCAATACCTCTCTTTTTTGGAGCAACAGGGTTTTGAAATACATTATCATTCATTTCACACGCAAAAAAGCTGGAAACGCTTGTATAAAAAAGGAATGTTCATTCAAAAATTCCTGGAGCTGAACTACAATTTTTTACGTCGCTGGATACTATTATTTCGATTGATCGGAGCGAAACATATTTTCATGCACCGGGAAATGGCACATTTAGGACCGCCCATTTTTGAGTGGATCCTGGTGAAAGTGATGCGCAGAAAGTACGTTTATGATTTCGATGATGCTATTTGGATCCCGAATTACAGTTCTGCCAATGCACGCTTTCAAAAACTCAAATGCTACTGGAAAGTTCCTTACCTCATCCGATGGGCTGATAAAATAAGTGCCGGAAATGATTTCCTGGCAAACTATGCGCGCCAGTTTAATTCACAGGTAACGGTCATTCCAACAACAATTGACATCCAAAACCAACATACCCAGCGAGTTGATCCGAACAAAAAACCACTCGTAATCGGTTGGACAGGGACACACTCTACCATGCATTACCTGGATTTCGTGGTTCCGATTTTAAGAAAACTGGAACAGGAGTTTGATTTCAGGTTCAAAGTGATTTCCAACAAAAAACCGGATTATGAAATGAAATCCCTGGTTTACCAGGATTGGAAAGAAGAAACAGAAATTGAAGATCTGGCAGAAATCCAGATTGGAATTATGCCCCTCGTTCTGGACGCCTGGTCGGAAGGAAAGTGCGGATTTAAAGCATTGCAATACATGGCACTCGGAATGGCAAGTATCGTTTCACCTGTTGGGGTCAACACCAGGATCATTCAGCATAAATCAAACGGATTGATTGCTGAAACAACCGAAGAATGGGAAACTGCCTTGCGGAATTTACTGGAAAATGAAACACTCCGGAAAGAATTGGGCCAAAACGCCACTGAATCTATCCAGCAAAAATGGAGTGTGGAAGTTTGGAAAGAAAACTATTTGAAATTATTAATTATCAATGGCTGAATTATCAAGATTCATCAAATCGAATCTTGATAATTCATAATTGGCCCATTGATAATTCTTTTAGGAACCGCAACCAACACATTCGATGTAGCTGTCCATCGGGCGCACACCTTCTACCTGCATTTTCAGGTTGTGGATTTTGTCTTTGATGTCCATATCTGTAAACATGTCACCCGTCAACTGTGCTTCAAGCACTGCGATTTCTTCCTGTAATTTTTGTTTGTTTTCCATTTTTGAAGGGTTAAAATGAGAATTGAAAGATAAGTATTCCCCCTTCTCAATAAACACTGCGCTTTCCTGATTTATGAAAAGAGTTTTGAACAAGGGCTTCGACTACGCTCAGCCACCTTGTTCGACTGTATCACGCCTTTATTGGCCTTGCTCTACCGAAGCCGTTACAAGAAGTCTAAGTACTTCAGTGTAAGCATTCAGACACCTTGTTTAATACGTTCAACGGCTATCTTTCAACTTGTTTTAAAAGTACTCAATTTCCAATGTGAAGAATTTTGACATTCTGAAAACCGCTTAAGATCAATTTCTCTGCTATTTATTAATGCTTCTTTTTTCTTTCGACTCCACCCTTGGATCTGTTTTTCCCTATTAAATGCAAAATCAATCCGCCTGAACTCTTCAAAATATACCAATTCAACCGGATTATATTTTCTGGTATGATTCGAACCTTCCCCCTTCCAATGTTGAATTAATCTTTGATTTAAATCCTTTGTACTACCAGTGTAATAACTTCCATCCGAACACAAAAGAATATACATGAAACAAGTCATAATTGTTTTTCTTACTTTAAGATAGAAAAAAATTGTTGAAATCCAGTAGTTAAACGACAATTCAATTGAAGGAGAGTAAAAGGTGACTGAGCGTAGTCGAAGACACCTTTTGAGAAAAATTTTTCGACCCTACAGGAATTTACGTATCTTTACTAGCTACGTAAAAGTGAATAAAAACAACAAGAGAATATGTGTGGAATAGCCGGATTTATTGACTTCAACGGGGCATCTTCAGAGCAGGACCTCGAAGGCATGACCCATGCACTTGAGCATCGCGGGCCGGATGGATTCGGCACATTTATTCACGGAACTTCGGATTACAAAATTGGCTTCGGACATCGGAGACTATCCATTTTGGAACTTTCCGAACTGGGTAAACAACCCATGAGCTGGAACGAATTCACCATTGTTTTTAACGGAGAGATTTACAACTTTTCCGAGATCAAGACCGAACTTGAAAAACTGGGACATTCTTTTTTAGCGGGGTCGGATACTGAAATGATCCTGCATGCCTATGGTGAATGGAAAGAAAAATGCCTGGACCGTTTCATCGGGATGTTCTCTTTTGTTATTTACAATTCAAAGACAGAGGAGATTTTCATTGCACGTGACCGCGCAGGAATAAAACCTTTGTTTATTTATCATAAAGACGGATTAATCCTGTTCGCTTCCGAACTCAAGTCTTTTCACAAACATTCGGATTTCGAGAAACAAATCAATCCAAAAGCTGTCCAAGCTTATTTGCAGTATGGAAGTGTTCCTACACCACATTGTATCTTTGAATATTGCACCAAGTTACAGCCCGGGCATTATGTTCAAACCTCATTGAAGGATTTCAAATACAACCCGGTGCAATATTGGAATGTGTATGATTATTACAACAAACCAAAATTGCTTATTTCACCGGAAGAGGCTAAAAAAGAGACCGAACGCATTTTAAAATCCGCCTGTGAATACCGCATGGTTTCGGACGTTCCGGTTGGAGTATTCCTAAGTGGAGGCTACGACAGTACGTGTGTAACCGCTCTGCTTCAAAAAGACCGGACGGAAGCTTTACGTACTTTTACCATTTCAGTTCCTGATATCGGTTTAAACGAAGCTCCTTATGCGAAAGAAATTGCGGAACGGTTACAAACCAATCATACCGAAACAGAATGTACCGCGCAAGATGCAATTGATCTGATCGCACAATTACCTTATTTCTATGACGAACCTTTTGCAGATTCCAGTGCGATTCCCACTACACTGGTTTCGAAAATTGCAAAGCGGGATGTGACTGTCGCTTTAAGCGCTGATGGCGGAGACGAAGTTTTTGCCGGATACAATCGCTATGAAATGATTCTCAAATACGGTGAAAAACTCAACAAAATTCCGGCACTCGCAAGAAGAAGTATGGCAAGTGTAATGAACCTGGTTCCGGCCGATTCTATTCCTGTATTGAGACATAAATACAATTTTGCCCAACGCTACGAGAAAACCAAGTCGATCCTTCGCAATACGAGCGACCAGAATATCATGCTCAGTGTAAGTCAACTGTTTACAGAGGAGCAGATCAATCAGATTTGTACGAAACAATTCGAAAAGCTGACTACTTATTTCGACAGCAAGGAATTGAAAAATTACAGCTCCCTGGCTTTTGCACAGGCTATGGATTATCAGACTTACTTATTGGATGATATCCTGCAAAAGGTGGATCGTGCTTCTATGTCTGTCAGCTTGGAAAGCCGGGAACCTTTACTTGATCACCGACTCATAGAATATGTTGCTCAATTGCCGGATGAACTGAAATTTCGAAATGGATCGAAAAAGTGGCTTCTGAAAGAAATTGTGCATCAAACTATTCCAAAATCAGTCATGGATCGTCCGAAGATGGGATTTGCCATTCCGATCGAATCGTGGTTAAAGAACGAGTTACGCGATTTACTGGAAACTTATTTATCCGAAGACAAAATCGCTGAAACCGGATTCTTCAACTGGAAAGAAATCGAAAAGCTAAAAGAAAGTTTTTTAGCAGGTCGAAAGGAATTCGGGGTAAAAATATGGTACCTTCTTTCTTACCTGATGTGGTACGAGAAATGGGGAAAATAAATGGACATCAGGATTTCAAGAGATTAAGACCTCAGGACTAAATTCTCGTCTTAATATCCTAAAATCCTTTCGTCTTAGCGCCTACGCTGAAGCTATGGCGTAAGCATAATATCTAAAAAAACAGGGTTATGGAGAGTATGAAGAACACGAAAGTTGAAACCACCATGCAATTTGATGTCCCGGCACGTGATTTATGGGATGCAATTACAAATCCTTCACACTTTAAAAAATGGTATTTTCACATACCCCACTTTACCACAACTATTGGCGAGAGTTTTGATTTTTATGAATCGGAAGCTCGTAAATACCTGCATCATTGTACCGTTCTTGAATTGGAAAAAGGCAGGAAGTTTGTCCATTCATGGGAGCATCCGGAACAATCAGAAGGTTCATCTGTCGTTACCTGGCTGGTAGAAGCAATTGATGATCATCATTCACAACTGACCTTGACTCACGAAGGAGTTGAATCATTTTCGGATGCCGGGCCGGGGTTTTCTCCGGAGAATTACCAAATGGGCTGGGATGCGATTATCAAAACTTCTTTGCGTAACTATTTACACCTGATTGAAAAGCTGCATTTTTCCATTAACATCAATGCAACGAAGGAAAAAGTCTGGAACACCTTGTGGGATAAAGAAAGTTATAAAATCTGGATAGCTCCATTCGGGGAAGGATCTCATTATAAAGGAGATATTGCTCTCAATTCCCGTGTTCATTTTTTGGCACCGGACGGAAATGGAATATATAGTGATGTGATGTTTTATAAGGAATATTCCCTGGTTGTTTTCAGACACGTGGGAGGTGTCAGTAATTGTGAAGAACAGGAAATTGATGATGAGAGCAGACACTGGACCGGTTGCTTTGAAGTGTATCATTTGGTAGAAATTAATGCCAACACAACCGAATTGGAAGTCGAAGTCGATGTTACGAATGCACACATTGAACTCATGAAGAAGAAATTCCCGTTAAGTCTGGAAAAAATAAAAGAATTAAGTGAAAACCAATAATTAATATCATATGGCAACAGTAAATGTTTATTTAACTTTTAACGGAAATTGCGAAGAGGCATTTTTGTTTTATCAATCCGTTTTCGGAGGTGAATTTCCTTACATCGGAAGATTCAAAGACATGCCACAAGAGGGTGGAAAACCAATGGATCCGGCTATGAGTGAGAAAATTATGCACGTTTCATTACCGATCAGTAAGGAAACCTGTATCATGGGAAGTGACACCGGTGGTGAATGGGCTTCCAGTTATAAAGCGGGAAACAATTTCTCTATTTCCATTAATGCGTCCAGCAAAGAAGAGGCTGATCGCTTATTCCAGGGTTTGTCAGCCGGAGGAAATGTAACCATGCCGATGGACAACACGTTTTGGGGAGATTATTTCGGCATGTGGACAGACAAATTCGGAATCAACTGGATGATGAGTTTCAACGAAAACCAGAAATAGACTAAAGGACTGGAGACATAAGACTTAAGACTTTAATTTGTCTTTTGTCTTACGTCTTTAGTCTATTATCTCTAAAATGAACCCCTGAACAAAACAATTTGAGCTTGTGAGCAAAATTGATTACTTTAAACTACCTCATCTTTGCAGTATCAAAATTCTGTTTTATGAAAAAAGTAATTTTAATCACAGGAGCTTCTTCAGGAATGGGGAAAGTATTCGCTCAAGACCTCGCAAAAGAAGGACATATTGTTTACGGTGCTGCCAGAAGAACTGATTTACTGGAAGACCTAAGCAAAAAGGGAGTTCAAACCATTGCTTTGGACGTTACCGATGACGAATCGATGAAATCGTGTGTTCAGACGATCCTGGATAAAGAAGGTCGGATCGATGTATTGATCAACAATGCCGGTTACGGTTCCTATGGGACGATTGAGGAAGTTTCCATGGAAGAGGCGAGACGGCAATTGGATGTGAATGTGTTCGGTTTAGCGCGAATGATCCAATTGGTGTTACCGGGTATGCGCAAGCAAAAAAGCGGGAAAATCATCAATATTTCTTCCATCGGAGGGAAGATTGCTACACCTTTCGGGGCCTGGTACCATGCCAGTAAATTTGCAGTAGAAGGAATGAGCGACAGTTTGCGTCTGGAAGTTGCACCGTTTGGAATTGATGTGGTTGTTATCGAACCGGGAGGAGTCAAATCGGAATGGGCAAGCATTGCCTATGACAACCTGATGAATACCACACAAAACACTGCTTACGGTGATATGGCAAATAAATTCAAAAAAGCATTTGAAACTACGATTGCAAAAAATGCGGAACCGGAAGTGATTTCGCGTTTGGTTTCGAAAGCTATTTCAGCTAAACGGCCAAAAACGCGTTATTCAGGAGGATACATGGCAAAGCCGGCCCTGTTCGTCCGCAAATGGTTTGGTGACCGGACAATGGATAAAGTATTGTTGAGCCAACTTCCGAAGTGATGGCAGATCAGTTCCAGGAAAACATGTTGTTCTCATGTGTTCACGAGCAGCATTTCGGTACAGAGCAATTGGTTGTTCACCATGCATTAAGTATCGTGATATCGGGAAAAATGGAAATTTTCACACCGGAAGGCTCACGTTTCTTTGAAGCAGGTAATATGGGAATCATGCGTAAAAACACCTTGTTAAAAACACGCAAACACCCTTCATCGGACGGAAGACCTTTTAAATCGTTCACCATCTTCCTTACCGAAGAATTTTTACAGCAATTTGCTTTGCAAAACAATGTTCCGGCACAAGAGCGTTTTGCGGGAAATCCTTTATATGAAATCCCGGAGGAATCATTTATAAGTGGTTTTTTCCAGTCGCTCCTTCCCTATTTTGACAAACCGGATTTCTTTACAACCAAAATGGCAGCGTTGAAAACAGAGGAAGCGGTGGAATTGTTACTCCGATTGGATCAATCGTTTTACGGTTTTCTATTCGATTTCAGTGAACCCTTCAAAATTGACCTGGAAGCTTTTATGCAGAAAAACTACTTGTTCAACATTCCGCTGATTGAATTTGCACGTTTATCCGGAAGAAGTATTTCGACCTTTAAACGCGATTTCTCAAAAATCTTCAATGAAACACCTGAAAAATGGTTGAAAGAACAGCGGCTGACGGAAGCAAAGAACCTGCTTCAAACAACGAAGTTAAGGCCGTCAGATGTGTACCTGCATGTTGGGTTTGAGAATTTCTCTCATTTTTCCAGTGCGTTTAAGAATTATTTCGGGTATAATGCTTCGAGTGTTCTGAATTCCTGAAAAAAATGTAACTTACCTCAAAAAAAACATGAAACTACTTTTCGCTTCGTCAAATGAACATAAGATCGCCGAGATCAAAGCGATTTTACCACATGGTTTCCAGTTGATTTCCTTAAAAGAGATCCATTTTTATGATGATATTCCCGAAACGGCTGATACCATTGAAGGAAATGCAATTCAAAAGGCGACTTTCCTTGCTGAAAAGATGCACATTCCATGTTTTGCAGATGACACCGGATTAATTATTCCCGGATTAAATGGAGAACCAGGTGTTTATTCCGCACGTTATGCAGGTCCGCATCGAAATGCAGATGACAACATGGATCTTGTATTGAAAAAACTAAACGGTAGTTCCGACAGAAGCGCTCATTTTTCGACAGTAATTGCGTTATACATCAATCACAAAGTGCATGTTTTCGATGGAAAAATCGAAGGTTCGATCGGTACAGAAAAGCGCGGAACGAACGGTTTCGGATATGATCCTATTTTTACACCTGAAGGTTCGGATAAAACATTTGCTGAAATGGACTCCGAAGAAAAAAACGAAATGAGTCACAGAGCTCGTGCTTTGGAGAAAATGATGGTTTACCTGAAACGGATCGGGTAATAACTTGTCAAATTCCCAAATTAACTTGTTCCCAAAGTTACGAACAGATTTTGAGATAACAACATGATAATCAAACAATTAATTAAAGCCTCTTTTTCAAACACCACACATCCCTCAAAGTCTGCAAATTTAAGCCACCTATTTATTGACATTCCAATCTTCAACCATTAAATTTGCCACCATCTGTTAAGAATTAATCCTAACAGCAATAATCAATAATAAGATTCAAATTATGGCAGATTCAAATTCAACAATTCTGTATACATTGACTGATGAGGCTCCGGCTTTGGCAACGTATTCTTTTTTACCAATCGTTAAAGCGTTTGCAGCAACAGCAGGAATTGACGTAGAATCAAGAGATATTTCACTGGCAGGACGAATCCTGGCAACTTTTCCTGAAGTTTTGACGGCAGAACAGCGCGTTCCCGATTCATTATCCGAACTTGGTAAATTGGCTACAACGCCGGAAGCAAATATTATCAAACTTCCAAATATTTCTGCTTCCATTCCTCAGTTAAAAGAAGCGATTGCTGAATTACAATCTTTAGGTTTCAAAATACCGGATTATACCGAAACACCAACGAGTGAAGAGGAGAAAACTGCCAAAGCAAAATACGATAAAATCAAAGGGAGTGCTGTAAACCCGGTACTTCGTGAAGGAAATTCAGACCGTCGTGCTCCAAAAGCCGTTAAAAATTACGCCAAAAAGCATCCACACTCAATGGGAGCCTGGACTGCTGATTCACAAACTAAAGTAGCAAGCATGCCAAACGGTGATTTCTACGGCAGTGAAAAATCTGTAGTTCTTCCGGACGCTACCGATGTGAAAATCGAATTGGTGCAAACAGATGGCACAACTAAAGTATTGAAGGAAAAAACATCCTTAAAAGCAGGTGAAATTATTGACGCTTCAGTAATGAGTCAGAAAGCACTTCGCACTTATATCGCAGCAGAGATCGAAGAAGCAAAAGCGAAAAACTTATTGCTTTCTGTTCACTTGAAAGCAACTATGATGAAAGTTTCTGATCCAATTATTTTTGGGAATGTGGTTTCTGTTTACTTCAAAGATGTTTTCGAAAAACATGCTGCCGAATTCGCACAACTGGGAATCAATCCAAATAATGGTCTGGGGGATCTATACGCTAAAATCGAAACACTTCCTGCTGACAAGAAAGCAGAAATCGAAGCTGATATCGAAGCGGTCTATGCTAAAAACCCGCCAATCGCCATGGTAAATTCTGAAAAAGGAATTACAAACCTGCACGTTCCAAGTGATGTGATCGTTGATGCATCAGTTCCGGCTGCAATCAGAACTTCCGGAAAAATGTGGAATAAAGAAGGAAAACTGCAAGATACCCTGATGATGATTCCTGACAGATCCTATTCGGGAATTTATCAGACAGTTTTTGATTTTTGTAAAAAGAACGGAGCACTTGATCCGACAACAATGGGATCTGTTCCAAATGTAGGTTTGATGGCACAAGCTGCCGAAGAATACGGTTCTCACGATAAAACATTCCAGATTCCTGCCAACGGTACCGTTCGTGTGGTTGATTCAAACGGTAAAATACTATTGGAACATCCTGTTGAAGAAGGTGATATCTGGAGAATGTGTCAAACAAAAGATGCTCCGATCCGTGACTGGGTGAAATTAGCAGTTACAAGAGCTCGTTTAAGCAATACACCTGCCGTTTTCTGGTTGGATAAAAACCGCGCTCACGATGCAGAATTGATCACGAAAGTAGAACTGTACCTAAAAGACCATGACACATCCGGATTGGACATTCGCATCCTTTCTCCTAGCGAGGCAACACTTTTCTCTCTTGAACGCATTGTGAAAGGATTGGATACTATTTCCGTTACAGGAAACGTTTTGCGTGACTATAACACAGACTTATTCCCAATTTTGGAGGTTGGTACTTCCGCAAAAATGCTTTCGATCGTTCCATTGATGAATGGCGGTGGTTTATTCGAAACCGGTGCAGGAGGTTCTGCTCCTAAACATGTAGAGCAGTTCTTAGACGAAGGATATTTACGTTGGGATTCACTTGGTGAGTTCCTGGCACTGGCTGTTTCATTCGAACACATGTTCAATACAACCGGGAACAAAAAAGCGAAAGTTCTCGCTGAAACATTGGATGCAGCGACTGAGAAATTCCTGGAAAATGATAAGTCTCCGGCAAGAAAGGTGGGAGAAATCGACAACCGCGGTAGCCATTTCTTTTTAACGCTTTATTGGGCACAGGCATTGGCTGCCCAAGATAGTGATGCGGAATTGAAAGCAAAGTTTACACCGATTGCAGAAGCTCTATCAACTAATGAAAGTAAGATCAATAATGAATTGATCGGAGCCCAGGGACATAAAGTGAACATTGGCGGTTATTACAAACCAAATATGGAATTAGCTACCAAAGCAATGAGACCAAGCGAAACATTCAATGGCATTATTGCAGGAATTTGATTTAGGTCTAAAACATTAAATCGGACGACACTTTTAGCAATTAGAAGTGTCGTTTTTTTTAATATCGTAATTATAAAGTTCCGGAATAAGTGAAACTTTCCTAATCAAGGAATGACATCACAACAAGACAAAAAAAGAGCCGTTTCATAAGAAACGGCTCTTTTTAATTTATATACAATAATTAAGAATTGCTTCTTATTTAAGTGTACAAGTGTATCCACCAATTTGTAATGCCGTACATGCAGCCTTCGCGTCAGTTTTCTTAGCATTCTTGATTGTAGAAGAAGAAGTGTAAGTTTGACCGTTTGAAGTGTAAGTACAATCACAAGTGTAATCTTTTTTACATGAACCTAAGCCCATTGCAAATGTTGCTACTGCAGCAACCAAAATAAATTTTTTCATACTTTTTTTAAGTTGAAGGTTATTAGAAAATAAATTAACGGCACGAATATATACTTTTTTTCTTACCCGGCAACGGTGCTCACAAAAAAAAATAAAATCAATTCATTTTACATTCAACTTGCCCTGCAGAATATTTCTCGCACGTATCCCGAGCGTCTTTCTTTGATGCCTTTATAGTAAAACTGTATCCATCGGAACAAGTACACGTTCTTTCTTTTGTGCATGCAGATAATGCACAACATGCAATAACCAAATAAAAAATTGACTTCATAAACTTGAAGTTAATACTAATTTTGGAAAATCAATTATGAAATTTCCGTTGCTGTGCGTGTTTTAAAGTTAAATATCGGAGTGCTTTCGCTCCTAATTCTCACAGGTTCATGCCGTTCCATTCTGCCGGAAGCACCTGTAAATGTCAATTTAACAAGTACTCCTCCGCAAATGAATACGGTCACAAACAGTGTTGTTGTTCCTGTAGAAATAACCTTAACCGGGTACTTTAAAGACGCCAACAAATCGGTCCCCGAAATTACTTCCGGCTCTGACAAACCTTGCAGCGGAATTCGTTACGATTACCAATTTAAAAAGGATTCTTTTGATATTTCAACCAGCAATAATCATTTACTATCCGAACTGTATGGATCTTATTGGATCAGAATGGAATATTGTGCGGCATGTTCTGACCTGTTGGCTGCAAAACCTGTTTGCTTGACCCCGATCATCCCCTTTTCCTGCGGAATTGATGAAAAAAAACCTTCTTTAAGAATTCGCTTCGAAACGGAATTGAATATCAATGAAAACTATGGTTTAAGTTCCAAAACTTCGATCAACGAACTGAAGGCTTTGAATCCATGTGAAGTCACACTTTTCCGATTTGATGCCACAGATGAAGTCATCAGGGAAGTCCGTAAAACGCTGGAAAAACAGTGCCAGGAAACCGATAAACAATTGGCTCGGATCTCATTTAAAAAAGAAGCGGAAGATCTGTGGAAAGACATGAACCAATCGGTCAGAATTCCTTATCTCGGATACATTCATTTTGAACCAATTTCCCTTTCACTGGTTAAACCGCGTTTAGAAGAAGATAAACTATTCACTACTCTTGTACTCAATTGTAAGACTTATCTGAATCAAAATGCGCTAAAAAGCCCTGTCACTGACCTTCCAAAATTGAATATTGTTCAAAATGCACCAAAGGACACATTTGATCTTTTAACAGATTTCGACTTAAACTACGATTCTATCTCTCAGCTCTTCACAGAACAGGTAAAAGGAAAATCCATCGACTTCAACAAAAATCACTTTGAATTTGAAGCTATAAAAGTAAGCGGATTGGATCAGAACAGGTTGGTACTTGCAATTCACTTCAGCGGAACTAAAAAAGGAATATTGTACTTACAGGGAATTCCAACTTTTGACAACAATACCAAAATATTGGAATTAAGCAAACTCGAATTTGATCTAAAAACAAAAAGTGTCCTGCTGAAAAGTGCAAAATGGTTGTTCTCCAATCGAATTTATTCTGAGCTTGAAAAAGCAACTAAATTAAACATGACCGACCAATTTAACCAATTGAAAAAAACAATCGACCGAAATCTTCAAAAGAAAAGCGGCGATTTGACCATCCAGGGAAAAACACATGATGTGAGTGTGATTCATATTTTTCCTACCGTTGATCATTTGTACCTTAGAACCTGCCTGAAAGCACAGTTGAATGTTAAACAATAACTAAGAAATACATTTAATACGCTCATTCAATCCATTCAGTCAGTCGAAAAAATGCCATTTTTTCAAAGTTCAGGAAAAGACTATCTTTGCACCCAATGAAACTCACACTCCTAATATTTTCTTCTTTCCTTTTTACAACTGTATTTGGGCAACAGATTCTTGAAAGCTCAAATGCTATTTCTGATTGCACAGGTGCCACAACGATTCTTAAAACCGGAGAGTATCGTATGCAATTCTCCGGCAAGGGAGGGAAAGTAAATGATTTCCAGGCTTATAGCTCATTAAATAATATCGAAGAAAAGAACAGTTTGTTTTGTTCCTTTAAAGCGTCCTATAATGGACGGTTCACTCTAAATGCAAAATGTTCACAGCCTATTCAGATGATCATTTTTGAAGGAGAGACCAAATATCCTTGTGACGAAATTGCCAAAGGTTCTGCGGAAATCAGAAGAATTATTGCAAAACCATCACCGGAACTCGGATTGAACCTGATTGTTTCTGAAAACACCCTTTATCCGATTGATTTGACTGCCGGAAAAGAAATCATTATTTGTTTTATAGCACCACCAAAAACGAAAGAATACCTGGAAGTTAATTTTGTATTTGAACCAATGACGGGAGAAATGCAGGAAACCGCGGAAGGTGGGAAATTACTGGATCTTAGAACGGATAAAAAAGAATCGGGATTATCCATATTGGTAAGGGATTATGAAACAGGCAAGCCTGTTATCGCAAATATTACCATTACCGGGATTAAAGATATTACGGCAGCATACCAGGGATCGGATTTTCGTTTTCCGATCGAACGGTCAGGAAAAGTCCAGCTGAAGATTGATGCGGAAGGATATTTCTTTGTAGACAGGGAAGAACCTGTATCCGCCAATACGGAAACAGAAATTGTTGCCTGGATCGAACCATTGGGTGAAGGTAAAAGCATGCAAATTGATGAAATTGAATTCTATCCCGGATCTTCCGAATTCCTTCAGAGTGCAGAACCAAAATTAAGACGGCTGAAAGATTTCCTCGCCTTAAATGCGGGAATAAAAGTAGAGATTCAGGGACACGTTCATTCCAATGGTGAAAATACCTTCGAGGCCCAGAAACTTTCTGAAGCACGAGCAAAACGTGTATACCTTTATCTGGTTGAGAATGGAATCGACAAAACAAGGTTAACTGCCGTAGGTTACGGAAATACCATGCCGATCTTCCCGAATGCAAAGTTTGCTTCCGAAGAACAAAGCAACCGCAGAGTGGAAATTAAAGTACTCTAAAAAGGATGATTTCGACTACGCTCAATCACCTTTAATCCCTACTATCAAAAGGAAACTGAGCGGAGTCGAAGTTTCAATTATTTCAGGCCTTTCAAAAGCTCTTCATCCACCAATTCAGGAATGGTTACCTTCAGCTTCGGTTCAGCCTCCATAGCGCGTTTAATTGCAAAGATAGCTCCTTCGTTCCGTGCCCAGTTTCTTCTTGCTATCCCGTTATTCACATCCCAATGAAGCATGGATTTCAATCTTCTCTCAGCATCTGAAGATCCGTCAAGCAGCATTCCGAAACCTCCATTGATTACTTCTCCCCAGCCTACTCCACCACCATTGTGAATAGAAACCCATGTTGCACCCCGGAAAGAATCTCCGATTACGTTCTGGATCGCCATATCGGCTGTGAAACGTGAACCATCATAAATATTTGAAGTTTCGCGATAAGGAGAGTCTGTTCCTGAAACGTCGTGGTGATCGCGCCCAAGTACAACCGGCCCGATAATTCCTTTTGAAATTGCTTCGTTGAATGCAGCCGCGATCTTCATACGTCCTTCAGCATCTGCATAAAGGATACGCGCCTGAGAACCAACTACCAGTCTGTTTTCCTGTGCTCCTTTGATCCACTGGATATTATCTGCCATTTGTTGTTGGATCTCTTCCGGACTGTGTTGTTTCATTTCTTCCAGGACAGCACACGCAATGGCATCTGTCTTTTCCAGGTCCTCCGGTTTCCCGGAAGTACATACCCAACGGAACGGACCGAACCCATAATCAAAGCACATTGGTCCCATGATATCCTGAACATATGACGGATACCTGAAATCAATCCCGTTTTCAGCCATTACATCTGCACCTGCGCGCGATGCTTCCAATAAAAATGCATTTCCATAATCAAAGAAATAAGTTCCCTTGGCTGTATGTGCGTTGATTGCATTTGCATGTCTTACCAGGGTACTTTGTACCTTTGACTTAAATTCTTCCGGGTTGGAAGCCATTAATTTATTTGCTGTTTCAAAATCAATTCCAACCGGGTAATAACCACCAGCCCATGGATTATGAAGCGAAGTCTGATCGGATCCCAGGTCAATGTGCAGGTTTTCCGTGTCGAATTTCTCCCAAACGTCTACAATATTTCCCAAATAAGCAATGGATACAACTTCTTCGTTTTCCTGTGCTTCGCGAACACGTTTTACAAGGACATCCAGGTCTTCAATCACTTCATGGACCCATACTTGTTCCAGGCGGATACGTGTGATTTTCGGATTTACTTCTGCACATACTGTAACACATCCTGCAATAGTTCCTGCCTTTGGCTGAGCACCACTCATTCCTCCCAAACCGGATGTAACGAATAATGAACCTTTCGGGGCTTTTTTAATTTTACGGAATCCATTCAATACGGTGATCGTTGTTCCATGAACAATTCCCTGTGGACCGATATACATATATGAACCTGCGGTCATCTGACCGTATTGGGTAACTCCCAAAGCGTTGAATTTCTCCCAATCATCCGGTTTCGAATAGTTCGGGATCATCATTCCATTCGTTACAACCACACGTGGAGCGTCCTTATGCGAAGGAAATAATCCAAGTGGGTGACCGGAATACATAACCAATGTCTGATCATCTTCCATTTCTGAAAGGTATTTCATTGTCAGGCGATACTGGATCCAATTCTGAAAAACAGCCCCGTTTCCACCATATGTAATCAATTCATGCGGATGTTGAGCTACCGCATAATCCAGGTTGTTTTGGATCATCAGCATAATTGCTTTTGCCTGCAATGATTTTCCTGGATACTCACTAATCGGACGTGCATACATCTTATAGTCAGGTCTGAAACGATACATGTAAATTCGTCCGTATTTCTCCAGCTCATCAGAAAATTCCTTTGCAAGTTCAGCATGCTGATCCTTCGGAAAATAACGCAGGGCATTTTTCAAAGCCAATAACCGCTCTTCTGACGAAAGGATCTCCTTCCGTTTCGGTGCATGATTAATTGCTGTTTCGTACTCTTTCTTCGGAGGTAGAATTACAGGTATTCCTGTTGCTATATCGTTTTGAAATTCGTTCAGATTCATAAAGTATCACTTATGCTGCGAAATTAAGAAGAAAAAGCGAAGTCCGCCACGGCGGAAAGACTAAATTATGATCCCTTATGTACGGTGGAATCAGAGCGGAAATGATTTGGGAGAAACGTAACTTTTGAAGACCAAATCATGAAGGTTATTAATCAGTTTTGGATAAAACAATAATGGGCTGCCCGTATTTTAACGAACAGCCCATTATCAGAAAGATCAATGATCCTATTTGATAATATTTATAAGCCCATTCCAGGTGTATTTCTTATCGGAGATCAGCTCTCGTGTCCGGATCAGCCAGGTATAAGCACCTTCCTTAACAGGTACTCCATTGTAAGTTCCATCCCAGGCTGCATTAATATCATGTGATTCCCAAATAACTTCACCCCATCGATTGAAGATTTGAAGTTCGAAATCATATGCATCTACCCCTTCAATGTAAACTCTCCAGGTCTGGTTGAATTCATCCCCGTCAGGAGTGAATGTGTTCGGAGCATAAATAATCACCTCCGGCAAGATGACCACTTCTTTCGTGATCGTATCTGTACAACCCAGGTAAGATTTCGCAACCAAAGTAACATAATACGTTCCGGTTTGCCCGTCCGGATACATCACCGTTTGGTCCTCGTTCGTGGACGAATTAGGTGTTGCTCCCGGGAAGCTCCATTCGTATGTATTTGCATATAAGGAGTATTCTGTGAACAATACCTGTGTATTGAACATGGTGATCGGATCCGGGCTCCATTTAAAGTCTGCGACCGGAGTTTGCATAACCGTCAGGTAATTTTCCCAGGTTGTCGAATCAATACAACCATCCGGAGAAGTTACGATCAATTGTACATTATAGGTTCCGTTCATTGTTGATGAAGTATTCAATGAATCCACATCAATAAATTCGTCTCCGTTACTAATTCTCCAAATCGTGTTTTGAGACATATTCGGATCTGTAGCATTCTCTAATATAAAGACTGCCGGTTCACATTTCGTTGCCTGATCTACTGTAATCTGTGGAACAGGTAAAGGATATGCGTTGATCACTCCTGATATCGTAATCGGTGTTGTTTCACAAACGTCATTGATCGTTACACTGTACGTCGTTGTAGTTAACGGTGAATCATTCAACTGGCTTTCAGTACCGGTATCAACCTGACCGGTTGACCAGGTAAACGTATATGGTGCACCGATACCTCCTGACGCGATTACTTGAATTGAGTCTTCGTATCCCGGACATGTAAATGCGTCCGGAGACATTATTGCAGAAAGAACCGGGTTCATTGTAACATAAATCGAATCTCTGTTAGACCAGCAACCTAAATTACTTTCAGCCTGAACCGGATAATACGTGTTTACCATAGGGTTCACCTGGGTTGCAGCAACCAAAGCCGGACTGTGATCCCAGTGGTAAGAATAACTCGTACCGCCGGTAGCCGAAGCCCAAATCGACGCCGTACCATTCTGACATATAATCGTATCATTGGAAACCGACATCACAATTGCAGGCGGGTTCGTCAAGGTTGCAGATGCACATTTCTGACATCCCAGAGTGTTTTTCGCACATACGTTGTAAGTCCCGGCTGCAAAACCTCCTTGTGTATTGGACGTTTGCCAGGTCACTCCATTGTCAAAACTGTATTCACTTGCACCGGCACTTGTAATCGTGATTGTCCCGTCACTTGAACCGTTACAAACCGGGTTTGTTGTAGTTGTCGCGATTTGCAATTGTGAAACGGTAACAACTACTGTATCTCTGATAATACCACAAATAGTGCTCGTTTCTCTCAAAACAAATTTATAAACTCCCGGTTGGTTCACCGTAACGTTCGGGTTCATTGAACTGAAGTTCGGTGAGAATGATGCTGTTGCAGGAGGTGTCATACCCGGAGGTACAATTGCCTGCCAGTTTGCTGTATTTGTGGAACTCCCTACAGTTCCTGACAAATGGATCACTTGTCCCAAACATACCGTTTGATCAGGTCCCGCATTTGGTGCAGGAGGATTCACTACCGTAATTGTAAAGGTCGCTGTATCCTGTAATGCAGGAGTTGTTCCCATTGCCGGTTGTGATACTGCCACTGAATAAGTTGTTGTAACCGTTGGATTCACTGTCGTCGTTCCTGCTGAAGGATTTGCCACACCCGTTGTAACCAACCACTGGAACGTCGGGTTAGAATATCCTGGTGTAGCAATCGTAACCGATGCTGAGTTCCCCAAACAAATAGTTTGATCAGCAGCGGATACTCCACAAACAACCTGAGCAGAACCGAAGAAGCTCAAATTCACGTTTTGGTTGGTGAAGCTGTAGTTTGAAAGACATAGAATGAACGATTGTCCTGCAGTTACTGTTAATGGTGGTTGATAACTTGTACCGGATGCTCCCGGAGGGTAATTTGCCGGTGTAGACATCCCGGTATTTCCATTACACATTCCATTCCAGTTACAAGCAACCGGAGGCAGGGTATTTCCATTAATCCCGGTACAACCATCCGTAGAACTTGTCGGACTATCCTCCCACATGATCCAATCGAAACAACCCGTATTGGAAGGAGTTCCAGCCGGAGTCAAACCAATCAATGACCATTGCAGGGTTCCGGAGGTAACAATGTTTATCGTAATAAATGTTGAAACAGTTTCTCCGGATAACAAACATCCGCTATTTCCATTTTGAGGGTTTGTGCTCGGATTGGAAATTGTCCCGGTTCCAAAATCAGGTGTATTATAAGATGGTTGTGTACCAACAATCGGAAATTGTGGTGTAGAACACCCAGGAACCGCTAAGTTACAGTTTACAGGTAATTGTTGAGCCCAAACTCCAAATGAACAAAACAATGCTAAAGAATATAATAGTGCTTTCATCGGAATTAGTTTTCAGGACAATTAGTAAATGGATATGGATTAATCGGATCTACTCCTTGTAAACCAATTTGAAGACAACTGTAAGATGAAGAATAAGTTCCCATCCAAGCTGTAAATTCAGTTGCAGTGAATGAAGTAATATCTTTTGTGATTAAGAATAATCGATGTGTTGGAATATCAACTCGAACTACATTTACGTAAGGTATGGTACGCAATTGATTTTCCAATGTTATTAAATCATTTTGATTACTTACATTCACCATGCATTGTGCAAAAAAAGCAGGCGCATTAGTCTGAGGAACAGAACTTTGGGCACTGACCCAACATGTTCCCATTGCAAAAACTAAACCTAGTATTAAATTCTTCATAATTAGTGCTTTGATTTCTAAACGATTTAAACATTATTTGGTTGCTTTCAGTTCATAAAAACTTACCGCTTTTAAACATTTTGTTAAAAATTAGTTCATTCTGATTAAATCGAGCCGATTTTTCACTTTATGAACAGATTTTTCAGATTCGTTTGAATTTCAGGTCATAAGGTACGAATCTTTGGGAATTACTTGCAAAATGAGTTTTCAAAAAACACGATGGTGAACAAAAAAAGGGAGCCCGTTATTGCGGACTCCCTTTTTCTAATGTTTCTTTTATCTTATAAAAATCGAAAATTCTTTCCAGGATAATAAGCAGTTTCTCCCAGTTCTTCTTCTATTCTTAATAATTGATTGTATTTAGCCATGCGATCGCTTCTGGAAGCTGATCCTGTTTTAATTTGTCCGCAATTCAAAGCGACCGCCAAATCCGCAATGGTGTTATCTTCCGTTTCACCGCTTCTGTGTGACATTACTGAAGTGTAACTGTTTCTTGTTGCCATTTGGACCGCTTCGATTGTTTCACTCAAAGAACCGATTTGGTTTACTTTCACCAAAATCGAATTTGCGATTCCCTGCTCAATTCCTTGCGATAAACGTTTTGTATTCGTAACGAACAAATCATCTCCAACCAATTGAACTTTATTCCCCAACTTATCAGTTGCTTCTTTCCAGCCAGCCCAATCATCTTCAGCCAACCCGTCTTCAATAGAAACAATCGGATATTTTTGGCACCAATCAGCCCAAAAGTCGACCATTTGAGAAGATGTCATGGAATCTCCGGTAGATTCGAACAAATACAATCCTTTTTCTGCATTGTAAAATTCAGAAGATGCTGCATCCAAAGCAATGTGCACGTCGTGTCCCGGTTTAAATCCAGCTTTTTCAATTGCTTGCAACACAACCTGGATTGCTTCTTCATTGGATCCCAAATTCGGAGCAAAACCTCCTTCATCACCAACATTTGTTGACATTCCTTTCTCTTTCAAAACGGATTTCAAGTGGTGGAAAATCTCCGTTCCCCAACGCAATCCTTCTGAAAAAGAAGATGCTCCGAAGGGCATCACCATAAATTCCTGGATATCGATCAGGTTATCTGCATGAGAACCTCCGTTCAAAATATTCATCATCGGGACAGGCATTGTTGTTGCTCCGACCCCGCCAACGTATTTGAACAAGCTCAATCCTGCTTCCTGAGCTGCAGCTTTCGCTACCGCTAAAGATGTTCCTAGGATTGCATTTGCTCCCAACTTTGATTTGTTTGGGGTTCCATCCAATTCCAATAAAACACGGTCAATCAGTTTTTGATCGAAAATATCCATCCCGATCAACTCTTCAGCTATGATTGAATTAACGTTTTCAACTGCCTTTAAAACTCCTTTCCCAAGGTAAATGGATTTATCGCCGTCACGTAATTCAACAGCTTCGTGAACTCCTGTTGAAGCTCCGGAGGGAACAGCAGCTCTTCCTACTGCACCATTTGTTGTATAAACATCCACTTCTACAGTTGGATTACCTCTTGAATCTAAAACTTGTCTTCCGACAATGCGTGCGATATAACTCATGTGTTTTATTTGAATATTAGTTCTTTCTTATTTGGTCCGCACTAACGTTTGTCCCCTTCGAAGCGTTGCTTCTCTTGTTTCATATTTTCAATAAACTGATCGAATAAATAGCGGGAATCGTGTGGTCCGGCAGATGCTTCCGGGTGGTATTGCACTGAAAAGACCGGTTTGTCAGTCAGCATGATCCCTGCAATTGTTTTATCGTTCAGGTGTTCGTGAGTAACTTTAATTCGTGGATTGGATGCAACACTGTCTTTTGCAATCACGAATCCGTGGTTTTGCGAAGTGATTTCTCCTTTTCCTGTAACCAGATTCATCACCGGATGATTAATCCCTCTGTGACCGTTAAACATTTTCTCTGTTTTCAATCCCTGGCTCAATCCAAGGATCTGGTGTCCCAAACAAATTCCGAACACAGGAGTTCCTACTTCTACCAATTCTTTTACCAAAGCAATTTCATTCGGCATAGCTGACGGATCTCCGGGACCGTTAGATAACATGTATCCATCCGGTTTAAAGGCTTTCAATTCTTCCAGGGAAGCATTCATGGGGAATACTTTCACCAGGCAACCTCTATCGGCTAAACAACGTACAATATTCTTTTTCACTCCAAAATCAAGCAGAGCCACTCGCAATGAGCTGTTCGGATCTCCCATTTCGTAAGCAGTTTTCGTTGTCACCTTGGAAGACAATTCCAATCCATCCATGGACGGAACTTCTTTCACTTGTTTCTGCAATGCTTTCTCATCCAAAATCTCCGATGAAATAATGGCGTTCATGGCACCTTTATGTCTGATATGACGTACCAAAGAGCGGGTATCGATATCTGTGATACCTACTTTGTTATTATCCACTAAATAATCATTCAGATTTGATACGGCAGAAGATCTTGAAAAGTTCTCAGCAAATTTTTTGGTAACTAATCCGGCAATTTTTACTGTTTCGGATTCAACCTCAACCGGATTTACTCCGTAATTACCAATATGAGAAGTCGTCATGACTAGTATTTGCCCATAATAGGAAGGATCAGTAAAAACTTCTTGATAACCGGTCATTCCCGTGTTAAAGGCAATTTCACCGGTTGTTGTACCTATCTTTCCGGTTGCTTTGCCATAAAAAACTGTTCCATCCTCCAGGACCAGGAGCGCAGGCTTGCGTTCTTCCATATACTAAAATGTTTTTGCAAAATTAGGATTTCTATTCCAACTTCAAAAGTTATAGTTCATAAAAAAGAGTAAAGCCGGTTTAATAACCGGCTTTACTCAGAATTATCCTATTTTATATCTGTTATTTGCTAATTACGACACGCGTGATTTGATTCCCCGCCTCTCCGGAATAATGAATAAAATAAATTCCGCTCTCGCATTCTGAAAGATCGATCGACATTTCCGAACCATTATCTATCAGCTTCGAATGCACCAATTTACCTTCTGAAGTAGTAATCGTAAATGAACCGTAGTTTTTCGCTTTAACGGTTAATTGTCCGCTCGACGGGTTCGGGAAAACAGCTATCAGGTCCAGGGAATTCTCCTGTAAGCTCAAGTAATCCACTTCGAAAACCGCTGATTCTGAAGAGCAGCCAAACGCATTGGTTACAACTACCGTATAATTACCGTTTTGTAAAACAGTTAACGAATCATTCGCCTCTCCTGATAGTTCCTGTCCATCCAAATACCATTGAAGAACTCCTCCCGCCGGGGAAGCGATCAAAATTGTTCCGGATGCAGTAATAACCGGTGCAGGTGGAAGCGGGTTAACAACCAGGTCTACCACATTACTTGTATCAGCACCACAAACATTTGAGGTAACTACGGCATAACTTCCTGCTATACCTGTAGAATACGTTATGTTCACCGAATCTACTTCATCCGTCCCGTTCAGAAGCCATTGATAATCCACTCCTGTAGCAGGAAGAGCTGAAATTTCAACCGTTTCGCCATCACAAATTGTAATCGTACCGGATGGATTTGTTTGGGCCACCGGAGTTTCCGTCACTTGAATATCTGTTGTATATGTATCCGAACAATTTGTATAATAACCAAGCATATCAGCAGTTAACGACACCGCTTGCGTACCTGCCGTAGTGAAGGTATAAGTAGCATCTTCACTAACTTGTACCGTACCCGCATTCCAGGTAAATGTAGAATCAGGTGCATTATTCCAGTACGTATCGAAAGCGTTCATATTCAGCATACGGTTACCCAGATTGGAAGAAGATGTATTATTGAATTCGGACACTTCATTTGTACAACTTGGCCCCGCAGCAGTAAAGTCCGCAGTAATATCATAGCTCACTATCGGGAAAATCATATATTCCAAATCCTGGCCGAAAAAACTCAGGGTCGCATTCCATGAACCTGATCCAAACCTACGCCATGCCAGACTTTCGCCATAATTGGGGCTACTCCAGCTGTTGCCGGCATTATTTGAGATTACGGCAAGTGTATCGTTCGGTACTGATTTCACTGCAACCGCAAAATTTTGATTGTAGCTGTATGGAGTTGTAAAAATTGCTTCGTAAAAATCAGTGGTATTGGTAACGATTACATCTGCAGAATCCAATTTTACAAGGGGCATGTTATTGGCATCGACTGAGTACAAAAATGCTCGGACCTGCAGGGTTTGAGGTGCTGTAGAAGTGCTGTATGCTCCTCCCCAGAATTGGATACCGTGGATACGGATTGAATCATCTATGTGATACGCCTGGGCAGCTGTCCGGACACTTCCCACCATTGCATCCACAAAGAAAGAATCAGCTGCTGCTGTAAAGCTCATTTCTTTCAAATAGGGGTATACAATGGTGTCAACACCACAAGAAGTGGATTTGACTGTTGAACGAATAAGTGAAAGACGTTGGGTGGAATTAAGGAATGTCTTTTGGCCTGTTTCCTGGCTTAATGCCTTATTTGCAAAAACGGAACTTACCAAAATTGCGATTAAATAAATTTGTTTCATAGAGTTTGTAATATTTGGATTATAAAATATAACGCAAAAAAAATGGACAGCAATTACTGTCCATTTTTATTAAATCAAAGATTTTACTCTTCTTCTTTCTTTTCTTCAGTTGCATCTGCTTCAGGAGCTTCTGGTGTTGCTTCTTCTGCTTCCGCTTTTACTTCTTCAGCTGGAGTTTCTTCAACTACTACTGCTTCTTCAACTGTTTCTGCTGTTGGAGCTGTGTCCGCTTTCTTAGCAGTTGATCCACCACGACGAGAACGACGTGTTGTTGTTTTCTTCTCTCCTGAAGTGTAAACTTCGTTGAAATCAACCAACTCGATCAAACACATTTCCGCGTTATCCCCTAAACGGTAACCTGTGCGGATAATACGAGTGTATCCTCCCGGACGGTCAGCAATTTTCGGAGCAACTGTACGGAACAATTCAGTCACCGCTTCTTTGCTTTTCAAGTAAGAGAAAGCTGTACGACGGTTGTGAGTTGAATCGTCTTTTGATTTTGTTAAAATAGGTTCTACGTATACACGCAAGGCTTTTGCTTTCGCGATTGTTGTAGAGATTCTTTTGTGCTCGATCAAAGAACAAGCCATGTTAGACAACATTGCGTGTCTGTGAGCTGTCTTTCTACCAAGATGGTTGTGTTTTTTTCCGTGTCTCATAACTTTAAATTTCGTAAGTAACGGTTAGCCGGGCTTGTTATCGCGTCGTCCCAGCCACCTATTACGACATTATTAATTTTAATTTACTCCTTTGCCGAAGCTCCGGAGCACAAATGCGATACTAGTCTTTATCTAATTTGTATTTAGCAACGTTCATTCCGAAGTTCAATCCTTTAGAATCAACCAGGTCTTCCAACTCGGTCAAGGATTTCTTACCGAAATTACGGAACTTCAATAAGTCGTTCTTGTTGTAAGAAACAAGATCTCCCAATGTTTCAACGTCTGCTGCCTTCAAACAATTTAGTGCACGAACTGAAAGGTCCATATCTACTAATTTTGTTTTCAACAATTGACGCATATGCAATGATGTCTCATCAAACTCTTCTGTTTCAGACTTCACTTCACTATCTAAAGTGATGCGCTCGTCAGAGAACAACATGAAGTGGTGGATCAAGATCTTTGCAGCTTCTTTCAAAGCATCTTTCGGATGAATTGAACCATCTGTAGTCAATTCCAAAACCAATTTCTCGTAATCCGTTTTTTGCTCTACACGGTAGTTTTCGATCGTGTATTTCACGTTCACAACCGGAGTAAAGATGGAGTCGATAAAGATCGTTCCAAACGGTGCATTACCAGTTTTGTTTTCCTCAGCAGGAAGGTAACCACGTCCTTTAATGATTGTCAATTCCATCTCTAATTTAACAGAGCTTTCCATGTTACAAATCACTAGATCCGGGTTTAATACCTGGAATCCGGATGTAAATTTACCTAAATCACCTGCAGTCAATTTATCTTGTCCGGAAATAGAAACAACAACTGTTTCATTATCCGTTCCTTCGATTTGTTGTTTGAAGCGAACTTGTTTCAAGTTCAATACGATTTCAGTAACGTCTTCAACTACACCTTTCAATGTTGCGAACTCGTGGTCTACACCCTCGATACGAACAGATGAAATTGCGTAACCTTCCAATGAAGAAAGTAAGATACGACGTAATGCGTTTCCTACTGTGATCCCATATCCAGGCTCAAGCGGGCGGAACTCAAATTGTCCTTTACGCTCGTCCGATTGGATCATAATTACCTTGTCAGGTTTTTGAAAATCTAAAATTGCCATTTGTTTTTCTTCTTTTTAATTGTTTTGCAGTTGCGCGGTCTGACGGATTGAAGAAACCTCCATCAAACCCTTTGGCTGCAATTCAATGATTAAATAACTGAATAAGGAGCCTAAAAAGGCTCCAATTATTACTTAGAATATAATTCGACGATCAATTGTTCCTTGATGTTCTCAGGAATCATATCACGGGAAGGAATACTCAAAAACTTTCCGGATTTTGAAGAATTATCCCAATCCAACCAATCGTAACGCTTGTTTGTTGAGGCTGTCAATGAAGAAGCGATTGCTTCCAAAGACTTTGATTTTTCACGAACGCTTACAACATCACCTACACGCAGTGTATAAGAAGGAATGTTTACCACTTCTCCGTTTACAACGATGTGTTTGTGAGTAACCAACTGACGGGCAGCACGACGAGAAGGAGCAATTCCTAAACGGTATACTGTGTTGTCCAAACGTGCTTCACACAATTGCAACAATACTTCACCAGTAATCCCTTTCATGCGGGATGCTTTCTTGAACAAATTCGAGAATTGACGCTCAAGGATACCGTAAGTATACTTTGCTTTTTGTTTTTCACCAAGCTGGATAGCGTACTCTGACTGCTTTCCACCTCTACGTTTGTTTGGTCCGTGTTGTCCCGGTCCATACTGTCTTTTGTCCAGAGATTTATCCGGACCGAAAATTGGGTCGCGGAAACGACGGGCAATTTTCGATTTTGGGCCTGTATATCTTGCCATACTATAAAATGTAAAAAGGGGGATTATGAATTAAGGCTTTTCCTTCGATAATCAATTTCCCCTTTAGATTAAAAATACTATAAATTAAACGCGACGTCTTTTTGGAGGACGACAACCGTTGTGCGGAAGCGGAGTTACATCGATGATCTCGATCACTTCGATACCATGATTGTGAATTGCACGGATAGCTGATTCACGACCAGCTCCAGGTCCTTTCACAAATACACGCACTCTACGTAGTCCGAAGTCATGTGCTTCTTTAGATGCATCCTCAGCAGCAACCTGTGCAGCATACGGAGTGTTCTTTTTAGAACCCTTGAAGCCCATTTTTCCAGCGGATGACCAGGAAATAACCTGACCAGCGTTGTTCGTCAAAGAAATAATCACATTGTTGAAGGTAGCTTGGATATGCGCTTCACCCGCTGCGTCTACTTTGACGTTTTTCTTCTTCTTTTGATTTGCTTTTGCCATTTCT